>SCNT01000026.1 GCA_005503165.1 Sphingomonadaceae bacterium 3R27E2-A
GTTTTGGGGTGGGGGGCGGCCATGAGAATCCTCCCTGTCGCGAAGCGACGGGGAGGGAGACCATGCGCATGGTGGAGGGGCGGCGGCCTTGACCAAGGCTTATGGCATCAGCCCCCGATCACCCTGCGGGTGGTCCCCCTCCCCACGGCTTCGCGACCGGGAGGATTAAGAAGGTCCGCAACCGCCCGCTTTCAGATATCGCCCGCCCCAAAACAAAACCCCGCCCGGTGCGATGCCGGGCGGGGTTGCAAAGGAAGCGAAATTTATTGGGGGTCGGGTCAGCCCTTAGCGGCAGCCGTCATTCCCCTTGTCGATCGCGCGACCGGCGATGGCGCCGACGGCGCCGCCGATGATCGTGCCGACCGTGCGGTCGCCGCGACCGGCGATTTCGTGGCCGGCGAGGCCGCCGGCGATCGCGCCGATGATCGTGCCGCCGGTGCCGTTGTCGCAACGCTGGCCACGATAGCGCTGGTTGTACCGCTGCTGATTGTAGCGGCGCTGGTCGTAACGGCGGTCATAGCGGCGATCGTAACGACGGTCATAGCGACGGTCGTCGCGGTCGTAGCCGCTGTAATAGCTCGAATAGCCGTCGCGGTCGTAATAGCCGTTCTGCGCCGCGGCGGGGGTCGCCAAGCCCAGCGTCGCGGTGGACATCAGGGCGGCGATCGAGAGAGTCACCATCTTTTTCATTGTTTGTCTCCTTCATCGTCGTTCAGCCCGTCGGGGCGTTGTCGATGAAGAGCTTCTAGGTGATTCGCGTTGAGCCCACCCTGAACGCGGCTGTTGGCTGGCGTTCAGCCTTGGTTGCCCCAGGTTCAGCTTCGTCCACGCTTTCGCGCGCTTTCCTTTGCCGATGCTTCGCTCTAGGTCCGCGGCGATGCGCCGCCTGCTCCCCGCCGCCCTCATCTTCCTGACGCTCGGGCCGGTGCCCGGGACGCAGCACCGCTACCCCGTGGTCGATTGCAGCCAGAGTGCGAGCGCGCGCCCGCTGGTGCATCCCGCGGGGACGAGCGGCAGCCTGCGTTTCGTGCGCGGCTGGCGGCTGACAAGCCCCAACAGCTTCTTCGGCGGCTTCTCGGCGCTCGCGCGGCCCGGACCCGGCCGCTTCCTGCTGTTCGGCGACAATGGCCGCGCCGTGCGGCTGACGCTCGGGGACGCCGGAGTGGAGGCGGTGACGATTGCCACGCTGCCGCTGCCGCGGCGCAACCCGGGCAGCAAGGCCTTCACCGATAGCGAGGCGGCCGCGGTCGATCCCGCGACGGGCAAAATCTGGGTCGCGTTCGAGGGGATCGACCAGATCTGGCGGCTGGCCCCCGCGCTGACGCGCATCGAATCGCGCAACCGCGTGGCGCAGTTCGCCGCATGGCCGGCGAACCGTGCGGCCGAGGCGATGGCACGCCTGCCCGACGGACGCATGCTTGTCTTTTCCGAAGGCGCCGACGAGGACGATCGCGGCACCGAAGCGCTGCTCTTTGCCGGCGATCCCGCCCGGCCCGGAGAGCAGGGCCTGCGCTTCTTCTACGATGCCGAAGGCAAGGGCGCGGTCAGCGAAGCCGCGCCGCTGCCCGACGGCCGTGTCCTCCTCGTCCACCGTTCGCTCGGTGTGTCGCCGCTGTTCACGACGGTGCTCGCCATCGTCGATCCCGCGGCCATCGGGAAGGACCGGGTGGTGCGTTCGGTGACGCTCGGCGCGGTCCCCGAGGTGCTCCGCGAAAATTACGAGGGCGCGGCGGTGTCGGTCGAGGACGGGCGCACCTATCTCTGGCTCGTTTCGGACGATAATTTCAACAGCTGGCAGCGCAGCCTGTTGCTGCAGTTCGAGCTCGTCGACCTGCCGGACAGCAAAAAGGCCGCGCGGTAAACCGGCGGCCTTGTCGCGATTCGAAAGCGTGGCGGGGCTCAGGCGGCCTTTTCGGCCAGCTTCTTCGCCACTTCCTTCTTCAGCTTGCGGGCGTTCGCCGACAGCTGGTCGTCGCCGGCCTTCAGCAGCCAGTTGTCGAGGCCGCCGTTGTGCTCGACCGAACGCAGGCCGTGGGTCGACACGCGCAGCTTCACGCCCTTGCCCAGCGCATCCGAGAGCAGCGTCACATTCTGCAAATTGGGCAGGAAGGTGCGCTTGGTCTTGTTGTTGGCGTGGCTCACATTGTGGCCAATCTGGCGGCCCTTGCCGGTGAGTTCGCAGATGCGCGACATGGTCTTCTTCCTCGAATCAATGGGCGGCGCGCCGGTCGTGCCGGAAGGCACTTAAAGGACCGGGTGGGCCGGGAAAGGCGCGCGCTTATCGGCTTGCCGGAGATTCGTCAAGTGACTAGGGCTGATTCCACTGCGTGGATCCGGCACCGGCCCGCTCCCCCGCCTGGCGTCCCCGACGATAGCAAACTATGGGAGGCCGGGCGGGGAGCGGGCCGGTGCCGGGCGTTCCTGCGCAGCAGGAACCGACAATGACCGCTAAATTCCCGCTTCCCGAACCGATGCGCCGCGCGCTCGATCTCGCGCGGATCGCCGCCGAATGGGGCGAAGTGCCCGTCGGGGCGGTGGTGGTCAAGGATGGGCTGGTGATCGCCGAAGGCCACAACCGCCCGCGCGAATCGCACGACCCGACCGCGCATGCCGAAATCGTCGCGATTCGTTTGGCTGCTGCGAAGCTCGGCAACGAGCGCCTCGACGGCTGCGACCTCTATGTCACGCTCGAGCCCTGCGCGATGTGCGCCGGCGCGATCGCCCACGCGCGCATCGCGCGCCTCTATTACGGCGCCGACGATCCCAAGGGCGGCGCTGTCGTCCATGGCCCGCGAACCTTCGCGCAGCCGACGGTGCACCATCGGCCCGAGGTCTACGACGGCATCGGGGCAGGCGAGGCTGCGGGGCTGCTCCGGGACTTCTTCGCGGCGCGGCGCTAGCCCGCCAGCATTTCCTCCACCCACGCCGGCACCAGCAGACTCGCCGGTCCGTGCCGCGCTTCGTCGAACCAGTGCGACCCCTGGCTCGGCTCCATGTTGAGCTCCAGCGTGTGCGCCCCGCTCGCGCGCGCTTCGCGTACGAAGCCCGCGGCAGGATAGACCGCGCCCGAGGTGCCGATCGACACGAACAGGTCGGCGCGATTGAGCGCGCGGTAGATCGCGTCCATCTCATACGGCATCTCGCCGAACCACACGACATCGGGCCGCAGATGGCCGGCGACGCCGCAGACCGGGCAAGCCGGCCGGTCGAGCAAGGTCCCCGTCCAGTCGCTGCGCGCATCGCACCCGGTGCACCACGCCTTCAGATGCTCGCCATGCATATGGATCAGCCGCTTCGCCCCCGCGCGCTCGTGCAGATCGTCGACATTCTGCGTCACGATAAGCAAGTCGCCCGCCCACGCCGCGTCGAGCCGCGCCAGCGCGTCATGCGCCGCGTTGGGCCGCCTGGTCTGGATCGCCGACCGCCGCGCATCGTAGAAGCGATGCACCAGGTCGGGATCGCGGATATACGCCTCGGGGGTCGCGACATCCTCGACGCGGTGCTGTTCCCACAGGCCGCCGCCGTCGCGAAACGTGTCGATCCCGCTCTCGGCCGACACCCCGGCGCCGGTCAGGATCACGATATTTTCGATCTTGGTCATGCTCCCCCATATCCGTTCGTGTCGCGCGAAGTCGAGACACGCGAACGATGGCGCCATCCTGTCTCGACTTCGCGCGACACGAACGGTTAAAGGGAGGCGGTATTTCAGGGGACAGATCATGACCAGCATCGGCATCGTCGGCAGCCAGGGCCGGATGGGCGTCGTGCTCGCCGCCGCGGCGGCCGAGGCGGGCGCGCGCCATTGCGGCATCGACAAGGGCGGCGACATCGCCAGGCTGGCGCAGGACGCCGATGTGCTCGTCGATTTTTCCTCGCCCGCGGCGCTCGAGGCGACGCTCGACGCCTGCATCGCCGCAAGGACCCCGATCGTCGTCGGCACCACCGGGCTCGAGGAGCGCCACCACTGGCTGGTCGACGATGCCGCGAGGGACATCGCGGTGCTTCAGACCGGCAACACCTCGCTCGGCGTCACCCTGCTCGCGCATCTGGTGAAGGAAGCCGCGAGCCGCCTCGACGCCGACTGGGATATCGAGGTGGTCGAGATGCATCACCGGATGAAGGTCGACGCCCCCAGCGGCACCGCGCTACTGCTCGGGCAGGCGGCCGCCGACGGCCGCGGGATCAGCCTCGCCACCTGCTCCGAACGCGGCCGCGACGGCGTCACCGGCGCGCGCGGCCACGGCAAGATCGGTTTCGCGAGCCTGCGCGGCGGCACCGTCGCGGGCGATCACGACGTGATCTTCGCGGGCAATGAGGAAATGATCACCCTGTCGCACCGCGCGGAAAATCGCATGATCTTCGCGCGCGGCGCGGTGAAGGCCGCGCTGTGGCTCGTACACCAGAAGCCGGGCCGCTACGCCATGCCGCAGGTGCTGGGGCTCGCATGACGCCGCATCCGGCGGCGGACCTGCGTCCCGCGCTCGCCGGGGGCAAGCCCGCCTTTCCCCCGCGCGGCCGCTGGCTGCGCCGATGAAAAAGGCTGATATTTTCGAATTCTACCGCCGGCTGGCCGAACTGAACCCCAGCCCCGAGACGGAGCTGCAATTCGGCAACACCTACCAGTTGCTCGTGGCCGTCGTGCTCTCGGCGCAGGCGACCGACGTCGGGGTGAACAAGGCGACGCGGCTCCTGTTTCAGGAGGTGAAGACCCCGCAGCAAATGCTCGACCTCGGCGAGGAGGGGCTCAAGCGGCACATCAAGACGATCGGGCTGTTCAACGCCAAGGCGAAGAATGTCATCGCCCTCTCCGAAATCCTCGTCCGCGACCATGGCGGCGCGGTGCCCGCCGACCGCGATACGCTCGTCGAGCTGCCCGGCGTCGGACGCAAGACCGCCAATGTCGTGATGAACTGCGCTTTCGGGGCGGAAACCTTCGCGGTCGACACGCATATCTTTCGCGTCGGCAACCGCACCGGCCTCGCGCCGGGCAAGACGCCCCTGGCGGTCGAAAAGAAGCTCGACAAGGAAACCCCCGGCCCGTTCCGCGTCGGCGCGCACCACTGGCTGATCCTTCACGGCCGCTACATCTGCAAGGCGCGCACCCCCGAATGCTGGCGCTGCCCGGTCGACGACCTCTGCCGCTACAAGCCCAAGACGCCCGCCCCGAAAGGGTGGCAAGCGGCGTAAAAAGAGTTTTCGCGCAAAGAAGCAAAGACACGAAGAGGTCGCGCCATCTTTCCGGCCCGGATTGCCGCCGCAGGCGGAAAAAAGCGCTGCGCGTGGTTTAGGGCACAACCTCCGCACCATAGCCGAACATCTTCCTGTCTTTGCGTCTTTGCGCGAAACATTCATCGCGCCTCTTCGGCTAACGCGACACCCCTTGCGCAATCCGCCGCACCCGACATAACCCGCTCTCATGCAAAGCCTTGTCGCCCCGCTCGCCCTCGCCGCCGCCCTGCTCGCCGCCGCGCCCGTCCACGCCAAGCCCGCCGACCCGCAAGCGGCGAAGAAAATCCTCAAGGACAGTATCGCGATTCCCACGGTCGCGGGCCGCGGCAAGGTGCCCGAACTGGCGGCCTATTACGCCGGGGTGCTCAAGGCCGCCGGCTATGCCGATGCGGACATCGAGATCACGCCGATCGGCGAGACCGCGACCTTCGCCGCGACGCTCCGCGGCACGACGCAGGCGAAGCCGATCGTGCTGCTCGGCCATATGGACGTGGTCGAGGCCGAGGCGAAGGACTGGACGCGCGACCCCTTCGTGCCGGTCGAGGAGAATGGCTATATCTTCGGCCGCGGGTCGGAGGACAACAAGTTCGACGTCTCGATGATGGTCGCCGCGATGGCGCAGCTCAAGAAGGAGGGTTTCAAACCCAAGCGGTCGATCATCCTCCTGCTCTCGGGCGACGAGGAAACCTCGATGACGACCACCCGCGCGCTCGCCGCCAAATACAAGAATGCCGAATTCGCGCTCAACGGCGACGGCGGCGGCGGGCTGATCGCCGAAGACGGCAAGCCGCAATATTACGGGTTGCAGGCGGGCGAAAAGACCTACGCCGACTTCACGCTCGAGGTCACCAATCCGGGCGGGCACAGCTCGCGCCCGTCGGACACCAACGCGATCGTCCAGCTGTCGCACGCGCTCGCCAGGGTCGGCGCCTATCGATTCACGCCGCAGCAGAACGAGCTGACCAGGATCGGCATGCCGATCGTCGCCGACCAGGTCGGCGGCGCCATCGGTGCTGCGCTGAAGGCCTTTGCCGCCAACCCCGCCGACGCCAAGGCGATCGCCGCGATCCGCGCCGACCCCGAATATATCGGCCAGATCGGCACCACCTGCGTGCCGACGCTGGTGAAGGGCGGCCACGCCGAAAATGCGCTGCCCCAACGCGCGACCGCGAACGTCAATTGCCGCATCTTCCCCGGCGTGCCGGTCGAAACGGTGCGCGCCGAGCTCGAAAAGGTCATCGCCGACCCTGCGGTCAAGGTGAACCCCGATCCCGACGCCAGCGCGAGCGACGCCTCGCCGCTCCGCCCCGACGTCATGGCGGCGGTGAAGAAGGCTGTGCATGCGCGCGCGCCGGGCCTGCCGATCATCCCGTCGATGAGCGCGGGCGCGACCGACAGCTATCATTTCCGTGCGCAGGGCGTGCCGAGCTATGGCGTCGCGGGGCTCTTCTCGAAAGCCAGCGACAGCTATGCCCATGGCCTCAACGAACGCGTGCCCGTGGATGCGATCGCGCCGGCGCTGGCGCATTGGGACAGTTTGCTGCGGGATTTGTCCAAATAAGGGTGAAGGGTGGCTGTCGGGCGAGAGGGGTCATTCAGATCCTCCCCGCTTGCGGAGAGGATTTGGGATCGTCCGCCCCCCACCCCAAATGCCGCCGTTCCCTCTTCAAGCCGCCAACCTCCAGCCCGCTCCCTCCTTCTTCCGCATGGCGGGCAGCCCGGACACCTCTGCAAACTCCCGCCGCGCCAGTCCCGACAGCTGCATCGCCAGCTTGCGCCGGAACCACGGCATCCGGCCGAGCGTCCTCAGCAGCAAATTGCGCAGCGTCCGGGGCGCCCGCCCGCGCACCAGCGCCAGCTTCGTCAGTCGCCCCGCGAGCGCCAGCACGGCCACCGCCGCCGGCCGCCGCATCGCGCCATAATCGTCGAGAAGCGTCTCGCTCTCGCCGTGCCCGACCACGCGCGCCAGCCGGTCGGCGAGCACCACCGCGTCGACCAGTCCGGTGTTCATGCCCTGCCCGCCCGCCGGACTGTGGACATGCGCGGCGTCGCCCATGACGAGCAGGCGGCCGTCGCGATAGCGGTCGGCCACGCGGTGATGGACGCGGAAGGTCGAGCTCCAATGCACTTCGGTCACCACCGGCGCCCCGCCCTCGGGCCCGCGCGTGTCCAGCAAATGCTGGATCGCCGCGCGGTCGGGATTTTCGCCGCCCGTCGCGTGCGTCGCGACGACGCGATAGCGCCCTTCGGGCAGCGGCGCGAAAACAACCATGCCCGCGGGCGCAAAATACAGCGCGACCTCGCTGTCCTGCGGCGGCGCGGCCAGGCTGACGTCGGCCAGCACGAAGCTCTCTTCATACCGCCCGCCCTCGAAGGCGATCGCCGACGCGGCGCGCACCTCGCTGCGCATGCCGTCGCCGCCGACGACATAGCGCGCGCGGATATCCCGTTCGCCCGCGGGGCCGGCGACGCGCACCGTGACGCCGTGCCGGTCCTGCTTGATGTCGAGCGCTTCGACCTTGCGGTGCACCGTCCCGCCCAGCGCTTCGAGCCGCTCGGCCAGGATATGCTCGGTGGCATATTGCGGGATCATCAGCGCGAAGGGATAGCGTGAGGGGAGATGTGAAAAGTCGACCGCCAGCAGCCGATGCCGGCGGTCGCGCACGCCGAAGCGCGCCATCGCGATTCCTTCGGCGAGCATCGCGGGGACCACGCCCAGCGCTTCGAGCATCTCCAGCGTATGCGCATGCACCACCCCGGCGCGCGACAGGTTCAGCCCCGCCGCCAGCCGGTCGATGATCAGATGGTCGATCCCGGCCTGTTGCAGCGCCACCGCCAGCGCCAGCCCGGTCGGCCCGGCGCCGACGATCAGAACGTCCGTTTGTGTCTTCATGGCGAATCTCCATTTGCCAACATGTGTTGACTTTTCTCATTCGCGCTTGATTTTGTCAACAAGCGTTGGCAAATTACCCGCATGAACGACAAGCCGTTGAAAATGAAGAAGTCGGATCGCACGCGCGCCGCGATCGCAGCCGCCGCACAGCGGATTTTTGCGTCGCAGGGGTATGAGCGCGCGACGATACGCGAAATCGCCGCGGCCGCCGGCATCGATCCCACGATGGTGATGCGCTATTTCGGCAGCAAGGACCGGCTGTTCGCCGAGGTCGCCGAATTCGACTTGGACCTGCCCGATCTCGCCGCGCTCGACCGCGACCGGATCGGCGAGACGCTCGTCGCGCATTTCCTGTCGGTCTGGGAAAGCGAGAGCGGCGGCGGTTTCCCGATCCTCCTGCGCTCGGCGGCGTCCAACGATTATGCGGCGGCGCGGATGCAGCAGCTCTTCGCCGCGCAGGTCCTGCCCGCAATGCTCGTGCTCGGCCCGCCCGACAGCGCGCCGCAGCGCGCGGGACTCGTCGCAACGCAGATGCTCGGGCTCGCGCTGGCGCGCTACGTCCTGCGCCTCCCGCCGGTGGTGATGCTCGACCGCGATACCATCGTGCGCGAGATCGGCGCGACGTTGCAGCGCTACGCGACCGGGGCCTAGCCCAGCAGCGCCGCCACCGCCTGCTCGATCATCGCGGTTGCCGCGTCGGCGCCGAAGCTGGTCGCGTCGAGCGACAATTCGAGCCACAACCCGTCGACCATCGCGGTCAGCATGATCGCCAGCCGGCCGGCATCGCGCGCGCCGCACGCGGCGAGCAACTCGCTCAGCCGCGCGCGATAACCGGCATAGCTTTCGGCATGAATCTGCGTCATGCGCGCGTCGCTTCCGGCCAAAGCCCAGAATGCGGTCCAGGCCCCGAGCAGTTCGGGATCGGTCACTGGCGGGCGGAAGCTTGCGGTCAGATAGGCGTTGAGCCGCGCGCGCGGATCGCCGCCCGCGCCGTCGACCGCGGCGGCGAAAATCGCGTCCATCCGGTCGCTCGTCGCCTGATAGGTCGCGGCGACCAGATCGTCGATTCCCGCAAAATAGTGGCGCAGCAGCCCGGGTGACACCCCGGCTTTTTTGCAGATGGCGCGAACATTCGTTCCCGCAAGGCCGCTTTCGGCGAGGCACGCCGCGGTCGCCTCGACCAGGCCGGCGCGGCGGGCATCGGCGCTTTCGCGCGTAAAGGCTTGGCGGGCGGATTGCATCTTGTTATACGCTTGTATAACAAGGAGCGATTCATGGCAACGCTGCGCGACACTTTCGATAACATCGACCCGCTCGACGGCTGGTCGCTCCCGGCCTGGACCTACAGCGACCCCGAATTCCATGCTGCAGAGATGGAGCGCATCTTCCGCCCCAGTTGGCAGGTCGTCTGCCACGACAGCGACATCCCGAACATCGGCGACTGGCACAGCATCGAATATTGCGGCGAAAGCGTCATTCTCGTGCGCGGCAACGACCGCGAGGTGCGCGCCTTCGCCAACGTCTGCCGTCACCGCGGCTCGCGGCTGGTCGATGGCGCCACCGGCTGCGCGAAGAAGCTCGTCTGCCCCTATCACGCCTGGACCTACGAACTCGACGGCCGCCTCACCGGCGTCCCCGACAGCGCGAGTTACCCGACGCTCGACAGGGGCAAGGCGGGACTGGTGCCCGTCGGCCTCGAACGATGGCGCGGCTTCTGGTTCGTCCGGCTCGAGGACCACGGTGGCCCGTCGGTCGCATCGATGATGGCGCCCTATGAAGCGATGGTCGAACCCTATCGCTTCGAGGAGCTGGGCGCATTGGGCCGCGTCACGCTGCGTCCGCGCGACGTCAACTGGAAGAATGTCGGCGACAATTATTCCGACGGCCTCCACATCCCCGTGGCACACCCCGGCCTCACGCGTCTGTTCGGCAAGAGCTATGGCGTCGAGGCCCAGGACAATGTCGACCGCATGTGGGGCGATTTGATCGACCGGCCGTCGGCCAATTGGTCCGAACGCATGTACCAGCGGCTGCTGCCGCCGGTCCCGCACCTGCCCGCGGCGAACCAGCGCCACTGGCTCTATTTCAAGCTCTGGCCCAATGTCGCCTTCGACATCTATCCCGACCAGGTCGATTTCATGCAGTGGCTGCCGACCGGCCCGACGACCTGCCTGATCCGCGAGATCAGCTACGTCCTACCGGATGAGCGACGCGAGATGCGCGTCGCGCGTTACCTCAACTGGCGCATCAACCGCCAGGTCAATGCCGAGGACACCGCGCTCATCACCCGCGTCCAGCAGGGCATGGCGTCGCAGAGCTTTTCGATGGGCCCGCTCAGCGACAAGGAAGTCTGTCTCAAGCATTTCTGTTCGCGCATGCGCGATCTGATCCCCGAATCCCGCCTCGAACAAGCCCCGCGTGCGGGATGGAGCAAAGCATGACCAAGACCTATGACGCGCTGATCATCGGCGCCGGCCACAACGGCCTCGTCTGTGCCTTCTATCTCGCCAGGGCGGGGCTCAAGGTGCGGATCGTCGAGGCGCGCGACGTCGTCGGCGGCGCCGCGGTGACCGAGGAGTTTGCGCCGGGGTTCCGCAATTCGGTCGCGAGCTACACCGTCAGCCTGCTCCAGCCGAAGGTGATCGCCGACATGAAGCTCGCCGATCACGGCTATCGCGTGATCGAACGGCCGATCAGCAATTTCCTGCCGCAGGAGGATGGCGGTTACCTCAAGCTCGGCGGCGGCCTCGACCGCACCCAGGCCGAGTTCCGCAAGTTCTCGAACCACGACGCCGAGGTGCTGCCCGCCTATTATGACGCGCTCGAAAATGTCGCCGAGCTGCTCCGCGACCTCGCGCTGCGCGTCCCGCCCAATGTCGGCGAGGGCTTGCGCACGCTGATCGACGGCGCGCGGCAGGGGCGGCGCTTCGCGACCCTCAGCCTCGAACAGCAGCGCGACGTGCTCGACCTCTTCACCAAGTCGGCGCGCACGATGCTGGACAGCTGGTTCGAGAGCGAGGCGGTCAAGGCGGCCTTCGGCTTCGACGCGGTGGTCGGCAATTACGCCAGTCCCGACACGCCGGGCAGCGCCTATGTCCTCCTCCACCACGTCTTCGGCGAAGTGAACGGCAAGAAGGGCGCGTGGGGCCACTGCGTCGGCGGCATGGGCCGGATCACCGAGATCATGGCGAAGGTCTGCCGCGACATGGGCGTCGAGATCAGCCTCGAAAGCCCGGTCGCGAGGGTGCTGGTCGACGGCGGCAAGGCGGCCGGCGTCAAGCTCGCCGGCGGCGAGGAAATCGCGGCAGCACGGGTCATCGCCAATGTCGGGCCGAAACTGCTCTACGAACGGCTGATGGACGCCGCCGATCTGCCTGCCGACTTCCAGCGCCGGATCAAAGGCTTCAAGGCGGGCAGCGGCACCTTCCGCATGAATGTCGCCTTGAGCGAACTGCCGCGCTTTACCTGCCTCCCCGAACCGGGCGAGCATCACCGGTCGGGCATCATCCTCGCGCCGACGCTCGACTACATGGACCGCGCCTTCCTCGACGCGAAACAATATGGCTGGTCGAAGAAGCCGATCGTCGAGATGCTCATCCCCTCGACTGTCGACGACAGCCTCGCCCCGCCGGGCAGCCATGTCGCCAGCCTTTTCTGCCAGCAATTCGCGCCCGAACTGCCCGACGGCCGCGACTGGGACGAGGAGGAAGGCGCCGCCGCCGCCGCGATCATCGACACCGTCGAGGCGCACGCGCCCGGCTTCCGCGCCAGCATCGTGGGCCAGACGCGCCTGTCGCCCAAGGGGCTCGAACGCAAGTTCGGGCTCGTCGGCGGCGACATCATGCACGGCAATATGAGCCTCGACCAGCTCTGGGCTGCGCGCCCGGTGCTCGGCAACGGGGGCTATCGCGGGCCGGTGAAAGGTCTCTACATGTGCGGCGCGGGGACGCATCCCGGCGGCGGCGTGACCGGCGCGCCGGGGCACAATGCGGCCGCGGTGATCCTACGCGACCGGGGGCTCTTGGCGCCGCGCTGGCGCTGACAGCATCGTCCACGCATAGAGCGGCAGGCCCGCCGCCATCAGGATGAGGCTCATCGCGCTGACCCCGATGCCCGCGCCCCACAGCGTCCACACGGCGTAGGCGAGGCCGATCAGCGCCACCGGAATCGCGACGCGCAGCCGCAATGCCGCCGCAGCGCAGGCGAGATAGAGCCACAGCGTCACCGACGTCGAGAGCACCGCCATGAAGGTGAACATCTCCGACGTCGATTTGCTGCTGTTGAGGAGAACGCAGGCTGTGGCGATCGCGCTCGACAGCAGCAGCGCGGCAGCCGGCGTGCCGTGGCGATTCTCGCGGCCGAACCAGGCGGGGAGCAGCCCCTGCCGCGCGAGCGTCGCGGGCAGCTCGGCCTGGATCAGCGTCCAGCCGTTCAGCGTGCCGAGCGCGCTGACGGCGGCGAAGGCGCCGATGAACAGCGCGGGCTCGCGGCCCCACCATGTTTCGACGAACAGCGAAAAGGGCGCTTCCGACTTTGCAACCTCCGCCGCGGGCAGCATCAGCGCGATCGCCGAGCAGACGATCAGATAGAGGATGCCCGTCGCGAGCGTGCCGACGATCGTCGCGCGCGGGATGGTGACCGCCGGATTGGCGACCTTGTCGGCGGCGACGCTCGCCGACTCAAAACCCAGAAGCGCCCAGAGCGTCAGGATTGCCGACCCGCTGACCGCCGCGAGCGAGAGGCCGTCGGCGGGGAAGGGGGTGAGCGCGACGGGCTCGCTGCGGCCGAAGGCGATGGGGATCAGCACGATGACGGTGACGAGCGGGATCAGCTTGATGAGCAACGTCACGAGCTGAAACTGCCCCGCCGCGCGCGCGCCGCGCCAGTTGATCGCGGTGACCATCCAGATCAGCACGATCGTCGACAGCGCCATATGCCGGCCCAGCGCGGGCACGAACAGGCTGAGAAAGCTCACCGCCGCAACCGCCAGCGTGACGTTCGCGGTCCACACCGACACCCAATAGGCCCAGCCGATCATGAAACTGGGGATGCGGCCAAAGGCGCGCTCGACGAAGCCGGTTGGTCCTCCGAGGCCGGGGCAGGCGACCGTCAGCCGGGCGAGCACGAAGGCGAGCGCCAGCGCGCCGCCGATCGTGATCGCCCAGCCCGCGACGCCGTTCCAGCCAAAGGGGGCGAGGCTCGCGGGCAGCAGGAACACCCCCGATCCGATCATATTGCCCATGACCAGCGCGATCGCCATCGAAAGGCCGAGCTTGCGGCGCGGCCTTTCGATGCCATTTTCGGGCGTGGTCACCCGGTCAGAAGTCCTTGCTGACCTTGATCCCGATCAGGCGCGGACGGATGACATTGTCATATATGACGCCGCCGGTGCTGCTGATCCCGCCGGGATCGCCGCAGATCGATTCGCCGCACTGCACCCCTGCGTTGATCACGCCGTTGCTGTTGAACAGGTTCGTCGCGAACAATTCGGCATCCCAGCTGTCGCCCTTGATGCCGATGCTGACGTCGCCGGTGGTGTAGGCGCCGAAATTGCCGACGATGCCATTCTCGAACGGGCGCAGGTCGGACCGGCGCTTGCCGATATGGTTGAGCGCGAACTGGACATGCGCTTCCATGTCGCCGACGGGGAATTCGTAGCGCGCAACCGCATTGCCCTTGAACTTCGCCGTGACCGGCAGGCGCGATCCGGCGGGGGCGAGCAGTGCATTGGTCTGGCCCGGCGGATCGATCGTGCAGTCGAACTGGTCGTTGGCGATACGGCAGAAATCGCGCCGGATCGTCGCGTCGTTGTAACTGCCGCCCAGGTTCAGCGTGAAGCCGCCTTCGCGGAAATTGATGTCGGCCTCGAACCCGCGGATGCGCGCGATGCCCGCATTGCGGATCTCGGTCAGCCCGTTGGCGCCCAGGAAGGACAGCTGGATATTGTTCCAATCCTCCTGATAGACCGCGCCGTTGAAACGGAAGGGGCCGAAGCTGGTCTTGAAGCCGAACTCGTAATTGTCGAGCGTGTCGGGGCCATAGGGCGGCAAGGTGCCGCGGCGGTTGATGCCGCCGGGGCGGAAGCCGCGCGACCAGGTGCCATAGATCATGACATCGTCGGTGATCTTGTAGTTCAGGTTCAGCTTGTGGATGAAGTCGGTGTCGCTGGTGCTCTTGTCGAGGTTGGTGCAGGGCGAACCCGCCACGACCGCCGGGCCGAAACACACCGCTTCGCCGGTACGGCTCGAAAAGCCCGCCGAATAGCCGAAGAAGCCGACCAGGCTGTTGTCGAACTTGTACAGGCGCCCGCCGCCGGTCAGCGTGAGCTTGTCGGTGATGTCGAAGCTGATCTCGCCGAAGGCGGCATAGTCGCGGTCGATACGCAGCTGCTGGGTCAGCCAGATATTGCTGTCGGTGCCGGTGACGGTGATGGCGTCGCCGATGCCGTCGATGATGTAGTTCTGTTCGATATTATGCGCCTGGCGCTGCCAGAACAGCCCGCCGATGAAGCGGATGCGGGCGTCCGCGGGCGAGGCGACGCGGATTTCGGCGAAGCTGCGCTTATAGCGGTCGACGCCCTGGATATATTGGTTCGGGTTGACCGGGTCGCCGTTGTTGTCGGTGAAATAGGCGCCATAGCCGTAGAGCGCATCATAGAAATAGGCATAGTCCGAATAGTCGCTCTCGGTCTCGGTCTTGCGGCGCATATGGCCGCCGGTGACGGTCAGGTCCCAGTTGCCGATCTTGCCCTCGATCGTCATCGCGGCCTGGAACCATTTGTCGTCGCTGCGCTCGGGGTTGTACTGCACCGTCTGCAGCTTGCGCGTGACCGCGCTCGACCGTTCCTGGGCAAAGCTGCCGTCGGCCTTCTGGATCTGCCCCATCAGCGTCGGACGGATCGTCCAGTCGTCGTCGAGCTCGATGCCGAGCGCAAGGCGCGCGCCATAGGTGTCGACGTCGTTGTAATTTTTTTCGACCAGATCGGCGTTATTCTGGGTGATGCCGCTGGTCGGATAGGTGCGGCTACCGGCGATATTGTCGATATAACCACCGTCGCGGCGATACCAGCCGACCAGGCGCAGCGCCGCCCTTTCGCCCAGCGAGGCATTGATGAAGCCTTCGGCGACGCCGCCGATGTCGCCGCTCTTGACCGTGTTGAGCTCGACGCCCATCGAGCCATAGGTGCTGCCGGGATCGGGCTGGTTGGTGATCAGCTTGATCGTGCCCGCCATCGAGCTCGCGCCGTAAAGCGTGCCTTGCGGCCCGGCGAGCGCCTCGACGCGCGAGAAGTCATAGGCGTGGATGTCGAGCGCGCCCTGGATCGTCGTGATCGGCATTTCGTCGAGATAGGTGCCCACCGTCGGCAGCGACGCCGAGTGGTTGGCATTCTCGCCGCTCGCGACGCCGCGGAAATAGACCTGGCTGAAACCCGGCGCGAGCGTCTGGATGGTCACCGACGGCAGGAATTTGACGACGTCCTGGAATTCCTTGACCTGCAGCTCGTCGAGCCGCTCGGTGCCGATCGCGGTGATCGCCAGCGGCACGTCCTGCAGATTTTCCTCGCGCTTCGACGCGGTGACGACGATGTCGCCGTCGTCGTTGGTGTTGCCGGCCTCCTGCGCGAGCGCCGTGCCCGACGTGCACAGGATGGTGGTTGCAAGCAAAGCACCGCTGGCGCGTGCCAATACGGTCGTGACGTTACGCATGTGACCCCCCACAAATGACAGCTATGTGACGGAGAATGACGCGGTGCAGCGTAAGCGCAAGCATTGTTGGCGAAGCAGGCGGGACGTTGGTCGAAAATGTCGCCGCCTGTTGCCGAAAGGCAACGTTTTGTCGCCAAGCCCCTATTCGAACGATGCCGGAGCCGCCGGATAGGCGCCGAGCACCGGGCCGAGCGCGTCCCTCAGCGGGCCGAGCCACGCCTCATAGGGCCGCCACTGGTCCACGCCGTCGCGGTTTATCGGGCGGCGGACCTGCTCGCTCGACGCGGTGCGCACGGCGCGGGCATTGGCGTGAAACGCCATGCAGGCGTCTTCGAACGGCTGCCCCAGATAGCCGAGCATCGCGCGCACCTCGGCCTCGGGATCGTCGAGCAGCGCCTCGTGGATCACGCGGTGGACGGCGCCGGGCTGCACCGCATCGATATGCGCCATCAGCCGCACATAGTCGCGGTAATAGGCGCCCATGCCGGCGAGGCTATAGCTGAACGCCTGGCCCTTCGCATAATGCTGGCGGAAGTTCGAAAAGCCGCAGTCGAGCGGGTGGCGCCGGGCGTCGATGATCTTCGCATTGGGCAGGATGAGCCGGATCAGCGGGACATAGAGCCAGTTGTTCGGCAGTTTGTCGATGTAGAAGGGCCGGCCGCTCTTCCGCTGGACGGCGGTGTCGGCGAGATATTTCGCACCCAGTTCGGCCAGCCTTTCGGCCGGGGCCTCGGCCAGCGCATCGATCCAGCGCCGCCCGTCGCCCTTTGCGGCACGGCCGAAACCCAGGGCCAGCGCCGGGATGTCGGGCAGCTCCATCGTGCCCTCGATCGCCGAATGGCTGGCCAATATCTGTTCGACCAGCGTCGATCCGGCGCGCGGCATGCCCAGGATGAAGATCGGGTCGGGTGCCGGATCGCCGCGCCCCGCGCGGTCCGCAAAGAAATCGGCGGTGCAGGTCGCTATCGTCGAATCGACGAGCAGGCTCGTGTCGGCGGCGTCATAGCCGAGTTGCGCCGACCGGATCGCGTTGCCCGCGGCATAATGGCCGAAGGCCGGTTCGGCCTCGCCCGCGTCGTCATAGGCCTTGCCGAGCGCGAAATGCAGGTGCAGCCGGTCGTCGTCACGGGCCGGATCGGCGCCGTCGATCGCGGCCAGCGCCGCTTCCATCGTGGCCCGGTCGTCGGCATCGAACCGGATCGTCTTCAGGTTCGCGAGGCTCCACCATATCTCGCCGAGCCCCGGTTCGCTGGCGATGCCGCGGCGATAGGCGGCGATGCTGTCCGCCTGCCGCCCCACGGTCTTGAGCAAATGGCCATAGCTCATCCACAGCTTCGCGTGGCCGGGGAAGCGGGTCACCAGCTCCTGGTAAAGCGCCAGCGCCTCGTCATAGCCTCCGATGCGGCCGAGCGCGGCGGCCTTCAGATTTGCATGCGCGGGATTGTCGGGATCCTCGCCCAGCACCGCGTCGAGCGTCCCGGCCGCCTCGGCGAAGCGGTTCTGCTTGTAATAGACCGTCGCGAGGTTGGCGCGCGCGGCGCCGAATCCCGGCGCGAGTTCGAGCGCGCGGCGCAGCAGTTTCTCGGCATCGCCGTAACGCCCGATTCGCCCGGCGACCTCGGCGAGCATGCGGATCGCCGCGACGTCGGTCGCATCCGCCTTCAGCCGCGTGCGCAGCGCGCCTTCGGCGTCGGGCAGGCGGTTCTCGGTCAGCGCGAGCGCCGCCTCGACCATTTCGGGATCGTGGATCGTCGCCGCCACCGCCTCGAGCGATGCCGCCTGCGCCTCGGCCTCGCGGCCCAGCGCGCGCAGCGCGTGGGCGGCGAGCCGGTGCGCTTCGGCGGAGGTCGGAACCACCTCCAGGATCGCGCGCGCCTGTTCGAGCGCGGCGCCGGGCTGGCCGTTCAGCAGGCGGCGGGCGTTGGCGAGCGCGTCGGCGTGCGTGACCGTCGCCAAGCGCGTCAGCCCTTCGCCCGCGCCTTGGCGACCGCGTCGCGCAGCCCCTCATAGCCGATCTGGCCCTGCAGCAGCTGGTCGCCGACCACCCAGCTCGGCGTGGCGTTGAGCTGCAGCTGGTTCGCGATCGCGAGATTGCTGTCGAGCTCGCGCTGGAACAGCGCCTCATTCGCGGTCGCGTCGGCGCTGCCGTCGGTGACGACCCCGGCTTTCTCCGCCGCCGCCGCGATCGCCCCGGCTTCGAGCGACGGGGCGCGGAACATCGCATGGTGGAAGGCGTCATATTTGCCCTGCCGCGCGGCGGCGAGCGCCATGATCGCGGCGTCGCGGCTCTGCGGCGAGATGATCGGCAGTTCGCGGAACACCACTTTCACGCGGCGGTCGCTGCGGATCAGCCGGTCGATGTCGGGCAGGCTCGCGCGGCAGAAGCCGCAGGCATAATCGGTGAAGACGGTCAGCGTCACATCGCCGTCGGCGTTGCCCGCCCACGCCCCGGCATAGGGTTTTTCCAGCGCGGGACGGACCTGGTCGATCGCTTTCGCCATCTCGCGGTCGCGCTGCGCCGACAGCGCCTCGGGAATGATCTGCGGGTTTGCCTTGATATAGTCGGCGACGATCGTCTCGACCTCGCTCTTGCTCACCCCCCCGCCGAAGCGGCCGCCGAGCCAGAAGGTGACGCCGAGCAGCAGGATCGCGCCGAGCGCGAGCGCCCAGCCGGGCGCCGGCAGGGCGAAATCACCGCCGCCACCGCCACCGCCGTTGCCGCGTCCCGGCGGGGCGCGATGCGGCGTGCGGTCGTCGGCGGCGGGCGCCGAGATCGACGGGGGCGGGGCCGCGCGGGCGGCCTTGGCGGGTTTGGCCGCCGCCGGCCTGGGCGCGGCGAGTTCGATCCCCGGCTCGCCGGCGAACAGCGGCAGGTCGGCCGCGGCGGGCCTCGCGGCTGCGGCGCTCGCGGCCGCTTCGGCTTGCTCGCGCGCGAGCAATTGCTCGAGCCCCGAGGGCGGCGGCGCGGCCGCTTCGCGCGGCGTCGGGCGCAGCCTGGTCGCGGCCTCGCCCAGGCTTTCCTTGCCGGCTTTCGCGGCCTGACCCAGCGCGTCGCCGGCCTTGCCCGCGACCTCGCCCAGCCCGCGCTGCGCGCCGCCCGACAATTTGCCGACCTTTTCGCCGAGCGCCATTCTGTTCCAGGTTCTGGCGCTGGCGGCGGCCGCGGCGGCGCTGCCGCGCCTGGCCGCCTTCGCGGCGCGCGCGGCCCCCTCGGCGGCGCGCCCGGCGATTTCGCGCGAGCGGCGCGGAATTTCCATCGCCTCGACCCGCGCGGGGATATCGGCACGCTCACCGACGCGAATCGTCCACACAGCAAAAGCGCTGCTGCCGTCCCGGATCGCGCTCCACAGGTTGTTCGCACCGGTCTTCAATCGCTCGGTATCGACCGCGGGCGCCTTGGGCCTGCGCTCTTCGGCGGGATAGCGCGACACGTCGAGACCGACGGGCGGCACCTCACGCGGCTTGGCGAGGCCGCCATCGGCCCCGGCGTCGGGCGCCGCGCGCGGCGGTTCGACCGGTGCAGACGCCGCCGGAGGCGCCGGGTCGCGCAGCCACGGCTGGTAATAATCGTCTTTTCTATCCGTCACTTGTCGCCCTTGTGCATCGCCGGTGCGACGCATTCCCCAATTCGCTTTGCCCGAATCTAGCGCCGTTTGCGCTCGCGTTCCACCTCGGCGCGCGCGACCAGCGAAATATCCTGTGCACGAATCCAGTCGGGCGACCCCTCGGGCAGGCCCTGCATCGCAAGGTCGGCGTTTCGCAGCGCGAGCATCGCCTGTCCACCCTCCAGGCTGTAGCGTTCGGCCGAGGCGAGCGCGGCGCGCGCCTGATCGCCCTTGTTCGCATAGACGATGCCGAGTTGGTACCAGGCGAAGGGATTCTGATTGTCGAGCGCAACCGCGGTCTTGAGCACGTCCTCAGCCTCGGCGAAATTGGCGGGTTCCTCGGTGGCGATCAGCGCATGGCCGAGCGTTCCCGCTATAAGCGGCTGCGAGCGCGTCCCTGCGACCGCCTTGCGCAGCGGCGGAATCGCTTCCTTCGGCCGCCCCGATTCGAGCAACACCTGCCCCTCGAGCTCGAGGAAATAGGGATCGTTCGGGTCGGCTTTGAGCAATCCCTCGACCTCGGCGAGCGCCTTTTGCGGATAGGCGCTCTTGTGCCAGGCATAAGCGCGCGCATAGCGCGCCGGAATGCTGGTGTTGCTTTCGGGATATTTGCGCAGCGTCCGCTCGGGCTCGGCGATATAGCCTTCGAGCTTGGCTTTCACCCGCTGGAAGCGCTTCTCGATCTCGGGATCCGCGGGCTTTTCCCACGCGGGGTCGACCATATAGGTTTCGCGCAGCGCCTGGATGCGGTCGCCCGACAGCGGGTGGGTGCGGCCATAGGCCTGGTCATCGTCCTGCTTCACCGCATAGCGGAATTCGAGATTCTGCAGCCGCTTGAAGAAGGCGAGGCTGCCGCGCCCACTAATCCCGGCTTTCGACAGATATTGCGCCCCCGCGGCGTCGGCGGTCGATTCCTGGACGCGGCTGAAAGCGAGGAACTTGCCGAGCGCGGCCTGCTGCCCCGCCATCATGACACCCATGCCCGCCTCGCCCGCGCCGGCGGCAATCGCCGCGGCGCCGAGCAGCAGGCTTAGCAGCGAAATGCCCGTCGCGGCCTTGGCACCCTCGTTGACGCGGATCGCGTGGCCGCCCATCACATGGCCGAGTTCGTGCGCGAGCACGCCCTGCACTTCTTCGGCGCTGCCCGCGGCCTCGATCAGGCCCGAAAAGACATAGATGTCCTGGCTGCCCGCGACGAAGGCGTTGATGCTGCGCTCGCCGAGCAGGTGGACGCGGACCTGCCCCGGCTGCAGCCCCGCGGCGACGAGCAGCGGGTCCATCATGTCCTGCAACAGCGCCTCGGTCTCGGCATCGCGCAGGATCGACTGCGCCGCCACCGGGCGCACCGCGACCGCGAGAAGTACGGTGACCGTCACCAGCAGCCGGACGAGCGCGCGCCAAGCGTCGGCGCGCAGGAGATACTGCGGTGCGGAGAAACTCATGGAATGCGTCCTTGCGCCGGGCGCCTGAACCTCGACTGAAGCCATGATAGCCTTGTGAGGGTCAGGGCGCCCGGAAGCAAGGGCGATCGCGGCGACGCGATCGATTGCCGCGGATCAATTCCCGAAGGTGCGCTGCCACCAGCCGCGACGCGGTTCGCCCTCGGGGGTTTCTTCGCCCTCGGCGACGATCGTTTCGCCGGCCTCGGCCACGTCGGACGCGGTCGCGGCGTTCTCGGCAGCGGCGGCAGCCGCGGCCTTGGTCTTGCGCGGCGCGCGCTTCTTCGGCGCGGGCTTGGCGGGTTCGGCTTCGGCCTCGACAACCGGTTCCGCTTCGACCGGCGCTTCGGCTGCCGCAGCGGCGGCGGCTTCTTCGGCGGCGATCTGCGCCTTGGTCCGGCGCGGCTTGCGCTTCGGCTTTTCCTCGGCGGCGGGCGCTTCTTCGGCGACCGGCTCGGGAGCGGCTTCTTCGGCAGGGGCCTCGGCTTCGGCGGCTTCGGCCTTGACGGCCTCGTCCTTCGCCTTGCGGCCGCGTCCGCCACGGCGGCGACGGGGCTTGGCTTCGGCTTCCGCCTCGGCTTCGGATTCGGCCCCTTCGGCGGGCGCTTCGTCGGCTATCGCTTCGTCGTCGCCGGCCTCGGGCTCGTCATCGTTCGCGGCTTCGCCTTCGCCGATTTCATTGCCTTCCTCGTCGCGGCGGCCGCGGCGGCCGCGGCGGCGGCGGCGGCGGCGCTTCCGACCGTCACCTTCGCCCTCCTCGCCGTCACGCTCGCGCTGGCGTTCGCGGGGACGCTCGGCTTCAGCCTCCTCGGCCTCGGCTTCTTCTTCCTCTTCGAAGAACTCTTCTTCCTCGTCGTCCTCGATCTCGACGATCGGGGCGAAGCTGCGACGTGCGACGGGCGGCGGGCCGCCGACCTCGATCGCCATGCGCGCGCCCTCGGTCTCGCCGTCGGGCAGGATCTCGACGCTGACGCCGTAGAGCTCCTCGATCTCGCGCAGTTCGCGGCGCTTTTCGTTGAGCAGGTAGAAGGTCGCTTCCTGGCTCGCGCGCAGGATGATCTTGCTGCCCTTGCCGCGCGCGGCTTCCTCTTCGATCATGCGCAGCGCGGAAAGGCCTGCCGACGAAGCGGTGCGAACGAGCCCGGTGCCCTCGCAATGCGGGCAGGGGCGCGTCGAGGCTTCGAGCACGCCGGTGCGCAGCCGCTGGCGGCTCATCTCCATCAGGCCGAAGCCCGAGATGCGGCCGATCTGGATGCGCGCGCGATCGTTCTTGAGCGCGTCCTTCATGGCGCGCTCGACCTTGCGGACGTTCGAGCCGTGATCCATGTCGATGAAGTCGATGACGATCAGCCCCGCCATATCGCGCAGGCGCAGCTGGCGCGCGATCTCGTGCGCGGCCTCGAGGTTGGTGTTGAGTGCGGTCTGCTCGATATTATGCTCACGCGTCGAGCGGCCCGAGTTGATGTCGATCGACACCAGCGCCTCGGTCGGGTTGATCACGAGATAGCCGCCCGACTTCAGCTGGACGACGGGATTGAGCATTCCCGCCAGCTGGTCCTCGACGCCGTAGCGCTGGTAGAGCGAGACCGGGTCGGCATATTGCTTCACGCGCCGCGCGTGGCTCGGCATCAGCAATTTCATGAACTGCTTCGCCGCCTTGTAACCCTCGTCGCCCTCGACGAGCACTTCCTCGATATCCTTGTGATAGATGTCGCGGATCGCGCGCTTGACGAGGTCGCTGTCCGAATGGATCAGTGCGGGCGCGCTCGACCCGAGCGTGTTCTCGCGGATTTCGTCCCAGACGCGCGCGAGATAGTCGAAGTCGCGCTTGATCTCGACCTTGGTACGGCTCATCCCCGCGGTGCGCACGATGCAGCCCATCGTCGGCGGCAGGTTGAGCTCGTCGATCATCGCCTTCAGCTTGCGGCGATCGGCGCCGTTCGAAATCTTGCGGCTGATCCCGCCGCCGTGCATCGTGTTCGGCATCAGCACGCAATAGCGGCCGGCGAGCGACAGATATGTGGTGAGCGCGGCGCCCTTGTTGCCGCGTTCTTCCTTGACGACCTGCACCAGCATCACCTGGCGGCGGCGGATGACGTCCTGGATCTTGTAGCGGCGGCGGAGCGACATGCGGCTCTCGCCGTCCTCCTCGTCGTCGCGGCGGCGCCCGCGCCCGCGGCCCTTTCGGCCGTCACGCCCGCGCCCGCGGCCCTTGCGGTCGCCACGGCCGTCCTTGTTCTCCTCGGCGCCTTCTTCGGCCTCGCCATTGCCTTCGTCGTCGCCCGGTTCGTCGTCGCCATGCTCCTCTTCGCCCTCGGGCTCCTCGCCAACGGTTTCGGGCTGCGGCGCGTCGCCATGCTCGTCCTCGTCGGGGCGCTCGACGTCGGCGACATCGCCTTCCAGCTCGTCGAGATCCTCTTCCGCGCGCATCGCCGCGGCGGCGGCGTGCTCGGCCTCTTCGCGGAGCAGCGCTTCGCGATCTTCCTTCGGGATCTGGTAATAATCGGGGTGGATTTCGCTGAACGCCAAGAAGCCGTGGCGATTGCCGCCATATTCGACGAATGCCGCCTGCAAGGACGGTTCGACACGCGTTACCTTGGCCAGATAGATATTGCCCTTGAGTTGCTTGTGCTCGGCGGACTCGAAATCAAACTCCTCGATGCGGTTTCCTTTGGTGACGGCGACACGGGTTTCTTCCCGATGCCGCGCGTCGATCAACATGCGCGTGGTCATTATTATCACTCCAGGCGCGCGATGGCGCACCAATAAAAAAGGCCGCGGCCCTCCGCAAAGGAGGGCTGCGGTCGATAGGGTTCAAAGTAAAAAAGACGTTATTGCCTGATGCGGCCGGCGTCCGGTGCTGGACGCGCATGCGGTCTTCTGTCGCGGCAGCGAACGCGAAAGCGCCCGTGTCACGGTCAGAAGAGGGCATGGCAAGCCTCATGCGGCATCAACCTGTTGCGGGATGCCCGAAGCTGCGAATCGACCAGATGTCCGATCGTCTTTCGCTGCCCCGTGCATCCGGGGTGGGCCGACGGCAGGTCGCCATGCCTGTTTTGCCGGGCACCGGGGGAGCGATGCCGTCCGATCCGGACGGGCGCAATCCCCGCATAAGGCCCGACGGTTCAGGCGATGACACCGTCAGCGTGGGCGGTGCTAGCATCGGTGGTCGCTAACGGCAACCGCCCGCCCCAAAAAATGGTGTCGGGACAAGGCGTCGGCAAGGGGATGCGGCCGCACGCCGGCGAATCGTGCTGAATGGCTGGTTAACCTTTCCGCTTCACCGCGACTTGACGGGACATCCCTAATGACCGGTTCATCGTGATGACCCGCAGGTGGCCTTGGATGCTTTCGGATAAAGACTGGACCAGCCGCCGTCGCTCGCGGCATAAACGTGCCATGCTGCTCCTTCCGCTCTTCCTCTCGACGCTGTTCGCGACGCCCGCGGTGCTCGCGGGCAACATCGGCGCGATCGAGATCGGCGACGGCGAGGTGACGCTACGCTTCGACGATCTGGTCGCGGGCGCTTCGACGCTGCTGCTCGCGGGTCCCGACCGCATCGCGCTCGACATTTCCGGTGCGCAGGCGGGGCACTCGCCGCCGGGGGCTGGGCTGGTGCGTGCGGTGCGCCAAGGCCAGCAGGGCCCCGGCACCGCGCGCGTCGTGCTCGACCTCGACCGCCCGGCGCTGGTGTCGAATGCGCGCTTCGCCGCCGATGGGCGCAGCCTGACCTTCACGCTCGATCCGGTATCGGCCGATGAATTTCAGCGCGCGTCGCGCGGTCCGCGGCTCGAATTGCAGCCGCCGGCCCAGTTCCGCGCCAAGCCGCCCGAAAAGCGCTATTCGGTGACCGTCCCGATCGGCAAGCCCAAGCCCGCGGTCGCGCTGCCGAAGATCGAGGGGCCGGACAATCCGCGCCTGCCGCTCGTCGTCATCGATGCCGGGCATGGCGGACATGATCCCGGCGCGATCAGCCCGCACAGCGGCAAGCGCGAAAAGGACATCACGCTGGCGCTCGCGCGCGCGATCCGCGACGATCTGATCGCGTCGGGCCGCGTCCGCGTTGCGCTGACGCGAGGTGACGACCGTTATCTGGTACTCGAGGAACGCTATGGCATCGCGCGGCGGCTGAAGGCCGACCTCTTCATCTCGGTTCACGCCGACGCCGCCGAGAACCAGCAGGCGAGCGGCGCGTCGATCTATACCTTGTCCGAAGTCGCCTCCGACCGCGAGGCGGCGCGGCTCGCGGCGCGCGAGAACAAGGCCAACATCATCAACGGCGTCGATCTCGGCGCGCACAGCAGCGAGGTGTCGTCGATCCTGCTCGACCTGACGCAGCGCGAGACGATGAATGTCGCTTCGGACTTCGCGCGCCTGCTTCAGCGCGAAGCGTCGGACGACGTCAAATTCCGCAGCACCGCGCACCGTTTTGCCTCCTTCGTCGTATTGAAGGCGCCCGACACGCCCTCGGTCCTGTTCGAAACCGGCTTCATCTCGAACGAAAGCGACGCCGATTTTCTCGCTTCGGCCGAGGGACAAAAAAGGGTCGCGCGCGGCGTGCGCCAGGCGGTGCAGATTCATTTCGCGCGGCAGATCGCCTCGAACTAGCCCTTGACCCGCCCGCCCGGCCCCGACAGCTTCGTACTGGGCTGACGGGAGAGAAATATGGGCTGGAGCAATTGGTCGGGCAGCGTCGCCGCGCCCGTCGCCGTCACGCGCCCGCAAAGCGAGGACGAACTCGCGAATCTCGTCCGCAAGGCGACCAAGGTCCGCGCAACGGGGGCCGGCCACAGCTTCATGCCCTTGTGCACCAGCGACGAGCTGATCCTTAATCTCGAAAACCTCCCCGGCCAGATTGTCGTCGCCGCCGACCGTCGGACTGCGCGCATTCCTGCGGGGTGGAGCATCAAGCGGCTGACCGCCGCGCTGTGGGACGAGGGGCTCGCGCTTGCCAACCAGGGCGACGTCAACCCGCAGTCGCTTGCGGGCGCGATGGCGACCGGCACGCACGGCACCGGAGTCGATCTCGGCAACCTCGCGACGATGGCGCGCGGCTTCCGCCTGATCGGCGCCGACGGCGAAGCGCGCTGGTGCGACGCCGCGACCGAGCCCGACCTCTATCAGGCGCAGCGGCTGTCGCTGGGCCTGTTCGGCATCGCGACCGAGATTGAGGTCGCGGTCGTTCCCGCCTTCCACCTTTCGGAGCGCATCGAGAAGCGCCGCTGGGACGAGGTGCGCGAAAGCTATGACGAACTCGCGCAGCAGCATCGCCATATCGAATTCTGGTTCTTCCCGCATGCGGATCAGGTCATCCTGAAGACGCTCGACCTTTGCGATCCCTGCGATCCGCCGCCGACCACGACCGACATGGAGGAGGCGGCGTTCCGCCGCGTGCTCGGTGTCGCGGCGCGGCTGCCTTTCCTGACGCCGACGCTCCAGCGCGCAATGATGAAGACGAATATGAACGGCCGCCGCCGCGGCCCCGCGCACGCAATTTTTCCCTCGGACCGCACGATCCGTTTCGAGGAAATGGAATTTGAGATGCCGCGCGCCGCGGGGCTCGACACGCTCGCCGAGGTCGTCGGCTGGATCCGCAAGAAGCGGCTGCCGGTGACCTTCCCTTTCGAGTATCGAACCGTCGCTGCAGACGATATCTGGATGAGCCCGATGAACGCCGGCCCGGTCGCGGCGATCTCGATGCATCAATATGCGAAGATGCCGTGGCAAACGGTCTTCGCCGACGCCGACGCGATCTTCCGCGCGCATGGCGGCCGGCCGCACTGGGCCAAGCGCCATATGCTGGCGCGCGCCGACGTCGATACGCTCTACCCGATGGCCGAACGCTATCGCAGCGTCCGCCGCGCCGCCGATCCCGGCGGCAAATTCCTCAACCCGCATCTGGAAGCCCTATTTTCATGACCGACGATCTTACGCTCCACGCCCATCTGGTCGGCCGGCAGGGGAGCCGCGCCGACCTCAACACGCCGGTGCTGGTGCTCGACGTCGATGCGCTGGACCGCAATATCGGGGCGATGGCGTCGCTCGCGGCGTCGCACGGAGTGGGCCTGCGCCCGCATGCCAAGACCCACAAGAGCGTCGATATCGCCAGGCGCCAACTTGCCGCTGGCGCCGCCGGGGTTTGCTGCGCCAAGATCGGCGAGGCCGAAGTGCTCGCCGAGGGCGGCGTCACCGGCATCCTGATCACCTCGCCCGTCGCCGCGCCGCGCGCGGTCGAGCGGCTCGCCGTGCTCGCGGGCAAGGCCGAAGGGCTGATGGCAGTGATTGACCATCCGGCGGTCGCGGCGCGCATCGACGCGGCGCTGGGCACCCGCCTTGACGTCATAATAGACATCGATCCAGGCATCGCGCGCACCGGGGTCGCGTCGCCCGAGGCGGCGGTAGCGCTGGCCGAGGCGGTCGCGAAGTTACCAAACCTCCACTACCGCGGCGTGCAATTCTACTGCGGCCGCCAGCAGCATATCGAGGCCTATGCCGACCGCCGCGCCGCGATCGAGGAGCGCACCGGCTATCTCCAGACCGTGATCGCCGCGCTGACCGATGCGGGACATTCCCCCGAGATCGTCACCGGATCGGGCACCGGCACCCACCGCATCGACCTCGATCTCGGCGTCTTCACCGAGCTGCAGGCGGGCTCTTATGTCTTCATGGACAAGCAATATCTCGACTGCGACCTCACCGGCGACGGCGCGGTGCCGTTCGAAATCTCGCTTGGGGTCGACGCGCGCGTGGTCAGCGCGAACCACAGCGGGCTCGTCACCATCGATGCCGGTTACAAGTCGCTCTCGACCGACGGCGGTGTCGCGGTCGTCCGGCGCGGCGCGCCCGAAACTGCCTTTTTCGCTTTCATGGGCGACGAGCATGCCGCGCTGATCGCGCCCGGCATCGGCGACGAGCTCGTCCCCGGCGACCCGGTGACGCTCACGGTCCCGCATTGCGACCCGACGGTGAACCTCTACGACCATTATCATGTCGTCGAAGGCGAGACGCTGGTCGCGATCTGGCCGGTCAGCGCGCGCGGCCGGGCGCGCTGACCCACCCCACCGCAACCATGCTTCCCTTTCGCGGGCGCACGCTTTAGAGGCTTGGGCCTATGGCCGCCGAGACCACGTCCCACTTCCGCTATCGTCTGCGCCGCGACAGCAATGCCGTCGCGAGCTGGTTCCGTTCGATGTGGACACGCCGCTGGTTCCGCTGGCTCGGCTATCTCGCGCTTGCCGGCTTGCTCGGCCTGTTCCTGATCTGGCTGATCTTCGCGCGCGACCTGCCCTCGGTCGAGCAACTGCGCGATTATGAGCCGCCGCTGCCGACGATGGTCCGCGATGCCGAGGGCAAGCCGGTTCACAGCTATGCGCGCGAACGCCGCGTCCAGCTGGAATATAGCGAATATCCGCAGCTCCTGGTGCGCAGCTTCCTTGCGGCCGAGGACAAGACCTTCTTCAGCCACGGCGGCATCGACTATCCGGGCATCGCGACCGCGATCGTCACCAATTTGACGAGCAGTGGGCGCCCGGTCGGCGCCTCGACGATCACCCAGCAGGTCGCGAAAAACCTGCTGCTCACCAACGAGCTCAGCTATCGCCGCAAGGTGCGCGAGGCGATCCTGGCGATGCGCATCGAGGATGCGCTGACCAAGGAACAGATCCTCGAGCTCTACCTCAACGAAATCCCGCTCGGGCGCCGCAGCTTCGGCGTCCAGGCCGCGAGCCGCGCCTATTTCGACAAGGACGTCGACCAGCTCCAGCTCCACGAAATGGCATTTCTCGCGATCCTGCCCAAGGCGCCCGAGAAATATGGCCGTGCGCGCAACGAGGCCGAGGCGCTGGCGCGGCGCAATTTCGTGCTTGGAGCGATGGAGGACAATGGCTGGATCACCCCCGCCCAGCGCGACGCCGCGCGCGCGATGCCGCTCGGCCTCACCAGCAGCGGCAATACCGCGGTCGCGCAGGTAGGCGGCTATTATATGGAAGAGGTGCGGCGCCAGCTGATTGCGCAATTCGGCGAAACAGCCGAGGACGGACCGCACAGCGCCTATGCCGGCGGCCTCTGGGTGCGCACGCCCTACGACGGCAAGATGCAGGCCGCGGCGACCTCCGCGCTGCGCAAGGGCCTGCTCCGCTACGACGCGGGCAAGGGCTGGTCGGGGCCCATCGCGACGATCGAGGCCGACGACCAGTGGCAGAGTCGCCTCGCGTCGAGCTTCATCGGCATCGATTACGATGGCTGGCGCATCGCCGCGGTGCTGTCGAAAAACGCCGGCGAGGCGCGCATCGGCTTTGCCAACGGCGACACCGGCCGGCTACCCGCGAGCGCCGCGACGCAGGGCTATCGCAAGACCGGCGGCAGCGCCTTCTCGGCAATGCGCCCGGGCGACCTGATCGCGGTCAAGGCGACGGGTGGGGGTACTTACGCGCTGCGTAATATCCCCGAGGTTTCGGGCGGTTTCATCGCCGAAAGCCCTCATTCGGGCCGGATCTTCGCGATGCAGGGCGGCTTCGACGTCCGCCTCTCGCCCTTCAACCGCGCGACCCAGGCCGAGCGCCAGCCGGGTTCGACGATCAAGCCCTTCGTCTATGCCGCCGCGCTCGACAATGGCATGACACCTGCGACGATGATCGTCGACGGCAGCTTCTGCGTCTATCAGGGCGCGCGTTTCGGCAACAAATGTTTCCGCAACTTTGGCGGCGCGGGTGGCAGCGGCGAGCATACGATGCGCTGGGGCCTCGAACAGTCGCGCAACCTGATGACGGTGCGCGCGGCGAGCCAGATCGGCATGGAGCCTGTGGTCGACATGATCCGCACGATGGGCATCGGCGAGCATGAGCCCTATCTCTCGACCGCCCTGGGTGCCGGTTCGACGACGGTCGAAAAGATCACCAATGCCTATGCGATGCTTGCCAACCACGGCCGCGAGCTGAAACCGCGCGTGATCGACTATGTCCAGGACCGCCGCGGCAAGGTGATCTTTCCGGCGAACTGGAAATCCTGCGCCGGCTGCAACAAGAAGGATTGGGACGGGCGCCCGATGCCGCGCTTCGCGAAATCGGGCAAGCAGCTGATGGACCCGCTCACCGCCTATCAGGTCGTCCATATGCTCGAGGGCGTCGTCCAGCGCGGCACCGCGGTACGGCTGCGCGACCTGGGCGTACCGATCTTCGGCAAGACGGGGACGACCTCGGGGCCCAACGACGTGTGGTTCGTCGGGGGCACGCCCGACGTGGTAGCGGGCATGTATATCGGTTTCGACCAGCCGCGCTCGATGGGCGGCTATGCCCAAGGCGGCAGCCTCGCGGCGCCGATCTTCAAGGATTTCGCGCTCGTCGGGCTCGCCGACCGCCAGCCGATCCCCTTTGCGGCGCCCAAGGGCATCCGCATGGTGCGCATCGACCGTCAGTCGGGCCGCCGCGTCTATGGCAGCTGGCCGGGGACCGATCCCAAGGCGTCGATCATCTGGGAGGCGTTCAAGCCCGAAAGCGAGCCCAGGCGGACGATCCGCGAGGCCGAGATCAAGCCCAGCAAACCCGCCGCGCGCCAGGATGCGCCGGTCCAGCAGGGCAATGGCCGCCGCAGCGATAGCGACTTCCTCGAGGATCGCGGCGGCATCATCTGACGTCTCGCGAGCTTCTTCCCCTTGCGCCGGACAGGCTCTAAGGGCGGTTCGACATTTTTTCAGGAGCTAGAACATGCGCGCCGAAGCGCAGGATCATATCGACAAGATCGGTGCCGCACTGGCGCTGCTGCGGCGTTTCCTCGATTGGGATCGCGCGTTGCGCCGGCTCGACGAACTCAATGCCAAGGTCGAGGATCCGGCCCTGTGGAGCGACCAGAAGGCCGCGCAGGAGGTGATGCGCGAGCGTCGCCGCCTGGACGAGGCGATCAGCGCGACGCGCGCGATCGAGACTGAATGCGTCGACACCGCCGAGCTGATCGAACTCGCCGAGATGGAGGGCGACGAGGCGATGATCGATGACGCCGTTGCCAGCCTCGCCGCGCTCGCCGCGCGCGCCGAAGAAGACAAGATTAAGGCGCTTCTGGCTGGCGAGGCCGATGCCAACGACGCCTATATCGAGGTTCATGCCGGCGCAGGCGGCACCGAGAGCCAGGACTGGGCCGAGATGCTCCAGCGCATGTACAGCCGCTGGGCCGAAAAGCGCGGCTTCAAGGTCGAGCTGGTCGAGTATCAGGCGGGTGAGCAGGCGGGCATCAAGTCGGTGACGATGCTGGTGAAAGGCGAAAACGCCTATGGCTATGCGAAGACCGAAAGCGGCGTCCACCGCCTCGTGCGCATTTCGCCCTACGACAGTTCGGCGCGGCGCCACACCAGCTTCTCGTCGGTGTGGGTCTACCCGGTGATCGACGACAATATCGATATCGAGATCAACGAAGGCGACCTCAAGATCGACACCTATCGCGCCTCGGGCGCGGGCGGCCAGCACGTCAACACCACCGATTCGGCGGTACGCATCACGCACATTCCGACCGGCATCGTCGTCGCCTCGCAGAACGACCGCTCGCAGCACAAGAACCGCGCGACCGCGATGGGCATGCTGAAGGCGCGGATGTACGAGGCGGAACTCCAGAAGCGCGAAGCCGCGGCCTCGGGCGAATATCAGGCCAAGACCGAGATCGGCTGGGGCCATCAGATCCGCTCCTATGTTCTTCAGCCCTATCAGCTGGTGAAGGACCTGCGTACCGGCGTGACCTCGACCGCGCCCGGCGACGTGCTCGACGGCGCGCTCGATCCGTTCATGGCGGCGGCGCTGTCGCAGAAGGTCACCGGCGAAAAGGTCGACGTCGAGGATATCGACTGATGCGGCGCGCGGCTCTTTTTGCCGCGCTGCTGGCCTTCCCGCTGCTCGGCAGCTGCGATGCGCCGTGGGACCAGGACGGCGACCGCGCCACCACCGCGCGCGATTTCCCGCCCGCCGATCGCCCCGTCGCGCCGACGGTCTCGACCAAATGGTCGACCGAGGAAGCGCGCGACCGCGTGAACGAGGCCGAGGACGTCATGGACTCGGCCGACGTCCGGCCCGGCATGACCGTCGCCGACATCGGCGCGGGCGACGGCTATTATACCGTGCGCCTCGCGCAGCGCGTCGGCGCGAACGGGCGCGTGCTCGCGCAGGACATCATGCCCGAGGTGATCGATCGCCTCGCCGACCGCGTCGCGCGAGAGCGGCTCGACAATGTCTCGATCAAGCTCGGCGCGGTCGACGATCCGCGGCTGCCCGCCGCCAGCTTCGACCGCGTGTTCATGGTCCATATGTATCACGAGATCGGCGAGCCCTATGCCTTCCTCTGGCGGCTGCGCCCGGCGCTGCGGCAGGGCGGGCAGATCCTCGTCGTCGACGGCGACCGTCCGATCGCCGACCATGGCACGCCCTTCCGCCTGCTCGTCTGCGAATTCGAGGCAGTGGGGTATAAATTGCTGTCCTACGACGACAAACAGCACGCCGGCGGCTATCTCGCGCGCTTCGTCCCGGACGGGAAAAGGCCGAAGCCCGAGGACATCAAGGTGTGCGATAACCCTTAGAGCGTCGCCCCCGCGAAGGCGGGGGCCGCTGTCGGTTTACGCAGCGGTGAGGGGTGAGGCCGTTAGCGGCCCCCGCCTTCGCGGGGGCGACGAGCTTTAATACACCACCAGCCGGTCTGCCGGCCCGATATCGGCCATGAAGCTCACCAGTCCCGCCGCCTTCACATGCGGCACCAGTTCGGTCGCCGCGACGCCGACCAGCGCCATGCCCGACTGGCAGACGAAAAGGCCGACCTCCATCGCGATCGCTTCCTCGACCATCCACGCGAGTTCGGGCTGCCCCGCCGCGCGCCGCGCAGTGTCGCCCACGAAGCTCACGGGTTCGCGCAGCAGCGCCGCCGCCTCGCCCTGCAGGAAGACGCGCGCCGGCCGGCCGAGCGCTGCCGACGCCATCGCGGCTTCGAGCGCCGCATAGAGCCGCCGCCCCTCGGCGACCGCGACGATGATGTTCAGGCTCGACATGCCGGGCACCCCGGGTCCTTGGCGACGCCGACCTCGCGCCAGCGCCGTTCCAGCATATCGACGATGGCGAGCCGCCCGGCAAGCGGCGATCCCCAGCCGGTGAGCGCGCGCGCCGCCTCAAGCGCCGCCATCGTCCCGATCATCCCCGCGAGCGCGCCCATCACCCCGGTCTCGGCGCAATTGATCCCTTCGCGGTCGGGGTCGCCGCCGACGAGGCACTGATAACAGGGCGCGTCGGCGCGCCAGCCCTCGTAGAGCGCCACCTGCCCCTCGAACGCGCCGATCGCGGCCGAGAGCAGCGGGATTTTCAGCGCCACCGCGGCGCGGTTGACCGCCAGTCGCGTGTCGAAATTATCGCATCCGTCGAGGATCAGGCTCGCGCCCTCCAGCAGCGCTTTCGCGTTCGCGGCGTCGAGGCGCTCCACGACCGCTACCGCCTCGACATGCGGATTGATCCGCCGCGCCGCATCCGCCGCGACCTCGGCCTTGGCCGCGTCGATGTCCGCATCGGTGAACAAGGGCTGGCGCTGCAAATTCGACAGCTCGACATGGTCATGATCGACAATCGTCAGCCGGCCCACGCCTGCGGCCGCCAGATAGGTGATCGCCGGACAGCCGATCCCGCCCGCACCGATGATCGCGACATGCGCCGCCTTCAGCTTCGCCTGCCCCGCGCCGCCGAACTGCGGCAGGATGATCTGGCGGGCGTAGCGGTCGAGTTCGGCGTCGGAGAGCAATCAAAGCGTCCTAAAAAATCGTTTACCCTGAGCTTGTCGAAAGGCCGTTTTTCGACCGTTGGAAAAGGAAGGACGGTGCTTCGAGAGGCTCAGCACGAACGGAAAGAGAAAAACAAGACGGCTATTCCCCCGATCGCCGCATCTTGACCTCGGACAGCGAGCCGACATTGTCGGGGATGCTGTCGTCGATCGGTTCCTCCTCAGAATTGCCGCGGTCGCTCGCCACGCCGGTCGAGCCGAACCCGCCCGCGCCGCGCGCGGTTTGGTCGAGCATCTCGACCTCGGCGAAGCTTGCACGCTGCACCGGCGCGGGGACCAGCTGCGCGATACGGTCGCCGCGCCTGATCTCGAACGGCTCGTCGCCGAGGTTGGCGAGGATCACCTTCACCTCGCCGCGATAGTCGCTGTCGATCGTCCCGGGCGTGTTGAGGCAGGTGATACCGTGCTTGAGCGCGAGCCCCGAGCGCGGGCGCACCTGCACCTCATAGCCGGCCGGGATCGCCATCGCGAAGCCCGTCGCGACCGCGTGGCGCGTGCCGGGGCGGATCGTCAGCGATTCCGCCGCGACGACGTCCATTCCGGCCGCGCCGTCGCTGGCGTAGCCGGGCAGGGGCAGGCCGCCGCCATTGGGCAGCCGCTGGATCCGGATTTCAATCGGAGTGAGTTGGGACACGCGCATCGAGCTCATCGGCGATCTTTTCCATCAATTTGCGGGCGACGGCCTGTTTGGGCAGCCGGTCCCAACTGTCTACGCCGCTTTTGCTAACGATATGCACCCTATTCGTCTCGCCCCCCATCGGGTCGGCGGCGACGTCGTTCGCGACGATCCAGTCGCAGCCCTTGCGCGCGAGCTTGGCCTGCGCATGCGCGAGGACGTCATTGGTCTCGGCGGCGAAACCGATGAGCAAGGGCGGGCGCCGCGGGCTCTTAGCTACGCTCGCCAAAATGTCGGGATTTTCGGCGAGCGCGAGGGGGGGCACCTGCCCGCTGCCGTCTTTCTTGATCTTCTGCGCCGATGTGTCGGCGGCGCGCCAGTCGGCGACCGCGGCGACCATGATCGCGGCGTCGACGGGCAGCCCGGCCTCGACCTCGGCCGCCATCTCGCGCGCGGTTTCGACGTCGACGCGGATCACGCCGGGCGGGGTCGGCAGCGGCACGGGGCCGGCGATCAGCAGCACTTCGGCGCCGGCCTCGGCTGCGGCTGCGGCGATCGCGAAACCCTGCTTCCCGCTCGACCGGTTGGCGATGTAGCGCACCGGATCGATCGGCTCGTGCGTCGGTCCCGCGGTGATCAATAGGCGACGCCCGTGGAGCGGGCGGTGGTTCGCGGGCGCGAAATCGGGCTGGCCGGCCAGCGGCGTGATCGCGGGCGCATTCGCCAGGGCTTTCTCGATCGCCTCGAAGATCGCCGCCGGCTCGGGCAGCCGTCCGGGCCCATATTCGCCGCACGCCATCTCGCCCTCGTCGGGCTCCATCACCGTCACGCCGTCGCCGCGCAAGGTCCCGACATTGCGCCGCGTCGCCGCGTGCAGCCACATGCGCACGTTCATCGCGGGCGCCGCGAGCACCGGCTTGTCGGTCGCGAGCAGCAGCGTCGTTGCCAGATCGTCGGCGATCCCGTTCGCCATCTTCGCCATCAGATCGGCGGTCGCGGGAGCGACGACGACCAGGTCGGCCTCGCGGCTGAGCTGGATATGCCCCATCTCGACCTCGTCCTTGAGGTCGAACAGGCTGGTATGGACCTTGTTCTCGCTGAGCGCCGCGAGCGTCAGCGGCGTCACGAACTGTTCGCCCGCGCGCGTGATCACGCAGCGCACGACATAGCCCGCCTTCCGGAGCAGCCGGACGAGCTCGATGCTCTTGTAGGCTGCGATACCGCCGCCGATGATGAGGAGGATGCGGGGCTTGGTCATGTGCCGCAGATATCAAAGATACTCGGAAAAGCCACGGGGTCCATTGTGCTCCCGGTATTGTGTGGATTTCCTGGATACCCGAAGTGCACCAGAATCTCGGAAAAAATCTCAGAGGTGACCGTGTAGCTGTCGATCAAATCAGAGCCAGAAGACGTTCCATCGCTACCTAAAACTAGAACGAGTGGGCGATGGCAGAGGCCTTTTGCCAAGTGCCGGGCAAATTTTCGTTCCTTTTCTAAGATTAAATCGTTCAACTGCCGTTGAAAGATTGGTGGCGTCCAATCTTGATAATATACTCCGGAATCTCCCTGCGACCGGCGGTGTTTGATGGCTTCAATCGTCTTTGCGTGAAGCACGCGGGCGAATTCGAAGCCTGCCGAGCTGCCGTCCTCCAGTTTAAAAATTACGTCCGGCGGATCAGGCTGCGTTGCCGACGCGGGTTGAGGCCACCCCTTTTCACGGCACAGCCAGTCCAATGCCTCTCGACACGCGTGGTATTCCATAAAGGTCGATGTCTCGCGCGTAGCTGCGAATTGACCGCTATCAGGCAAAAACTCTGCCGCCTCCGCCGCTAGACGGAGGAAGGATTGCAGATTTTGCGCTTTGGGTTTTGGCATAGAGATTTGATCATCGCTCCACGCATCCGCAAAATCACGGATGTTTGTGAAGATCGTCCGCTATTTTGGGAGTGCTTGGCGTTGCCGGTGTACGCGTTCGGCTAGGCCTCGCTCGCAAGCCGCGCTCACATTGATGCCAAGTCTCTTGGCTTCAATTAGCAACTCGGCGTTGAGAGTAACCTTCGTTGGTCGTTTGCGACATGGTGGTTTGACTTCAACCGTCATCAGTTGAGTTTACAATTGGATGCACCGCCGAACAAGCGAAGCCTCATCCGAACCAGAGCATTCCCGCCACCGCCACGGCCCCGCCCGCCAGCGCCGTCAGCGCGTAGCGCCACCAGACGCGTTTTTCGCCGCGATCCCACATCAGCGGAATCTCGGGTAGCGGCGGCGCGGGCGGGGCGGCGCCTTTCTTCGGGAGCTGTTCGTCGAGGCGGCGGATGATGTCGGGGATCAGCGCGAGCGTCTTGCCCTGCTGGCGCAGCCCGTCGGCAAGCGCGGCCTCGGGCCCCAGTTCGTCGCGGATCCATTCGCGCACGAAGGGACCGGATACGTCCCACATGTTGATCTTCGGATTGAGCATCGTCGCGACGCCCTCGACCATCACCATCGTCTTCTGGAGGAGGAGCAGGTGCGGCTGCGTCTGCATATCGAAATCGCGCGTGATCGCGAACAGCCCGTCGAGCATCTGCCCGACGCTGAGCTCGCTCACCGGCTTGCCGCGCATCGGCTCGCCAACCGCCCGGAGCGCCGTCGCGAATTCCTCGACATTGTGATAGTCGGGCACATATTGCGCCTCGAAATGGATTTCGGCGACGCGGCGGTAATTGCCCGTGGTCAGGCCATAGAGGATCTCGGCGAGCCAGTAGCGCGCCTGCCGGTTGATCCGCCCCATGATGCCGAAGTCGACGGCGGCGATCGTGCCGTCGGCCTTCACGAACAAATTGCCCTGATGCATGTCGGCGTGGAAGAAGCCTTCGGCGATCGCCTGGCGCAGGAAGGCGTTGACGAGGTTCGCCGACAAGGCCTCCATGTCGTGCCCCGCGGCGATCAACCTGTCGCGGTGCGAGATCTTGATGCCGTCGATCCAGCTCATCGTCATCACGCGGCTGGCGGTACGGTCCCAATCGATCGCGGGGACTTCATAGGTCGGCACCCCGGTCATGGCATCGGCGAGTTCCGACGCCGACGCCGCCTCGCGCCGGAGGTCGAGCTCGCGCAGCGTCCAGCGACGGAAGTTCGCGATCACCTCGCGCGGGCGCAGCCGCGTCGCCTCGCCGCCGAGCGCCTCGAGATGCGCGGCCGCCCATTCATAGGTGTCGATGTCGCGCGCGAACTGCTTGTCGATGCCGGGGCGGCGGACCTTGACCGCGACCGCGCGGCCTTCGGTGGTCACCGCGCGGTGGACCTGCGCGATCGAGGCCGAGCCGACGGGGACGGGGTCGAATTCGCTGTAGAGGCTTTCGAGCGGCGCCTCGAAAGTGAGTTCGATTTCCTGGCGGATGCGCTCGAACGGCACCGGCGCGAGCGCGTCCTGCAGCGTCAGCAGGTTGCGCGCGGCGTCCTCGCCGACGAGGTCGGGGCGCGTCGCAAGCGTCTGGCCCAGCTTGACCGCGGCGGGTCCGATCGCCTGGAAGGCGGCAGCATAGTCGGGCACCGCCGGCTGCGCAGTGCCGAAGCGGGCGATGCGGCACAGCCGCTTGACGCCGATCGGGGTCTGCGGCGCACTCTCGATCCCGCGCAGCGCCCCGTGGCGCGCGAGGATGCGGCCCCATTTCAGCAGGCGGGCAATATGGACGATCGGACGGGTCAAGCCTTCCACCCGCTGTGGATCGCGACGAGGCCGCCCATGATCGGCTCGACCTTCACTGATGTGAAGCCTGCCTCGCGGATCATCTTCGCGAATTCGGGCATCGGCGGGAAGCGCCGGATCGATTCGATCAGATAGCGATAGCTGTCCTCGTCGTCTGCGATCAGCTTGCCGAGCCTGGGCACCAGATGGTGCGAGTAAGCGTCATAGACCTGCGCGAAACCCGGCCATTCGTTGGTCGAAAATTCGAGGCAGAAGAAGCGCCCGCCGTAGCGCAGCACGCGGTGCGCTTCCTTCAGCGCCGCCGGGATATCGGTGACGTTGCGGATGCCGAAGGCGATCGTATAGGCGTCGAAAAACTGGTCGGGGAAGCCCAGCCGCTCGGCATTCTGCTCCGACCAGACGAGCGTGTCGATGCCGCGCTCGGCGGCGCGCTCGACCCCGACGCCGAGCATGTCGGGGTTGATGTCGGCGACGGTGATGCTGGCGCCCGACTTCTCCATGCGGAAAGCGATGTCGCCCGTGCCGCCTGCCATATCGAGGATCGCCTCGCCTGCGCGCGGCTTCACCCGGCGCACGAAGCGGTCCTTCCACAGGCGATGCATGCCGCCCGACATTGCGTCGTTCATGATGTCATATTTGCGCGCGACGCGGCTGAACACCTCGCCGACCATCGCGGTCTTTTCGCCCGCGGGGACCTGTTCATAGCCGAAGCTGACGGTGTCGGGGGTGGCCATGATGGTTACGCCTTTGCGGGGGGAGAAACGAAGTCGAACCGGCCTTTAGCGGGGCCTTGCCGCCCGCGCAAATGGCGCGTAGCCCGAATGGCGATATGCCCGAGCTTCCCGAAGTCGAAACCACCGTCCGCGGCCTCGCGCCCTTCCTCGAGGGGCAGCGCCTGGCGTCGGTGATCACCTTTCGCCCCGACCTCCGCCGCGCCTTTCCCGCCGATCTTGCGCAGCGGCTGACCGGTGCGACCGTCACCGCCCTGTCGCGCCGCGCCAAATATGGCGTGATTTCCACCGACCGCGACGATCATATGATCTTTCACCTCGGCATGTCGGGGCGCTGGCGCACCGAGGGCGGCGAGGCGGGCAAGCACGACCATCTCTTGCTCGAAACGGGGGCAGGGCGCCGGCTGTTCCTCCACGACCCGCGCCGCTTCGGCTCGGTCGACCTCGTCGCGGGCGATCCGCTGACCGTCTTTCCGGCCTTTGTGACGCTCGGGCCCGAGCCGCTGTCGGATGCTTTCGACGCCGCATATCTGGCCAAGGCGCTCACCGGCCGCCGCGCTCCGGTCAAGGCGATGCTGCTCGACCAGACGGTGGTTGCAGGGCTCGGCAACATCTATGTGTGCGAGGCGCTCAACATGGCGCGCATCCACCCCGCCAAGCCCGCCGCCGATGTGTCGCGGGCGAAACTCGCCCTGCTCCTGCCCGCGATCAAAGCCGTGCTCACCGCCGCGATCGCCGCCGGCGGATCGACCCTGCGCGATTTCCTCAGCCCGGAGGGCGACCTCGGCTATTTCGCGAAGGACTGGCGCGTCTACGGCCGCGAGGGCGAAACCTGTGAATGCGGCGGCACCATCGCCCGCATCGTCCAGTCGGGCCGCTCGACCTTCTTCTGTCCAAAATGCCAGCGTTGATGCGGGATTTTTCCCGCAAACCCATTGACCAAAGCGGCCTTGCTGGCTATGGGCGCACCCTTCGAGCAGGGTCCGGTGTTCCGGAACCGGCCGTATCCGGACATTGATTCGCTGCTTTGCGCGATTCGGCTGCTCCGGTGACGCTGTGCTCCGACCGACTTTGACCGTTTGAAAACCGAGGAATTTATGGCCAATACGCCCCAGGCAAAAAAGCGCATCCGCCGCAACACCGCGCGCACCATCGTGAACAAGAATCGCGTTTCTCGCATTCGCACGCTGGTCAAGAAGGTCGAGAACGCCGTCGCCGCCGGTGACAAGGATGCCGCCGCGGCCGCCCTGAAGGCCGCGCAGCCCGAAATGGCCCGCGGCGTCGCCAAGGGCGTGCTCCACAAGAACACCGTCGCGCGCAAATATTCGCGCCTGACCAAGAGCGTCAACGCCATCGCGTGATGGCCGGCTGATTCGGCTTCGCGGCCGATCGCACGCAAAAAAGGACCCGCCGGCACAGGCCCGCGGGTCCTTTTTTGTGCCCATTTCGGGACGCGCGTTAGTGACCGCTTTTGTGACAGGGCAATGGCAATAGTGTTGCAGCGCGGTAAGTGGCGGATTTACCGCGATTCGTTGTTTGCTGACATGGGTGTCACAAATAAATCCCTGAAAAACCTACGTAAATCCAGCTTTTTACGCGAATCCGCCCCCCTAACTGAGTCAAGATTTTTATTTCAATATTTTTACATGGGCGGCCCTTGATCGACTCGCTCGCCCTTGCCTAGACAGGGTGAGTCATCGGCCTTCGCCGCTGGCCGCCACATCACATGATTCGCCGTCCTTCGCTGCTTGCGCGGAACGGGAAATCGCGTCCTGCGCCCGGACGCGGGAGGTGCTGTGCGGCCGCCGCGATGCCGGGGGGGCACCGGTGACCGAGCGAGGCGGGGGGACAGGCGTGATTGAAGGCGAGGAGAGCTATGGCCGGCGTGGCGGAGGAACGGCGATGAGCGGCGACGCCGCGACGCTGTGGCCGCGCGTGGCCGAAGGGCTCCGCCGCGATCTCGGGGCGCGCACCTTCGACCATTGGCTCAAGCCCGTGCGCTTCGCCGATTATTGCAGCCTGTCGGGTGTCGTGACGCTTGAGGCGACGAGCCGCTTCTCGGCGAACTGGATCAACGAACGGTTCGGCGACCGGCTTGAACTCGCGTGGCGCCAGCTGCTGCCCGCGGTGCGCAGCGTCAGCGTGCGCGGCGCGAGCGCCGCGGCCGATCGCGCCGCGATCCTCGCGCAGCCGCCCTTGCCCGCTTTCGACGCGCCGCCCGCGCCTGCCGCGAACCCCGCGCTGCTCGGTTTCGATCCGCGGCTGTCGTTCGACCGCTTCGTCGTCGCGCGCTCGAACATCCTTGCCGCCAACGCCGCGCGCCGCATGGCGATGGTCGAGGCGCCGCAGTTCAACCCGCTCTATCTCTGCTCGGGCACCGGCCAGGGCAAGACGCACCTGCTCCAGGCGATCGCGCAGGACCATGCCGCGGCGCATCCGACCGCGAACATCATCCTGATGTCGGCGGAGAAGTTCATGCTCGAATTCGTCGGCGCGATGCGCGGCGGCGACATGATGGCGTTCAAGGCGCGGTTGCGCGCCGCCGACCTGTTGCTGCTCGACGACCTGCAATTCGTCATCGGCAAGAATTCGACGCAGGAGGAACTGCTCCACACGATCGACGACCTGATGACCGCGGGCAAGCGCCTGGTGGTCACCGCCGACCGCCCGCCGGCGATGCTCGACGGGGTCGAGGCGCGGCTGTTGTCGCGGCTGTCGGGCGGGCTCGTCGCCGATATCGAGGCGCCCGAGGACGACCTGCGCGAACGCATCATCCGCCAGCGGCTCGCCGCGATGCCGATGGTCGAGGTGCCGGGCGACGTGGTTGCCTATCTGGTCAAGCATTTCACCCGCAACATCCGCGAGCTCGAGGGCGCGCTGAACAAATTGCTCGCCTATGCCGCGCTCACCGGTGCGCGGCTCGACCTCGCACTCGCAGAGGACCGGCTCGCCGAGAATGTCCGCAGCGCGCGCCCGCGCATCACGATCGACGAGATCCAGCGCGCGGTCTGCGCGCACTACAAGCTCGACAAGAGCGAGATGGCGTCGAAGCGCCGCGTCCGCGCGATCGCGCGCCCGCGCCAGGTCGCGATGTATCTCGCGAAGGAACTCACCCCGCGCTCCTATCCCGAGATCGGGCGCCGCTTCGGCGGGCGCGACCATTCGACGGTGATCCACGCGGTGCGCACGGTCGAGGCGCTGCGCGTCAGCGACAGCGAACTCGACGCCGAAATCGCCGCGATCCGGCGTAGTCTCAACAGCTGATCTACAGGCTTTTGCCGGGGTTATCCCCGGACTTGTCCACAGCGCCCGGAAGTTGGCTTTGGGGTGGAACAAGACGATCCTCCCCACTTGTGGGGAGGTGGCAGCGCGCAGCGCTGACGGAGGGGGGTGGCGTCCTCAAGCGGCGCTACGGGCCGAGAGCCCCCTCCACCACCCGCTTCGCGGGAGTGCTGGGTCGTCCAGTCCCCCGGACTGGACTTGGATTGCCGGGGGCAATCCAACCCTGCACTCCCCCTCCCCGCAAGCGGGGAGGATCTGAAGGACGGCTTCCGCCCGATACCGCCACCCCAACAAAAAAGGCCCGCCGTCCTTTCGGACGGCGGGCCTTTTGTTTGGCCGATGCTGGCGCGATCAGCTCTTTTCAGGCGGGGCCACTGTGATGCGCACCTTTTCGCCCGAATTGCCGGGGAAGCCGGTGAACATCGCCTCGACCAGGTTCGGGACGATCGCTTGCAGGTTGTTGTCGCGCGACTGCGCCTCGGCGCGGCCCTCGAACAGGCGGTAGCCGTCCGACGCGCGGCTGATCTGGAGGTCGAGCCCGCTGGTGTAGACGGTATAGCTCTCGACATCGTTATAGCCGAAGCCCGGGCCGAAGCCGCCCCACAGGAAGGGGTCGCGATAGCCATAGACGAAACGGCGGCCGCCGCGGCCGGTGACGATCACCGGGCGATAGAAGCCGCGGCCGTAATAGCCGCCGTACCAGGGGTCGCCAAAGCCGGGGGTGCTGCGCACGCGCTCGCGGCCCTTGTCGATGTCGTAGCCCATGCGCACGACCATGTCGGGACGCTCGCCGGGCGCTGCGGGGCGATAGCCGAAGCGCGTCAGCTCGCCCGAAACCAGATTGGCATATTGGCCGAACTCGATTCCGCCGGCGAGCCGGGGGTCGCCAGCCTCGACGATAAAGCTCTGCCCCTGCGGGGCGGGCAGCTGGGTCTGGAACCGCGCGACATCGGCCCTGAAGGGGGTGGCGCAGCCGGCAATCGCCAGCGTCGCGGCGGTCAGCGCGGCCAGGCTCAGCCGGCGGAAAGTGAGAGTCTTCATCATCGTCTTCGCTCCGTGAGTCGATGCGCCACGCACACCGCTCTTTATAGCATGACTACGCCGATGCGACTTAACCTTGGTTGAACTCGCCTTGCCGCAACCGGTTGCACCACCCGATATGGGGTGGTGACCAGCGGAAGACAAGAATTTCGCTGCTGTGCCAGACGGTTCGCGTCCGCGCTCAGCGGCAGAGCCCCAGCGCGGCATAGGCCGCGTCGAGCGTCGGCTGCGCGAGCGCGCGGGCGCGCTCGGCGCCCTTCTCGAGCGCCGCGTCGATTGCCGCCCTGTCGGCCTTCAGCGCGTTCAGCCGCTCGGCGATCGGCGCCAGCGTCTCGACGAGCAATTCGCCGAGCGCGGGCTTGAACGCCCCGAACCCCTGCCCGGCGAAGCGCGCAAGCACTTGGTCGACGCTCTCGTCGGCCATCGCCGCGTAGATCGAGACGAGGTTCTTCGCCTCGGGCCGCCCGTCGAGTCCCGCAGCTTCCGACGGCAGCGGCTCGGGATCGGTCTTCGCCTTGCGGATCTTCGCCATGATCGTGTCGCGGTCGTCGACCAGGTTGATCCGGCTCGCGTCGCTCGGGTCCGACTTCGACATTTTCGCCGACCCGTCGCGCAGGCTCATGATCCGCGCCGCCGCCGGCGGGATCGTCGGCTCGGGCAGGGTGAAGGTCTCGGTGCCGGTGTCGAGGTTGAACTTGGCCGCGATGTCGCGCGCTAGCTCCAGATGCTGTTTCTGGTCGTCGCCGACCGGGACGTGCGTCGTCTGGTAGAGCAGCACGTCGGCAGCCTGCAGCACCGGATAGGCATAGAGGCCGACGCTCGCGCCCTCGCGGTTCTTGCCCGACTTTTCCTTGAACTGCGTCATGCGGTTGAGCCAGCCGATGCGCGCGGTGCAGAAGAGCAGCCAGGCGAGCTCGGCGTGCGCGGGCACGCGCGCCTGATTGAAGAGAATCGCCTTGTCGGGGTCGATCCCGGCTGCGATCAGCGCCGCCGCCATCTCGCGCGTGTTCGCGGTCAGTTCGGCGGGGTCGTTATAGACGGTGATCGCGTGGAGGTCGGCAAGGAAATAGAGCTTCTCGCCCGGCATCTCGTCCTGCATGCGCACCCAGTTGCGGATCGCGCCCAGATAATTGCCGAGGTGCAAATTTCCGGTGGGCTGGATGCCCGACAGCGTCCGCATGATCTACTCCTGTGTCGGCGCCGCAGCTTTGGCGCGCCGCCGCGTGAGCATGGCGACGAGTTCCTTGTCAAGCGCGCCGACGAGGAAGGCGGTGGTCAGGAAGGCGGCGGCACCCGCCACGCAGAGCGCGCCGAGCGACATTATGCGCTCGATCACCGACCCCGCATAATAGGCCGCCATCTGGGGCATCATCCACCACAATAGCGCGCCCATCACTGCCACCGCGACCAGCTGGCGCAATATCCGCCCGGCGAGCCGCGTGGTGAAATGAAACCAGCCGCGACGGTGCAGGATGATGTAAAGCAGCAGGCAGTTGAGCGACGCCGATATAGCGGTCGCCCCCGCCAGCCCGACGATGCCGTAGCGTTCGACGACATAGAGGTTGATGCCGATATTGACGATCAGCGAGGCGAGCGCGGTCCACACCGGCGTCTTCGTGTCCTCGCGCGCGAAGAAGCCCGGGTTCAGGATCTTGACGATCACATAGGCGGGCAGGCCCGCGACGAGCGCGACGACGATATGCGCCATCAACGCGCCATCCTCGGGCGTGAACTTTCCCCCGACGAAGAAGGCGGCGGTGAAGGCGGGGGCGCAGATCGCGAGCGCGACCGCGGCGGGCAGCGTCAGCAGGGTCGCGATCTCGAACGCATTCGCCTGCAAGCGCTGCGCCTCGGCGCCGTCCCCGCTGTGAATATGGCGCGCCAGCATCGGCAGGATCGCGGTGCCCAGCGCGATGCCGACGATGCCGAGCGGCAGCTGGTTCAATCGGTCGGCGAGCTTGAGCAGCGTCAGCGACCCCTGCGGCAGGCTGGTCGCGAAGAAAGTGTCAACGAACTGGCTGATCTGGTAGATGCCCGCGCCGAAGGTCGCGGGCAGGATCAGCATGCCGAGCTTCTTGACCTCGGGGGTGAACCTGGGCAGCCGGACGTGGAGCTTCAGCCCCGCGCGGCGCACCGACCACCACAGATAGGCGAGCTGGAGCACCCCGGCGAGCGCCACCGAGACCGCCAGCGCGATCGCGACGATGCGGTCGTCGCCGCCGGGCCCGCGCATCTCGGCGCCGATCAGGATGCCCGCGATAAGCACGATGTTGAGCAGTACCGGCGCGGCGGCGCCCGGCGCGAAGCGCGAGCGCGCGTTGAGCAGTCCCGACAGCATCGCGACCAGGCTGATCAGCCCCAGATAGGGAAAGGTGATCCGGCTCAAAAACACCGCGAGCTCGAACTTGCCCGGCACCGACTGATATTCGCTGGCAAGCAGCCACACGATGCCGGGCATCGCGATCATCGCGATCGCGGAAAAGACCAGCAGCACCCACAGGAAGACGCCGAGCACGTCATCGGCGAATTTCGCCGCCGCCGCCTCGCCGCCGCCCTCTTCTTCGGTGCCGTGCAGCGCACGGCTGTACATCGGCACGAACGCGACCGAGAAAGCGCCCTCGGCGAACAGCCGGCGGAAGGTGTTGGGCAGGGTGAAGGCGAGCTGGAAGGCATCGGCCGCCAGCCCCGCGCCGAGCACGCGAGCGAGCAGCATGTCGCGCGCGAAACCGAAGATGCGGCTGACCAGGGTCAGCCCGCCGATCGTCCCGACGCTCTTGATCAGGCTGCTCACCCCGTCAGCCCGCCCTGCCGATGAGGCTTACGCCTGCCCGACCGGCGCGACATCGCCGGCCTGTTCGGCGGCGATCTGCGCGGCCTGCTGCTGGAACAGGCCGTGGAAATCGATCGGCTCGAGCAGCAGCGGCGGGAAGCCGCCATCGCGCACGACGTCGGCGACGACGCGGCGTGCGAAGGGGAACAGGATGCGCGGCGCTTCGGCAAGGAAGAAGGGCTGCAGCTGGTCCTCGGGAACGTTGCGCACGCCGAACAGCCCGGCATATTTCAGGTCGACGACGAAGGCGGTGAGGTCGCCCGACTTCGAGGTGATGTCGATCTTCAGCGACACTTCGAACAGATTGTCGCCGACATTGTCGGCGCCGATGTTGAACTGGACGTCGATCTGCGGCGCGTCCTGCGCCTGGTAGATCGCGGGCGCGTTCGGGTTTTCGAACGACAGGTCCTTCACATATTGCGAGATCAGGCCGATCGCGGGGCTGTTGTCTTCGCCGTTGCTCAGCGTTTCGGGGGTGAATTCGGGCGTCGTTTCGTCGGCCATGACTGTGATGCTTTCCCTGTATCGAATGAAAAGGGCCCGCGCTTCCGGATCGGCGCGATCCGGCGGTGCGGGCGGTTGCCGCGGCGCTTAGCAGCGCCGGGCGGGCAGCACAATGGGCGCGCAGGAGGCATGCGCGGCAACCCGCGGCGCGTACCGGACGTTGACCTCAGGCAAGGCTGCGGCCATGGAGATTTGAAACATGGCCGCCGATAGCCTATGTATCGGCCAAGACTTTCCCGAAGACCGCATTGGACTCCTGCCCGTGACAGCCATTTCGATCGTCCTGCTCGCCATGATCGCCGCCTTTCTCGGTATGCGGCTCTACTCGGTGCTCGGCAAGCGCACGGGGCACGAGCAGGAGCCCGTGCTGCCGCGCCGCGACGAACGCGCCGCGCCCGCGCCGGTGCGCATCGACGACCCCGAAGCCCCGCCGTCGCCGCAGGGCGGCAGCGCCGATACCTCGGGTCTCGTCTATGAACCCGCGGCCGAGGCCGGGCTGCGCCAGCTGCTCGCGGCCGACCGCCAGTTCGACGCCGGCCGCTTCATGGAGGGCGCCGAGGCGGCCTATCGCATGATCCTCGAGGCCTATTGGGCGGGCGACCGCGACACCCTCCGCGACCTTTGCGACGCCGACAGTTATCAGGCCTTTGCCGACGCCATCGACGCGCGCGAGGCGCGCGGCGAGCGGCTCGACAACCGGCTCGTCGGCGTCGATTCCGCAAAGATCACCGCGGTCGATCTGGCGGGCGGCGAGGCGCGCGTCACCGTCCGCTATCGCGCCGACATCAGCGCGATCACGCGCGATGCCGACGGGAACATGATCGCGGGCTCGATGATCGACGCGACCGAGACCAACGACCTCTGGACCTTCCGCCGCCGGATCGGCAGCGGCGATCCCAACTGGCTGCTCGACGAAGCCGAATCCGCCTGACGTCGATGCCCGGCCCCGTTTCCACCCGGGCGCTGGGATTCGCCCTCCTCGCAGGCTTGCCCGCGCTGTCGGCCTGTTCGTCGGTGATCCCCGATGCCGGCGGCGGGCGCGTCGGAACGACCCCGCGCCCCGCGCCGACTCCGGCGCCGGCGTCCACCGCGCCGGCAGGCCCGACGCGCCCCTATACGCCGCGCCCGTCCGAGCGCGGCAGTGTCGCGGCGAAACCGATCCCCGCGACGCCCAATCCGACGCTCGCCGCTGCGGCGGTGCCCACGGGCGCGACCACGGCGGCCGAGGCGGGCGTCGTCGCCGGGCCCGAGTTCGAAACGCTGGGGGTGACGGCGTCGCAGGCGAGCGCCGCGCTCGCGGCCTTCCGCCTCAGCTGTCCTTCCGTGACGCGCCGCGCCGACGTCAGCGGGCTGACGCAAAACGCCGACTGGACCGAAAGCTGCAACGCCGCGAAAGGCTGGCGCGACGATGACGCCGCGGCCTTTTTCCAGCGCTATTTCGGCACCGTCCAGGTCGGCGGGGGCACGGCCTTCGTCACCGGCTATTACGAGCCCGAGATCGCGGGTTCGCGGACGAAGCGTGCGGGTTACGACGTCCCCATTTATCGCCGTCCGGCCGATCTGGTCGACGTCGACCTCGGGCAATTCTCCGACGAGCTCAAGGGCAAGAAAATCCGCGGCCGCGTCGATGGCAGCAACCTCGTGCGCTATTACGACCGCGCCGCGATCGAGCGCGGCGCCCTCGAAGGGCGCGGGCTCGAAATCGCCTGGGCCGCCGACGCCGCCGAATTCTTCTTCCTGCAAATCCAGGGTTCGGGGCGTCTGCGGCTGCCCGACGGCGATGTGATGCGCATCGGTTACGATACGCAGAACGGCCGCGACTATGTCGGTATCGGCAAATTGCTCGCCGACCGCGGCGAACTCAAGCCCGGCCAGACCTCGATGCAGGGCATTCTCGATTATCTGCGCGCCGACCCGGTGCGCGGCGCCGCGGTGATGAACGAGAATCCCAGCTGGGTCTTCTTCCGCGAGATCACCGGCCCGGGCCCCCTCGGCGCGCTCGGCGTTCCGGTGACCGGCCGCGCCAGCGTCGCCGCCGATCCCAGATATGTGCCGCTCGGCGCCCCCGTCTTCCTCTCGCTCGACCGCGCCGAACCCAATGGCCTCTGGATCGCGCAGGACACCGGCGGCGCGATCAAGGGCGCCAACCGCTTCGACAGCTTCTGGGGGGCAGGCAACGACGCGCGCGCAATCGCCGGGGGGATGTCGGGACGCGGCTCGGCATTGCTCCTCCTGCCGCGCGCCAGCATCGCGCGCCTGATCCGGCGCTGACAATGGTCCGGCGGCTCGCTCCCGACGAGTCGGCGCTCTGGCGAAAGGTCGCGGCGACGGTGACGCCGATTGCGAAGCGACCCGCGCCGCTCGCGCCCGCTGCCCCGCCGACGATTAAGCCCCCAAAGACGCAGCCGCGCGTCACCGCACCGCCCGCTGCGCGTCCGCCATCGCCGCTCCCGCCGCCGCGCCGCACGCACAGCACGGCGACGCTCGACGGCCATTGGGATCGCCGCCTGCGCAAGGGGCTCGTCCGCCCCGACATGAGCATCGACCTCCACGGCCACAGCCTCGCCTCGGCGCAGGCCTTGCTCGACGAGAGCATCCACCGCGCGCTGATCCGCGGCGCGCGGGTGCTGCTCGTCGTCGCGGGCCGCCTTCGTCCCGGCGCCGATCGCCTGCCGACGATGCACGGCGACCCGCGCCCGCGCGGCGCGATCCGCGCCTCGCTTCCCGACTGGCTCGCCTATTCGCCCTACGCCGACCAGATCGTGGCGCTGCGCCCCGCGCATATCAGCCACGGCGGGGCAGGGGCGGTCTATGTCATCCTGCGCCGCGCCCGCGAGGATTAGGCCAGCGCGCGGATCAATATCCCGCGATAGATCGCCGTCAGCCTGTGCAGGTCTTCGACCGCCACCGCCTCGTCGAGCTTGTGCATCGTCGCATTGGTCAGCCCGAATTCGACCACCGGGCAGAGCGCGTGCAGGAAGCGCGCATCTGACGTGCCGCCCGTCGTCGACATTTCGGGCACGATGCCGGTCTCTGCATGGATCGCCTCGGCGACCAGTCCCGACAGGTCGCCCGGCGGGGTGAGGAAGGCCTCGCCCGAAATCTTGCCGAGAACCTTGGCCTTGGGCTCGACGTCATGCGCGATGCGCTCGATCATCGCGACCAGGTCGGCGCCCTTGTGCTGGTCGTTGAAGCGGATCGACAGCCGCGCGCGGGCCGAGGCGGGGATGACGTTGGTCGCGCCGTTGCCGACCTCGATGTCGGTGAATTCGATGTTCGAGGGCTGGAACCAGTCGTTGCCTTCGTCGAGCACCACCGCGTCGATCGCCGCCAATATCTTGACCAGCTTGGGGATCGGATTGTCGGCGAGGTGCGGGTAGGCGACATGCCCCTGCGTCCCCGGCACGTCGATCCAGATATTGACCGACCCGCGCCGCCCGATCTTCACCATGTCGCCGAGCCGGTTCACCGAGGTCGGCTCGCCGACGACGATCATGTCGGGCGCGACACCGCGGCCCGCCATATGCTCCATCAGCGCGCGGGTGCCGAAGATCGCGGCGCCTTCCTCGTCGCCGGTGATGATCAGGCTGATCGTCCCCGCGTCGACCGGGGTCGCCGCGGCCGCGGCGACGAAGGCCGCGATCGAGCCCTTCATGTCGACTGCGCCGCGCCCGTAGAGCAGATCGCCGCGGACCTCGGGCGCAAAGGCGTCGCCCGTCCAGCCCACCCCCGGCGGAACGACGTCGAGATGCCCGGCAAAACCGAAATGTCGCGGCCCCTTGCCGGTGCGCAACGCGAGCAGATTCTCGACCGGCCCGTCGGGCTCGATCCCGTCGATGAAGCGCTCGACGGTGAAGCCGAGCGGGGTCAGCGCCGCCTCGAGCACATCGAACACCGCGCCGGTTGCGGGGGTGACGGAGGGGGCAGCGATCAGCGCCTTGGCGAGGTCTACGGGGTCGATGCTCATGGTTGCGCCATACGCCTCGGGGTGGCCCTTAGTCGAGACGGTGAAATGTCTCGCGCAAAAACGCAAAGACATGAAGATGGCGCGCCCGGTTTCGACGAAAGCGTGTCGCCGCAGGCGACCATGAAGGGCTTCGCGCGGATGGCGCGGGGCGTAGCTGCCGTACGGAACCTCTTTGTGTCTTTGCGTCTTTGTGCGAAACAAAGAAAGAACAAAGTCCAGAGGATTGCCATGCCCAAGCTCGATCTCGACGCCATCCCGCAAACCAACGCCACGGGCTATCCCGCGCCCTTCGACCAGGCGGTACAGGGTCGCTGGTATCGCCGCCTTGCGCCCGCGACCGGCCTCAGCGACTTTGCCGCCAGCCATGTCGTGCTCAAACCCGGCGCGATGTCGTCGCAGCGCCACTGGCACGACGGCGAGGACGAGATGGTGATCATGATATCGGGCGAGGCGGTGCTCGTCGAGGATGGCGGGCGCTGGCCGATGCGTCCTGGCGATATCGCGGTGTGGCCCAAGGGCAGCACCAACGGCCACCATCTGATCAATGAATCGGACGCCGACTGCGTGCTCGTCGCGCTCGGTGGCGGCAAGAAATACGACACGGGCGGCGGTTATTCCGACATCGACATGCTCTTCACGCCCGACGGCTATTTCCACAAGGACGGCACGCCCTATCCGGCGAGTCGGATACCATAGTTTTCGTCATTGCGAGGAGCCGAAGGCGACGAAGCAATCTCCAGCCATCGGGCTGCGCTAGGCCGATGGCTGGAGATTGCTTCGCTACGCTCGCAATGACGATTACTCGATACGGAACCCCGTCATCACGAACTTCGCCGGCGCGGTCGCGTAAACGCCATGCCCGCGCGCGTTCGACGATCCGAACACCAGCCCGATTCGGTCCGCATCCGCCAACGCGTCGCGCAGCGCCTCCGGGCTGTTCGCGGCGGGCTGGCCCAGCACCGAAATCCACTGCGGATCGTCGAGGTTCACGCTGATCTCGCCGATGCCGGGCGCCAGCTCGCGCACGCTCGCTGCGGGCGCGTACCAGCGATAATATTGATAGCGGCCGCGCGCGTTCCAGTTGTCGCCGCGCCGCTGGAAATAGAGCGACACGGTGCCCGCGCGGCCGGGGTTGGCCTGCGGCACGAAGCGCGTGCCCGCCTTGGCGTCGACGCGGTAGCGCACCACGATCCGCGACTTGCCCGCGAGCGTGCCGGGACGGAAGGTGACGTAGTGGACGTGCCCGGCGGCCTTGCTCCCGACCGGGAAGTCGAACGACCAGCCGCCGCGCTCGTGCCGCGGCGCGGGCGGCATGCCGACCGAATAATTCTTGCCACGGATGACCGGGCCGATTTCCCATTCGCTCGCGGGCGCGGCGGCGGCGGTGACGACGGCCGCGCCGAGCGCGAGGGCGGAGGCGAGAAGGATTTTCTTCATGCGGCCTTCTTACCGCCTTGGCGGCAGCGCCAACTGAACGCCGCGTTCATCGCGGCGACACCTCAGCTATCGGCTTTTTCGAACTGTTCGATCACCCAGTCCTCGGCCTGCGCGCCGCCGATCCATTCCTGCATGCACGGGTGGCTGATCACCGCCTGGCAATAGGGCACGGCGAAGCGCGGCAGCGGGATCGAGTAGGTGATGAAGCGCGTCACCACCGGCGCGAACATGATGTCGGCCGCCGACCAGTCGCCAAACAGATAGTCGCCTTCGCCGCCGAAACGCGCGCGCGCCTCGGCCCAGATCTGCACGATGCGCACGACATCGGCCTGCACCTCGGGCAGCAGCTCGGCGGCGGGATAGATGCGGCGGATGTTCATGCTGTGGTTGCGGCGCAGCGCCGCAAAGCTCGAATGCATCTCGGCCGCCATCGACCGCGCCATTGCGCGCGCCGCCATATCCTCGGGCCAGTAGCCGCGCGTGCCGCCGGTCTTTTCGTTGAGATAGTCGATGATCGCCAGACTGTCCCAGACGACGATGTCCTCGCCGTCCCACAATATCGGGACCTTGCCCCCCGAGGGCGCGAACTCGTCGCCCTCGCGGCGGTTCGACCAGTCCTCGTCGTAAAGCGGGACGGTGACTTCCTCGAAGGGCAGCCCGCTATGCTTGGCGGCCAGCCAGCCGCGCAGGCTCCAGCTTGAGTACGCCTTATTGCCGATGAACAGTTTCATAGGGTCTCCCTGTCCCCACCCTCAGGGGCGGCGACGCGAAAGTCAAACCTCGACCGCCTCCAGCACCGCGGTGCGCAGTTCGGCGATGCCCATGCCTTTCTCGCTGCTCGTGACGATCACCTCGGGGTGCGCCGCGGGATGCTTGCGCGCCTCCGTCTCGGTCGCGGCGAGCACCGCCGCGAGGTCGCTGGCCTTCACCTTGTCGGCCTTGGTCAGCACGATGCGATAGCTGACCGCCGCGACGTCGAGCATCTCGAGCACGTCGCGGTCGACGTCCTTGATCCCGTGGCGGCTGTCGATCAGCACCAGCGTGCGTTTCAGCACCTGCCGCCCGCGGAGATAATCGTTGATCAGGAAGCGCCATTTCCTGACGACATCCTTGGGCGCCTTGGCGAAGCCATAGCCCGGCATGTCGACCAGCCGGAACACCAGCGGCGATCCGACATCGAAATAGTTGAGTTCCTGCGTCCGCCCCGGCGTCACCGAGGTGCGCGCAAGACCATTGCGGCCCGTCAACGCGTTGAGCAGCGACGATTTGCCGACGTTCGAGCGCCCCGCGAACGCGATCTCGGGCACGCTGGGCGCGGGCAGATGCTGGAGGGCGGGCGCCGATTTCAGGAAGGCGATCGGGCCCGCAAACAGCTTGCGCGCGCGTTCGCCCCGGTCTTCGGCGCCCGGATCACTTTCGCTCACTTCGCCGCTGCCGCCTTCAGCGCCGGGAACTTGCGGTACATCCACTGCTGCTGCGCGATCGAAAGCACGTTGTTCGTGATCCAGTAGAGCAGCAGGCCCGCGGCGAAGGGCGCCATGATGAACATGAACATCCACGGCATGATCTTGAACACCTGCGCCTGCACCGGGTCGGTCGGCGGCGGGTTCAGGCGGAACTGCAGCCACATGGTGACGCCCAGGATCACCGCCATCACGCCGATGCTGAGCAGCGACGGCGGGGTGAAGTCGAGGGTACCGAACAGGTTCAGGATCATCGCCGGATCCTGCGCCGACAGATCCTTGATCCACAGCGCGAAGGGCTGGTGGCGCATTTCGATCGTCAGCATCAGCACCTTGTACAGCGCATAGAAGATCGGGATCTGGATCAGGATCGGCAGGCAGCCCGCGAGCGGATTGATCTTCTCGTCCTTGTAGAGCTTCATCAGCTCTTGTTGCATCTTCGGCTTGTCGTCCTTGTACCGGTCCTGCAGCGCTTTCATCTTGGGCTGGACGACGCGCATTTGCGCCATCGAGGCGAACTGCTTGTTCGCGATCGGGAACATCAGCAGGCGGATGATCAGCGTCAGCATCATGATCGCGACGCCGAAATTGCCCACCTGGCGGAACAGCCAGTCGAGCAATTTGAAGATCGGCACCGCGAAGAACTCGAACCAGCCCCAGTCGATCGCGTTCGACAGGCGCGTGATGCCGAGGTCGTTCTGATAGCGCTCGAGCGTCGCGAATTCCTTGGCGCCGGCAAAGATGCGGCTGGTCGTCGCGATCTGGCGGCCGGGTGCGAGCTGCACGAGCTCGCTGGCGAAGGCCGCGCGATAGCTGGTGTTGCCGAGCGCGTTGAACGCCGCCGACACCTTTTCGCCCTTGGCCGGGATCACCGCGGCGAGCCAATATTTGTCCGTAAAGCCCAGCCAGCCGGCCGACGAATAGGAGATGGTGCGGTTCGCCGCCTCGTCGAGTTCGTCATAATCGGTGAAGTTCGACTTGGCGTCGAGATAGCCGGTCGGGCCGACGTGGATCGTCCAGCTGTCGACCTCGTGCGGGTCGGTCGGGATGCCGGTGCGGTCGATATAGGTGCCGCTGCGCACGACGATCGGCGCGGCGCCCGCGTTCACGACCGTCTGCTTCGCGGTGATCAGATAAGCATTGTCGATGCTGTAATCGATGCGGAAGGTCTGGCCGGTCGGGTTCGTCCAGCTCAGCGATACGGGGGTCGTCGGGGTCAGGCGCGTGCCGTTCGCGGTCCAGACGGTCGTCGCGCTCGGAACGGCTATGCCCTGCGCCGACCAGCCGGTGGTCGCGAAATAGGCGCCCTTGGTTCCCGCCGGCGCGAAGAGGCGCACCGCGGGGGCGTCCTTCTTGATCGTCTGGCGATATTTGGTGAGCGTGATGTCGTCGATGCGCGCGCCGACCAGGTTGATCGAGCCCTTGATCGTCGGCGTCTCGATCGCGACGCGCTGGCCCTCGGCGAGCACGGTTTCGATCGGGCGGAGCGCGGCAGCCGCCGGGGCGGCGGGCGCGCCGGGGGCCGCGACCGTGCCTGCGACGGGCGGGACGCCGTCGGGCGGGGTGGCCGGAGCGGTGCCGGTCGCCGGGGCGCCGTTGCTGCCTGCGACCGTCTTGGTCACGTCGGGCTTGGCCGGGGTCGGGAAGAATTTATCCGACACATAGCCCCAGCCGAACAGGATAGCCGCCGACAGCAGCAGGGCCGTGATCCAGTTACGCTTGTCGTCCACGCTCTTTGGTCTCTCTTCGTCTGAAATGTCGGAGGATATAGGTCTACGGAACCGGGTCATGCCCATGACCGCCCCACGGGTGGCAGCGCAATAGCCGCTTTGTCGCGAGCCAGCCACCCTTGATCGCACCATAGCGTTGCAAGGCGGTGATGGCATAGGCGCTGCACGAGGGCGCATAGCGGCACGTCGGCGGCAGGACGCGCGACGGCCCCAATTGCCAGCCGCGGGCGATCAGGATGAGCAGCCGCGCGATCATGCGGAAAACCCCGAAAACTGCGCAACTTCATTCGCGATTCGGGTTTTTCCCGTTCCCTCGGAAGCCGCGGAGCTCATTTCGCCAGCTTCTTCGCGGCGCGCATCAGCGCATTGGTCAGCTGCTCGCCCAGCTCGGCGAAGACGATGTCGTTGCCGCCGGGTCGGCCGATCAGCACATGGTCGGCGCCGGCGATCCCCGATTCGGGCAAAGCGGCGCGGCACAGCGCGCGCAGCCGGCGCTTCATCCGGTTGCGCGTGACGGCGTTGCCGACCTTCTTGCTGACGGTATAGCCGATGCCCATCGTGGGATCGTCATCGCCGCGCACGCGGACGAGCAACACGAAGCCGGGCGTGGGAAAGCGAAGGCCGCGGTTCGCGGCCAGAAATTCGCTGCGTTTTGAAAGCGTTCGCACCAGACGAGCTGGCGCAGAAGCGTCGGCGATCAGGCCGACAGCTTCTTGCGGCCGCGCGCGCGACGGGCGGCAAGAACCTTGCGGCCGCCGACGGTGGCCTTGCGGGCGCGGAAGCCGTGACGGCGCTTGCGCACGAGGCGGCTCGGTTGATAGGTGCGCTTCATCGCGGTTTTCCCTAAATCTCGGCTCTAACAGAAAAGGGCCGCCAAGCGTGGGCGGCCACTGATGGGGGCGCGAATAAGCAGGATTCGGGCGAAAGTCAATTGCCCCCGCTCGCATTCGGCGATCAATCTTCATTTGGGCGGCGGCCCGGCGCGGCTTTGTTGACCTCAGGCGCCAGCGCATCACGTTCGCGCCGCCGCGCCGCGCTCGCGCGCCGCATCACGCGGTCGGTCCAGCCCGCGTAGCGCGGGTGGCGCCGCTTGAAGCGGACATAGATGCGCTTGGCCCAGGCGCTGTTCTGCAGGCAGAGCATCAGGCCGACGGGAAAGACGATCAGGAAGCCGGGGCCGGGCAGCGGGCCGATCAGCACGCCGGTGATCATCAGCAATAGGCCGAGGCAGAAGAGCGCGAGGCGCACCTGCGCGGTCGAACGCAATCGCTGGTAAAGGCTGCGCTTTGCCATGCGGGGCGATGTGGGGAGCGAGCGGGCGTGTTACAAGCGTAGGACGGTGGAGATCTGGCGCGATCACCCAATCCTCGTCACCCTGGACCTGTTTCAGGGTCCATGGCCTGCTGCTTCCTTCGACGCTGCGTAGAATTGGAGATTAGGCCATGGATGCTGAAACAAGTTCAGCATGACGAGAGTGGGTGGCCTTAATTCAGCGCCACATAGCGCGCCATGTCGTCGCGCGTGAGGTAGGTGACGTCGTCGAAGGGCGTCGCGTTGGTCATCGCATAGAAGGCGCGCGCCTTGGCGTCGTCGAGACCCATTTCGCGGTAAAGCCCCAGATATTCGGCATGCACCGGATCGTTCGCCGGATAGTCGCGCGCCTCGCGGCCATATTCGTCGGCCCAGCTGTGCACCCCGAACTCGGCGTCGGGGGCGGCGCTGCGTCTGATCCCCGCCATCCACAGCTCGACCGCGCCCGAGCGTATCGAACCGCCTGCGGGCACAACCGTCTCCATGCCCTGGCGCCGGATCGCACGGGCGAGGATCAGGTTGGCGTCCTCGTCGAGGCTGCCGGGGCAGTCGATCATCTCGAGCCGCTTGAGCTTGGGGTGCGCGGCGAGCATCGCGGCGAACTGGCGCGGGGTCGCGCCGTCGACGTCGCCCGCCATGCGGACGGTGGTGGCGTCGATCACCGAGAAGGGGCCATAGACCGCCTTGGCGCGGCCGAGCGTCGCGAGATGCGCCGAGGGGGCGTAGCGCCGCGTCGCGACGCCGGTGTCGTCGGCGTCGTGGTCGTCGCTCGCGAGCGCCTCGTCGCCCAGCAGCGCGGCGTCTTCGTCGATGAAGGCGCCGTCATCGTCGCCGCCGTCGGAATAGCTCCACGTGATCGTCGTGGTGACGGTGGTGAAGCCGGCCTGCTGGGCCTTCGCGGGCGCGAACGCCAGCACCGACGCGAAGAATGCGACGATGAGCGTGCGGGCGAGGGCGGAGGCCGAAATCATGCCTCCGCTCTCGCGCGGGCGCGCTTGCCAATTGGCAAAGCGGCACGGTCAGCGGTTCATTAACCAGAGGGTCGCCGTGCCAATTCGGGACGGCGCGATTGGCGAAGCTTTCCCGCTCCCCGGCGAAAGCCGGGGCCCAGATGACCGCGCCGAAGTCGATGGGCCCCGGCTTTCGCCGGGGAACAGTTTGACTCAATCGCGGTCCGGCGCGCCCAACGGGAAATAGGCGCGGTACGGGCGCGCTTCCTCGACGCAGCGCGCGACCGACGGATGCGCGAGCAGGCGCGCGCGATAGGCGCGGAGATTCTCGTATTTCGCGTCGATGCGGTGCACCCAGTCGGTGTAGAAGAGCGACGGCGCCGCGGCGCAATCGGCGAGGGTGAAGCCATAAGGCGTCGCCCAGCCGCCGCCAGCCAGTTCCTTGTCGAGGAAGGCGTAGATCGTCTCGAGCCGCGCCTCTGTCTGCTCGATGATGATCGGCAGATGGTTTTCGGGACCGCGCAGCGCGTCGTTCACCACCTCCTGCATCCGGTTCATCACATGATGGTCGAAGATGCGGTCGAACAGGCGGACCTTCAGCGCCGCGTCGGCATCCGCGGGGATCATCCGCGGTTCTGGGACAAGCCGGTCGAGATATTCGATGATGATCGACGTCTCGAACCAGGGAGTGCCGTCGTGGACGATCAGCGGGAACTGCCCGACCGGCCAATGCGCGCGGAGTTCGGGCAAATGATCGGGAAAGGCTGGATCGACGTTGCGATAGTCGAAGGCGATATCCTTCTCGTAGAGCGCAATCAGCACCTTCCATGTATAAGACGAAAAAGGGTGGCCATAGAAGATCAGCATCAGCGGGTTTCCTTGCGCGTCAGCCAGGCGAGCGGCCAGCCGACGAAGACGATATGCGGGAAGAGCGCGATCGCGCCTTTGTCGAGGTCGGTCGGCGGAAAGGGCGATCCGAAGCGGAGCGGCAGCACGGCGGCATACATCACAAGATAGAGAATCAGGCCATAGATGGTTCCGCTGAGCCACCAGGACCGCTCGGCCAGCGCGGGTCTGATGCGAACCGCCTGGAACCAGAAGGCGACCATCGCGCCCATGATCGCAAAATGCGTCGCCAGCCCCGCGATGTCGCCCGCGACGCCCCATTGGCGCGCGCCGTCGCCGAAGGGTCCGCTCGCGACGGCGTGTAGCATCGACGAGACGGTGCCGCCCTGCACCACGCTCGACACCGCCGCATAGACGATGTCGAGCGCGCCGCAGAGAGTCCATGCTAGGAGCGCGGGGCTACGCCGCGCCAACGGCCTCGCCCTTCAGCGCGGCCTCGATCGTCGCGATGTCGATCTTCCTCATCCCCATCATCGCGTCCATCGCGCGCTTCGCCGCGGCGCGGTCGGGGTGGGTCATCGCGCGGGTCAGAACGCGCGGGGTGATCTGCCAGTTCACACCCCATTTGTCCTTGCACCAGCCGCACATGCTCTCGGCCCCGCCGTTGCCCACGATGGCGTTCCAGTATCGGTCGGTCTCTTCCTGCGTGTCGGTGTTGATGACGATCGAGAACGCCTCATCCTGCCTGAACGCCGGGCCGCCGTTGATCGCGATGAAGGGGATGCCCATCACGGTGAACTCGACCGTCAGCACATCGCCCTCCTTGCCGTCGGGATAGTCGCTGGGCGCGCGGTTCGCGGCGACGAATTCGCTGTTCGGGAAGGTCGCGGCATAGAATTTCGCCGCGGCCTCGGCGTCCTTGTCGTACCACAGGCACATGGTTGCGGGTTCGGTTCCGTTGCTCATGATCCTACTCCTTCGTTTCGCGGGGGGGCTTCAGGCCATCGCTTAGCCGCGCACTGCGGCCTCGATTGCCGCGATGTCGATCTTCTTCATTCCCATCATCGCCTCGAAGGCGCGCCTGGCGGCGGCGCGGTCGCTGCCGGTGGTCGCGTCGGTCAGCGCGCGCGGGGTGATCTGCCAGTTCACGCCCCATTTGTCCTTGCACCAACCGCAGACGCTTTCCTGCCCGCCATTGCCCACGATCGCGTTCCACAGCCGGTCGGTTTCTTCCTGCGTGTCGGTGTGGACCATGAAGGAGAAGGACTCGTTGTGCTTGAAGATCGGCGGGCCGTTGAGGCCGACGCACGGCGTGCCGAGCAGGGTGAATTCGACCGTCTGCACATCGCCCTCCTTGCCGCCCGGCGAGTCCGCCGGCGCATGGTTGATCGCGCCGACCTTGCTGTCGGCGAAGGTCGCGGCATAGAAGGCCGCCGCTTCCTCGGCGTCGCCTTCGTACCAGAGGCACAGGGTCATCGGGATCTTGGTCATCGTCGCTCTCCTCGGGTTTTTTGGGGGGTTATCGGCGCGGGCCGACGAAGCCGATCGGCGCGCCCTGCGGGTCGATCGCGTTCATCGCATATTCGCCGCCGGGGATTTCCATCGGCTCGTTGGTGATCGTGCCGCCGTTCGCCGCGACCGCTTCGCGCGCGCGGTCGATGTCGTCGACCCCGATGTAGAAATTCCACACTGGCGCCGGATAACCCTCCATCAGCGGCATCACCGCGCCCAGCCCGACGTCGCTGCGCTGGATGAAGCGATACGCGCCGAGCTCGCCCATCGGCATCTCGCCTTCCTGTCCCCAGCCGAAATGCGTCTTGTAGAAGGCGATGGCGGCGTCGGGGTCGCTGGTCGCGAGCTCGTTCCAACGCACATGCTGCGCTTCGGTGACCGAAAAGACGTCGCTTTCCATGCCTTCGGAGCCGGGCGGCGGGGTGGGGTCCATGATGTAGAAGGGCGCGCCCTGCGGGTCGGCGACCATCGCGATGCGCCCGACGGGAATATCCATCGGCCCCATCTGGACGCTGCCGCCGTCGGCGGCGATCGCCGCGACCGCGGCATCGACATCGTCGACGTGGAGATAGCCGAGCCAGATCGGCCGCGCTCCGCCCGCGAGCATGTCGGCGTCGAGCGCCAGCACCCCGCCGGCATTGCCGCCGTCGCTGCGCCCGATCATGCGATAATCGACCCCGCCCGCGGTCGGCTCGCCCTCGCTCGCGATGCTCCAGCCGACGACCGCGCCATAGAAGTCCGCCGCGCCCCGGGGATCGGTGGTCATCAATTCGTACCAGATGAAATTCGATGCTTGCGTCATGTCTTTCCTCCTTCGACGGTCGGAAAATAATCCCCGCGACCTTCGGGTGTCATATCGAGCAGGCCCCACAGGGCGTCGACCTGGTCGCCCGCGCGGTGGTGCTGGCCCGGATCCTCGGGCGCGAAGGCCATTTCGCTGCCCCAGTGATGCCGGATGATGTCGCCGTCATTGCGGAAGCTGTTGAAGATCGTCTCGTCCCATTCCTCACCGGGGCCGAGCATCCGGTCGGCGCGCATCGAGGGCGGGAATTTGCGCGTGTCGCCGAAATAATCGGCCGAATAGCGCGTGGTGACGTCGGACAGGAAGGTCAGGTGCCTCCAGCCGCGCAGCCGCGCCCATTCGACCAGCCGCGCGATCGGCGACTTGGCGACGACATAGAGCGGGGTGCGGTCGTCGACATAGCGCGCGCCGCCGTCGAACGAATCGAGCATATGCGTGCAATCCGCGCAGGGCACATCGCGCTCGGGTCCGAACATGAAGCTTTGCAGGATGATGCTCGATTTGTCGCCGAACAGTTCGGACAATCGCACCGTCTCGGGGCGCTGGAACGCGCCGATGCGCTCGAAGACATAATCCTCGGGGATTTCGCCGCCGGGGGGGCAGCGCGCGGCGCTGCGCCGCGACCGCCTCGATCTGGCGCTGCAGCGCGATCTCGGCGTCGAGCAGCGCGTTGCGCGCCGCCCGGTATTCGGCGCTCTCGTTGGGGTAGGTGATATGATCCATCGTCCTCCTCCTTTCCCCCGCTAGGCCGTCCAGCCCTCGGTCTTTTCGATCGGCGGCGCGCGAAATCCCATCGCGGCCCAGGCGGTGAGCAGCCGCCACATGAACTTGCCCGACGGCGATTTGTAATTGGGAATATCGTCCGCCAGTTCGACGCCGGCGGGCCGGTCGCCGACGATCGTTCGCATTTCGGCGGCGGGGCGTTCGGCCTCGGCGAGGCGGCCCGAATAGACGCTGAGCCAATGGCCCTTGGTAAATTCGAGCGCGACCGGCGCGTTGCAGCAGCGCGCAACGAAACGCCGCGTCGGCGAATCGGGCTTGAGCCGATGTTCGCTCAGCCGGTCGGACCCCGACAGCCAGCGGAGCCGGTCCTTGCGCATCAGCACATAGGGGGTGCCGCCGTCGGCGCCGACGACCTGGGGCGCGCCGGGGGCCGCTTCGAAGGCGTGGCCGGCGGTCTGGCAGCTCGCGCAATAGCAGGTCGCCGCGACGATCGGTTTGCCGGCGAGTTCGAGCGTCACCGTGCCGCACGGACAGGATGCGATGCGCGTTTCGGGCTGTTGTGTGCCGGTCATCGAGGGTTTCTCTTCCAAATCCTCCTTGTGGCGAAGCCATGGGGAGGTGGCAGCGCGAAGCGCTGACGGAGGGGCGATGGCGCGAGGTCGCTGCCCCTCCACCACCGCCTGCGGCGGCGGTCCCCCTCCCCATGGCCTACGGCCACAGGGAGGATGAAGCCGTCACGCCATCACGATCGGTTCGAAGCCGCCGTAGATCATGCGCTTGCCGTCGAAGGTCTGGTCGTTCGGATCGTGCTGCATCCGCTCGTCCTTCATCATCTTTTCCCAGCCGGCGGTGCGCGTTTCCTTGTCGGGCCATTCGACCCAGCTGTAGACGACGGTTTCGCCGTCTTTTTTGTGGGCGGCGCGGTTGTAGTCGGTGACCGTGCCGTCGGGGACGTCGTCGCCCCACGCCTCGACCACGCGCGTTGCGCCATAGTCGCGGAACACCTGCGACGCCTTTTCGGCCATCGCGCGATAGGCTTCCTTGTTCGCGTCGGGAACGGGGACGACATAGCCGTCGGCATAGCCGGTGCTGCCGTCGGCGCGGTCGTCGACGATCGATTCGAAACCGCCGATGATCATGCGCTTGGCGTCGAAGGGCATCTCGCCCCCCATCGCCGCCATGCGCGGGTCGCTCATCATCTTCGCGTTCGCGGCGTCGCGCGTCGCCTTGTCGGGATATTCGAACCAGCTGAACACGACGGTCTCGTCGTCCTTGGCCTGGACCGCGGTCTTGAAGTCGTTGAGCTTGCCGTCGGGGACATCTTCGCCCCAGCATTCGACCATGCGCGCGACCCCGAATTCCCTGAACAGCGGCGCGGCGTCGGCGGCGTGTTTGCGATAGGCTTCCTTGTTCGCAGTGGGCACCGCGGCGACAAATCCTTCTACATAGGTCATCGTTACTC
>SCNT01000027.1 GCA_005503165.1 Sphingomonadaceae bacterium 3R27E2-A
GCGATGGGGAGGGGGACAGTTTGGGGTCGTCCGGTCCCCCGGACCGGACTTGGATTGCCGGGGGCAATCCAACCCCAAACTCGAAGCATGGTGGAGGGGCGGCCGCCTGGAACTTAGGCTTGGGGCATCGGCCCCTCCACCACCCTTCGGGTGGTCCCCCTCCCCACGGCTACGCCGCAGGGAGGATTAAGAACGTCCCTCCCGCCCGAAAGCGGACATCTGCCGAAACGCCTCGTGCCTAAAGCGCCCGCGTCCAATATTGCAGTTCGTGCGGCTCTTCGTCGCTGCCGTCGACCACCTTCCAGTCGAACCAAGCCGTGACGCCCGCCAGCGGCGCGTAGCCGCGGCCGCGCCAGAAGCCGTCGAGCGGGCGATGGTCCGCCGGGCGGGCGGGGTGATCCTCGGCGCGGATCACGCTGCAGAAGGCGGCGTGCGAAGCGCCTTGCGCGCGCGCCTGCTCCTCGCGGTGGTCGAAGAAGGCGTGACCGATGCCTTGGCCGCGATATTCGGGCAGCAGCACCGATTCGCCGAAATAGAAGCAACGCGCGACATCGAAACCCGCGGCCGCGAGCGGCGCCTGCCAGGCCGCGTCCTGCGTCGCGAGCGGCGCGGCGGTGGCGGCGCCGACGATCCTCTCGCCATCGCGTGCGACGACGATCACCGCGCCACCCGCGGCGGCGAACCCGGCGAGATAATCGGCCTCATAGGCGGCGTCGCCATCGTAGAGATAGGGGAAGGCGCGGAACACGGTGATCCGCAGCTGGGCGAGCGCGGGGATGACCTCGGCCAGCCCCGCGCCGGTCACCGGCGCGACGGTGACATTCATGCGCCGACCTGTTTCAGCCAGTCGGCCAGGTTGTAATAGGTGGTGATGCGGTCGATCAGCCCGTGGGCATTCACAGACAGAAAGGCGCCCGCGGGCAGGATATAGGTCTGGCCGCTCGCTTCGGGCAGGCCGTCGTCGGTCGCGAGATAAGTGCCGTTGACGGTGAACTCGGCGGCGGCGCGGTTGCCCTCGGCGAAGATCGCCATGTCGGTGAGCCGCTCGCGGTAGCAGCGCGTCATATGCGCGTTGAACGCGGCGAAAAGCGCCTTGCCGTGGCGCGGCTCGCCCTGGTTGACGTCGTGACGCACGTCGTCGGCGACGAGCGCGAGCATTGCGTCGGTGTCGCCGGCGTTGAACGCGGCATAATAGGCAGTGACGATGTCGCGGGTGGTCATGCGATTTCAGTCCTCAAGGTTCGTCATTGCGAGCGTAGCGAAGCAATCCAGGGCGGGCTTTTAGGCTTGCTGTGGATTGCCGCGTCGCTTCGCTCCTCGCAATGACGAAGATGGGTGGATGGCAGGGTCAGATCACGTCCATATTATAGCAATGCCAGCTGAAGATCGCCGCGGCGCCGCGGTGGGGGCGCCAGGCTTCGGCGATGGCGCGGGTCGCCTTCTCGCTCGGGCGCGCGTCGAGCTGCATGATGCGTCCGACCGCTTCCTGCACCGCCAGGTCGCCCGCGGGCCAGACGTCGGGGCGCCCTTCGGCGAAGAGCAGGTAGATTTCGGCCGACCAGCGCCCGATGCCCTTGACCTTGGTCAGCAGCGCGATCGCCTCCTCATCGTCGGCGGGAAGCGTATCGAAGGCGAGTTCGCCGTCGATCACCAGCTGCGCGAGGCTCTTGGCATAGCCCTGTTTCTGCGCCGACAGCCCGCAGGCGCGCAGCGCGTCGAAATCGGCCGCGGCCATCACCTCGGCGGGGCAGCCCGCGCCGAATCCCGCCTCGAGCTTGTTCCAGATCGAGGTCGCGGCGGCGACGCTGACCTGTTGCCCCACGATGGTACGGAGCAGGGTCGTATAGCCCGGCTCGCGGATGCGCGGTTCGGGATAGCCCGCATGGCCGAGCGCGCGCGCGAAGCCCGGCTCGATCCGCGCGAGCGCGTCGATCCCGGCGTTCAGTTGCTCCTGGCTTAGTCCCATGGTGATATTCCCCTTTTGTTCACGTCGCCAACTAGCAGCGCTTGATTTGCCGCGCAACGCGGGACATAGGCCAAGCCGAATCAAAACCTATGGGGACGAGCATGGCCAAGCTGATTGTCGTGACGCGCGACGGAACCGAGCATGAGATCGAAGGCGACACGAGCCTGACCGTGATGGAAAATATCCGCGATGCGGGTTTCGACGAACTGCTCGCGCTGTGCGGCGGCTGCTGTTCGTGTGCGACGTGCCACGTCCATGTCGAGGCGGGCGCTGGCGACCAGCTGCCCGAGATGAGCGAGGACGAGAACGACCTGCTCGATTCGACCACCGACCGCGACGAGACCTCGCGCCTTTCGTGCCAGTTGCCGTTCAGCGAGGCGCTCGACGGGCTGAAGGTGCGGATCGCCGCGGAAGACTGATCGGCGTCAGCCCTGCGCCGTCGCGACGGCGTAGAGCGCAATCGCCGCGGCGTTGGAAATGTTCAGGCTTTCCATCCGCGGCGAGATCGGCAGCTTCGCCAGGACGTCGCAATGTTCCATGACATTGTGGCGCATGCCGTCGCCCTCGGACCCGAGTACCAGCGCGACCTTGCTGCCGTCGAGCACCGAGCCCAATGTCGTGTCGGTGTCCCCCATCAGCCCGATGCGCCAATATTGCGCCTCGGCGATCTCCTCCAGCGCGCGCGACAGGTTGACGACGCGGACCCATGGCACCGTTTCGAGCGCACCCGACGCCGAGCGCGCGATGACGCCGCTCTCGGGCGGGCTGTGGCGGTCCTGCGTGACGATGCACGCCGCGTCGAACGCCGCGGCCGAGCGCAGCACCGCGCCGATATTATGCGGGTCGGTGACCTGGTCGAGTATGATGATCGGGCGCCGGCCGTCGGCGTCGAGTTCTTCCTGCAAGAGGTCGCCGAGATAGACGCCGTCCAGCGGGTCCACCTCGATCACCAGCCCCTGGTGCGGCGCATCGCGCGCGACGAGGCGCGCGAGGTCGGTGACGTCGGCATAGCTGATCGGGATCACCGGCGGCAGGTCGAGCTGGCCCAGCGCCTCGCGCGTGCCCCAGATGCGCTTGACGGTGCGATCGGGATTGGCGAGCGCGGCGAGCACGGCGTGGCGGCCCCAGAAACGGACGGGCTGGCCCCTGGACGACTGGCCGGCGGGGCGGCGATGGCGCGAAAATTGTCTCATAACGCCGCGCCTTTCCCACGAGCGGCATTGACAGGCAAGCCCGCTTTCGCCAATGGACCGCTTCCCGACGCGGACCCCATGGACAGGTGGCCGAGTGGTTAAAGGCAGCAGACTGTAAATCTGCCCGGTTTTCCGTACGCTGGTTCGAATCCAGCCCTGTCCACCAACCTCCGGTCCTCACACCCTCGAGCAATGGCCGGAAAGTGCCGGGTTCCTGTGGCTCACAGCAGGGATTCGCGTTCCGAACCGTCCACAACTTCCTTTTTCGGCTTTGCGCCTCGGTCAGGTGGAAACATCCTGTCCCGGTGTCCACCGAACCGGTGCCAGGCCACGTCACAGCTTCGCAGATGCCGCTTAGCCCGGCCCAGGGCCCATCGGCGCGCTGGCGTTCCCATCGATCAGATCCTCTACCAGCATTGCCATCAGGCTGACTTGCGAATGGACCCCCGCCTTTGCGTAGATGCTCGCAAGCTGCGCGCGGATCGTCCCCGACGCCGCGCCGCGGAGGCTTGCAATCTCGGCCGCGTCGAAGCCCTTGAGTGCGAAGAGCGCGACATCGGCCTCGGCACCGGTCAACTGCCAGTCGAGGAACCGCTGCCGGACGAGGTCCGACATCGCGCCACGCGCGGTTGCCACCGCCGCTTCGTCGAGCCTCGCGCGTACGATCAGCCACCGCAGCTGCAGCGTGCCAAAGACCACGCCGGCGAGCAGCGCTGCGGTCGCGCAGGATTCGACGAGCAGGTGTATGCTCCATCCATCGGCGGCGATGTCTCCCGCGACGTCGGCGACGAAGAAGATCGTCGCCAGCGTCTGCAGCGCCACAAGGAAGGTGATGGCGACGGCCCGGCGTTCCAGCGCTCTTCGTCTTTCCCGCATGATCACGGTCTACGCGCGTCCGGGCAACATCGCCAACAGGATTTCCCGGCCGCTGCGGCGCGTCTCGAAGATCACCCCCGCAATATGCAGCGCAATCAGAATATAGAGCAGGTTGACGCTGGTCTCGTGCACCTCTTCCCAGACGCTTTCGTTGCCCTCCGCGCCATTCACCTCGTCCTTGTCCTCATGGTCGCCCCGTTCGGCGATCGAATGACGACTGACCTCGCCGGTCTGCTCCGCGGCGCCGAGGAACGCGCCCGAAGGCGGGCCTGCCATCGCTATTCCGCTGGCGATGATGATGCCGAGGACACCCCAGACGGCGTAAACCATCAACGCGCCAAGCGGATTGTGCGAGCGATGGAGCGCCTTTCGCCCGCCCCTTATATCGCGCAGATGCCCCAGGGCGCGGCGCAAGCTCGGCGGGAAGGCCGAGAAGCGAGCTTCCGCCGGGCCTATCAATCCCCACAGCAGGCGCAGCGCGAAGATCGCGGCGAGCGCATAGCCCACCCAGACATGCGCGCCGGACCCTTTCTCGGTAACCAGCGCATTGGCCATGATCGCGGTGACGATAGACCAATGGGTGATTTTCACGAGAGGGTCCCAGCTACGACGCGAGCGCGCTGGCTGGGGAGAAAGTGCTTCGGGTCCGAATTGTGGCGCGTTGGGCATGATCTCTTCCTTCGTTGCTCGAAGGATCAGGCCATGGCTGAAATCGGCTGGCTATCGGCCAGACGCTTATGATCGCGGTTTTAAGCATCTGCTTATGCCGGGCGCATCATTCGCAAGTCGTCGGGCGCGCTCGCGGCGCGGGTCCGGCAAACCTCGTCCGCCCGGCGGGGCGGCGTCCTGGTCGTGTGCCGACTCCTCCACCAGGCCGGGGCGCCGCGGGTTCAGGATTTTGAGCGCCGCCGCGACGGTGCGCGCCAGTTCTTCCATTGCTCCGCTCTTCCGGCCCTAGCTGCCCGCACCGGGCGCATTGGTGAGCAGCGCCAGAACCAGGCACCAGTTGAGTGCCAGCGCCGAAAGGGCCCAGCGATTGCGGCGCCTGCGCCAGGCGGCGGCGTCGATTGCTTCCAGATTTCCCATTGTTCGCTCCCTGCGTGTGGCGGTTGGCGTCGTGCCGATGGAGCGTATCTGGCCGGCCGCGATCACCCGTTGATGTCGTGCGGCGCGCCATGGTGTCTCAATTGTAACGTCGCGAGGGAGCCGGATCGAAGCGAGCGGGCTCGCGCGCGCTGCCGCGCCCGTTACGATTGTTACAAGGCCGCTGGCGGGGCGGCGCGCAATTGTTACAAAGCAGTCCTATGCGACGGTGGGAGCTGTAATCGAACATCATGATGCCGAAACCGATGCCTAGCCCTGTTCCTGTCGGCCGCCCCCGTGGCTGACGGCGGCAATCCTTCGCCTGGCTTTACCCGCGAGGCGCGGCGGCGGCTGAACGCCATTCGCGCCGGCGCCTATGCGCTGGCCTGCATTTTCCTCCTCACGATGAGCGTTCAGGTGATCTGGGTCCCGCGCGACCATATGGTGGACGATGCCGAACGCAGCGTCCGGTCGACCGAAATCGCCGTATCGGCCCTGGTGGACGCGACGGGCCGCGTCGACCCGCCGCAGGTCGAGGCGATGTTGGCGGCGTTATCGGCGGAGTGGCCCACCGGCGTGTCGTTCGGGATAGCCGACCGGGACGGAAGGCCCGTGCCGGGACTGCGCAGTCTTGCGCCCGGCACGACCGCTTTTCGCCGTATCGCCATCGGCGGTGACGGCATCGAGCTCCGCGCCGCGATCGATGGCGACGCAATCGGGCGCGCGGTCTTGCGCGCCAATTTCGTGGCGATCCCGTCAATCCTCGCGCTCGGCGTTCCGGCGCTGCTCGGCTTTTTGTACCAGCGCCGGACGATCAGCCAGCCTGCCTTTGCCCTGCTCGACTATTCCCAGACGCGTGGCGACACGCATGATAGCCCGCCCGATGTGCCGCCGATCTGGGCTCCGGTGCTGGAACGGCTCACCCAGCTTAAAAACAGCCAGATGCAGTTCGAGGCGTTTCTGGACCATGCGCCGATCGGCATGAGCGCGTTCAAGCCCGACGGACCCTATGTGCTCGCGAACCGCTTTGCCGCGGAATATTATGACAGCAGCGTCGAAGAGCTTGTCGGGAAAGTGCCTGCCGACTTCATACCTTATTTCCCCGACATTGAAAAACTGCGACCCTTGTTTGTCGATCCCATCGAGCATGGCACGACCGTCACGGTGGAAACCGAATTCCTTGCCCCCTCGGGCGGGGTGCGCAATCTTGCGATCACCACTTTCCCGGTGTTTGATTCCGAGGGAGGGGTCAGTCTGGTCGGCACCTATTTTGTCGACATGACGCAGCAGCGCCGGACCGAAACCGACCTCGAACAATCGCGCGCATTGTTCGAGGCGTTTATCCAGAATGCCCCCAATCCGATGGCGTTGATGGACGCCAAGGGGCAGTATGTGATGCTGAACAACGCCGTCGCGCACTATTATGACATGACCTCCGACGCGCTGCTCGCGGCGGGACCCAAGTTCATCCACTCGCGCTTTCCGGAAGCGCAGACGGTCATCGCACCGATGCTCGGACGGGTGATGAGCACGCTGGAGGGGGAGCAGATCGATACGCCGTTCAAGTCCCCGACCGGCGAGATTCGCGACATGGCCTTTGCCTTCTTCCCGATCCTCGACAGCAACGGCAAGCTCGCCTTTGTCGGCAATATTTCGCACGACATGACCGACGAACGGCGCGCGCAGAGCGAGCTGGCGCAGTCGAAGGATTCGCTCCACCAGGCCGAAAAGCTGGCGGCGCTGGGATCGATGCTGGCGGGAGTCAGCCACGAGCTCAACAATCCGCTGGCGGCCGTGATCGGCCAGGCGGCGCTGTTGGCCGAGGATCTGGAGGGGACGACCCACGCGGACCGCATCGCCAAGATCCGCCGTGCCGCCGACCGATGCGCGCGAATCGTCCAGAGTTTCCTTGCGATGGCGCGGCAAAAGGCCCCCGAATATCGCTCGGTCGATCTCAACGACCAGGTGCGCGCCGCCGCCGAACTGACCGAATACCAGATGCGCGCCGCCAATGTGACGCTGGATTTGCGGCTCGAACCCCGGCTGCCGGCGATCGAAGCCGACCCCGACCAGCTGCACCAGGTCATCGTCAACCTGCTGACCAATGCGCGCCAGGCGCTCGAATCCAGAGCCGGGCTGCGGCGGGTCACCGTCACCACCGCCCGCGCGCGGGACCTTGTCACCCTGACGGTCGCGGACAATGGTCCCGGCATCGAACCGGCACTGCGCCAGCGGATTTTCGATCCCTTTTTCACGACCAAGGATGTCGGCGCGGGCACTGGCATCGGACTGTCCTATTCGCTCGGCATCGTCGAAGCGCATGGCGGGACGATCGCCATAGAGGATTCGCCCGACGGCACCGTCTTTGTCGTTCGCCTGCCGGTCAAGGAGAGCGAACCGATGGCGGCGCACCCGGAGGCGGAGGCAAAGGCCGATGCGCGCGGGCGTGCCCTGGTCGTCGATGACGAAGCCGATGTTGCCGAAACGCTGGCGGACATGCTGCAGCGCGCCGGGATGGACGCTCGCGTTGCCATCGGCGGTCATGCAGGACGCTCAGACGGGAGGCCTCAAGATGGTCACCACCGACGCCAATGGCAACATCGGCGTCGCCGACATTCCGACGGCGGGAGGCACGTTCGACCCGACCAGCATCAACAATGCGCTGGCCGATCTCGATGGCCGTGTGACCGTGCTGGAAAATGCACCGGGCGGTAGCGCCTTCGACCCGACGCCGATCAACAATCGTCTCGACGGCCATGATGGCGACATCGCCATGTTGCAAAATGTCGACAACGCCTTCGATGCCCGTATCACCGCTCTTGAAAATGCGCCTGGCGGCAGCGCTCCGGGCCCGGTGGTGGACGGGACGGGCATGGGTTCGCTCAAGAACGGCACCAACACCGCCGCCGGCGAAGGCGCGGTTGCACTGGGTCTGGGGCAGACCGCGACCGGCAACGGCGCGGTGGCCATCGGCGATCCCAACACCGCGACCGGCACGGGCGCCGTGGCGATCGGCGCGGACAATGAAGCGCTCGCCGACGGGGCGGTGGCCTTGGGCCAGGAAAACCGCGCCTCGGGCCTCGGCAGCTTCACTGGCGGCCGCAGCAATGTTGCGGGCGGAACCGGCGCGGTCGCGATCGGCGACGACAATAGCGCGACGGGCATCGGCGCAGTGGCGCTGGGCACCGGCAGCACCGCCAACGGCAACAGCGCCATCGCGCTGGGCGATCGGGCCGTAGCCGCAACCAACGACGCGGTTGCGATGGGGCGTCAGGCCCAGGCCACCAACACGCTGGCGACGGCGGTGGGGGCGCAGGCGATCGCCAATGGCCAATTTTCGACGGCGCTGGGCGCGCAGGCCCGTGCCGTTGGCAGCTCGGCCACAGCCGTCGGCAACGTCGCCGTCGCGGTCGATGGGGCCACCGCGCTGGGCGCCAGCGCCGGGGCGAGGGGGGCGCAGTCGACTTCCATCGGCAGCGCCTCCGTTGCCGACGGCGAGCGCAGTGTGGCCGTGGGCAACCAGGCGCGGGCCAATCAGGCGAACTCGGTCACTTTGGGAACGGGCGCGGTTTCGGACGCTGCCAATGCGGTGGCCCTTGGCGGCAGTGCATCGGCGACCGCGGCCAACAGCGTGGCGCTCGGCCACGGATCGGTAGCCGACGTGGTCGATACCGTCTCGGTCGGCTCGGCCTCGCAGCAGCGCCGCATCGTCCATGTCGCCGACGGGACCGGCGACACCGACGCGGTCAACCTGCGCCAGCTCAACGCGGTCAACAATCTCGTCAATTCGGCGATTGCCCAGAATCTGGTGCAGGACAACCGGATGAGCGCGATCGAGGCGATGAACAATGTCCAGAACGGCCGCCTGACCGCGCTCGAAGGGGCGCAGGCGCAATTGTTCGACATGGTCAATAACGATCGCAAGGACACGCGCCAGGGGATCGCCGCCGCGATCGTGATGTCGGACGCGCCGATGCCGTCGGGTGCGGGGCGGACGAGCTATTCGTTCAACCTCGCCACCTATCGCGGCGAACAGGCGGTCGGCATGAGCCTCGCGCACCGCTTGAACACCGAAGCGCCCATGGCGGTGACCTTCGGCTTCTCGCACGCCGGCGGCAAGAATACGGCGGTGCGTGTCGGCGTCGCGGGCGAGTTCTGACGGCACAGCTTTCCGGGCCGTACGGCGGGCGATTGCTCTCCAGCCGGGACGTCCCGGAGGAAGGGTCGGGGTGGTGACACCCCGGCCCTTTTCGCGCGGGGCGGGGCCATGACGAGATCGGCCGGTGAACGGCGCATACGCCCGCTTCTTGGCAGGCGGATGAACGGCGCCGAAGGGCGGTGATCGTGGAGGTCGCCGGGGACGTCTGCCTTCGTCCGGGGATGCGGGCGACGGAAATCGGCAAAATCATATGCGATTACTATGCCGCCGCAGTTTTCGCTCTCTCGAATTCAAACGCAGCCCTGTCCTATTTGAGCCTCCGCGGACGACTGGTGCCACCTCCCGTGGCCGGCGTCCTGCCGGAGCAAACCCATGCAGGATCTTCTCTGGATCGGCATCGTCCTGGCCCTCCTCGCCGCGAGCCTCGGCTACGCGCGGCTGTGCGACGACGCATAAGGATCATCGACCATGACTCTCGACCTGTGGCTCGCGGGGCTCACCGCGCTTGGCCTTCTTTTCTATCTCGTCGCCGTGCTCGCACGGCCCGAACGCTTCTAGGGGAGGCGCGCCATGACCTTTCAGGGATGGCTCCTGATCATCGTCTTCGTCGGCATCCTGCTGGCGATCACCAAACCCATGGGCCGCTGGCTCTACTCGCTTTATGAGGGCCAGCGCACGCCGCTGCACCGCATCCTCGGCCCGGTGGAAGCGGCCTTCTATCGCCTGTCGGGCATCGATCCGAACGAAGAGCAGGGCTGGCGCCGTTACGCGGTCCATATGCTGATCTTCAACCTCATACTTTTGCTCTTCACCTATGCGGTGCTGCGTCTGCAGGGCGTGCTGCCGCTCAACCCGCTCGGCTATGAGGGGGTCGGTCCTGACGGTGCCTTCAACACGGCGGTCAGCTTTACCACCAACACCAACTGGCAATGGTATTCGGGCGAGGCGACGCTTTCGAACCTGTCGCAGATGCTCGGGCTGACGATCCAGAATTTCCTGTCGGCGGCGACCGGCATTGCGCTCGCTTTTGCCTTGTTCCGCGGCTTCGCGCGGCGCGGCGCCGCGACGATCGGCAATTTCTGGGCCGACATGACGCGCGTGACGCTCTATCTGCTGCTGCCGATCTGCATCGTCTATGCGATCTTCCTGATCGCGAACGGCGTGCCGCAGACGCTGGCCGGCTCGGTCGATGTCGCGACACTCGAAGGCGCCAAGCAGACGCTCGCGCTGGGCCCGGTCGCAAGCCAGGAAGCGATCAAGATGCTCGGCACCAACGGTGGCGGCTTCTTCAACGCCAATTCGGCGCATCCTTTCGAAAATCCGAACGCGCTGACGAATCTCGTCCAGATGCTGTCGATCTTCTCCATCGGTTTCGGCCTGACCTGGACCTTCGGCAAGGCGGTGGGCAACCCGCGCCAGGGCTGGGCGATCCTTGCCGCAATGGTGACGATCTTCCTCGCCGGGGTCACGATCACCTACTGGCAGGAAGCCGCGGGCAACCCCATCCTGCACGATCTTGGCGTCGCCGGGGGCAATATGGAGGGCAAGGAGGTCCGCTTCGGCATCGCCGCCTCGTCGCTCTTCTCGGTGGTGACCACCGCGGCATCGTGCGGTGCGGTCAACGCGATGCACGACAGCTTCACCGCGCTCGGCGGCCTGATCCCGCTGTTCAACATCCAGCTTGGCGAAGTCGTCGTCGGCGGCGTCGGCGCGGGCATCTATGGCTTCCTGCTCTTCGCGATCCTCGCCATTTTCGTGGCCGGTCTGATGGTCGGGCGCACCCCCGAATATGTCGGCAAGAAGATCGAGGCGCGCGAGGTCAAGCTCGCGGTGCTCGCGATCGCGGTGCTGCCGCTCGTCATCCTCGGCTTCACCGCCATCGCTTCGGTGACCGAGGCGGGGCTTGCCGGGCCGCTCAACAAGGGGCCGCACGGTTTCTCCGAGATCCTCTACGCCTTCACCAGCGCGGCGGGCAACAACGGGTCGGCCTTTGCGGGGCTCTCCGCCAATACGCCCTTCTACAACGGCCTGCTGGGCGTCGCGATGTGGCTCGGCCGCTTCTTCGTCATCATCCCGATGCTGGCGATCGCGGGCGGCCTGGCGGCGAAGAAATATACGCCGGAAACCGCGGGCAGCTTCCCCACGACGGGGCTGCTGTGGACGGGCCTCCTGATCGGCATCGTGCTGATCGTCGGCGGCCTGACCTTCCTGCCCAGCCTCGCGCTCGGTCCGATCGCCGATCATCTCGCGATGACGGGCGGCCAGCTTTTCTAAGGATATCCCAATGGCCCGGTCTGAAACCAAGTCCCTGTTCACGGCAGCGCTGATCGGTCCCGCGATCGGCGACGCCTTCCGCAAGCTCAATCCCCGCGACCTGATCCGCAACCCGGTGATGTTCACCACCGCAGTGGTCGCGGCGCTGCTCACCGTGCTGCTCGTTGCCGGGCAGGACGGGCTCGCCGCCGGCTTCAAGCTCCAGCTCGTCATCTGGTTGTGGCTCACGGTGCTCTTCGGCACTTTTGCCGAGGCGCTCGCCGAAGGGCGCGGCAAGGCGCAGGCGGCCTCGCTGCGCGCGACCAAGGCCGAACTGACCGCCAAAAGGCTGAAGGGCGAGGGAAACGCCTTTGAAAACGTTCCCGCCAGCGCGCTCAAGGTCGGCGACATCGTCCTCGTCGAGACCGGCGACCTGATCCCGTCGGACGGCGAAGTCGTCGCGGGCGTGGCGTCGGTCAACGAGGCGGCGATCACCGGCGAAAGCGCGCCGGTGATTCGCGAGGCGGGGGGCGACCGCAGCGCGGTCACCGCAGGCACGCGCGTCATTTCGGACCAGATCCGGGTCAAAGTCACGGTCAATCCGGGGCAGGGCTTCCTCGACCGCATGATCGCGCTCGTCGAGGGCGCCGAGCGGCAGAAGACGCCGAACGAGATCGCGCTGACGCTGCTCCTCGTCGGGCTGACGATCATCTTCCTGATCGCGGTCGGCACCATCCCCGGCTTCGCCTCCTATGCGGGCGGCAGCATCCCCGTCGCGATCCTCGCAGCGCTGCTGATCACGCTCATCCCGACGACCATCGCGGCCTTGCTCTCGGCGATCGGTATCGCGGGCATGGACCGCCTCGTCCGCTTCAACGTGCTCGCCAAGTCGGGCCGCGCGGTCGAGGCGGCGGGCGACGCCGATGTGCTGCTGCTCGACAAGACCGGCACGATCACCGTCGGCGACCGCCAGGCGACCGAATTCCGCCCGGTCGGCGGCCGGTCGGTCGCGGCGCTGGCGGAGGCCGCGGTGCTTGCCAGCCTCGCCGACGAGACGCCCGAGGGCCGCTCGATCGTCGCGCTGGCGCGCGAGAAGTTCGGCCAGACCGACTCGGGCTTGCCCGCCCGCGCCGAAATCATCCCGTTCACCGCGCAGACGCGCATCTCGGGCATCAAGCTGGGCGACAGCGTGATCCAGAAGGGCGCGGTGGATTCGGTGCTGCGCGCCAATCCGGGCGCCGGGACGACCGCCGCCGCGACCGAACTGCGCCGGATCACCGACGAGATCGCACGCGCCGGCGGCACCCCGCTCGCGGTCGCGAAGGACGGCCAGCTGCTCGGCGCGATCTTCCTGAAGGACATCGTCAAGGCGGGCATCCGCGAACGCTTCGGCGAGCTGCGCGCGATGGGCATCCGCACGGTGATGATCACCGGTGACAACCCGCTCACCGCCGCGGCGATCGCAGCCGAGGCCGGGGTCGACGATTTCCTCGCGCAGGCGACGCCCGAGGACAAGCTGGAGTTGATCCGCAAGGAACAGGCGGGCGGCCGCCTTGTCGCGATGTGCGGCGACGGCACCAACGACGCGCCCGCGCTCGCCCAGGCCGACGTTGGCGTCGCGATGAACACCGGCACGCAGGCGGCGCGCGAGGCGGGCAATATGGTCGACCTCGACAGCGACCCGACCAAGCTGATCGAGGTCGTCGGGCTCGGCAAGCAGCTCCTGATGACGCGCGGGGCGCTGACGACCTTTTCGGTCGCCAACGATGTCGCCAAATATTTCGCGATCATCCCGGCGATGTTCATCGCGCTCTATCCGGGCCTCGGCGTGCTCAATGTGATGGGGCTGACCAGCCCGCAGAGCGCGATCCTGTCGGCGATCATCTTCAACGCGCTGATCATCCCGATGCTCGTGCCGCTGGCACTGAAGGGCGTGGCCTACCGGCCGATGGGCGCGGGGCCGCTGCTCGCGCGCAACCTCGCCGTATATGGGCTCGGCGGCCTCGTCGCGCCGTTCATCGGCATCAAGCTTATCGACCTCGCCGTTGGCGGCCTGGGTCTGGTCTGAGGAGGCCATCATGAACAAGGATCTCGTCACTTCGCTGCGTCCGGCGCTCGTCATGACATTGCTGTTCGCCGCATTGCTCGGGCTCGCCTATCCGCTGGCGATCACCGGTGTCGGACAGGCGCTCTTTCCCAGCCAGGCGAACGGCAGCCTCGTCGAGAAAAATGGCCGCGTGGTGGGCTCGACCATCGCCGGGCAGGCCTTCGCCAGCGACCGCTATTTTCACAGCCGGCCCTCGGCAGCGGGCGACGGTTATAACGGGCTCGCCTCGTCGGGCTCGAACCTCGGCCCGACCTCGCAGGCGCTTGCCGACCGCGTGAAGGCCGATGTGGCCAAATATCAAGAGACGACACCGGGCCGCCCTGTCCCGCCCGACCTGGTGACGACCTCCGCCTCGGGGCTCGACCCCCATCTGAGCCCCGAGGCGGCCTTTTATCAGGTCGATCGCGTCGCGCGGGTGCGCGGGCTCGCCCCGGCGGCCGGCCGCAAGCTGGTCGAGGAGAGCGTCGAAGCGCCGCTTCTCGGCTTTCTCGGCGAGCCGCGGGTCAATGTGTTCGACCTCAATCGACGACTCGATAGCTTTGGGGCTAAACCCGCCGCGTGACCGATAGCGACCGACCATCACCGGAGGCCTTCCTGCGCCAGGCGGCGCAGGAAGGCCGCGGGCGTTTGAAGGTATTCCTCGGCGCCGCGCCCGGCGTCGGCAAGACCTGGGAGATGCTGACCGACGGCCGCCACCGCCGCGAGGCCGGGGTCGATGTCGTGATCGGTGTCGTCGAGACCCACGGGCGGCGCGAGACCGAGGCGCTCGTCCACGGCCACGAGATCATCCCACGCCGGGACGTCGACCATCAGGGGCACAGCCTGGGCGAGATGGACATAGACGCGATCCTCGAACGGCACCCGCAATTGGTGCTCGTCGACGAACTCGCGCACACCAACGCGCCGGGCAGCCGCCACCCCAAACGCTATCAGGACGTCGAGGAACTGCTCGATGCGGGGATCGACGTCTATTCGACGCTCAACATCCAGCATGTCGAAAGTTTGAACGATGTCGTCGCATCTTTCACGCGGGTACGGGTGCGCGAGACGGTCCCCGACTCGGTCCTCGAAAATGCCGAGATCGAGGTCGTCGATATCCCGCCCGACGAGCTGATCGAGCGGCTGAAGGGCGGCAAGGTCTATATCCCGCAGGAAGCGACGCGCGCGCTCACGCACTTCTTTTCCAAGTCGAACCTGACCGCGCTGCGCGAACTGGCGCTGCGCCGCGCGGCGCAGGCGGTCGATGCGCAGATGCTCGACCACGTCCGGAGCCACGCGCTCGCAGGCAGCTTTGCCGTGGGCGAGCGGATCGTGGTCGCGGTCAGCGAATTGCCGGTGGCAGCCGAGCTCGTCCGTGCGGGCAAGCGGCTCGCCGACGCGCTGCGCGCGCCATGGACCGCAGTCTATATCGAGACGCGGCGTAGCCAGTCGCTGACCGATGACGACCGCAAGCAGCTCGCCGACACGCTTGCGCTCGCTTCGCGCCTCGGCGCATCGACCGCGACGGTGCCGGCCGCCAGCGTCGTCGAGGGCCTGCAGGCCTTCGCCCGCGACGCGCGCGCGACGCAGATCGTGATCGGCAAGTCGGCGCGTCCCTGGTGGTTCGAGTTGCGCCACGGCTCGGTCGTCGACCAGCTGGTGCGGACGATCGACGACGTCGCGGTGCACGTCCTGCCTGGCGAGCCCGAGGCCAGGACCGCCGGCCGCCGCTCGGTTGCCGTGCCCGGGCGCTGGGGCAAGACATCGGATTATATCTGGTCGCTGGCGATGGTCGCGGCGATGACCGCGCTCGGGCGGCTGCTGATCGAAGTCATCGATCTCGGCAATATCTCGCTGCTCTATCTGGTCCCCGTGATGTTCGCCGCGGCGACCTTCGGGCTGCGCGCGGGGCTGTTCGCGGGGCTGGCGTCGAGCCTCGGCTATAATTTCTTCTTCCTGCCGCCGACGGGCACGTTGACCGTCAGCAATCCCGAGAATGTCATCAGCATCTTCGTGCTGCTCGGCGTCGCGATCGTCACCAGCCAGTTCGCCGCGCGCGTGCGCGCGCAGGCCGATCTGGCGCAGTCGAGCGCGCGGCAGAATGCGGCGCTCGCCAGCTTTTCACGCCAATTGACCGCGGCGCCCGACCAGGACGCGCTGATGCAGGCGATCTGCGCGGAGGTGGGGCGGTTGCTCGACGTGCGCACGGTCATCCTCTTGCCTTCGGCCGACGGTCCGACGCTGCGCGCCGCGGTACCGCCCGAGGACCGGCTCGAACAGATCGAGCGCGCCGCGGCGCAATGGGCCATGGACAATGCGCAGCCCGCGGGGCGCGGATCGGCGACGCTCACCGCCTCGGACTGGCTCTTCCACCCGCTGCGCACGACGCGCGGTGTGCTCGGCGTGCTCGGTCTGACGCGCGACGACGCGCGCGAGCCGGTGCGTTCGGACCAGGTGCCGCTGCTGATGAGCCTGCTCGATCAGGCGTCGATCGCGCTCGACCGCATGGAGCTGGAGGAAGCGTCGCTTCGCGCGCGGCAGGTCGACGAGCGCGACCGGCTGCGCTCGGCCTTGCTCTCGTCGGTCAGTCACGACCTGCGCACCCCGCTGACGACGATATTGTCGGCGGCGCACGAAATGCAGCGCCATCCCTCGCCCGCGCTCGCCGGGACGATCGAGGCCGAGGCGCGGCGGCTCAACCGTTTCGTTTCGAACCTGCTCGACATGGTGCGTGTCGAGGCGGGCGCGCTGCCGATGAAGGTCGAGGCGACCGACCTGTTCGATGCGGCGGCGAGCGCGGCGCACGATACGCGCGCGTCGCTGGCGGGGCATGAGGTCAAGGTCGACATCTCGCCGAACATTCCGCTCGTCCGCGTCGACCCGGTGCTGCTGCACCATTGTCTGATCAACCTGCTCGACAACGCCGGGCGTTACGCCGACCCCGAAACGCCGATCACCATTCGCGCCCGGCGCACCGCCGACGCGATCGAGCTGTCGGTGATCGACCGGGGCCCCGGCATTGCGCCGGGCAACGAGAAGCGCGTATTCGAAACCTTCACCCGGCTCGAGGGCAGCGACCGCGCCAAGCATGGCACCGGGCTGGGGCTCGCGATCGTCAAGGGTTTTGCCGAGGCGATGGGGCTGACGGTCGCGGCGAGCAACAATGACGAACCGCATGGCGCCTGTTTCACGATCCGCATCCCCGAAGCGCTGATCATCACGAATCTGACCGACAAGGATCTCCCATGAAGCTGCGCCACAAGGTGCTCGTCGTCGACGACGAACTCCATATCCGCCGCCTGATCCGCGCGGCGCTGGAGCGCGCCGACTATGCGATCGTCGAGGCCGAGAACGCGCGCGAGGCGGTCGCGAAGCTGCGCGACGAGCGCCCCGACATCACCTTGCTCGACCTCGGGTTGCCCGACCGCGACGGGCTCGAGCTGGTGCCCCTGTTCAAGCAGCAGTCGGGCACGACGCTGATCGTCGTATCGGCGCGCGACGCGACCGAGGAAAAGGTCGCGGCGCTCGACCTTGGCGCCGACGATTATTTGACCAAGCCCTTCGACACCGACGAACTGCTCGCGCGCGTACGCGTCGCGCTGCGCAACCGGCTGACGCGCGACGGCGGCAATCTCGGCCTCACCGTGGGCGACGTCCAGCTCGACCTCGTCGCGCGTACGGTGACCAAGGCCGGCAGGGAAGTGCATTTGACCCCCAAGGAATATGGCGTGCTCGCCCAGCTCGCGCGCTTTCCGGGCCGCGTCATCACGCACAAGCAGATCATGGCCGAGGTCTGGCCGCACGAACATGAGCATCATGTCGAATATCTGCGTGTGCTGATCCGGACGCTGCGCCAGAAGCTCGAAACCGACCCGCAGCAGCCGCAGATCATCACCAACGAGCTCGGCATCGGCTACCGGTTGCGCGTGAACGGCGAGGGCGGCGATCGGGGGCATTAAGCGGCGGCTGCGGCGCGATCCTATGCAATTGCTATGGAAAAGCCCGCCGATCGCTCTCGAAATCCAACGAAGGCCGCGCCTAGATGATCGGCATGACGGAACAGGACATCGAAAGCCGCGCTGCCGACGACCGGCGCTTGCGCGACCGCGTCGTCGACTGGCTGGGCGCGCAAGGTCCCCTGCTGCTGACCGTCTATATGTGCGCGATCGTCGCGCTCATCGCCTATTTCGTGGACCCGGCGCGCTAGTCAGCAATGATATGCAATCTCAATGGCGCCCGCGATTTGCCGCTCTCGAATCATTATGCGGCGATGCGTAGGTGAAGGGGCTCATTCGGAGGTCTCTCGTGCAACATCGGTCCGCCAATCTTTCCATCAATATCGGCCTTCGGGCAGGCGGTGTGGCCGTGCTGGCCGTCGGCTGGTGGGTCGCGGTGCGGCTGCACCAGATCGCACTGGCTGCGCCGCGCGATCATGCGTCGGCCGGGATGCTGCTCGCGGCGATCGTCTTCCTTTGCGGCAGTGCGGGGAGCACGCTGCTGTTCGTGGGCCCGGGGCTCTGGGAGCCGGTCGAGGTGTCGGAGCGCTGGCGGCGACCGCCCGGCGGCGATGTCTGAGGTGCGGTGCCCCGCATAGGGAAATCACCATGCGATCGCCGGGCGCCGCGGATCATCGCTCCGCGAGCATGTCGAAGTGGCGCCCGAAGCCGTAGCGGGAGAAGCGCGCAAAGCCCGCGGCGCGAAGCTGCGCCTCGACCGCGGCGGCATCGGTCCAGCGGCGGTCGACCTCGTGGAAGATCGCGGCGACGCGCGGGCGATGCGCCGAGCCCATCAGCGCATCGATCACCGCTTCCTCATGGCCCTCGACGTCGATCTTCACGACCAGCGGCAGGCGCGCGTCGATCAGCGGGTCGAATTCGGCGGCGCCGAGGACGCGGATTCTCTCCCCGGCGGCGTCCTTGTGACGCAGGCTCGCGGTGCCGCTGTGCGCGCTGTCGGTGGCGATCGTCGCGATTCCGGGTTCGCGCGAAATTGCGGCATCGACCGCGATCACCTTGGCCGCACCGGTGTTGGCGGCGACATTGCGGGTGAGGCGCGCAAAGGTCGCCGCGACGGGTTCAAAGGCGGTCACCGCGGCGCATTGCGGGTTCGATGCTTGCGCTGTTCGGCGCCGCCTACTGGATCGGCGTGTACCGGCCGCTGCTGGGCGAGGCCGATGCCGTTGCCGCCGAGGTGAAAAAGCTGGCGACGGTCGACCGCACCGAAGGGCGCGGCGCGCTGATCGCCGCTCTCGACGCGCGCCAGCGCGGGGCGGGGCATCGCCACGCCTTTCACGCGCTCGTCAGCGCCGACGGGCGGACGCTGAGCAGCAACCTGCCCAGCTGGCCCGACGCGCCGGTGCGCGGCTGGCGGCTGCTCGAGGCCGATGTCTACGCCAATAGTGAGGAGGTCGATTATGAGGCGCTGGTCGCCGAGCGCCGGCTCGGCGACGGCGCGCGGCTGATCGTCGGGCGCGATGTCGAGGATATCGACGACCGCGACGAGCTTTTCGCGGTGAGCTCGGCCTGGCTGGTGCTGATCGGGGCGTTGCTCGCAATCGGCGGCAGCTTCGCGATGAGCGCCGCGGTCGGGCGGCGGATCGACGCGGTGACGCGCACCGCGCGGCGCGTGATGGCGGGCAGCATGACCGAGCGTATCCCGCTGCGCGGCACCGGCGACGATTTCGACGAACTCGCCGAGACGCTCAACCTGATGCTCGGCCGGATCGAGGAATCGGTCGAATCGGTGCGGCGGGTGTCGGACAATGTCGCGCACGAACTGCGCACCCCGCTCGCGCGGCTGCACGCCGATCTCGACGAACTGCGCGCGGCGAAAGGCGCGAAGGAGCGCGAGCGGCTGACCGAACAGGCGATCGCCGAGGCCGCGCGGCTGCAGGCGATCTTCGACGCGCTGCTGCGCATCGCGCGGATCGAGAGCGGGCGGCATTTCGCGGGCTTCGCGCGCGTCGACCTGACCGCATTGCTCGCCGACGCGATCGAACTCCACAGCCCCGACGTCGAGGCGCGCGGGCAGTTGCTGGAAAGCGTGATCGCCGAGGGGCTGGCGATCGAGGGCGACCGCAATCTGATCTTCCAGATGGTGTCGAACCTGCTCGACAATGCGGTCAAATATGCGGGTGCGGGCGGGCGCATCCTGGTCGCGGCGAACGCGAAGCGCGGCCGCATCCGCATCGAGATCGCCGACAGCGGACCCGGTATCGCGCCCGCCTATCGCGAGCGGGTAAAGGAGCGCTTCTTCCGTGTGCCCGTAACCGCCGGGGCGCCCGGGACGGGGCTGGGCCTCGCGCTCGTTGCCGCGATCGTCGCGCTTCACAAGGGGGCGCTCGAGATCGGCGACGCCGAGCCGGGGACGAAGGTAGTGGTGGTCTTTTGAGGGTGAGGGGGAACGCCGAGGATTGCCTCTGTTTCCGTTTGTGTCGAGCGTAGTCGAGACACGTGAAGGCTAGCACGAACTCGGCGTGTCTCGACTTCGCTCGACACGAGCGGGTATTTATAGGGCGGTTTGTCGGCGAGCGTCCGTTCGCTTTCTTTGCCCCCTACTTCTTCTCCACCAACTCCCGCAGCAAAAACCCATGCAGCATCGCCGCACGCACAGCGTCTTCGGCATGATCCGCGCCGACCGAATGGCCGCCTTCCAGATATTCGTGGTAGTACACGCTGTTCTTATATTCCTTCAGCCGCGCCGCAAATTTGCGCGCATGGCCGGGATGGACGCGGTCGTCCTTGGTCGAGAGATAGAGGAAGATCGGCGGATATTTCACGCCTTTCTTGAGGTTCTGGTAGGGCGAATATTTCGAGATGAACGCCCAGTCGGCGGGATCGTCGGGGTCGCCATATTCATCGACCCATGAGGCGCCCGCGAGCAATTTGCTGAAGCGCTTCATGTCCTTGAGCGGCGAACCCGAGATCACCGCGCCGTAAAGGTCGGGGCGCTGCTCCATCGCCGCGCCCACGAGCACGCCGCCGTTCGAGCGGCCCGAGATGGCGATCCTGCCCTTGGGGCTCACCCCCGTCGCGACAAGGTCCTCGGCGACCGCGTGCAGGTCGTCGAAGCTGTTCTGGCGCTTTTCGTAGAGCGCCGCCTGGTGCCACGCCGGACCATATTCGCCGCCGCCGCGGATGTTCGCGAGGACATAGGCATTGCCGTCCTCGACCCAGAACAGCCCGAGCGGGCCGGCGCGATAGGGCTGGCCGGTGAGATAACCCGGCGTCTGCGCCGCCTTGAACCCGCCATAGGCGTGGATCAGCGCCGGAACCGGGCCGGTCGTGCCCTTCTTGCGCGCGAGGAAATAAGGCACTTTCGTCCCGTCTTTCGAGGTCGCGAAGCGCTTCTCGACGGTCATGCCCTCGGCATCGAACACCGCGGGCAGGCTCTGCACCGCCTGCCGCGCGCCCGTCTCGCCGACGGCATAGAGCGTCGGCGGCTGCAGCATCGTCTCGGCGGTCGCCAGCACCTGGTTGGTCCTGCCGATCACCCCCGCGATCTGCACGGTCGCATTTTCGGCGAGCGGCACCGCCTTCTGGCTCCAGCGGCCATAGGGCTGGTCGCGGCGGAGCGCGAAGAGCTTGCCCTCGACATCGTCGAGCGCCTTGACCCAGAGGACGTCGTCGCCCGCCGCGACATTCTCGATCGCCTGGCTGGCGGTCGGCGTCATCACCTCGACGATCGGCGCCATGTCGCCGCGCGCCATTTCGAGCAAAGGCATGGCGAGCAGCGCGCCCGCGGGCGAACTGCCGCTGGGGTCGTTGAGGAAGACGATCGCCTGCCCGTCGATCACCGCGCGCAGTTCGGCGGTCTCGGGGATGATGGTCTTGTTATAGTCGCCATCGTTGCCGGGGCGGCGGAGATAGAAATCGGTGGTGTAGAAGCTCTTGTTGCGGCTGATGATCGGCCAGCGCGTGTCGCCGTCCATCTCGGCGCCGACCCCCATGCCGACATCGGCCGTCTCGCCTTCGATCAGGGTCTCGGCTGCCGACAGCGGCGTGCCGCGCTTCCAGCGCTTGACGATGCGCGGATAGCCCGAGGCCGTCATGCTGCCCTCGCCGAAGTCGGTCGCGACGAGCAGATTGTCGGCATCCTCCCAGGTTACGCTGCTCTTCGCGAGCGGGACGGTGAAGCCGCCCTCGACGAATGTCCCGGTCGTGCGGTCCCATTCGCGCACGATGTCGGCGTCGGTGCCGCCGGGGCTCAGCGAGACGAGGCAGCGCTTGTATGCGGGCGCGAGGCAGTCGGCGCCGTGCCACACCCAGCTCTGCTTCTCGGCCTTGCCGAGCGCGTCGACGTCGATCAGCGTCTTCCACTCGGGCTTGCCCGCCAAAAATGCGGCGAGCGGGGTTTGCCGCCACAGCCCGCGCGGGTTGGCGGCGTCGCGCCAGAAATTGGTGATCGTGTCGCCCATCAGCTCGCCCGGCATCGCGATCTGGCGGTCGTCGTCGAGGATGGCGCGCGCGCGCCGGCGGTCGGCTTCGAAGCCCGGGCGGTCGCGGATCAGTCTGTCGGTCGCGGCATTCTCCGCCTTCACCCAGTCGAGCGCCTTCTTGCCCTCGATTTCCTCGAGCCAGAGATAGGGGTCTTTTTCCTCTGTCTCGGCGGCGGTGGCGAGGGGCGCGAAGGAAAAGCCGAGCGCGAGCGCGGCGAGGGTGGCGCGGATCATCTGGGTCTCCGAAAATCGTCCGATGCCGCTGTGTTAGCACCACCGGACGGCCGGAGGGAAGCCGCCCTATTGGTCGATGATCATCGTGCCCGGATGATGCTTGTCGAGGTGCTTCTTGATGATCTTGAGGTTGCGGGTGTTCGAGCGGAACAGGAGGTCGAAGGCGTCGCCCGCAATCGGGATCGCGCCGAGCGCGGTGTCGACGCCGAGATTGCCGATCATCCGCCAGATTTTCCACTTCGGCATGCCGAGGTTGCGCGCTTCCCAGATCAGGTACGCGCCCATCAGCCCCGAGATCACGTCGCCGACCACGGGCACCAGCCCGACGATCGCATCGAGCCCGACGGGGCGGTTGATGCCAGGGATGACGAAGCTGCGCTCGAGAATGATCTCCAGCGTCTCGACGCGCTTGCGCAGTGCGGCGGGATCGCGGCGGTTCTGGATCAGGGCGTCGAAGATCGCGTCGGTGTCGGGGGTCGAAGGGGCCATCCTTGGGTCCTATCAGGCAGCGCCCGGTATTGGGCGCCACTGTGTTAGTTGGGTAAGGCAATCATATGATTCAAGGGGTGCTGGCCGCGGCCGTTGGCGCGGAGCCCGGTCAGCCGCTGCGACGCGACCGACCACCGCAGCGGGGTGGCGATCGGGATGAAGGGCGAATAACCCGCGAGCAGGGTCTCGGCTTCGCCGATCAGCCGCAACCGTTCGGCGGCGCTGGTCGCGGCGCCGGCTTCGTCGATCTTTTCCTGCGCGTCGCGATGGCAGATGGTGTCGGCACGGCACGACAGGCGGCGGAGGCCCCACAGGGCATCGTCGTTGGGCATCACCTCGTCGATCAGCTTGAGGTCGGCGCGCGCCGCCAGGCCGACGCGGCGGCTCGGCACGCCCAGCCGCGCAAGATCGGCGGCGACATAGGCGAAAAGGATGCGTCCGCCGGGCGAATCGGGCACCGCGATGCGCAGCGGGGCGATCTCGCGCCCGCCCGCGCGCCAGGCGTCGATCGTGCGTTTCGCCTGCAGAAAGCGCGACTGCTCGTCGAAGTCGGCCCAGGCGGGCAGCAGCGGCGTCGGCCCGACGTCGCGCGTGTAGAGATCGGGGCGCAGCGTGACCTGCGGCTCCCATTCCTGCAGCCCGAAGGCATCGACCAGCCGCTCGCGCCGGATCGCCCGCGACAGCGCTTCGCGATTGGCCTGTACGCCGAGCAGGCCTTCGCTGCTCGTGAAGCTGAGCCCGAACAGCCCGGGGACCGGATCGACGACGAGCCGCGAGCGGCCGATGTTCGACGCCGCGAAATAGGGCAGGGTGGAGAAACGCCCCCCGATGACGCCGTCGGCATAGCCGTTCTTGAAGCGCGCGAGCGCCTTGGGCGCCGAGGTGCCGACGAGTTCGATCGACGCCGCGGGATCGGCCGCCGCGGCCTCGGCAGCCTCGGGGTCTTCGGCGAGCGGATCGGCGACGGGGGTCAGCAGCATCGCCTTGCCGACGCGCTTCGCGCGCATCGGTCCCCAGCCGAGACCGCGGTTGACGATCGCCATCGAGGGCTGCGCGAGCAGTTCGAGCATGCCCGGCTGCGCGACCGAGAGGCGGATTTCGATGACGGTGTCGGTCATCGCGCGGATCGTCTCGACCTCCGGAAAATCGTCGCGCAGCGGGTGGCGGCTGCCGGGGCCGAGATAGGAGCGCAGGATCGCGGCGACGTCGCGCGCGGTGACCTTGCGCCCGTTCGTCCATTTGGCCTCGCGGATGCGAAAGATATAGCTGCGCCCGTCGGCGGTCACCGTCCAGCGCTCGGCCAGCCCGACGTCGATCTGCGCTTCGCCGTCATAGCTGACCAGTCCCTGCGAACTCGCGTCGAGCAGCGCGGCATTGGCGGCGTTGAGTTCACCGCCCAGGGGGCTGACCGCCCCGTTGAGTGTCCCGATCGCGGCGATCGTCACCGGACCGCGCTCGCCGAACAGCCCGCAGCTGGGGAGCGTCAGCGCGAGCAGCGCCGCCGCGGCGATCCGCGGCACGCGCGTGAGGGTCCGGTTGGTGGGGGTTCGCCAGGGCATTGCGCCCCATCATAGCCGCACGAGACGAAACCGGAAGGGTGCGCGGGTCAGCGCGCGGCGATTTCCCGAAGCAGCCAGTCGCGAAAGGCGGCCGCCGCCGGATCGCCGCGTGCGCCGGGTTCGACCAGCCAATAATGATGCGGTCCCGACAGCAGGAACGCAAAGGGCCGGACGAGACGCCCGGCGGCGATTTCGGACGCGAACAGCCGCGGCGACAGCAAAGCCGCGCCCTGTCCCTCGACCGCCGCGCGCGCGGCGAGCTCCTGTGTCGGATAGCCGGCGCGCACCGGGGTCGGCAGCTCCGGGGCCTCGAGGCCCTGGTCGGCGAACCAGCGCGGCCAGTCGGCGCCGGGGACGAGCGCGACGCGCGCAAGATCGCGGGGGTGGGCGAGCCGCGTGCTTTGCACGAGCCGCGGGCTGAGCATCGGCGTTGCCTCGATGGCGAACAGCGGGGTCGCGTGCGCGCCCGGCCAGCGCCCCGCGCCCGACCGGATCGCGAGATCATAAGCGTCGGAGGCGCGCACGTCGGTCGACGCGTCGACCTCGACCGCTATGCCGGGGTGCTGCGCCTCGAATGCGGGCAGCCGGGGCGCGAGCCAGCGCGAGGCGAAGGTCGGGGTGACCGTCAGCCGCAGCGTGCGCAGGTCGCGCAACTCGTCGATCGCCGCGCGCGCCAGCGCCATCATCGCGCTGGTGCGCGAAAACAGGCGTTCGCTGTCGCCGTTGAGCGTGACGCGCGGGCCGCTCCGCACGAACAGGGGCTTGCCGAGGTCGTTTTCGAGCCCGCGTACGCGCTGGCTGACCGCGGCGGGGGTGATGCAGAGCTCGGCGGCGGCGCGCGAGAAATTGCCGTGGCGCGCGCAGGCGTCGAAGACGCGCAGGGTTTCGAGCGAGGGCAGGCGCGGCGGCATCGCCATATTAAGCCCAGCTTTTCATCGTGGTGCAATGTCGTTGTTTTGCGCGCATCGGAGGAGGCGTTAGGCGGCGGGAATGAAACAGGCTTTTCCCATATTCGCCGCCGCGCTTTGGCTATGGGGATGCGCCGCGCCGGCGCAGCATCCCGCCCAGCGCTGGACCCCCGCTGCGATCGCCACATCGGATTATGAAGCGACCCCGGCCTTTTCGCCCGACGGGCGTGAGATGATCTATCTCGCGGCCGATGCGCGTTTCGCAAACTGGCGTCTCATGCGCTCGCGCTGCGAAGGCGGGGCCTGGTCGGCGCCCGAACCGCCGCCGTTTGCCGCGCCCGGCCCGGTGATCGAGGCCGACCCCGGCTTTGTGCCCGACGGCAGCGGGCTCTATTTCATCTCGGCACGGCACGACCCAGCAAACGCGGATTTCGACATCTATCATGTCCCGCGCAGCGCTGGCGGCGTGTGGGGCAGGCCCGAGCGACTGCCCGCCCCGGTGAATTCGCCGCACGCCGAACTGCTGCCGCGCGCCGATGCGGCCGGACGGCTCTATTTCGGCTCGGCGAGGCCGGGCGGGTTCGGCGGCGGAGACATCTATGTCGCAACGCGCGATGCAGCGGGCGGGTGGCGGGTCACAAATGTCGGCCCGCCGGTGAGCAGCGTCGTGAACGACTATGAGGCGGAGGTTTCGCGCGATGGGCGCACTTTGATCCTCGTCTCCGACCGCGGCGACCGTTCGCACCTCTATCACTTCGTCCGCGAAGGCGAAAAATGGGTCGAGCAGTCAAGGCTCGCGGCGAACGACTCCGTCTTCCAGGTCGGCCCCCTGCTGTCGCCGCGCGCGGAGAAACTGCTCTTCGCACAGGCCGACGGCGACCGGTCGGGCGAGATGTTCCTGGCGCCGATCGTCGCCGGAAGCCGCGAGGATTGGCCGCCGGCATGCTGAACCGGCGCGATTTTGGAGCAGGAGCGATGGGAGCGGCGGCGATGGCGGCGACGAACCGGGACGGCATCCAGCGGCGCGCGATCGAACCCAGCGGTTCCTCCTATGCGCAGGCCTGTCTGGTGCCCGCGCCGCAGCAATGGCTGTTCGTGAGCGGGCAGGTGCCCGCCGATGCCGCGGGCGAGGTCCCCGCGGGTTTCGACGCGCAATGCCGCCTCGTCTGGGCGAATGTCGCCCGCCAGCTCGCCGCGGCGGATATGGCGTTGACCGACATCGTCCGGCTCGGCATCTTCCTGTCGAGCCGCGAGCACCGCGCCGCCAACACCGCGATCCGCCACGAAATCCTCGGCGGGCATTCGCCCGCGATCACCATCGTTATCGCGGAGATATTCGACGAAGCCTGGCTGCTCGAGATCGAGGCGATCGCCTGCAAATGACCCTATGGCCCCCAAGGAGAGAGCGATGACCAAGACTTACCACGGCAGCTGCCACTGCGGCGCGGTGCGCTTCGAGGTTGACATGGAATTCGCCGCGACCGGCAGCAGCAAGTGCAACTGCACCTTTTGCTGGAAGCAGCGCAACTGGAACGCCGCGGGGATGAAGCCCGACGCCTTCCGACTGATCGCGGGCGAGGATGTGCTCGGCGATTATGCGCGAAGCGGCGAGGGGTTCGAAACGCACCACCGCTTCTGTGTCAAATGCGGCACCGCGACGCACGGTCACGGCCATATCGACGCGATGGGCGGCACCTATGTCGGGGTGCGCGTGGCGGCGCTCGACGACCTGCCGGTCGATGAGCTGATGGCGGCGCCGATCGCTTATTGCGACGGCCTCAACGATAATTGGTGGAACACGCCGGACGATATCCGGCATCTCTAGCTGCTGGTGCGGACGCCGGGACTTGAACCCGGATATCCAGAGGATGGCAGATTTTAAGTCTGCTGCGTCTACCGATTTCGCCACGTCCGCCCGGCGGTGCCGGTCAAGCCGAGGCGCGCGGCGAGGTCAAGCGATCTTTGCCGCTTCACCGCCCCGGACGGAGCGGCTAGAGGGACCCCATGGAAGCTGTTCTGACCATCGCCGGCCTCGGCAAGACGTACAAGGGCGGGCACACCGCGCTCTCCGCGGTCGACCTCACGATCAACAAGGGCGAGATCTTTGCGCTGCTCGGCCCCAATGGCGCGGGCAAGACGACGCTGATCAGCATCGTCTGCGGCATCGTCACGCCGAGCATGGGGACGGTGACCGTCGCCGGGCACGACCACCAGCGCAATTATCGCGCGGCGCGGTCGATGATCGGGCTGGTGCCGCAGGAGCTGCACACCGACGCGTTCGAGACCGTGCTGACCACGGTGAGCTTCTCGCGCGGGCTGTTCGGCAAACCGCCGGCCCCCGCGTTTATCGAAAAATTGCTGCGCGACCTGTCGCTTTGGGACAAGCGCGACGCGAAGATCATGGAATTGTCGGGCGGGATGAAGCGCCGCGTGATGATCGCGAAAGCACTGTCGCACGAGCCGGAAATCCTGTTCCTCGACGAGCCCACCGCCGGGGTCGACGTCGAGCTGCGCCGTGACATGTGGAACATGGTCCGCTCGCTGCGCGAGCGCGGAGTGACGATCATCCTCACCACCCATTATATCGAGGAAGCGGAGGAGATGGCCGACCGCGTCGGGGTGATCACCGGTGGCCGGCTGATCCTCGTCGAGCAAAAGGACGAACTGATCAAGAAGCTGGGCCGCAAGACGCTGACGCTCAACCTCGCCGAGCCGCTCGCGGCGATCCCCGAGGAACTGGCGCAGTGGAAGCTCGCGCTGGCGGGCGAGGGCAACGAGCTGATCTACGAGTTCGACAGCCGCGCCGAGGCGACGGGCGTGCCCTCGCTGTTGCGTCGGATGACCGACATCGGCGTCCAGTTCAAGGATCTGCACACACGGCAAAGCTCGCTCGAGGATATTTTCGTGGGGCTGGTCCACCACGATAACAATGCGAAGGGAGAAGCCGCGTGACCGCGAACTGGCGCGGCGTGCGCGCAATCTACATGTTCGAATTGGCGCGCTTCGGGCGTACCGTGTGGACCAGCCTGATGCTGCCCGTCATCACGACATCGCTCTATTTCGTCGTTTTCGGATCGGCGATCGGCAGCCGGATGACCGAAGTCGGCAACGTTCCCTATGGCGCATTCATCGTGCCCGGCCTCATGATGCTGACGATGTTCACCGAGAGCATCAGCAACGCGAGTTTCGGCATCTACATGCCCAAATGGACGGGCACGATCTACGAGATGCTCTCGGCGCCGCTGTCGCCCCTCGAAACCGTGATCGCCTATGTCGGCGCCGCGGCGACCAAGTCGGTGATCATCGGGTCGATCATCTTCGCGACCGCACATCTGTTCGTCGACGTCCAGGTCGTGCATCCCTTTTGGATGGTCGCTTTCATGATCCTGATGGCGGTGACCTTCTGCCTCTTCGGCTTCATCATCGGCATCTGGGCGCAAAGCTTCGAGCAGTTGCAGGTGATCCCGCTGCTCGTCGTCTATCCGCTGACCTTCCTCGGCGGCGCCTTCTATTCGCTCGACATGCTGCCTGCGGCGTGGCGGACGATCACGCTGTTCAACCCCGTCGTCTATCTGATCAGCGGTTTCCGCTGGACCTTCTTCGGGCAGGGCGACGTCGGCATCGAGGTCAGCATGGGCGCGGTCGCGCTTTTCCTGACGCTGTGCCTGGGCGTGATCTTCTGGATGTTCCGGACGGGGTACCGGCTCAAGAACTGAGCCGGGCCCGCCGGCGTCTCGGCGCGGCGTCAGCCGCCGTTGAGCCGCTCGCGCATTTCCTTGCCGGGCTTGAAATAGGGCACGTTTTTCGCCTGCACGTCGACCGCCGCGCCCGTACGCGGGTTGCGGCCGGTGCGCGAGTCGCGGCTGCGGGTCGAAAAGGCGCCGAAGCCGCGCAGTTCGACGCGTCCGCCCGACGCGAGCTGGTCCACTATGGAATCGAAGAAAACATCGACGATCTTTTCCACCTCTTCAAGGCGTAGATCGCTGTTTTCGCTGGCGATCTTTTGAACCAGTTCCGACCGGATCATTGGCTTCCCCTATCGTTGACGCGCATCATTACGATGCAGGCTACCGGTCGTTGCCGGTTCCTTGCGTGAGACCCCTCCCAACGCGAGCGCGAGACTAACATGAATCAACAAAGGCGCAAAATATATCGCGGAATCAAAAGGCCCGCCGGACGCATCCGGCGGGCCTTCTGTCTCATTTCGGCAATCAGGGGCCGGATCAGCCCTTCTTGCCGGCTTTCAGCGCTTCGCCGAGGATGTCGCCGAGCGAGGCGCCCGAGTCCGACGAACCATATTGCGCGACGGCCTGCTTCTCTTCGGCGATCTGCATCGCCTTGACCGAAAAGCTGGGCTTCTTCGAACGGTCGAAGCCGGTGACCATCGCGTCGAACTTCTGGCCGACCTGATAGCGCTCGGGGCGCTGCTCGTCGCGGTCGCGGCCGAGGTCGGCGCGCTTGATGAAGCCGGTGGCGCCATCGTCGCCCGCCTGGACTTCGAGGCCGTTGTCGCGGACTTCGAGGACGGTGACGGTGACGATATCGTTCTTCTTCACCGAACCCGCAGCGGCGGTGCCGCCGCCGACGGCCGGGGCGCCCTTTTCGAGCTGCTTGATGCCGAGGCTGATGCGTTCCTTCTCGACGTCGACGTCGAGAACGACGACCTGCACGGCCTCGCCCTTGCGGTGAAGGTGCAGCGCTTCTTCGCCCGAGATGCCCCACGCGATGTCCGACATGTGGACCATGCCGTCGACGTCGCCGGGCAGGCCGACGAACAGGCCGAATTCGGTCGCGTTCTTGACTTCGCCTTCGACAACCGAGCCGACCGGATGCGCTTCCGCGAAAGCGCCCCAGGGGTTCGACTGGGCCTGCTTGAGGCCGAGCGAGATGCGGCGCTTGTCGCTGTCGACTTCGAGGACGATGACGTCGACTTCCTGGCTGGTCGAGACGATCTTGCCGGGGTGAACGTTCTTCTTGACCCACGACATTTCGCTGACGTGGACCAGGCCTTCGATGCCCGCTTCCAGCTCGACGAACGCACCGTAATCGGTGATGTTCGTGACGACGCCCGACAGCTTCGCACCGACGGGGTATTTGGCGGCCACGCCTTCCCACGGATCGCTTTCGAGCTGCTTCATGCCGAGGCTGATGCGCTGCGTGTCGCGGTTGATGCGGATGATCTGGACGCGGACAGTGTCACCGATGTTGATGACTTCGCTCGGGTGGTTGACGCGCTTGTAGCTCATGTCGGTGACATGGAGCAGGCCGTCGATGCCGCCGAGGTCGACAAACGCGCCATAGTCGGTGATGTTCTTGACCGCGCCTTCGATGATCTGGCCTTCTTCGAGGTTCTGGATCAGGCCCGAACGCTGTTCGGCGCGCGTTTCCTCGAGGATGGCGCGGCGCGACACGACGATGTTGCCGCGGCGGCGATCCATCTTCAGGATCTGGAAGGGCTGCGGCAGGTCCATGAGCGGGCCGACGTCGCGCACGGGGCGGATGTCGACCTGGCTGCCCGGAAGGAACGCCACGGCGCCGCCGAGGTCGACGGTGAAGCCGCCCTTGACGCGGCCGAAGATGACGCCTTCGACGCGGGCTTCCTTGTTGAATTCTTCTTCCAGGCGGTCCCAGGCGGCTTCGCGGCGCGCGCGGTCGCGCGAGAGCATGGTTTCGCCATTGGCGTTTTCGACACGGTCGACATAGACTTCGACTTCGTCGCCGACGTTGAGGTCGGCCTTCTGGCCCGGCATCGCGAATTCGCGAAGCGGCACGCGGCCTTCGCTCTTCAGGCCGATGTCGATCACTGCCAGGTCGTTTTCGATCGCGGTCACGGTGCCCTTGACGACGCGGCCTTCAAAGCCGCCATCGGCACCACCCAGCGATTCATCGAGCAGCGCGGCGAAATCGTCGCGCGTCGGAAAAGCCGTAGAGGCCATAGATGTTCTTCCTTACTACATTTGTTCCGGCCAAGCGGTTGGTTCCGCTGGTCTTGTGGCCGATCCGTCCTGCCCGCCGGATGCAAGGCAAGACATCCTCCGGACGCGCCATCGGCGAGCCATGGGCAAAGCAAAAAGGGCGCGACGAGTGTGCCCCGTCACGCCCGACGCTCTGATACGAGCGGCGGCTTGTCCATGCCTCGACCGGCTGGAGAGCCCGTCGGACGAGCGGGCCTATAGGCGCGAAGCGGCGGATTAGCAAGCTGGAAGCTTCCCTCCATCGTCACCCCGGATCAAGTCCGGGGTGACGATGGAGGAGGGGGCCGAAGGCGATAAACCCCATCGTAAGACCTCGCCCCTATGCTGGCGCGTCATCGAGAGGGGTCTCCATGCCACAGACGGTGCACGGTCCATTCGCCGATCCGGCGGTCGAAGCGCGTTTCCAGGAAACCGCGCGCACGCTGCGGCTGCCCTTCGTGCGCGTCTATGGCGTGCTTTTCATGCTCGTCGCGCTCGCCTACACGATCGCCAATCCGCTGTTCGTCAGCCATGAGGACACGGTGCGGCTTGCGGTATATTTCGGCTGCATGCTGATTCTCGCGGGCGCCTATATCGGCGCGACCTTCTGGCCCGGCTATGTCGGCCGGCCGGGGATCGATTTCGCCGCGCTGCTCGCCATCGTCTTCCTGCTCGGACACATCAACCTGGTCCTGTTCGACGAACTGATCGACATGCAGGAGGAAATGCACGCGGTCGGGGTGATGAACCGCCTGTCGGTCAGCGCCTTCGCCGCGGTCGCGCTGGCCAGCCGCCCGCGGCTGTTCCTGCTCTGGCTCGCGCTCGATGTCGTCGTCTTCCTCTCGACCGTGCTCGCGGTGCAGAGCCACGGCGCGGGCCTGTGGTACGCGCTGCTCAGCTACATGAGCGGCGCGATGATCATGATCGCGATCAACATCGCGATCGACCGGTCGAGCCGCGGCGCCTTCGCGCTCGCCGAGGCGCTCGAGGCCGAGCGGAAGCGCAACGAGGAACTCGTCTACAACATGCTCCCCGTCGCCGCGGTCGAGCGGATCCGCGACGGGCGGCTGGTCGCCGACGCCTATGCCGACGCCAGCGTGATCTTCATCGACATGGCGGGCTTTACCAAGCTCGCGCAGCGCGTCTCGCCGGGACATCTGGTCGAGCTGCTCAACACCTTCTTCAACCACGCCGACCGCTGCGCCGCCGAGCATGGCGTCGAAAAGGTCAAGACGATCGGCGACGCCTATCTGGCGATCGCGGGCGCCAACCTCACCACGCGCAACAGCGCCGACACCGCGATCGCTTTCGCGCGCTCGGTGCTCGAGGTCGTCGGCGAACTCCAGCAACTCGCGGGGGTCGAGGTGGGGCTGCGCGTCGGGATCCACAGCGGGCCCGTCGTCGGCGGGGTGATCGGCGCGACGCGCATGGCGTACGACTATTGGGGCGAGACTGTGAACATGGCCGCGCGGCTGGAAGGCACGGCGCCGGTCAACGGCATCGCGATCTCCGAAAGCACCTGGCTGCGCGCCAAGGACCGCGCCGAATTCGGTCCGCCGCATCTCGAGATGCTGAAAGGGGTCGGCGAAACCGCCGTCTATCACGCTGCGCCGGCGAAACCGGCGCCCAACCCGCTGCCCGATATCAGCTGGGTCGCCTGACTTTTTCCTCGACGAAGGCAATCGCGGCGGCGATCCCCTCCGCGACGCTCATCGCGCTGTTGTCGAGCAGCATCGCATCAGGCGCGCGCAGCAGCGGCGCCTCGCTCCGTCCGGTATCGCGCGCGTCGCGGGCGTGGATGTCGGCGAGCACCGCTTCGTAGCTTATCTCGACCCCGCGCCCGAGCATCTCGGCGTGTCGCCGCAGCGCGCGCTCCTCGGCGCTGGCGGTCACAAACAATTTCGCATCGGCGTGCGGCGCGATCACCGTGCCGATGTCGCGCCCGTCGAGCACCGCGCCGCCGGGCTGGTTGGCGAAGTCGACCTGCCGCTGGAACAGCGCCGCACGCACCGCGGGATGGATCGACGCGCGGCTCGCGAGGCTGCCCGTGCTCTCGTAACGCAGCGCGGGATCGCCCAGCAGGCTGTCCGGGAAATCGCACGCGGCAAGCGCGTCGGCGGCGTTGTCGGGGTCGCCATGGTTCAGCTGCGTCTGATACCCTACCGCGCGATAGAGCAGACCGGTGTCGAGCACGGGCAGGCCGAAATGGTCGGCGATGGCGCGGGCGATGGTGCCCTTGCCCGACGCGGTGGGGCCGTCGACGGCGATGATCATGGCTGCAGCCCCGTCAGCAGCGCCTCGAAATTGGGAAAGCTCGTCGCAACGGGCGCGATATCGTCGATCGTCACCGGCGTCTTGCTGACCAGCCCGGCGACGGCGAAGCTCATGCAGATGCGGTGGTCGAGGTGGCCGGCGATCGTCGCGCCGCCGGGCAGCGGCTCGCCGCCGGTGCCGTCGATGACGAGGCCGTCCTCGCTTTCCTCCACCCGCACGCCGATAGCCTTGAGCCCGGTTGCCATCACCGCAAGCCGGTCGCTTTCCTTGACGCGCAGTTCGTCGAGGCCGGTCGTCACCGTTCGCCCCTCGGCGAGCGCGGCGGCGACGAAGAGGATCGGGAATTCGTCGATCATGCTCGGCACGATGGCGGGATCGACCTCGATGCCCTGCAATGCGCTGTGGCGGACGCGCAGGTCCGCGACGGGTTCGCCGCCGACCTCGCGCGCGTCGAGCAGTTCGATATCGCCGCCCATCGCCCGCAACACCTCGACCAGCCCGGCGCGCGTCGGGTTGAGCCCGACATTGGCGATGGTCACGTCGGAGCCAGGGACGACCAGCGCCGCGACGATGAAGAAGGCGGCCGACGACGGATCGCCGGGGACGACGATGGTCTGCGGCTTGAGTTCGGCCTCGCCCATGATCGAAATCCACCGCGTGCCGTCCGGCTCGACTTCCACTTCCAGCGTGGCGCCGAAGCCCTTCAGCATGCGTTCGCTATGGTCGCGCGTCGGCACCGGTTCGATCACTTCGGTGATGCCCGGCGTGTTCAGCCCTGCGAGCAGGACCGCGCTCTTCACCTGCGCCGAGGCCATCGGCAGGCGATAGGAGAGGGGAATGGCGGGGGCGAGGCCGCGGACCATCAGCGGCAGGCGGCCGCCGGGCGAGGCCGAAATGTCGGCGCCCATCTGCGACAGCGGATCGATGACGCGCCCCATCGGCCGGCCCGACAGGCTGGCGTCGCCGGTGAAGGTGACGGTGATCGGATGGCTCGCGACGAGCCCCATCAGGAGCCGCGTCGAGGTGCCGCTGTTGCCCATGTCGAGCGCTTCGCGCGGCTGGAGCAGACCGCCGACCCCGACCCCATGGATTCGCCATTCGCCGTCGTCGCGGCGTTCGATATCGGCGCCCATCGCGCGCATCGCCGCCGCCGTTGCGAGCACGTCATGCCCCTCGAGCAGCCCGGTAACGCGGCTTTCCCCTATGGCCAGTGCCGACAGCATCAGCGACCGGTGCGAGATGCTCTTGTCCCCGGGGATCCTGATCCTGCCTTGGAGCGGAGCGGAGGCGGAAAAGCTGCGGGGCGTGGCGTTGTGATCGGTCATGGCGTGCGGCTTTTGACAGCGGCCCTGCAATCTGGCAAGGCGCACGCCGATTTGACGGACAGCTATAGGGTTGCCGTTGCCTTTCCGATATTTTCTATTCCTTTTCCAAAAGGTTATGAGGCGTTTATGATCAAGGCTGAATGGGGCACGAAACGCAGCTGCCCGAAATGCGCGACCCGATTCTACGACCTGACCAAGGACGATCCGGTCGCCTGCATCAACTGCGGCTATGCGTGGATTCCGGAATCGGTGCTGAAATCGAAGCAGCCGATGCCGTTCGAGGAGGCCGAAAAGCCCGGCAAGGTCGCCAAGGAACCCGAAGTGGCCGATGACGATCTGGATCTGGACGTCGATGTCGACGAGGACAGCGATTCGCCCGACAACGACGTCGATCTCGGCGGCGACGACGATCTGGGCGTCGCGACCGGCGACGACGAGGACGACGAAAGCTGATCTTTCGGCCAGGGGGTCAAAAAAGCGTCACGCGATGCATTTGGCCCCTTGCATATGGGACGCGCGCTGGTAAAGGCGGCGTCCCGGTCGCGGCGGCCAAGAGATTGGTCGGGCGCGATCCCTGAATGGAACGGGGCCTTAGCTCAGCTGGGAGAGCGCCTGCATGGCATGCAGGAGGTCAGCGGTTCGATCCCGCTAGGCTCCACCATTCACCAAAAAGGCCCGCGAAAGCGGGCCTTTTTTGTTGCGCGATCCGGGAGGCCTATTCGGCCGCTTCGGTCTCGAACAGCGGCTGCATCTCGATCGGATCGGCCAGCGTGATGCGGTCGAGGATCGCCGCGGTATCGTCGCGCACTTTCAGCATCAGGCTGCGCATCCGGCATTCGATCTCGGGCAGGCAATTCTTGCAATGCTCGTGCGCGTTGCGCGCGGCGCAGGGGACGAGCGCGAGCGAGCCGCGCGTCAGCCGCACGAGGTCGCCATAGCTGATGTCGACCGGCGGCAGCGCGAGCTGATAGCCGCCGTCGCGCCCGCGCTGCGAGATGAGCAGCCCCTCGCGCGCCATTTCGGACAGGATCACGGTCAGGAATTTGGGGGGGATATTCTGCGCGTCGGCGATATCCGCGAGCTGGACCTGCCCCTTGCCCCAATGGTCGGCGAGGTGCTGGAAAGCGCGGATCGTATAGCGGGTCTTTTGCGACAGCATGGCGCGTTAGTGATGCATATTCAGCCTTAATTCAACCTGTCTGGATGACATTCGGCGAAGAGTTGATGAAAATCACAGCGGGTGGCATGAACCCCCGCTACAGGGGTCGCCGAAAAGCCCGTGCGGGCGGATATGGCTGGAGCAAAGATTATGCGGAAATTGATGGCAGCGCCCGCGGTACTGGCCGCTTGCCTGCTCGCGGTGGCGCCGGCCGAGGCGCAGTTCGGCGGCTTGCTTCGCAAGGTGACCGCGCCGACCCCGACGCCGAGCCCGAGCGAGGAGGGCAATGGCGGCTGCCCCAAGGGCAAGAAGGGCGACGGCACCGGCCGCAAGATCCTGGGTGGCATACTGAGCGACACGATCAGCAGCGCGGCGGGCCGCACGGGCTTCGGCAGCTATATCCCCAGCGCCGAGGTCGCGGGCACGCTGACCGATGCGATCGCCTGCCGCCTCGATCCCGGCGAGCAATTGCAGGCGGCCGCGGCGACCGAAGAGGTGACGCGCGGCGAAGAAGTCGGGGCGACGGCCAGCTGGACCAGCGCGACGCGCGAGAATGTGAGCGGGACGTCGACGGTGGCGTCGGTGAATACCGAAGGCGGTGGGCGCAAGTGCATGAACGTCACCGATGTGGTGATCGTCGATGGCGAAGAGACCCGCGTCTCGAAGCGCATGTGCAAGGGGCCGGGTGAGCCGCGCTATGTCATCGCCACTGCCTAAACTCGTCCGGCCGTTCGCCGCGCTCGCTGCCTTGGCGTCGCTGACGGCGGCGACACCCATGGATCCTGCGAATCCGACCTGTCCGCTCAATCCGAACTGGTCGGTGAGTCCGACGATGACGCTGACGCCCGCAGTGCGGAACGGCATGAAGGTGTTGCTGGCAGAGGGGCGCATCGATGCAGGGCTGCCCGATCGGCTGACCAAGGCGCTCGCAGCCAATCCCGATGTCGAGGAAATATGGCTGCGTTCGCCCGGCGGCGATGCGCGCGCCGGCAATGCAGCGGGTCGGATCGTGCGCTCCAACCTGGGCATCATAACACGCATTCCCAGCGGCTGGGCCTGTTTCAGCGCATGCAATTTCGTCTTCATGGGGGGGCAGCCGCGCGTCGTCGATCCCGGCGGATTGTTTATCGTCCATATGTTCACCCGTACGGGCGACCGCAGTGCGATCGATATGAGTGTCGCGATGGGAACCGATGCGACGCGTGACCTGATCGGCGACATCGAGCAGGATGCCGCGCTGCTCGCCAGCGAAGACAATGATTTCCTGATCCGTATGGGCGTGTCGCGCAAACTGCTGACCGAGGTGATGTATCGCCAAAAGGCGATTGCGACCGACGAGGACAAGTCGACGCGCCGGTGCCTCACGCAGGACGAGGTGAAGGGCTATAATGTCGCGAATAATGAAGACGGGTAAGCGTCGGCTGCTCGCGCCGCTGCTGGCCTTGCCCCTTCTGGCAGCGACGCCGCCGTCGGCTGGAGACTGTAGGCCGACCCGGTCGGGATGGGATGCGCCCGCCCTCCGCCTTGACGTGCAGCGCAGCGGGCGCAGCGAGATATTGCTGATAGAGGGCCGGATCGGCCCCGAATTACCGCGACGTCTCGAAGCGGTGCTCGCCGAGCATCCCGAAATCGGCACTATCCGCTTCAACGCCTCGGGCGACGACCGGGCGAGCGCAATGGTGGCGGGGCTGGTCCTGCGCGCAGCGGGGAATTTCGAGGCGCATGTTCCCGCAGGGGCGAATTGCACCGACGCCTGCGCCCTGCTGTTTCTCAGCGGGCGGATACGTTCGGTCGATCCGACGGCGGTGTTCGATATGGGCGAATTTTATCAGGCGCCGAGGGTATCGGCCGGCAACGCCGATGTCGCGCGGCAAAGTATCGACATTTCCGACTATCTGATCCGCATGGGTGTCTCGCGGCGCCTGCTCACCGGCACGCTCGATCGCGACGCCGTGCTTCCGGCGGAGGCGCCGCGCCAGTGCCTGACGCCCGCGGAACTCGGCTCCTATAACGTTGCAAATTGGAACGAATAATTTAGGCTGCCCTCAACCACAGGAGAGGCTGCCATGACCGATATGACGCACGATCACGCGTCCTTCCGTTCGATGATCGACGGGACGCAGGAGGATTGGGACATCATCGCGCGCGAGCAGAAGACGTTCGCCCCGCAGAATGGCCGGCGCATCCTCGACCATCTGAAACTGCTCGGCGGCGATTATGGCGGCTTTCCGGTCGACCGCCTCGAACATTGCCTGCAGACCGCGACGCGCGCGCATCGTGATGGCCGCGACGAGGAATATGTCGTCATGGCGCTGCTCCACGACATCGGCGACACGCTGGGCGCGTTCAACCATCCCGACGTCGCGGCGGCGATCCTGAAACCCTTTCTGTCGGACGAGAATCTGTGGATCGTCCAGCACCACGGCATCTTCCAGGGCCATTATTTCTTCCACTATATCGGCCTCGACCGCGACATGCGCGACCAGTTTGCCGACAGCCCCTATGCCGCCGCCTGCGCCGAATTCTGCGAGAAATATGACGCGCCGGCGTTCGACCCCGACTATGAGAGCGAACAGCTGGAATTCTTTGAGCCGATGGTGATGCGGCTCTGCTCCTATCCGCGCACGAGCATCTACAAGAAGGTGATGGTCGAGGAAGCGGCGGAGTAAGCTGCTTCGCCCTCCCCTTCAGGGGAGGGCAGCGAGACTTGCAAGCTTGCTGGCTTAGTCGCAGCGGGTGGGGGCCATCGGCCTTGCGCAAGGCCGATGGCCCCCACCCCAACCCCTCCCCTGAAGGGGAGGGGCTTTTAACTTACTTCCCCTTGAACGCCGTCTTGCGCTTCTCGACGAACGCCAGCACGCCCTCGACCGCATCCTCGCTGTTGCCCGCGACGAACTGCCCCATCGCCTCGGCGTCGAGCGTTTCGGCGAAGCTCTGCGACAGGCCGGCCCGCAGGATCTTGCGCATCGTGCCCAGCGACACCGTCGGACCGTTCGCGAGGCGCTGGGCCAGCGCGCGCGCTTCGGTCAGCAGCTCGGCATCGTCGACGCATTTATAGACGAGGCCCCATTCGGCTGCCTGCTCGCCTCCGATCTTTTCGCCCAGCATCATCATCTGCGCCGCACGCGGCAGGCCGATCAGCCGCGGCAGCAGCCACGACGAACCCCCGTCGGGGACGAGCCCGATATTGACGAAGGCCTGGAGGAAATAGCCCGACTTGCCGACCAAGGTGAAGTCGCCCGACAGGCCGAAGCTGCAGCCGACGCCCGCCGCGGGGCCGTTGACCGCGGTCACCACGGGGATGTCGAGGTTCGCGAGCGCCAGCAGCATCGGGTTGTAGTGGTTGCGCAGCGCCTTGCGGCTGTTCGCGCCGCCGCCGACCGCCGATGCGGCGCGGTCGCCGCCGAGGTCGGCGCCCGAACAGAAACCGCGCCCCTCGCCCGTGATCAGCAGCGCGCGCGTGCCGAGCGAGGGCAGGTGATCGAGCGCGTCGCGGATCTCGTCGGCCATCGCGGGCGGCATCGAATTGAGCCGCTCGGGTCGGTTCAATGTGATCGTCGCGACATTGTCGGCGATTTCGAGCTTGATCGTCTCGTAGGTCGGGGTCGTGGTCGCTGAATCGGTCATGGGGAAGAACTCCTCTCGCGGGATTATCGGCTTTACCTTTACGTTCACGTAAAGTTGTGACCGATTTGGCGAGGGAGCGCAAGAGGGAAGGGAGAGGCTGGTATCGGGCGGTTGCGGCCGCTCTAATCCTCCCTGTCGCGCAGCGATGGGGAGGGGGACCATGCGAAGCATGGTGGAGGGGCGACGGCCTTGGACCAACGTTTCGGGCATCAGCCCCTCCACCGCCCTTCGGGCGGTTCCCCTCCCCACGGCTTTGCCGCGGGGAGGATCAGGATCGTCTTGTCTCCACCCCCAAAGCCGACGATCCCCGGCTATTCGATCGCAGGTTCGGCCTCATAGCGCACGAAGCGGAGTTCGCCTTCCTTGCGGCGCATGACGAGGCGGTCGCCGCGCGCCTCGATGCAGGCGCCGGTGAGGTCGATCAGGCCGAGGTCGTTGGGGATCAGCCGCAGGTGCAGCCGTCCCCGGTCGGCCTCGGCGAATTCATATCGCGGCGCGCGGATGTCGTAGATCGGCTCGACCACCTCGATCCAGCGCGGGACGCGCGTCTCGTCGTCGGGCAGCGTCCAGCCGTTATATTGTGTATAATCCTCGACCGGCTCGCCGCTGTCGAAGCCGATCCTGAAGGTCACGCCCGGCACCGTCTCGCCGTTCGGCCAGGTGACGAGGATGGTGGGAACCACACCCTCGACCGCGAGCGGCTCGGCCGTTTCGAAGACCGGCGGGACCGGCTTGGGATCGGTGATCAGGCAGATCGCCTCGCCCTGCCGCTCCCAACGCCCGCGCGAATATTCGTCGAGCGCGCCCGCGGCGAGGCCATATTCATAGCTGCCGTCGGCCGCAATCAGCAGCCCGCCGCCGACGTCGGGCCCCTCGGCGAGCGAATATTCGCCGATGAGGTCGGGCGCCTGCGCCGACGCGGGCAGGGCGAGCGCGGCGGCGAGCAGCGCGGCGAGGAGGGGCGATCGCATCGCGGCAATCTGCGCGCCTTCGGGCTGCGAATCCAGCCTTTCATTTCCTTTGACAGCGGGCGCGGCGGGCGCGACGGTAAGGCGTGGCCTGGGAGAGGGACAGAAGCGCGCAATGGCGATAGCGACGGCGTTCCGAAGCCGCCCCGGTTGCGTGGCCGCGCTGCTGGGACCGATGCTCTGCGCGGCGACTTCTGCGGCGGCACAGGGCGCGGCGACCGATGTTCGCTTCACGCTCCACGGCGAAAGCGGCCAGCTGATCGGCCAGCAGAGCGAGCGCACCGGCGCGGCGGCCGGTGGGCAGGAAATCCTCCGGCAGGGCGAGAGCGCCTTCACCGTATCGGGGCATGACGCGACCGAGATCGACGAGCTGTGGCGCCTCGCGCTGGGACCCGATGGCGCGCCGCAGCGCTGGCAATGGCGGCGGCGCGTGAACGGCAAGCTGCTGAGCGTCGAGCTCGAACGCGACGGTGCGCTGCTCAAGGGGCAGGCGGTGAACGACGGCCGGCGCCACCCCGTCGCGGCGCCGATCCCCGCCCTGCCGATCGGTGACCCCGAGGCGCTGGCGCCGCTGCTCGACGAGCCCGCGGGCCCGAAAAGCTGGTCGATCGCCGAATTCGACCCGGTCGTCCTGCAATTTCGCCCTGTCGAGATGCGCGTCGCGCCGCGCAGCGGAACCGGGCATGGCTATGTGCTGACCAGCGTGACCGGCGGGCGCCTGCAATCGGTGCGCTGGTTGCGCTACAAGGAAGGCAAGCTCGCCGAGGCTGAGCAGCCGCTGCTCGGCAGTTCGCGCAGCTGGCGCCGCGCCGACGGGCCGCCGGCGTCGGAAAAATTGCTGTCGGGCGGCCGCATCGTTGCGCACGAGCAGCACAAGCCCGGCGTCCATATCACCCTGCGCGCCGCGATGGCGCAGATCCGCTATGCCTTCGGCGGTCTCGCCGACATTCCGGTCGCCATTCCCGAGACCGGCGAGCAGCGAGCCCGCCGCGAGGGCGACGGCTGGCAGGTCGATATCTGCGGCGACTGCGGGCCGCTCGTTGCGCCGAGCGCCGAGGAGATCGCGCGCTGGACGCGGGCTATGTCATGGATCCAGAGCGACGACGCGGCCTTTCGTGACAAGGCGGGGCAGGCGCGGCGGATCGGCAAGACCGACGAGGCGGTGATGATCCGTCTCGGCGAGGCCGCCCGCGCGCGGCTGCCGCGGATCGAATTCGAGGGTTATCTCTCGGCGCGCACCGCCTGGCGCCGCCACGCCGGCGACTGCACCGAGGATGCGCTGGTGCTCGCCGCGCTCGGGCGCGCGGCGGGCATTCCGGTGCGCGTCGTCCACGGGCTCGTCTTCTCGCCCGGCCGCTATCACGGTGCGAGCAACGCCTATATGCCGCACAGCTGGGTGATCGCCTTCGTCGACGGGCGCTGGAAAAGCTTCGACATCTCGCTGAACGGCTTCGACGCGACGCATATCGCGCTCAGCCTCAGCGACGGCGAGCCCGAGGCGATGATCGAGGCGCGGCAGGTCGCGGCGCTGCTCGAATGGCGCGCGATTTCCGAAGTCAGGAAACGGCCGGACGATCCTTGACCAGCGGCTCGCGATCATCCTGCGGCGGGGCGGTCGTCTCGGCGGTGCTGGCCTTGGATGTCGTCGCAGCGGGTTCGTCGTCATAGACCACGGGCATCTCGGGCAGATCGGTCTCGAGGTCGGCGGTCAGCCATTCGACCTCGGCGGGCTTCTTGAGCCCGCCGACGATGATCTCCTCGTAACAATATTCGCCGCTCTCGGGCTCGGCGAGGTTGGTCGCCAGCAGTTCGTCGACCTGCGCATGCGCGGGCGCCGCCATGCTCGTGCCCAGCGCCATCGCAGCGAGCGCCGACTTCACCGGCAGCCTGTAGCTCACGCAAATCTCGTCGCTGCACCCCGCAACCAGCGCCTGCCGCGCCGCGCTCGACATCTCGGTGATGTCGTGCACCTCGCGGTGGCAGAGACGGCAGATGTCGCCGTCCATGATGTCGCTGAGCTTGCCCTTATAGGGGCAGGGGCTCTGGATACGCGGGAACAGGGACATCGGTCGCCTCCATCTCTCTCCGCCCGTGAGGATGACAGAGTGCCAGGGCGCGGGCAATCGTCCAATGCCGCCCTCTTCGGCGCCAGCCCTTCCCACGCCGCCGCGCCGCTGCTAGGCGCGCGCCATGATCGCTCCGCACCCCGAACGCCGCACCTTCGCCATCATCTCGCACCCCGACGCGGGCAAGACGACGCTGACCGAGAAATTGCTCGTCGCCGGCGGCGCGATCCATATCGCGGGCGAGGTCAAGGCGCGCGGCCAGGCGCGGCGCGCGCGTTCGGACTGGATGAAGATCGAGCAGCAGCGCGGGATCTCGGTGACCTCGTCGGTGATGACCTTCGAGCACGCGGGCCTGATCTTCAACCTGCTCGACACCCCGGGGCACGAGGATTTCAGCGAGGATACCTATCGCACCCTCACCGCGGTCGACAGCGCCGTGATGGTGATCGACGCCGCCAAGGGCATCGAGCCGCAGACGCTGAAATTGTTCGAGGTCTGCCGCCTGCGCTCGGTGCCGATCATCACCTTCATCAACAAGGTCGACCGCGAGGGCCTGCCGCCGTTCGAACTGCTCGACGAGGTCGCCGACCGGCTGGCGCTCGACGTGTGCCCGATGAACTGGCCCGCGGGCATGGGCGGGACCTTCGAGGGCATCTACGACCTCGCCGACCCCGCGATCATGAAGCCCGGCGCCGACGCGTCGCGCATGTACGAGGGCGACCGGGTGAAGGTCGACGGGCTCGACGATCCCGCGCTCGCCGCTCAGCTGTCGGCGGGCGCGCTCGCGCATCTCAAGGAGGAGACCGAACTCGCCTCGGCCTGCTACGCGCCCTTCGACGGCGCGGCGTACCGAAATGGCGATCTCACGCCGGTCTATTTCGGCTCGGCGCTCAAGGAATTCGGCGTCACCGACCTGCTCGCCGCGCTCGCTGCGCACGCGCCGGGGCCGCAGCCGCAGCCCGCCGATCCTGCGCCGGTCGAACCGACCGACGACGCCGTCACCGGCTTCGTGTTCAAGGTGCAGGCGAATATGAACCCCGCGCACCGCGACCGTATCGCCTTCATGCGCCTCTGCTCGGGCAAGTTCGAGCGCGGCATGCGGCTGATGCAGGGCGGCACCGGCAAGGCGATCGCGATCAGCCGCCCGATGTTGTTCCTCGCGCAGGACCGCGAAATGGCCGAGGAGGCCTTCCCCGGCGACATCATCGGCATTCCGAACCATGGCACGCTGCGCGTCGGCGACACGCTGTCCGAGCGCACCGACATCACCATCACCGGGCTGCCGAACTTCGCCCCCGAACTGCTGCGCCGCGTCGCGCTCGTCGATCCGACGCAGACCAAGAAATTGCGCAAGGCGCTCGACGACATGGCGGAGGAGGGGATCATCCAGGTCTTCTACCCCGAAATCGGGTCGAACATGATCGTCGGGGTGGTCGGCCAGCTGCAACTCGAAGTGCTGATCAGCCGATTGGACGCCGAGTATAAGGTCGAGGCAAAGCTCGAGCAGTCGCCCTGGGAAACCGCGCGCTGGATCGCGTCGGACGACGCGGCGAAGCTGAAGGCCTTCCAGTCCGAGCACCGCGGCGCCAGTGCCACCGACCGCGACGGCGCGCCGGTGTTCATGGCGAAGGACGGCTGGGAAGTGGGATATATCACCCAGCGCAATCCCGACATCCGCTTTACGGCGACCAAGGAGCGGCGGCTCGGAGCGTTGGCCGAGTGATCCGTCGCCCCCGCGAAGGCGGGGGCCGCCATCGGCCTTCTCTAGCGCCCCTCCGTAAACCGACAGCGGTCCCCGCCTTCGCGGGGGCGACGAGCGCGCTCAGATCAAACTCAGCAAATCGGCCGGCCCCTTCGCCTCGGCGCCATCCTCCCCATCCTCTTCCCCCTCGAACCTGCTCAAGGTCAGCCCGAGCAGCCTGATGCCCTGCTCGGTCGGCAGCAGCGGCGCCAGTATCGTTTCGCCCGCCGCGAGCAGCGCCGCGCCGTCGGCGATCGGGAAGGGCACCGACTTGGCGCGCGTGATCGTCCGGAAATCGGCGTAGCGCAGCTTCAGCGTCACCGTCCGCCCGCGCGCGCCCTTCTTGGCCGCGCGGTCCCACACCACCGCGCTGACATGCGCGAGCGCTTCGCGGATTTCAGTGTCGCTGATCAGGTCGTTGAAGAAGGTCCGCTCGCCGCCGAGCGACTTCAGCGGCCGGTTCGACTTGACCCGCCGATGGTCGATCCCGCGCGCGAGGTTGAACAGCCATTCGGCGCTATTGCCGAAATGTGCCGCGAGCCATAGCGGATCCTTGCCCGCGAGGTCGGCGCCCGAGAAGACGCCGAGCCCCTCCATCTTCGCCGCGGTCACCGGGCCGATGCCGTGGAAACGTCGGATCGACAGTGTCTGGACGAACGCCGCGCCCTTGCCCGGCGGGATCACGGTCAGCCCGTCGGGCTTGTTCTGGTCCGACGCCAGCTTGGCGATGAATTTGTTGTAGGACACGCCCGCCGAGGCGGTCAGCCCTGTCTCTTCGCGGATGCGGCGGCGGATCGCCTTTGCCGCCGCGGTCGCGCTGCCGAGCCCGGCCTTGTCGGCGGAGACGTCGAGATAGGCCTCGTCGAGCGACAGCGGCTCGACCTCGTCGGCATAGTCACGGAAGATCGCGCGGATCTGATGCGAGATGTCGCGATACACCTCGAAACGCGGCGGCACGAAGACGAGCTCGGGGCATTGCCGCTTCGCGGTGACGCTGGGCATCGCCGATCGCACCCCGAACTTGCGCGCCTCGTAGCTCGCCGCCGCGACCACCCCGCGCCGCGACGAGCCGCCCACCGCGACGGGCTTGCCCCGCAGATGCGGCGCATCGCGCTGTTCGACCGACGCGTAAAAGGCATCCATATCCACATGGATGATCTTGCGCACCGGCGTATCGGCATCCGGCAGGGCCTGGTCTTCGGCATCTTCCACGCCGGCAAGCTAGCATGTTGCCATGATGTTCTCAACGTCCCCGATGCGCGCGACGCTTGACGCCGCCCCGCCAAACTGGCAATCGCCGCGGCCTTGGCGAAGCGGGTATAGCATAGTGGTAATGCTCTAGCCTTCCAAGCTAGCTAGGCGGGTTCGATTCCCGCTACCCGCTCCAATTTCCCATACATCGTTGTTCGTTTGCGTCTGGAAATGTCGCATAAATTGGCGTATTTCTGCGCCTGTTGAGCCGTTGCCGTTCGTTTCTGTCCAGCGTTAGCCGCCAGATGCTGAGGGCCACATTGGGGGCCGGGGGCCACGGGGTGAATGGGAGTGGCCCCATATGGGGGCCACGTTTGGAAATGGCGCTGGTCATATGGCCCTGACAGATGTTGCGATCCGGAATGCCAAGCCCAAAGCCAAGCCGTTCAAGCTGGGCGCCTCGCTGGGGCTGTTTCTGCTGGTCCAGCCGAGCGGCGGGAAGCTGTGGCGGCTCAAATATCGAATCGACGGGCGCGAAAAACGGCGGCGTAGCTGACTGGCGGGCGCGACCAAAAGGGACGCTGCCGTCCCTAATTTCGCCCGCTGCCGCGCCCTAAAGCTCCCGCTTCCTTCGACGGGCGGCTAGAACGGGTTCGGATGCGGTCGATGCCGACAAAAGTCTGTTCATCACGCGCAAATTTAACTGTAAATGGAAGACCTGATAACTCGGGAATATCTGTCTATTTGACCGAAAGGGATGCGGTGGGGAACATCGATCGTTGGAGCCGATTGGCGCTCGGTGCTTGCTTGCTGGTCGTCTCGCCTAGCATGCTGCATGCGAGCGAAGCAGGCGCGCCAAAACCCATTTCGTCTGCGCAATGGGGGCTGACCCCTCGCGATTTCAGCGCCCTTGAAAGCGCTGAATTGCTTGAAGCTGCCAACCCTCGCCGCCATGCAGATTGGGCGGCCGCCGCGAAGGCGGGCGATGACAATGCAATGCTGCTGCTGGCGCTAGCCATCAGGTATCGAGTCGTCAGCGACACGAGCGGGCAACTGGCGAATAACTGGATGATGAGAGCCGCGGCTGCAGGAAATGCTCGGGCCCGCTTTGAGGTTGCCGACCAAAGCTACTGGGGGCTCAAACTTCTCTCGCAGGACGATCTTGCGCTCGTGCGACATTGGCTTACCGAAGCCGCAGACGCTGGCAATGCCCTCGCTTCGATGAAGCTCGGCATTTGGCAAATCGAAGGTTTGCATGGTGTTGTTCGGAATGAAGCAGCGGGCGTTGATCGTCTCAATATTGCCGCAGAAGCTGGGGCGATACCAGCGATGCTATACCTCGGCACGCTGCAACCGTCTGATGGTGCTAGCCGGGACTATCGGTTTTTCTCCGATGGCGACACTGCCAGCGTTCATAGACTTGACCCAACCATTCCCCCCTTACCGGAATTGAAGTTGCCGTCCGCAACCATCGCACACTGGCTGCGCCGGGCGGCAGAAGCAGGAAGCACCCGAGCGCAATTTGGGATGGCACTGGCTCACGCAAATGGCTGGGGCGTGCCTCAAGACAAAACCCGTGAAGTATACTGGCATCGCCGAGCCGCGGAAGCACAAGGAAGCACACGAAGCTTCGGAGTGTTCGAATGGTCACATCGGTTGATTAAAGGTGACGGGGTGCCGACTGACCGAGCCGCAGGGCTGGCGCTGGCGCGTGAGTTTCACACCGCTTGGCCACAAGAGGTGCCGAATTTTTTGCGTTCGGAATTAACCCAAGACGAATGGGCGAATTGGCTGCTGCATGATCGTGGCACGAATATTCACCCCAATCAATACGTTGGTCTGGCCGAGAAGTCGCATGCCCAGCCGCAACGGCTGATTGCGATACTGCGTGTCTTGGCGGACAATGGTGATGCCCAGTGGATGCGGCAACTCGGATTCATTTTCGCCGAGGGGAGCTTTCGTGGAAAGGCGGTAGCAATGCAACCGGACCTAACCCAATCTCTCTATTGGTTCGAGCGCGCGGCGCAGCATGGCAACGGTTCGTCGATGATTTTGGCTGCACGGCAATATTATGATGGTAAAGGAACCGCGCGCAATCCGGCCAAGGCTTACGCTTGGCTAGCTCAAGCCGAGAAATCGCGCGATCCGCGCACGCGCGAAAATGCTGCCGCCGAGATCGTGCGCTTTCAGCAACGCGATGCAGTTCGAGCGGAGAAGATTCGTATCGCAAAGGCGCGCGCCGACGCGGAAGAGCGCGCATGGCGAGAGCAAATGGCGCGCGAACAGGCGCGAATTGATCAACTGAATGCAGAGGCAGCCGCAGCCTATCAGGCCCAAGCCGACCGAAGGCACGCACTCAATCGCACCGCTTGGCGCTTTTATCGCCCACAGTTCACCGGCTTCCCTACGCTCGATGCCGTGGAAGCTGACCGAGCGTGGAAAGCAGCTCAGGCTGATGTTCAATTCTTCGAATATTGCCGAACAAACAATTGCTATGCGCAGTCAGCACAATCGCGAGCCAATGAATCTGTTCCCGAACCCCGCGGTAGTGCAATTGCAGGTGGCAGCAGCAATTCAAATGTTGGGCGCGAGCGGGGCACCGGCACGGCCGTCGCAATTGTTGGAGCCGAACAACCGTCAAAATCCCATAGCAGCGGTGGCGCGATTGCCTCCGCCGATCCGTCATCGCCTCCCAACCGCAACGCGATGGGTAGTTCGCAATCGGTTGCATCCGCCGGAACGGCGGACAGCAACGGTACGCAAACCGCGCTGACGCTTACAATCGAGTCTGCCTTCGTTCCGGAGCCACCGCCAATACTTCCCGAAATTCCCGAATTTACGCCAACGCCACGTCCGCCGCGGCCCGTTTCGCCACAAGCCCCATGTCCAGGTCCGACCAGCTGCGCCACTCCGGAGGCAGCCGAATTAACGCCGGCGGAGTTGATCTTTAAATCTCAAATGGACGCTTGGTATGCAGCCAACGAGGCAGCTAGCGCTGCCGATGCAGCGCAGCGCAAGCGCATCGAAGAAATCCGGGCCGAACGTCGTCGCATCAGCGATGAACATGGCAAGCGCCAACATGCACGCCGCCTTGCTTGTGATGGCGGCGACGCGAGCCAATGTCAGCCCTGACGCTTGCCTAACCGGGAGCGCCAGCGTCCGCAATCGGTCGTTAGCGGACTTGGGTTTGCTCTTGATCGACCCATTTCGAAGGGCCACCGAACCGCTTTGGGGGCCACATTGGGGGCCATTCGAACTGGCCTTGCTGCGATGGCACGTATTTTAGCCATTAATGAATGGTTTGCGATTCCCGCTACCGCTCCAAATTTCTCCATCCTCAAAAATTTCGGCGAGCCCGGAACCATTTCGTGCGCGGGTGCGTTTCATGATCCTGCTTGATCGAAAGAAAGAGTGGATTTGGTTCTCGTCCCAGGACGGAACCTAGGGAGCCCCGCCGCAGGAATGCGACGGGGCTTACCTGTGTTCGGCTCCGTGATATTGCCGGAGCCGGGCGCCGGTTCCCCGTCTGCTGTCTGGGCTCGCCCTGCCATCGGGACGGGTCGGTCATCGCGTTCGGCGATCTGGCCAATCGCGATCTTCGTGCTGGCGATCTACCGGGCGCAGGCGCTGCGCAGCCGGCGCTGCGGGCAGACGCGCCTTGCGCCGCGCTGAACGACGGGGCGATCCTGCGACAATTTGCGACAAAATTGCGCCGATCCGGCATGCCGCTGGGACAGACGGCGCCTAGACCGTCCTCATCGCAGTCCTTTCCTTTCCGGACTGCCCATGAGGAGTTCGTTACGTGAGGAAAATCCCGCTTCTGACTTTGGGCGCCGCATTGATCGCCGTGCCCGTTCTCGCCGCCCCCGGCGGCGCCAAAGCCGATGCCGACGGCAACGGCGTCCTGACCCGCGCCGAGGCGCAGACCAACGCCACCGCGATGTTCGCCAGGATGGACGCCAACGGCGATGGCAAGCTCGACCAGTCCGACCGCGCCGCCAAACGCACCGAGATGCAGGCCAAGGCGTTCGAACGCTTCGACGCGAACAAGGACGGCCAGATCAGCAAGGCCGAATGGGACCAGCACGCCGCCGATCGCGCCGCCAAGCGCGCCGAACGCGGCGAGCAGCGCGCCGAAGCCGGCGAGCGCGGCAAGCGCGGTCCGGGCATGCGCGGCCATCGCGGCAAGCGCGGCGGCCACCACGGCATGCGCGGCGGCATGATGATGAAGGCCGATGCGGACGGCGACAAGGCGATCAGCGCCGCCGAGTTCCAGACCGCGGCGCTCGCGCGCTTCGACGCCGCCGACGCGAACAAGGACGGCCAGGTCACCGTCGACGAGCGCCAGGCGCAGCGCGCCGCGATGAAGGCAAAGCGGGCCGAATGGCGCGCCAAGCGGGCCGCCCCTGCGGCGGCGCCCGCCAACTGAACTGGCGGCGGCCGGCGGGCGAGGGCGGCTATCTCCCCTCCTTGGCATTGCCTTTGCCTGCCGGCCCTGCCAGCTATCGCCCACCGGCCCCGCTGCCGGTGGGCGAACTATTCGAACCCATGGACGGCCGATGACCGATAACGACGCGCCCCGCATCCTGCTGATCGACGACGAACCGTCGATCCGCGAGCCGCTGAGCGAATATCTGAGCGCGCAGGGGCTGAGCGTCACCGCGGCGGCCAGCGCCGCCGAAGCGCGCTCGGTGCTGCGCGCGCAGAGCGTCGACCTGGTCGTCAGCGACATCATGATGCCTGGCGAGGACGGGCTGTCGCTCACCCGCCATTTGCGCGAAACGAGCAGCATCCCCGTCATCCTGCTCACCGCGCGCGCCGAGGATACCGAAAGGATCATCGGGCTCGAGATCGGGGCCGACGATTATGTCGTCAAACCCTTCAACCCGCGCGAGCTGGTCGCGCGCATCCGCACCGTGCTGCGCCGGACGCAGGCGGGCGGGCGCACGCTCGACCCCGGCGGCGCGAGCTATGCCTTCGGCCCGTGGGTGCTGCGCGACGTCGAGCGCGTGCTGGTCGATGCCGAGGGGCACGAGGTCGCGCTGTCGTCGGGCGAATATCACCTGCTGCAGGCCTTGGTGCGCCATCCGCGGCAGGTGATGAGCCGCGACCGGCTGCTCGACCTCGTGCGCGGCCGCGAGGCCGACATCTTCGACCGTGCGATCGACAACCTCGTCAGCCGCCTGCGCAAGAAGATCGAAGTCGATCCCGCGCACCCGCAGCTGGTCAAGACCGTGTGGGGCGGGGGCTATACGCTCGCCTGCGAGGTCAGGCGGCTGGGCGGCGCGGCGTGAAACTGCGCCTCTGGCCCCGCAGTCTCGTCGGCCAGCTCGTGCTCGCGGTGGCGGCCGCGCTGTTCATCGCGCAGGCGGTCAACTACACCTTGCTCGTGCGCGGTCAGCGCCAGCAGGCGCTGGCGAACGGCGGCGGCATGGCGGTTGCGCGGATCATCGATGCGCTCGACCGCGACCGGCGCGGCATGGCCCGCGCCGGCGAAGACGGTACCAGAAAGCGCCTGCCCAAGATGCTGGTCGATGACCGGCCCTTCACGCCGCCCCCGCGCGCGTTGCCCGCGGGTGCGCTCGCCGACCATGTCGCGGCGCAGCTCGCCCAGGCGGGAGTCGACGCGCAGCATGTCGATGCGTGGGTCATTCCGCAGCGGCCCCATCAGGTAAAACTCAACGGCCCTTCGCGCACGGCGATCGTCTCGGCCAGGATCGGCGCGCGCCATGTCACCGTGCGCAGCTGGCTTCCCGCCGAGGGCAAGCGCCTGCAAGGTTTCCTGATCTGGCAGACTTTGTCGCTCTACCTGCTCATCCTCGTGCCCGTCCTGCTCATCGCCTGGCGCGCGGCGCAGCCGCTCCGGACGCTCACCCAGGCCGTGCGGCGCGATCCGATGGGCGATGGGCCGCCGCTGGTTGAGGAGGGGCCATCGGACGTGCGCGACGTGATCGGCGCCTTCAACGCCTCGCGCGCGCGGATCGGCGCGATGCTCGCCGACAAGGACCGCATGCTCGGCGCCGTCGGGCACGACCTGCGCACCCCGCTCGCCAGCCTGCGCGTGCGGGTCGAGGGGGTCGAGGACGATATGTTGCGCGAAAAGATGATCGCCACGATCGACGAGATGACCGCGATGCTCACCGATATCCTCGCGGTGGCGCGTAGCGGTGCAGGCAAGGAAGCGCCCGAGGTCTATGACCCCGTGACCCTGCTCGCGCAACTCGGCGAGGAATATCGCGCCATGGGCAAGCCGGTCACGGGCCCCGGGGCGCTGCCGCCGCTGCCCGCGCTCGGCGGGCGCCCGTTGCTGGTGCGTCGCGCGCTGCGCAATCTGGTCGACAATGCGTTGGCCTACGCCGGGGGTGCGACCCTGCTCGCCGAGGTTGCGGGCGGCGAACTGCGCTTCGTCGTGCGCGACGAGGGACCGGGGATCGACCCCGCGCGGATCGGCGAGCTCATCGAACCCTTCGCGCGCGGCGAGGCGTCGCGCAACCGCGCCACCGGCGGCGCCGGGCTGGGACTCGCCATCGCCCACGCGCTGGCCGAGGGCGAGGGCGGCCGGCTGGCGATCGCGAACCGCACCGACGCCAAGGGGCTCGACGCGGCGGTCGTGCTGCCCGTTCAGGCGTAAATCGCGATCCCCTGGCTGCCGCTCATCACCGCTTCGCCCGCCCGGTTCCAGATCATCATGTCCTGCACCGAAAAGCCGCCGCGCGCATAGGCGGTCGTCGCCGAGAGCAGCCACCAGCCGTCGTCGGTCGCCGGCGTGCCGGTCAGCATATTGACCGTCCAGTTCATCGAACTGATCGGCCCGAACTGGCTGAACAGCGCCATCGCCGCCGGGGGCAGCGCGTCGCCCATCGCGAGCAGCGCGATCATCGGGTGGCACGCGGGCTCCTCGACGAAGCGCACCCAGGTCAGATAGTCGCCGACCTCGCTCTTCCAATCGAAGCGCGGGCCGGTGGTCGGGCGCATGTCGAAATGGCGCGTGAAGGGCGGCCGCGCCCTGTGCTCGGGCACCGGCGCCAGCGTCTCGGGAGCGGGCGCGGCGGGCATCGCCAGCCGGTCATGGTCGAGATGGCTTTGCCGGTCGCCCGAAAAAGCGAAGACCGCCGCGGTGCCGAAGCCCATGTCGCTCGACACCCCGGCATCGACGAACAGCGAGGATTTGGACTGGCGCAGCACGCGCGTCGCGACGCTGCAATCGCCGCCGACGGGGCCGACGAAACTGATCTGGGCATAACGCAGCGGGGTCTCGGTCGGATGCAGCGCCATCGTCGCGGCGAGTGCGACCGCCGAGCTGATCCCGCCATAAGCGGTGCGGCCCTGCATCCACCCCTCGTCGATATGCGCGCTGGCCGTGCCCTCTTCGGTGCGCAGCGTCGAAAGCAGCGCGTCGAGCGCGCTGGGAGAGTCGGTCATCTTGTCGTCAGTCCTCTAGTCGGAAGGTGAGTCCCGCATTGGCGGTCAGCCGGTCGATCAGCGCCTCGCCGAGCAGCGCGCCCGGGGTCCAAACGCCGCCGTCGCCCTTGTTCGCGAGTAGCGCGATCCCGGTCTCGGCGAGCATCTTCGAGGTCGAGCCATAGCCAGGATCGCGGTCGCCCTGCACGCTGGCGCGGATCGCGGTGCCGTCGGGATATTCGCCGATGAAGAGGATGTCGTAGAAGCCGTTCTCGCGTTCTTCCTTGCTCGGCCCCTCGCCGGGCTGAAGCTTCGATTCGCCGAACGGGTTCGCCTTCGCCATCGCTTCGGCCATCGCCTTGCCCGCGTCGCCGATCGTGGTCATCACCATTTCGTCATAGACGAAGTCGGCGCCCCATGGGTGGCCGAGCAGAAAATTGGTGCGGTGGACATTCTTGGTGTTGATCGGCGCCATCACGAAGGGCGCGGTCCAGGTGGCGGTCGCGCCGTCATATTCGGGGATCAAACCGCTAGGCTGCGACGGCCCTTCGAACCCCGGGGTCAGCGCGAAGCTCGACTTGAGCAGCAGTGCGAGCGACGGCTTCTTGGCGACCGCTTTCAGCGTCTCGGTCAGGCTGGCGATCGTGCCGCCCGACGCGCCGCCAGCCATCTTGCGCACGCGGCCCTTGACCCGGGGCGCAGGTTTGCCGTGGCGCCTGACCGCTTCGGCCTGCAGGAAGAGCACGCCGAGATCGAAGGGGATCGAATCGAACCCGCAGCTGAAGGTGATCCGCGCGCCCGACGCCTTCGCTGCGTCCTGATGCGCGTCGATCATCTCGCGCATCCAGCCGGGCTCGCCGCAAAGGTCGGCATAAGCGGTGCCGGCCCTGACGCACGCCGCGACGACGTCGCTGCCGTACAGTTGGTAGGGGCCAACGGCGGTCAGCACGACCTGCGTCCGCGCCGCCATCGCGTCGAGGCTGGCGGGGTCGCTCGCGTCGGCGACCACCAGGGGCGTGTCCTTCGGTGCGCCGATCAACTCGCGCACCTCGGCCAGTTTTTCGGCGCTGCGCCCCGCCATCGCCCATTTGGGCGCATCGGCGCGGCTGCCGTAATGTTGCACCAGATATTCGGCGACGAGGCGCCCGGTGAAACCGGTCGCGCCATAGACGATGATGTCGAACTCGCGCGGTTCCGCCATGGCCAGCTCTCCCTTTACGTAAACGTTAAGTGGAAGCTAGCGCAGGGCGGCGGGCTTGCCAAGCGAAAGGCGTCAGCGCCGCCAGAAGGGCTTGCGGGGCGGGACCGGCGCGCCCGCCGCCTCGGCGCGGCCTTCCGCATGTGCGGCGCGCAGTTCGGCCTCGGTGAGACGCGACTGGGCCTGGTGCTTCGCCAGTTCGTCGCGGCGGCGCTGGCGCAGCGCGTCATAGCTCCAGCGCGTGTGACCATAGCCGAACAGGCAGAGTAGCCCGCCCGCGATGGCGAGATTCTTCATGGCCGCCATCGCCTGCAGCGGGTCGGTGAATTCGCGGTGGAAGAAGAGGATGGTGAGCAGCACGAAGCCGGCGAGCAGGATCGCGAACAGCCGCGTCGCAACGCCCAGCGCGATGCACACGCCCGCGATCAGCTCGAATAGCCCGGTCGGGATCGCGAGCCCGTCGGGCAGTCCCGCGGCCGAAATCATGGCATTGGTGTCGGCGACATGGATCAGCTTGTTGATCCCCGACACGACGAAAATCACGGCGATGAACAGGCGGCCGATGAATACCGCAATCATGGACATGAATGATCCTCCACAAGGGCCCCGTCCGCTTGTGCAGTCAGGACGCGCGGCGACGCGGGAGGTTCCCGCGATCGGGTCGCGACGAAGTACGTCGCTTTGGCCAACCCATTGACAAGGCCCCTGCATCTGATTCATGCAGGGGTCACGGGTCGCCTCGTATCGCTCTCTTGCCGGCTAGTGGGTCTGTCGGTCGAGGGCCGGAGGAAGACCCATGAAAAAATTGCTGTCGGCCATCGCCATCGGCGCGATGCTGCTTCAGCCCGTTCCCGTCATCGCCAAGGAAAAGGAGCCGGTGAAGATCGCGGGCCCGGCCAATGCGAAGGGCGTCACCAATGTGGCGATCGGTTCGTTCAACGTCGGCTTCATCTTCGAATCGATCGACCGCACCGCGACCAGCGGCGGGCTGATGGGAGCGTTCGGCGGAACCACGAAAGCGAAGAGCGAACTCGTCGGCGTCACCCCCGAAATGATGCAGGCGGTCACCGATGCGGCCTATGCAGACTTCGTGTCGCAGCTCAGCGCGAGCGGCTACAGCGTCCAGGCGCCGGGCGACCTGTTCGACCATGCGGTCATGGCGAAGACCAAGTCGCAGGAGGTGCCGCTCGAAATCAACATAGCGCTCGAAAAGGGGAGCAAAGGCAAGGCGACCTATTACAAGCCGAGCGCCTTGCCCTTGCTGCTGATGATCCCCGGCGATTTTACGGGATCGGGGCTCAGCAGCATGGGCATGAACATGGCCGCGGGTCAGGCGAGCATGGCGCTCACCAACTATGCCAAGGCAGCCAATGTCGGGGTGGTCAACGTCGTCTATCTGATCGACTTTTCGCAACAGAAGCGCCCCGGCGCGTTCAGCTTCGGCGGGCTGCAGGTGAACAGCGCGCTCTCGGTCAGCGCGGACTATTCACGCATCACTTTGATTGCCCCGAACGGCAAGCAGTCGGTGATCACGGTCAAGGCGCCGGTCGCGGTCGAGGGCGAGTTCGTCGAGAAGAGCGACGCGTCGAGCGGCACCGACAAGGCGCTGCAGTCGGGCGCCAATGTCGCGGGCGGGGTCGCCGCGGTGCTCGGCTTCGGCGGGCTGCGGTTCGGCAAGACGCGCAAATTCGCCTTCACCGCCAAGCCGGGAAATTACGAGGAAGGCGCGGCGAAGGCGGCGAGCCTGACGAGCGAAATGCTGATCGGGCGGCTGGCGCCGCTGCGCTGACCCATGCTTCGTCGCCCTCGCCGTAGCGGGGGCGGCGCTGTCGAAACCCCTTGACGCGACCCGCCGACCCCCGCCACCCTCGCGCGTACGTACGTAAGAGTTATCGGGGAACCCGTTTTTCATGCAGTTGGTCATTGTCGAATCGCCCGCCAAGGCGAAGACGATCGAGAAATATCTCGGTCGCGATTTCAAGGTGTTGGCAAGCTATGGTCACGTCCGCGACCTGCCGCCCAAGGACGGGTCGGTCGATCCGGACGACGGCTTCGCGATGCAATGGCAGCTCTATCCCGACAAGGCGAAGCGGCTGAAGGAAATTTCGGACGCGGCCAAGAGCGCCGACCGCCTGATCCTCGCGACCGACCCCGATCGCGAGGGCGAGGCGATCAGCTGGCATGTGCAGGAACTGCTGCGCGCGAAGAAGGCGCTGCCGCAGGCGGTCGACCGCGTCACCTTCAACGCGATCACCAAGCAGGCGGTGACCGACGCGATGGCGCATCCGCGCGCGCTCGACGACGATCTGATCGACGCCTATCGCGCGCGCCGCGCGCTCGACTATCTGGTCGGCTTCACGCTGTCGCCGGTGCTGTGGCGCAAGCTGCCCGGCGCCAAGTCCGCGGGGCGCGTCCAGTCGGTCGCGCTGCGGCTGGTCGTCGAACGCGAGCGCGAGATCGAAGCCTTTGTCGCGCAGACCTATTGGTCGGTGACCGGGCTGTTCGAAATGGGCGGCACGCCGTTCAAGGCGCGGCTCTCGCGTTGGAAGGGCGACAAGATCGAGCGGCTGTCGATCGGCACCGAGACCGATGCGCGCGCCGCCGAGGCCGACGTCAGGGCGGGGCATTTCACCGTCGATACGGTCGAGACCAAGCCGCTGACGCGCAACCCGCCGCCGCCCTTCACCACATCGACGCTGCAGCAGGAAGCCGCGCGCAAGCTCGGCTTCTCGGCGAGCCACACGATGCGCATCGCGCAGGGCCTCTACGAGGACGGCGCGATTACCTATATGCGAACCGACGGCGTCCAGATGGACCACAGCGCGATCAGCGCAGCCCGAAAAGCCATCGCGACGCGCTACGACGGCGGCTACGTCCCCGACAAGCCGCGGCAGTATCAGACCAAGGCGAAGAATGCCCAGGAGGCCCACGAAGCGATCCGTCCGACCGATTTTTCGAAGGACAAGGCCGGCAGCGGCGACCATGGCCGGCTCTACGAGCTGATCTGGAAGCGCGCGATGGCCAGCCAGATGGCCTCGGCGCGGCTCGAGCGTACCAGCATCGATCTCTCCGACGGCACGGGCAAGACGGTGCTGCGCGCGACCGGCCAGGTCGTCAAATTCCCCGGCTTCCTCGCGCTCTACGACGAGAGCCGCGACGACGCCGAGGACGAGGACGCGCGCCTGCTGCCCGCGATGGCGAAGGGCGACGCCCCTGCCAAGACCGGGGTCGAGGTCGAGCGCCACGAGACCCAGCCGCCGCCGCGCTATTCGGAAGCGAGCCTGGTCAAGAAGATGGAGGAGCTCGGCATCGGGCGCCCGTCGACCTATGCGTCGATCCTGCAGGTCCTCAAGGACCGCGCCTATGTGACCGTCGAGAAGAACCGCTTCATCCCCGAAGAGAGCGGGCGGCTGCTGACCGCGTTCCTCGAGCGCTTCTTCGAGCGTTATGTCGGCTACGACTTCACTGCCGGGCTCGAGGAAGAGCTCGACGACGTGTCGGGTGGCCGCGCGCAGTGGCAGGCGGTGCTCGAGCGCTTCTGGCGCGACTTCAAGCCGCGCACCGGCGAGGTGATGGAGCAGAAGCCGTCGGAAATCACCGCGGCGCTCGACGAATTCCTCGGCCCCTATCTCTTCCCCGACAAGGGCGACGGGACCGACCCGCGCCTCTGCCCCAATTGCGGCACCGGCAAGCTGGCGCTGCGCGGTGGCAAGTTCGGGCCGTTCATCGCCTGCAGCAATTATCCCGACTGCAAGTTCACGCGCAAATTCGCGCAGCCGGGGGGCAATGGCGAGGCCGATACCGGGCCCGAGGTGATGGGCACCGACCCGGAAAGCGGGCTCGAAGTCACGAAGCGCAGCGGGCGCTTCGGTCCCTATATCCAGCTGGGCGAGGGCAAGGAGGCCAAGCGTTCGTCGATCCCGAAGGATATCCCGGGCGAGGATTTCGACCTCGACTATGCGGTCCGGCTGCTGAGCCTGCCGCGCGAGGTCGGGACGCATCCCGAGAGCGGCAAGCCGATCATGGCGGGGCTGGGGCGCTATGGCCCCTATCTGCTCCACGACGGCAAATATGCAAAGCTGGCGGGCACCGCCGAAATCTTCGACATCGGCATGAACGCCGCGGTGGTCCGCATCGCCGAGGCGGCGAACGGCGGCGGGCGCGGGCGGACCAGGGCCGAGCCGCTCAACACCTTCGGCCCGCATCCGACCAGCGGCGGCGAGATGAAGTTGATGGAGGGGCGCTTTGGTCCCTATGTCACCGATGGCACGACCAACGCGACTTTGCCCAAATCGATGGAGCCCGCGGCGCTGACGCTCGAGGAAGCGATCGCGCTGATCGACGCGCGCGCGGCCAAGGGGCCGTCGAAAGGCAAGAAGAAGGCAGCGCCGAAAAAGGCCGCGGCGAAAAAGCCCGCGGCCAGGAAGGCGCCGGCAAAGAAAAAGGCGGCGGCAGAATAGCCTTGGTCGGCGGGATTTTCGTCATCGTCCCGTCATGGTAACATCCGCGCATCGGGAGGTATTTCGATGCGCCGCTTGCTCGCCATTCTGTTCGCCCTCGGCTCCCTCGGGGTTTCGCCGGCGATGGCCCAACAGGCGGGCAGCCTGATCGCCGCCGATCCGCTGCCCGAAGCGCCGCCGGGGGTGCAGGCGTGGCGCATCCAGTATTGGACCACGAACGGCAGCGGGGCGCCGCTGCGCGTCACCGGTCTTGTCGCGGCGCCGATGGAAGCGGTGCCGCCGCGCCCGCGCCGCGTGATCGCCTGGACGCACGGCGCGTGGGGCGTCGCCGAGAAATGCGCGCCGTCGCTCAGCGACAATTTCTTCCCCGCCTCGGCCGGGGTCGAGCCCGCGGTGAGCCAAGGCTATGTCGTCGTTGCGCCCGACTATATCGGGCTCGGCAATCCGACGATGCACCCGTTCCTGATCGGCGACGACACCTCGCATGCCGTGCTCGACGGCGTGCGCGCCGCGCGCGGGATCGCGGGCGCGGCGGCGGGCAGCAGCTTCGCCGTCTGGGGCGAGTCGCAGGGCGGGCATGCCGCGCTATGGACCGCGACCAATGCGCGGCGCTACGCCCCCGACCTGACCCTGGTGGGCGCCGCCGCCGCCGCGCCGCCGACCGACCTCGCCGCAAACCTTCGCGAGGGCAGCGACAAGAATGCGCGCGCTCTTTTGCTGTCCTTTGCGCTGAAGAGCTGGTCGACGCTCTACGGCTATTCGATGGACGGAATCGTCAACAAGGCCAACGCCGGGATCATCAACCGGCTGGCCGAGAATAATTGCGTCAGCCTGGAAAAGAAGCCGAAGCTCGGCACGATCCTGGGAATCGTGACTGTCGCGCGCGCGACGCGGACCAAGGATATCGGCCAGATCGAGCCGTGGAAGTCGCTCGCGCGCGCCAACAGCGTCGACCCGGCGCGCGTGCCGGGGCCGCTGCTGATCGCGCAGGGCGACAGGGACACGATCGTCGCGCCGGCGGTGACGCGTAAATTCGCCAAGGCGGTGTGCCGCAACCGCACCAGGGTCCGCTGGGTCGAGATGCGCGGCACCGAACATGGTACAAGCGCAAAGGACAGCGCGACCGAGACGCTGAGCTGGATCGGCGCGCGCTTCGACGGGCAGCCGCCGCCGGACGATTGCCGGCGGATCTAGCGGCGCGCCCCGCTCAGTCGACCCAGTCGAGCCCCATGTCGCGGTAGACGCTGCGGTCCTCGTCCCAATTTTCCTTGACCTTGACGTGCAGGAACAGATGGACCTTGCGGCCCATCAGCTCGGTCAGCTCGGCGCGGGCGCGGGCACCGATTTCCTTGATCCGGCTGCCGCCCTTGCCGAGTACGATCGCGCGCTGGTTGTCGCGCGCGACGAAGATCTGCTGGTGGATTTCGGCGCTGCCGTCGGGGCGCGTCTTGAACAATTCGGTCTCGACGGTCGACTGATAGGGTAGTTCCTCATGGAGCTGTCGATAGAGCTGCTCGCGCGTAATTTCGGCCGCCAGAATCCGCTCGGGCGCGTCGCTGACCTCGTCTTCGGGAAAATGCCACGGGCCCTCGGGCATCAGCTTCGCGAGGTGCGCTTTGAGTTCTGCGACGCCGTCGCCGCTGCTGGCCGAGATGAAATAGGTTTCGTCGAAAGCGACCTTGGCATTGAGCTCGGTCGCGATGGTCAGGAGCTTGTCCTTCTTGGTCAGGTCGACCTTGTTGAGGATAAGATATTTCTTCTCGGGGCGGTTCGCGATGCCTTCGAGGACGCGCTCGACGCGGCCGCTGAGCTTCGCCGCGGCGTCGACCATCACGAGGATCGCCTCGGCTTCCTCGAGGCTGCCCCAGGCGGCGGCGACCATCGCGCGGTCGAGCCGGCGGGTGGGCGCGAAGATGCCCGGGGTGTCGATCAGCACGATCTGCGCCTCGCCCTCCATCGCGACGCCCATCAGCCGGGTGCGCGTGGTCTGCGCCTTGGGGCTGACGATCGCGACCTTCTGGCCGACGAGCGCGTTGACGAGGGTCGACTTGCCGGCGTTCGGCGCGCCGACGACCGCCACGAAACCGCAGCGCTGGGTCATGACTTTTCTTCCTGTGTCAATATTTCGAGCATCGCGGTCGCCGCGGCCTTTTCGGCCGCCTGCTTCGACGCGCCTTCGCCTTCGGCCTCGGCGAGCTTGCCGACGGTCACGCCGACGCGAAAGCGCGGCGCATGGTCGGGGCCTTCGCGGCGGATCAGGCGATATTCGGGGGGCTTGCGGCCCTTCGCCGCTGCCCATTCCTGCAGCGCCGCTTTGGGGTGCTTGGGCGCCGCGACCTGCCCGTCGATCATCGCGCCCCATTTGGCGACGATGAAGCTGCGCGCGGCGTCCTCGCCGCGGTCGAGCCACAGCGCGCCGATCAGCGCTTCGAGCACGTCGGCGGCGATGTTGTCGCTGTGGCGTCCGCCGTCGCCGATCGCCTGCGTACCGAAGCGGACGTGCGCGTTGAGGTCGAGGCCCTGCGCGATCCTGGCGCAGGTTTCGCCCGAGGCGAGCGCGTGCAGCCGCGACGAAAGCTCGCCCTCGGCCGCCTTCGGAAAGCGGCGGAACAGTTCGGACGCGATCACGAGGCCGAGCACGCGATCGCCGAGAAATTCCAGCCGCTGGTAATCGCCGGCGCCGCTGCTGCCGTGGGTCAGCGCCTCATGATAGAGGGCGAGGTCGTGCGGGGCGGCGCCGGTGAGGGCTGCGATCGTGTCAGCGGACGGCCGCTCGCTCAAAAGCCATCCCCGATGCGGCTCCAGCGCGCTGCGGTGAACCAGCTGATCGGGTTGATCCAGCTCGCCGAACCGTCGGTCGAAAACATCCCGACCAGCGCCTTGCCGACCAGATTCTCCTCGGGAACCAGTCCGATGCCCTGATTTTCCATTGCGGGAAAACGGCTGTCCGCGCTGCGGTCGCGGTTGTCGCCCATAAGGAACAGATGTCCCGGCGGCACGGTCTTCAGCGTCGTATTGTCCTCGGCAATCGTGGTGATGTCGAGGATCGCATAGCTTTTGCCGTTCGGCAGCGTTTCCTTGAACTGCTTGTAGCGGCACTGGCGCTGGCCGTCGGCGCCGACTTCCTCAAACGCAATCTGGTAACAGGGACGCAGGTCCGCATCCGCGGGGACGGGGAGGCCCTGGCGACGATATTCATCGCGTGCCGCCTCAAGCATGTTCGCCGTGACCGGGATCACGAAATCGGGCATCGCTTCGCGCGGAAGCGGCTTGCCGTTGAGCCAGACGATGCCGTCGATCACCTGCACCGTGTCGCCGGGCAGGCCGATGACGCGCTTGATATAGTCGTCGTCGTTGACCGGCGGCGCCTTGAACACCACGACGTCGCCGCGCTCGGGGGTCTTGGCGAAGACGCGCCCGGGGATCAGCGGCACGCTGAACGGCAGGCTGTATTTCGAATAGCCATAGGCCATTTTGTTGACGAGCAGATAGTCGCCGATCAGCAGCCGCGGCTGCATCGATTCCGAGGGGATATTGAAGGGCGACAGGAAAAAGCTGCGAAAGACGATCACCGCGATGGCCAGCCAGGCGAGGAAGCGGACGGTGTCGATCGCCTCTTCCTTGGCGCTCATCGGAGCAGGCTGGGGGGCCGGGGCGGGGGAG
>SCNT01000028.1 GCA_005503165.1 Sphingomonadaceae bacterium 3R27E2-A
CCCCAACCCCTCCCCTGAAGGGGAGGAGCTTTCAGCGCATCCCCCTTGCACCCCGCCTGTCTGCCCACCAGATGGGCCGGACAGCAGGAGCGCGATCATGCAAGCAGTCCAGGCCTTCATCGAAACCCAGGGCGGTCCCGAGGTCATCGACTGGCGCGAGGTGACGCTCGGTGCCCCCGGCCCCGGCGAAGTGCTGCTGCGCCACACCGCGATCGGGCTCAACTATCTCGATACCTATCACCGCGACGGCACCTATCCGGTGCAGTTACCGAGCGGCCTCGGCGTCGAATCGGCGGGCGAGGTCATCGCGGTCGGCGACCATGTCCACGGCCTGAAACCCGGCGACCGCGTCGCAACCTTTGGCCCCGACCGCAACGCATACTCCAGCGCGCGAATCCTGCCGGCCGCTTCGCTGTTCAAGCTGCCCGCCGGCATCGACGACGAAACCGCCGCCGCCGGACTGCTCAAGGCCTGCACCGTCGAGATGCTCGTCGAGCGCTGCGCCAAGGTCGAGGCGGGCTGGCCCGTGCTCGTCCACGCGGCCGCCGGCGGGGTCGGGCTGATCCTCGTCCAGTGGCTGAAGGCCGTCGGCGCGACCGTGATCGGGACCGTCAGCACCGAGGCCAAGGCCGAGGCGGCGCGCGAAGCGGGCGCCGACCATGTGCTGATGTACAAGTGCGACGATGTCGCAGCGCATGTCCGCAGCCTGACCGACGGGCAGGGCGTGCCGGTGACCTTCGACGGCATCGGCATGGCAACGTGGGAGGTCTCGCTCAAGGCCACCGCGCGGCGCGGGCTGATCGTGAGCTACGGCAATGCCGGCGGGCCGGTGACCGGGGTGAATCTCGGCATCCTCGCGCAGCACGGCTCGCAATTCGTGACGCGGCCGACGCTGTTCGATTATTATCTGCACCCCGGCGAACGTGCCGCGGGCTCCGCGCGCGTGTTCGAGATGATCGAAAGCGGCGCGGTGAAGGTCAATGTCGGCCAGCGCTACGGCTTGCAGGACGTGGCGCGCGCGCATGCGGACTTGCAGGCCGGGCGGACGACCGGGTCGACGGTGCTGATTCCTTAGCTCCCTCCCCCTCCCGCATGCGGGAGGGGCAGCGAGACTTACGAGCTTGCTCGTTAGTCGCAGCGGGGTGGGCAATCGCACCGTTGCCGGCCCACCCCCAACCCCTCCCGCAAGCGGGAGGGGAGCCGTTACGCCTTCAACCGCTCCGCATGCCACGCGACATGTTCGGCCATGAAGGTCGAGATGAAATAATAGCTGTGGTCGTAGCCCGGCTGCATCCGGATCTCCGCCTTCTGTCCGTTACGGTCGCACGCCGCGACCAGCAGATGCGTCTTGAGCTGCTCGGCGAGAAAATTGTCGGCCTCGCCCTGATCGACGAGCAGGTCGGGCACACGCAGCCCCTGGTCGAGCAGCATGCACGCATCATAAGCGTGCCAGTCCTCGCGCTCCTGCCCCAGATAATTCCCGAGCGCCTTCTCGCCCCACGGGCATTCCAGCGGCGCGACGATCGGCGAGAAAGCCGACACCGAACGAAAGCGGTCCTGGTTGCGGAGACCGATCGTCAGCGCGCCATGCCCGCCCATCGAATGGCCCGTGATCGCCTGCCGGGAGAGGTCGGCAGCGACGAAATTGCGCAGCACCAGCGACGGCAGTTCATCCTCGATATAGCTGCGCATGCGATAATGTTTCGCCCAAGGCTCCTCGGTCGCATCGACATAGAAGCCCGCGCCCAAACCGAAATCCCACGCCCCCTCGGGATCGTCGGGCACGCCTTCGCCCCGCGGACTGGTGTCGGGCGCGATGAAGATCACGCCATGTTCCGCGCAGGCGGCGCGATACTCGCCCTTCTCCATCACATTGGCATGGGTGCAGGTCAGCCCCGACAGATACCAGAGCACCGGCAGCCGCGCGCCCTGTTCATGGTCGGGCACGAAGACCGCGAAGGTCATGTCGGTGCCGGTCGTGGTGCTGGCGTGCTTGTACACGCCCTGCGTGCCGCCATGGCTGCGGGTGGTGGAGAGGGTTTCGATGGGCATGTCTTCGTCCTGCTTGTCTTTTCGCGAGCCTAGTCCATGCTCGCGGAAAATCCAAAGGGGACCGCTGTGCTCGGCCATAATATTCATGGGACATGCCAGGACCGATTCGCCGCCGTCCGCCTCGGCATGGCGGCGAGCCTTGCGAGCGGCGCCGACGTCGGCCTGTCCTTCTGCGCGACGATCGACGGCGAGACCGTGGTCGACCTTTGGGGCGGCCATGCCGACGAAGCCCGCACCCGGCCGTGGCAGGCCGACACGATCGTCAACGTCTATTCGACCACCAAGACGATGACCGCGCTCGCCGCGCTGCTCGTCGCCGACCGCGGCGAACTGGATTTCGCCGCGCCCGTCGCGCATTACTGGCCCGAGTTCGCGGCGAACGGCAAGGCGGGCGTCACGGTCGCGCAGTTGATGAGCCACAGCGCGGGCCTGTCGGGCTGGGACGTCCCGATGACGACCACGGACTTCTATGACTGGGAGAAGGCGACGTCGCTGCTCGCGGCGCAGGCGCCGTGGTGGCCGCCGGGCAGCGCGCCCGGCTATCACGCGATCACCCAGGGCTATCTGGTCGGCGAGATCGTGCGGCGGATCACCGGCAAGTCGCTCGGCACGCTATTCCGCGAGGAGATCGCCGAGCCGCTCGGCGCCGACTTCCACATCGGCCTGCCCGCGTCGGAGGACCACCGCGTCGCCGACCTGATCCCGCCGCCCGAGACGATCAGCCATTTCGCGACCGACATCCAGCGCAAGACCTTCACCAACCCCGGCGTCGATGTGTCGGCGACGCGCACCCGCGCCTGGCGCGGCGCCGAGATTCCGGCGGCGGGCGGCACCGGTAATGCGCGCAGCGTCGCGGAAATCCATGCGCTGCTGGCGAACGGCGGCGTCGCCAAGGGCAAGAGGCTCCTGTCCGAAGCCGGGTGCCGCAAGGCGCTCGAGCTGCAGTGCGCGGGCACCGACCTGAACCTCGGCATCCCGATCCGCTATGGCATGGGCTTCGGCCTGCCGGGCGAGCTGGTTCCGCTTCCCAACCCCGACACCATCTATTGGGGCGGCTATGGCGGGTCGCTGATCATCATCGACATGGATGCCCGCGCGACCTTCAGTTACGTGATGAACAAGATGAACAGCGGCCTGACCGGCGACCCGCGCTCGTTCACGCTGATCGGCGCGATGTGGATGGCGATGGCGGCCGGCTAGGCCTGCACCGGGATCGCCGCAACGAGGGGTTCGTGCCCCCAATGCCGCAGCAGATCGAGGATCGCCGCGCCCGCCAGCCCCAGCGTGCCGGTATTGCGCAGCGGATGGACGTTCACGGTTTCCGCCGCCGCCAGCCCGGCGTCGATCGCCACGGTGATGCTGCCCGGCTGAGCGTTGATCGCGGCGAGCGGGGTCACCGATCCCGGCTTGATGCCGAGCAGCCGCTCCATATCCTCGGCCTTGCCGAAGCTGACGCGCTTGCTGCCCATCGCGGCGGGCAGCGCCTTCAGATCGACGCGCGCCTCGCCGGGCACGGTGACGAGCCAATAAGCCCCGCCATTGTCCTTGAGGAACAGGTTCTTGGTATGCGCCCCCGGAATCGCGGCGTTCACGTCGTCGCTTTCGGCGACGGTGAACACCGCGACATGCTCAAAGGCGGCGAAGGGGATGGCGAGCGCGTCCAGGTCCGCCAGCAATCCCGCTTCGCCGCGCATCGCTTACATCCGGTGGAGCGCGCAGAGCTTGTTGCCCGACGGATCGCGGAGATAGGCCAGATACATTTTCATGCCATTTCCTTCGCGCACACCCGGCGGATCTTCGATCGCGGTGCCGCCCGCAGCGACGCCCGCCGCGTGCCAGGCGTCGGCCTGTTCGGGATTTTCCATGGCGATACCGATCGTGCAGCCGTTGCCCGGGGTCGCCGCCTCTCCGTCGATCGGCTTGGTCACGAGGAACAGCCCGCCGTTGTGCATGTAGATCAGGCGGCCCTTCGGGTCCTGGATACCCGGCTGGCCGCCGATCGCCTGAAAGGTCGCGTCATAGAATTTCTTCGCGGCATCGAGGCAGTTCGCCCCGACCATATTGTGGCTGTACATCGCCTTTCGCTCCTCCTGATTATGGTTGCGATTCGGAACCTATCGAACGGCTCAGCGAAAGACCACCGTCTTGCGCCCGTCGATCAGCACGCGCTGCTCGGCGACCCAGCGCACTGCCCTCGCGAGCACCTGCGCCTCGACGTCGCGGCCGATGCGGATCAGGTCGTCGACCCCGTCGCGGTGGTCGACGCGCTCGACCGCCTGCTCGATGATCGGCCCCTCGTCGAGGTCGCCGGTGACGAAATGCGCGGTCGCGCCGATCAGCTTGACCCCGCGTTCGTGCGCGCGGTGATAGGGCTTGGCGCCCTTGAACCCCGGCAGGAAGCTGTGGTGGATGTTGATGCAGCGGCCCGCGAGCTGCGCCGACAGGTCGCTCGACAAGATCTGCATGTAGCGCGCGAGCACCAGATATTCGGCGCCGCCGCGCGCCATGACGCCCAGGATCGCCGCCTCCTGTTCGGCGCGGTTCGCGTCGCCAACGGGCAGATAATGAAACGGTACCCCGTGCCATTCGGAAAGCCGCCGCTGCGCCTCATGGTTCGACACCACGCCGACGATGTCGATCGCGAGATTGCCGGTCGACCAGCGGTGGAGCAGGTCGTTGAGGCAGTGGCTGGCCTGCGACACCGCGATGACGAAGCGCGGCTTGGCGGCGCGGTCGCTGATCCGCGCGTCCATCTGGAAACGCGCGACGATCGGTGCGAAGGCGGCCTGCACACCTGCCAGACCCTCGGGAAAGCGCGGGCCTTCGCCGCGGAACTCGACGCGCATGAAGAAGCGGCCGGTGTCGAGATCGGCATATTGCTGGCTGTCGAGGATGAAGCCGTCGTGGTCGGCGAGCAGCCCCGTCACCGCCGCGACGATGCCCACCGCGTCGCCGCAGCTGAAGGTCAGGACATAGGGTCCGGTCATGCCACGACGTTCTTTCTAAACTCGATCACCCCCGCCTCTCCCGTCGGGAGAGGCGACGAGACTTGGTGGCTTGCCACCTAGTCGCAGTGGTGAGGGGTGCGCCCTCTCGACAGGGCGCATCCCCTCATCCAACTCCGCCTGGCCGGCAAGCCGGCAAGGCTGCGTATCCTTCTCCCAACGGGAGAAGGATATTAAAACACCACGACGCTGCGGATGCTCTCGCCCGCATGCATCAGGTCGAAGCCCTTGTTGATCTCTTCCAGCCCCATGACGTGGGTGATCATCGGGTCGATCTCGATCTTGCCCTGCATATACATGTCGACGATCTTCGGCACGTCGGTGCGCCCTTTGGCGCCGCCGAAGGCGGTGCCGCGCCAGTTGCGCCCGGTGACGAGCTGGAAGGGGCGCGTCGCGATTTCCTTGCCCGCCTCGGCGACGCCGATGATGATCGAGGTGCCCCAGCCGCGGTGGCAGGCCTCCAATGCGATGCGCATCACCTCGGTATTGCCCGTCGCGTCGAAGCTGTAATCGGCGCCGCCATCGGTCATCGCGACGATCGCGGCGACCGTTTCTTCGCGGCTCATGCCCTTCGAATTGAGGAACTCGGTCATGCCGAACTTGCGGCCCCATTCCTCGCGCGCGGGGTTGATGTCGACGCCGATGATCTGGTTCGCACCGGCAAGGCGCGCGCCCTGGATCACGTTGAGACCGATGCCGCCGAGCCCGAAGACGACGACATTGTCGCCGACCTGCACCTTGGCGGTGTTGATCACCGCGCCGACGCCGGTCGTGACGCCGCAGCCGATGTAGCAGCTCGACTGGAACGGCGCGTCCTCGCGAATCTTCGCGACCGCGATCTCGGGCAGCACGGTGAAGTTCGAGAAGGTCGAGCAGCCCATATAGTGGAAGATCGGCTGGCCCTTGTACGAAAAGCGCGTCGTGCCGTCGGGCATCAGCCCCTTGCCCTGCGTCGCGCGGATCGCGGTGCAGAGGTTGGTCTTGCCCGAAAGGCAGCTTTTGCACTGGCGGCATTCGGGGGTGTAGAGCGGGATGACATGGTCGCCGGGCTTGACGCTGGTCACCCCCGCGCCGACCTCGCGCACGACGCCCGCGCCCTCATGCCCCAGCACGCTGGGGAAGATGCCCTCGCTGTCGAAGCCGTCGAGCGTATAGGCGTCGGTGTGGCAGATACCCGTCGCCATGATCTCGACCAGCACCTCGCCCGCCTTCGGGCCTTCCAGATCGAGTTCGACGATTTCGAGCGGCTTTTTCGCTTCGAACGCAACGGCGGCGCGGGTCTTCATGCGGCGGTCTCCTTCTCGGCGGTCCCAATCAGGCAAATGCAGCGGCAATGCAAGATGTCGGCGCGCGGTGCGCCGGAAGACACGGTGATTCGGCGTTCGGGCGGCCGTGTAATTTTATTCCAAAGGTCACGAAGGTCACGGTACGTACCCCCTCGTTTTGCCATCCCGCTGCCGATCCCCGACGGCAAAATGGCGGGCGTCAGAACGACGCACGGACGGGGGAAGGTCGTCATTGCAGACAGGCTATGCGAGCGAAATAAATTAGGAAAGCGTTGTTTTTCGGTGCCTGCCTTGGTCCGCAAGCAACGCGACATTCATCCGGATCGTCATGCTGAACGCGATTCAGCATCCATGGCCCGGCGCTATCCGGTCAGGGCCGTGCCCGATGTTTTGCGCGCAAAGACGCAAAGACGCGAAGATGTCGGGCCGGCCGCGAACGGGTTTTTCATTGCGACCGTGCGACCGACCGCGGCGTCGACGGGGAAAAGGGCCTGCCGACCCAAGCCTTCTTCTTTGCGTCTTTGCGTCTTTGCGCGAAACAAAAAAAGTGCGGCGCTGAAGGACAGGTAAGACCACGGACCCTGAAACGCCTTGGCGATCGTCCCGTTCGGCCCAGCAGCCGTTCCCCGGCGAAAGCCGGGGTCCAGGGCTGTACAGCGCGACGTCGGCTTTACATCGCCCTGGACCCCGGCCTTCGCCGGGGAACAGTGCTTCACTTGTCGATGCCGCACCTGCAAAGCGGCGCCCTCGTCTCGCTCCTCGACCCGCTCCGCCCGCAGGAGGAGCCGATCTGGGCGGTCTATCCGCAGCGCCGCCATCTGCTGCCGAAGGTGCGGCTGCTGATCGACAAGCTGCGCGAGGAATTGCCGGGGGTGTTGCAACGGAGCGGGGTAGCGTAACGCGAAGAAATATCGGTCAAAAATATGCTCAGTAACCGCTTTGCCAACGCTCATTCTCAAGTTCGTCGAGATTTCCGGCAGCCAGATTCTCCATCAAGCTAATCAGTTTCTCACGAGACAAACCTTTCATGTGTCGGGGTTCATCGTCACTTTCGACGTTCTCGAAGGCGACATATCCACCGTGGGATATACTAAGACCCCACTCGCTTTCGTGCACTACAGAGACGGCGACATGTTCCGTATCGTCTAGCCGCTCTTCTAACTCATCAAGCAATTCGGAGAAAATGGACGGTGACGGATCGCGCTGCGATGCCCCGTAACGATGATAGACGAAGAAGCTCATTCGACGAAGCTAGCGTGTTCCAGCACCAGTGCAACCGAGGCTTTCACGCCTTCGTCATCCCGGACTTGATCCGGGATCCACTATTCCGGCGCTGGCGTGAATGGACCCCGGATCAAGTCCGGGGTGACGAAGGAAGAAGCGTAGCCCTCAACACTCCACCACACTAACCGCCAGCCCGCCCTTCGACGTTTCCTTATATTTGTCGCGCATGTCGCGGCCCGTTTGCAGCATCGTCGCGATCACCGTGTCGAGGCTCACCACATGCGTGCCGTCGCCGATCATCGCGATGCGGCTTGCGTCGATCGCCTTGATCGCGCCCATGGCGTTGCGCTCGATGCACGGGATCTGCACGAGGCCCCCGATCGGGTCGCAGGTGAGGCCGAGATTATGCTCCATGCCGATCTCGGCGGCATTCTCGACCTGCGCGTTGGTGCCGCCGAGCGCGGCGGTCAGCCCCGCCGCCGCCATCGAGCAGGCGACACCGACCTCGCCCTGGCAACCGACCTCGGCGCCCGAGATGCTGGCGTTTCGTTTATACAATGCGCCGACCGCGCCCGCGGCGAGCAGGAAGGTGCGCACCCCCGCCGCGTCGCCGCGATAGCTGCGTTTATAGTAACGGATCACCGCCGGGATGATCCCCGCGGCGCCGTTGGTCGGCGCGGTGACGACCTTGCCGCCCGCGGCATTTTCCTCGTTCACCGCCATCGCCCACAGGTTGATCCAGTCCATCATCGCCATCGGGTCGGACAGATTCTGTTCGTGCCGCGCGCGGATGTCGGCTGCGATCTGCGGCGCGCGGCGCTTGACCTTCAGCCCGCCCGGCAGGACGCCCATGCTCGAGCAGCCGGCGTCGATCGACGCGTCCATCGCGCCCGCGATCGCATCGAGCGCGGCGTTCACTTCGTCGAGGCTGCGGTGCGCGAGCTCGTTGTCGAGCATCATCTCGGCAAAGCTCTTGCCCGACGCCGCGCCCATGGCGAGCAGGTCGGCGCCCGAGGTGAAGGCGAAGGGCAATTCGACCTCGTCCTCCGCCCCGCGGCTGTTGCGCCCCGCCTCGTCCTCGTCGACGACGAAGCCGCCGCCGATCGAGAAATACATGCGCTTGGCGAGGATCTCGCCGTCGCTATCGCGCGCGGTGAAGCTGAGCGCATTGCTGTGGAACGGCTGGCGCTGGCGCATTTGGAAATGCAGGTCGCGCGCCGGCTGGAAGCGGACGCGCTGACGGCCGAGCAGGTAGAGGAAACCCTCGCTCTCCGCCCGGTCCCAATGCGCCTTGATCGCGGCGAGGCTGGTCGAGGCCGGGATCTCGCCCGCGAGCCCCGCGACCACCGCGGTATCGGCGGCATGCCCCTTCCCGGTCAGCGCGAGCGAGCCATAGAGGTCGGCCTCGGCGTGCGCGGTCTTCGTGAGCAGTCCCGCCTCGTCGAGCCACACGGTAAAGCGCCGCGCGGCGACCATCGGGCCGACGGTGTGCGAGCTCGACGGGCCGACGCCGATCTTGAACAATTCGAACAGGCTGATGGTCATGGTTTGGCCGGGCCAATCGCTTCGACGGGGAATTTCGCGACCATCTGGCGCGAGGCCTGCAGCGTATAATGACCATAGTCGAAATGGAAAGGCGAGCCGTCCGACGCGAAGAGCGGGCAGGCGCCGTCGGGGCATTCGAGCGCCTGCAGCGAGACATAGGTCGCGCCCGCCGCGCGGACGCGCCGCGCCATATCGCGGTCGAGCGCGATCCGTTCGGGATCGCGGCCGCTGCGGACCAGCGCATAATCGTCGCGCGCGATCGCGCGGGCGAGCAGGCGCGGCATCGGCTCGTCATATTCGACCGTCGGGCCGATGACGGTGACCGGGACGCCCCTGGCGCGAAGACGCGCGATGGCGCGGAGCAGGCCGTCCATCTCGTCGGCGCGCCAGCGGCCCGACAGGATCGCCCGGTCGAGCCGGCCGCTGCCCGGCAGCGCGCCGAACCCGATCTCCATCACCTCGGTACAGCGCCGGTCGCCCGCCGTCGGCCACACCGGGCGGCAGCCCGACGCGGTCACCTGCATCACATTCATGCCCGTCAGACGCTCGCCGAGCGCGCGGGCGAGATGCCCGGCGTGGCTGTCGCCGAGGATCATGATGTTCGGCCGGTCGGAACGCAGCGTCGCGCAGCGGGCGACGTCGAAATTCGGCTTATCGCTGTTCGCCATACAGATGCCGTTGCGGAACTGCAAAATTCCTTCGGGCGCATAATCATAGTCGAGATAGGTGAGCACGCGCGCGATGCGCGGATCCTCGATCCGCGTCCGGCTCGCCTGCACCGCGAGCAGCGCCGCCGCGCCCGCGACGAGCAGCATCGCGGCGAGCGCGCCCCACAAAACGCGGGGGGTCGCCCACGCCTTGCCGCGCCGCAGGAAGGGCTGCTCGATCAGCCGATAGCTGAGGATCGCGAGGGCGAAGGAGATCGCGATCGTCGCCGCCATCTCGCCCGCGTCCAATGTCAGCCCGCGCTCGAAGCGCCAGAAGGCCATCACCGGCCAGTGCCACAGGTAGAGCGAGTAGCTGATATCGCCGACAAAGCGCATCGGCGCGAGCGACAGCAGCCGCGCGGTGCCGCCCGTTTCGCCGTAAGCGATCAGCAGCGCGGTGCCGATGCACGGCAGCAGCGCCCAGGGCGCGGGAAAGGCGCTTTCCTCCGTAATGACGAACAGCCCCGCGATGACCAGCCCGAGGCCGAGCCATGCCGCGACCGGCCGGGCGCGCTCGCCGAGCCTGGGGAAGCCGCCGGTGGCGACGAGCGCGCCCAGCCCGAGCTCCCACGCGCGCGCGGGGAGCAGGTAGAAGGCGGCGGCGGCCTTGTTCACCGCGATCAGCGCGAAGCCCGCCGCGAGCGAGACCGCGACAATGATCCACAGCACCGGCACGATGCGCCTGGGCAGCCAGCGGTGCAGCGCGATCAGCAGCAGCGGGTAGAAGATGTAGAATTGCTCCTCGACCCCCAGCGACCAAGTGTGGAGCAAGGGCGTCAGCTCGGCGTCGCCGAAATAATTGACCGTGCGCCAGAACCAGATGTTCGACCCCGACAGCGCGGTCGCCGCGGCGCTCCACGACAGGTCGCGCATGTCCTGCGGGAAGAGGCGCCACCAGCCGACCGCGAGCACGACGACGAGCATGACGAGCAAAGCGGGCAGGATGCGCAGCGCGCGGCGGCGATAGAATCCGGTCAGCGTGAAGCGACCGCCGTCCATCTCCTTCAGGATGATGCGGCTGATCAGATAGCCCGAGATGACGAAGAAGATGTCGACGCCGATGAAGCCGCCGGGGATGGCGGTGAGGCCCGCGTGGACGAGCAGGATCGGGAGGACGGCAAGCGCGCGCAGCCCGGCGATGTCGTTGCGATACTGCATGATCCCCCAATTCGCTGGCCGGCGGCTGGCTCTAGCCCCTTGGGGTGATTTGGGAAAGGGGGGACGGGGCGAGCCTGCGCTCGCCCCGCCGCAATCAGCCCGGGTAGGTCCAGGTGCCTTCGCGCGCGAAATTCTCCGCGGCGAAATCCCAGTTCAGGAGATGGTCGACCGTCGCATTGACATAGTCGGGGCGCACATTCTTGCGGTCGATATAATAGGCATGTTCCCACACGTCGACGACGAGCAGCGGCTTGATCCCCGCGACCAGCTCGGTGCCGGCGTCGTGGGTGTCGGTGACCGACAGCGTGCCGTCGCGCGAGACGAGCCAGGCCCAGCCCGACGCGAAATGGTTGATCGCGGTTTCCTTCAATTTCTTCTTGAGCTCGTCGAGCGAACCGAAATCGCGGTCGATCGCTGCGGCGAGGTCGCCCTCGGGCGCGGTCGCGTCGGGGGTCAGGCTGTTCCAGTAGAAGCCGTGGTTCCACGCCTGCGCCGCGTTGTTGAACATGCCCTTGTTGCCCGAGCCTTCGGCGTGATGGATGATTTCCTCGAGGCTCTTGCCGGCGAGGTCGGTGCCTTCGATCGCGGCGTTGAGCTTGTCGACATAGGTCTTGTGATGCTTGCCATGATGCGTCTGCAACGTTTCGGCCGAGATATGCGGTTCGAGCGCAGTGTCGGCATAGGGCAGCGGGGTGAGAGCGATCGTCATGGCAGTCGTCCTTTTTTGTCGGGGAGCTTTCGGGGTTCCTAACTCGGAACGGCGGAGGGGGGTTGCAAGGTTTGGCGGGCAAATTTTCCTTCCGTCATTGCGAGCGAAGCGAAGCAATCTCCAGCTTTCGGCTCTGCTCGAATTGGCGGGCTGGGGATTGCTTCGCCGCTGCGCTCCTCGCAATGACGGGGCTCTTCAGGTCGCCATCGCCAGCAAGGTCGCGATGCGGTCGGCTTCCTCCGCGGGCTTGTCGCGCCGGATGCGCGACACCCGCGGGAAGCGCATCGCGAGTCCGGACTTGTGGCGCTTCGACGCGTGGATCGAATCGAAGGCGACCTCGAGCACGAGCGATTTCTCGACCTCGCGCACGGGGCCGAAGCGATTGAGGGTGTTGTCGCGGACGAACTTGTCGAGCCAATTCAGCTCCTCGTCGGTGAAGCCCGAATAGGCCTTGCCGACCGGGAGCAGCTCGCCCTGCTCGCTCCAGCAGCCGAAAGTATAGTCCGAATAGAAGCTCGCGCGGCGGCCGTTGCCGCGCTGGGCGTACATCATCACGCAATCGGCGGTGAGCGGGTCGCGCTTCCATTTGTACCACAGCCCGGCGCGGCGGCCCGCGACATAGGGGGCATCGCGGCGCTTGAGCATCACCCCCTCGATCGCGGCGTCGCGCGCGCCCGCGCGGCGCTCGGCGAGGTCGTCGAAGTCGGTCGCATCGATCACCTGCGACAGGTCGAAATGGCTGGCGGCGAGACGCGGGACGAAGGCCTCGAGCCGCCGCCGCCGCGCGGTCCAGGGCAGGCCGCGCAGGTCGTCGCCGCCGGCCGCGAGCAGGTCGTAGACGCGCACGAAGGCCGGATAGTCGGCAAGCATCTTCTTGGAGACGGTCTTGCGTCCCAGCCTTTGCTGCAGGGCGTTGAAGCTCGCCGCTTCCCCGCCCTGCGCGTCGCCGCGCACGAGCAGTTCGCCGTCGATCACCGCGTCCTGGTCGAAGGCGGTCACCAGTTCGGGGAAGGCCCCGCTGATCTCTTCGCCACCGCGGCTGTAGATGCGGGTCTCGCCGCCGCCGTGGACGATTTGCACACGGATGCCGTCCCATTTCCACTCGGCGGCGTAATCGGCGAGGTCCACGGTCGCATCCTCGAGCGGGTGCGCGAGCATGAAGGGACGGAAGAAGGCAACGTCGGCGAGGTCGGGCCGCTCGGCGCGCCCTTCGCCCCAGGCGAAGAGCGGCGCATAGGGGGGCGGGATTGCGTGCCACAGCTCCTCGACATCGTCGACGGGCACGCCGAAGGCCTGCGCGAACGCCTGTTTCGCGAGTCGCGCCGAGACGCCGACGCGCATGCCGCCCAATGCCAGTTTGAGCAGCGCGTAACGCCCATCGGCGTCGAGCCGGTCGAGCAACGCCGCGACGACCGCGGGCGCATCGCTGCGGGTGGCGGACGCGAGCGCGTCGACAGCTTCGGAAACACTCAACCCTCCCTCCCCTTTAGGGGAGGGCAGCGAGACTTGGGAGCTCTGCTCCCTAGTCGCAGCGGGTGGGGGCTCGACAGGTTGCGCGCCATCGACATGCCCCACCCCAACCCCTCCCCTAAAGGGGAGGGGCTTTTCGGGCCACAGCAGCGCCGCGGTCTCGGCCGTATCCCCCACGAAATGCCGCGACAGGCGGAACAATTCCTCGTCGACCCGCGTCGCGAGCAAGGCGCGCACGGTCCCCGCTTTCACCGCCGGAAAGTCGAGGCTCTCGGTCAGCGCGGCGATTGCCCAGCCGCGGTCGGGGTCGGGGGTGTGCTTCAGATAATCGACGATCAGCGCGAGCTTCGAATTGCGCGAGCGCGTGTAGATGAGCCGGTCGATCAGGGCCGCGAAGCGCTTCACGCCTCCTCCTCCAGGTCGCGGCCCACGAGATGCAGCGCGCGCGCCTTGCGCTGATGCAGTTCGCACCAGCGGAGCAGGCCGTCCTCGCTGCCGTGGGTGATCCACGTCTCCCTGGGGTTCACCTCGGCGATCGTGGCGGTCAGCTCGTCCCAGTCGGCGTGGTCCGAAATGACGAGCGGCAGCTCGACCATCCGCTGCCGCGCGCGCTGGCGCACGCGCATCCAGCCCGACGCCATCGCGGTGACCGGATCGGGGAGCCGCCGCGACCAGCGATCGTTCAGCGCCGACGGCGGCGCGAGCACGATCTGTCCCGCCATCTCGGCCTTGTCGGTTTCGCTGACCAGCCGCAGTTCGCCGAGATCGACGCCGTGGACAGCGTAAAGGCGGCACATCTTCTCGAGCGCGCCGTGGATATAGATGGGCGCATCCCAGCCGGCGCCGCGCAGCTCGGCGATCACCCTTTGCGCCTTGCCGAGCGCATAGGCGCCGACGAGCACCGAGCGGCCGGGTTCGGCGCGCACCGCGCCGATCAGCTTGGCGATCTCGTCCGATGTCGGCGGATGTCGGAATACCGGCAGGCCGAAGGTCGCCTCGGTGACGAAGATGTCGCATGGCACCACCTCGAAGCGTGCGCAGGTCGGGTCGGCGCGGCGCTTGTAATCGCCGGTGACGACGATCCGTTCGCCGGCATACTCCATCAGGATTTGCGCGCTGCCCAGCACATGGCCGGCGGGGTGGAAACTGAACTTCACCCCGCCACGTTCGAAGCCTTCGCCATAGGGAAAGGCGGCATTGTGGCTCGCCTCGGCGTCGACGCCGTAGCGCAGCGCCATGATCGCCAGCGTCTCGGGAGTCGCATACACCGACCCATGCCCGCTGCGCGCATGGTCGGCATGACCGTGCGTCACCGCCGCGCGTTCGACCGGCCGCGACGGGTCGATCCACACATCGGCGGGCTTCACATGGATGCCGTGCGGATGTGACTCGATCCAGGTCCTCGCCTTCGCCATCAGGCGGCAAGCTTCCGCGCGCGGGCGAGGTCCGCGACGAACGCCCCCCGCTCCTCGGCGGCGCGGTCGCGGTCGGGCAGGCGCACGAGAAAGGAGGGATGGATCGTCGCGATCAGTTTTGCGCCCCCCGCCAGCTCGTGCACCTGCCCGCGCATCGACTTGATGCTCGCGCTCCTGCCCGTCACCCCGCGCAGCGCGCTCGCGCCGAGGGTGACGATCAGCTCGGGCTGCACCAGTGCGCGCTCCTTGTCGAGCCACCAGCGGCAGATGTCGATCTCGGCGCTCGTCGGATTCTGGTGCAACCGGCGCTTGCCGCGCGGTTCGAACTTGAAATGCTTGACCGCGTTGGTGAGGAACAGCCGCCGCCGGTCGAGCCCCGCTTCGTCGAGCGCCGCGTCCAGCACCTGCCCCGCCGGCCCGACGAAGGGCCGCCCCTGCAGATCCTCCTGGTCGCCCGGCTGCTCGCCGACGACCATGATCCGCGCAGCCGCGGGCCCCTCGCCCACGACGGCCTGCGTCGCGTTGCAATAGAGCGGGCAGCGCGTGCAGCGGCCGACCGCCTTCGCCAGACCGGCCAGCGTCTTGCCATCATCATCGAGGGCCAGCTCATCGGGCATGCGGGTTCGCCATTTCTCCGTTCGCGGGTTCGCAGCCGAAACGGCGGCCTCGCGCATCCGTTCCACCCGCGCGCCGGCGCCGGCGAGCAAGAGCGCGATATCCTGCGCCTCGGGCAGGTTATGCCAATATTTCTTCGGCATCTCAGCGCGCATCGCGTCGATCTTGACCCGCGCCGGGTTGAAGATCGCGCCATAATAGGTGCGCCACTGGTCCTCGACGACATCGCTGTCGGGCACCTCGTCGCGCGTGCCGCCGGGGCCGTAATTTAGTTCCTCGTCCTCCCAGATCGCGCGCGCATCGGGTGTGACGATCGCCCAGTCCATCCCGTAGAAGCGGCGCCGGAAGAAAGGCGCGGTCAGCCGCAATATCCGGTGATCGGGCTCGAACCAGGCCGCGAAGCTTTCGCGGCCCGCCTCCTCGCCCAAGCGGCGAAAGCGGACGAAAGCGTGCATCTTGTGGATGTCGCGGCGGATCGCCTTGTCGGTTTTGCGCAGCCAGTCGACATCGGCATCGGTCGTGCGCGCAAGCAGTTGCCGCTCGCGCGCCGCGCGCCAGACGAGGCGATAGAGCCGGGCGGGAACCTCCGCTCCGCGATGGCAGATCACGCGGTCGGCCATCGCGAGCAATTCGCGCGGCAAGGTCACCGCCTCGCCCTCTAGAGACGGAACGTCGTCGCCGAACAGCGAGGCCCCCTCCGACGCGCCGCGCCAGCTCACATCTTCGGGGGCTATGTTGCTGGCCAGCAGCCCGCGCGCCACCCCGCGCCACTCGGCGAAATCGCCTGGCCGCTCGAGTACGACCTCCCTCATAAAAAGGGCCTCATAGCGCCAACGTCAGCTGCTCGGCGGGCGGCGCGAAGCGTGCGCGCAGGTCGGCGCTGTCGGTAAGCTTGCCGGGTCGCCAATCGGGGGTGACGATGAACGGCAAAACCTTCCTCACCGACGCGGTGAGCTTCGCCAGATCGCCGAGCCGCAGCTTGCCGGTACGGCGCACCGCGACGATCCGGTCGACCGCGCGCGTGCCCAGCCCCGGGACGCGGAGCAGCAATTCGCGCGGCGCGCGGTTGATATCGACCGGAAAGATGTCGCGCTTCATCAGCGCCCAGGCGAGCTTTGGGTCGATGCTCAGGTCGAGCATGCCGCCGCTCGCCCCTTCCATGATCTCGCTTCTCGCAAAGCCATAGAAGCGGAGCAGCCAGTCGGCCTGGTACAGCCGATGTTCGCGCATCAGCGGCGGGCGCACCGGCGGCAAGGCGCTGCTCGCGTCGGGGATCGGGCTGTACGCCGAATAATAGACGCGGCGCAGGTGATAGCCCGAATAGAGATTGTCCGCGGTCGCGAGGATATCGTCGTCGCGCGCCGCGTCGGCGCCGACGATCATCTGCGTCGACTGCCCCGCGGGCGCGAAGCGCGGCGGCTTCGCCTTGCCGATGAGCCGGCCCTTCGCGGCTTCCATCGCATCCTCGGCGCCGACGCGCACCGATGCCATCGTCTTGCGGATCGTCGCGGGCTTTTTCTCCGGCGCGAAGCTCTCCAGCCCCGCCTCGGTCGGCAGTTCGACATTGGTCGAGAGGCGATCGGCATAAAGCCCCGCGAGCGCCACCAGCGCGGGGTCGGCGCCCGCGATCGTCTTCAGATGGATATAGCCCTGGAAACGATGCTCCTCGCGCAGGATGCGCGCGACCTCGACCAGCTGCTCCATCGTATAATCTTCGGAGCGGATGATCCCCGAGGAGAGGAAGAGCCCCTCGATATAGTTGCGCTTGTAGAAATCGAGCGTCAGCGTGACGACTTCCTGCGGCGAAAAGCGCGCGCGTTCGACATTGCTCGACGCGCGGTTGATGCAGAAGCGGCAGTCGTAGACGCAGAAATTGGTGAGCAGGATCTTGAGCAGCGAGATGCAGCGGCCGTCGGGCGCATAGCTGTGGCAGATGCCCATTCCCTCGGTCGAGCCGATACCCTTCGAAGCCGTGGAGTCGCGCTTCACCGTCCCCGATGAAGCGCAGGAGGCATCATATTTGGCGGCATCCGCCAGCACCGCGAGCTTCTGGAGAATCGTCTTGCCGCTCATGGCTTGCACGATAGCAGAAGGAACAAAAAAAGAACAAACTTAGGTTAGGGGGTTGATTCTCCCTGTCGCGAAGCGATGGAGAGGTGGCAGCGCGAAACGCTGACGGAGGGGCCATGGCGCATGCGTTGCCGGCCCCTCCACCACTTGCTGCGCAAGCGGTCCCCCTCCCCATGGCCTGCGGCCACGGGGAGGATCCATCACCCCCGCCGCAGCCGCAGCCGGAACGCGTCGAGGTGGAAATAGCTCGGGTCGAAATCGCACATTGCCGCCAAGGCATCGGCATCGAGGAAGCGGATCCACTGGCGGTCGGTCTCGATATAGCCCTCGCGCACCAGCCGGCGCAGGACGCGGTTGGTGTGGATCGGGGTCAGCCCCAGCGTGTCGGCGATCTGCGTCTGCGTCATCGGCAGCCGCAGCGTGTCGGCGCCCGCGAGGTTGACGATCTGCGCGCGGCGGTGGAGTTCGAGCAGCAGGTGGCCGATCCGCTCCTGCGCGCTCTGCCGCCCGTTACGCACGATCTGTTCGCGCAGGAACGCCTCCTCCTGCACCTGCGTCCACCAGAAGGCCATGGTCAGCGCCCCCGACCCAGCGAGCAGGTCGCGCACTGCGGCAGGGGCGATCGCATAGGCCGAACCCGCCGTCAGCGCGACGACGCCATGGTCGGCCTCGGCCGCGACGAGCACCTGGAGGTCGAAGATATCGCCGGGCAGCAGGATGTTGAGGATCTGGCGCCGCCCGTCTTCGAGCTCCTTGAAGCGCGCCGCCCAGCCCTCGCGCATGACGAGCACCGCCTCCATCGGCTCGCCCGCGCTGACGATTTCCTGCCCCGCCGAAAAGCCGCGGACCTTGCCGCCGAGCGCGAGCAGTTGCGCCCGCTCGCCCTCGCTGAGGTCGCTGTAGAAGGACAGCCGCGCAACCAGCGCTTCCAATGTCATAAAGGCCCCCGCCCTCATTATAATCCCGAGGTTGTTCAGTTCGGCTCGCGCCACTTGGCCGGGAGCGTGATCGCGCAGACCAGGCCGCCCGGCTCCCAGCGCCGCTCGATCGTCCCGCCCAGATTATTACGCACGCTGCGCTCCATCAGCAAGGTGCCAAAGCTGGTGCGCTCGGGCGCCGCCACCGTCCGGTCGCCGCCGCTCTCGGTCCAGGTCAGGCGGAAGCGGCGATCCTCGCCCTCGCTGTCCTGCGTCCAGTCGACGTCCACCCGGCCATCGCGGCCGCCCAGCGCGCCATGCTTGACCGCGTTGGTCGCGAGTTCGTTGAACAGCAGCGCCATCGCGACCAGCGCATTTTCGGGGAGCTCGAGGTCGGGACCCGACCAGTGGATGCGCGGGAAAGCGGCCTCGACCTCGCGCATCAGCGCGTGCATCGACCCGGTCAGGAAATTGGCGCCGAGCAGCACATTCTGCGCGCGGTTGAGCGCGTCGAGGCGGCTGCTGATCCGCTCGACATAATCGTCGACGTCGGTGGCGGCGTGGCGCGTCAGCGAGATGATCGCGCCGACCGTCGCGAACAGGTTGCGCATCCGGTGGTGCAGCTCGCGCATTAGCACCGCGTCATTTTCCTGGCGGCTTTTCTGTTCGGTGATGTCGATGCTGATCCCGGTGAGCACCGCCTCGTTGCTGCGCACGTCCCAGTCGGCGCGCGCCGCCATCCAGCGCACCCCCTTTTCGGGATGCACGATGCGATATTCGGTCGCATAGGGCGTGCCGGTTTCGACCGCTTCGCCCAGCACGGTGCGCACCATGTCGCGGTCGGCCGGATAGAGACGCGCGAAAAACCCTTCGCCGGTCGCCAGCGCGGTCTGATAATCCTCGCCCCACAGCTCGGCGACCGCGCCGCGCCAGTGGAGCGCATCGGTCTGGGGGTCGAACTGCCAGGTCGCGATGCGCGAGAAATCCATGGCGCGTTCGAGCATGTGGCGCGCCTCGTCGCGTTCGATCACCGTGCGGCGCAGGTCCGCCTCGGCCATGATGATCGCCGCGAAGTCGGCGAGCCGCTCGAGCTCGCGGGCATCGAGCGCCGGACGCGGCTTGCGGTCGATGATGCACAGGGTGCCGAGCACCGCGCCATTATAGGCGAACAGCGGAACCCCGGCGTAGAAACGGATGAAGGGATCGCCGGTGACCAGCGGATTCTCCGCGAAGCGCGCATCCGCGCGCGCGTCGGGGACGATCACCGGCCGTTCCTCGATCACCGCATATTGGCAGAAGCTGATGTCGCGATGCGTCTCGGCGACGTCGAGGCCATAGGAGGATTTGAACCATTGGCGGCAGTCGTCGACGAGCGACACGAGCGCGATCGGCACGTCGAAAAGGTCGGCGACCAGCTTGGTCACGCGGTCGAACGCCGCCTCGGGCGCGGTGTCCATGATCCGGTATTCGCGCAACGTGCGCAGCCGGCGCGCCTCGTCCTGCGCGCGGTCGCGGTCTCCACCGTCGGCCAATGCCTGCCCCCTGTCCTCCAGCGTCATCCCGCCGCCGTCCTGCTTCCGGCTCGCTCTGCCATGATATGGTCCTCAAAACAAATGGCGAGCCGCCGGCAAGCCGTCCGATCGCGGTATGTCGATATAAGCCGTTCGCGTCCCGGCGTTTTCTACGCATGCGAAGCCGACAAGTTGCGCAAAATCCGACTCCGTTCGGGAACCCCCACGCGCGCGGGCGCGTATGACAGCGATACGAGGGAGGAATCCGAATGAGTTTGGGCGAAGAAATCCGCGGGCACCTGCCATTTTTGCGCCGCTATGCGCGCGCATTGACGGGCAGCCAGCAGCATGGCGACAATTTTGTCCACACGATGCTGGAGGTGATCGTCGCGGCGCCGGACGAATTCCGCAGCGACGACGGCATCCGCATCGACCTCTACCGCACCTTCCACCGCATCTGGGAAAGCGCCTTCATCGATGACGGCGAAGGCGGGGACGACGACGCCTTCGCCCGCGCCGCGACGCGCCGCCTGTCGCGGCTCACCCCGCTTGGCCGCCAGATATTACTGCTCACTGCGCTCGAGGGCTTTTCCACCGAAGAGGCGGCGCTGATCACCGCCACCGACATCCCGACGGTCGAAACCCTGCTCGCCGAGGCGGTCGAGGATCTCGACCGCGAGGCGCGCACCTCGGTGCTGATCATCGAGGACGAGCCGCTGATCGCGATGGACCTCGAACAGATCGTCCGCGACCTGGGGCATGAGGTCGCCGGCGTCGCGACCACGCACGAGGATGCCGTCGCCGCCTTCGCGAACAGCAATGCCGGGCTCGTGCTCGCGGACATCCAGCTCGCCGACGGCTCGTCGGGGATCGACGCGGTGCAGGACATCCTCGCGATCGCCCCGGTGCCCGCGATCTTCATCACCGCCTTCCCCGAAAAGCTGCTCACCGGCCACCGCGTCGAGCCGACCTTCCTGATCTCGAAGCCGTTCCGCGAAAACACGGTGCGCGCCGCGATCAGCCAGAGTTTGCTGTTTACGCCGCAATTGGCGGCCTGAACGCCGCTCCCGCTAGCGGGCGGGGAAGCGTTGCTACCCCCCGCTCGGGCCGTTCGCGGTCAGGCTGTCGACATCGTCCATGATGCTGCGGAAGGCCTCGCTCGCGGGCAGGATATCGTCGCTGCGGAGCGGCATCTGCCCGCCCTCGAGGATCGCGTGCAGCGCGGTGCGCGCGCGCGACACGCGGCTCTTCATCGTCCCCACCGCGCAGCCGCAGATCGCCGCAGCCTCTTCGTAACTCAATTGCCCCGCGCCGATCAGCACCAGCGCCTCGCGCTGGTCGACAGGCAACAGCATCAGCCCGCGCTGGACGTCGGCGAGATGCAGGCTGTCGTCCTGGTCGTCGGGGGCGACGAGCAGCCGCTCGGCGGCGAGCTCGTCATATTCGGCGGTGAATTTCTTGCGCCGCATCTGCGACAGGAAACAGTTGCGCAGGATCACGAAGGCCCAGCTCTTCATGCTCGACGGGCCGGGGACATATTGCGCGCGCGCCTTCCACGCCTTCAGCATCGTTTCCTGGACCAGGTCGTCGGCCTGGTCGGCGTTGCCGCACAGGCTGCGCCCGAAGGCGCGCAGATGCGGCAGCATCGCGGCCAGTTCGCGCTTGAAGGTCGCGTCGTCGAGCGGCCGGGCGGTATCTGCGGTCATCGCGCGCGCCGTTCCGGACGCCGGGCCGCTGCCAACGAAATTAACATCATCTTCCGACGGCTTAGCCCGTTCGGCGGGCGATGCAAACCCATATGGGCGCCGCCGCCGGTCACCCCGCCCCGCCGTGCCGGCCGAGCGCGAGAAAATTCGTCATCAGCCGCTCGTCCTGCGGATCGAGAGCGCCACGCGCCGCCAGCCGCGACAGGTCCGCATCATGGTCGCGGAACAGCGGGCTGTAGAGCATCGAGAAATCGGCAAATTCGCGTTCGGTAATCCGCCGTCTCCGGATCTCGATCAGGCCGTTGTGCCGCCGGTCTGCGCGGATGCGCGCCAGGCACGCCTCCGTTTTTGCGACCGGCCCTTCGAGCAGCTGCATGAAATTCTGGCCGTTATAGATCAGCGCGCCGGTCAGTTCGTCGCGCGCGTTGGTCCGCTGCGCGTCGCAGACCAGCGCCATGATATCGTCCGTCGCCAACTTCGGGTCGGCGACACTTACATAAATGACCGAGAGCAAATCGCGACCTCCTGCCTTCCGCGAAGCGCGGTGGCTTTCGGCAATCCTAGGCTTCTCCTCGCGACGAGGGCTTAACCTAGATTATGCGCCTGAAAATGCCAGTCGGTTTGACGACCCGTCGCAAAAAACAACCCGCCGGGGAACCGCGCGCCTTTTTTTTCGTTCCTCGGACATGGCAACCCACGGCGATCATAGGACGAAAGGCATCGAACTGCCCGGTTCCGCGACCAACGGTCGGCGGACATCGCAGGGGAGCTTTCCCGGCACCAGCGGCGACCAGTGGCACCGGGCGCTGACCGGCCGCCAGGCCCCCGAGCCGGTGAGCGCCAAGCTCAAGATGATTTACGGCAATGTCGTCGCCGAACCGCTTCCCGACGATATGCTCGACTTGCTCCACCAGCTCGACCAGAAAGCGCCCGGACGCGAATGACCCAGGCAAGCGCCGTTTCGCAGCGGGAGGAGGGGCAGCTTTCCGACCGGGAGTTCAAGACGCTGCTCGCGGGGGTGATCCCCCATCTTCGCGCCTATGGCCGCAGCCTCTCGGGCAATCCCGACCTTGCCGACGACCTGACGCAGGACACGATGGTCAAGGCCTGGGCCTCGCGCGACCGGTTTGAGGCGGGCACGTCGATCAAGGCGTGGACCTTCGTCATCCTGCGCAACACCTTCCTGTCGCAGATGCGCCGCAACAAATTCGTCGGCGACTACGACGAGACCGCGGTCGAGCGCACGCTGTCCACCCCCGCCAGCCAGGAAGAATCGGGCGAGATGGCCGACCTCCAGCGCGGCCTGATGGAATTGCCGCAGGACCAGCGCGAGGCGCTGATCCTCGTCGGCGCGGGCGGCATGTCGTACGAGGAAGCCGCGGGCATCTGCGGCTGCGCGCTCGGGACGATGAAGAGCCGCGTGTCGCGCGCACGCCATGCGCTCGAGGAAATCATGGACAGCGGCCATTTCAGCCAGAAGCGCGCCGACGCGGCGCCCGCGAGCGAGGCGATCGACGCGATCATGGACAGCGTCGAGACCATCGCCGCGCGCCATGGTGCGGCGGATCGCTGACCCCTCGACATTGCGCGTGGCGCGGGGCAGATTAAGCACCGCTTCCCCCCAGCAAAGCGAGTTCATCATGAAAAATCTATCGACTGCCGCCCTCGCCGCCGCGATGCTCGTCGGCGCCTGCTCGTCGGGCGCGACGCAGAGCCGGGCCGCCCCCGCCGACACCGCCGCCATCGACGCCAATGGACAGCAGCCCGCGACCCCGCTCGCGCAGGCGCCGTTCACGGTAGAAGAGGTCGCAAGCTTCAACGAGCCCTGGGCGATGACCTTCCTCCCCGGCGGCAAGCAGGCGCTGGTCACCGAGAAATCGGGCAAGCTCAAACTCTGGCAGGAGGGCGGCTCGACGCTCGACGTCGCGAGCGCGCCGGGCGTCGCCTATGGCGGCCAGGGCGGTTTCGGCGACGTCATCCTGGCCCCCGACTTCAAGACGAGCGGCACGATCTACCTGAGCTGGGTCGAAGCCGGCGACGGCGGCACCTTCGGCGCGGTGGTCGGGACCGCCAAGCTGGTGCAGGGCGCTTCGCCTAAGATCGAGGGGCTGAAGACCATCTGGACCCAGTCGCCCAAGGTCAGCGGCCGCGGCCATTTCTCGCACCGCCTCGCCTTTTCGCCCGACGGCCAATATCTCTTCATCGGCTCGGGCGAGCGGCAGAAGTTCGACCCCGCGCAGGACATGAAGGCCAATCTCGGCAAGATCCTGCGCCTCAATCCCGACGGCAGCGTGCCCGCCGACAACCCGTTCGCGGACCAGGGCGGGGTGACCGCGCAAATCTGGTCGCTCGGCCACCGCAACATCCTCGGCCTGACCTTCGACGGTGCGGGCAAGCTCTGGAATCAGGAAATGGGTCCCAAGGGCGGCGACGAGGTCAATCTCGTCGCGGCAAAGGCCAATTACGGCTATCCGGTCGTCTCGAACGGCGACCATTATGACGGCAAGGACATCCCCGACCACCCGACGCGCCCCGAATTCGCCGCGCCGAAATTGTGGTGGAACCCCGCCGTCTCGCCCGCCGGCCTCGCCTGGTACAATGGTGACCTTTATCCCGGCTGGAAGAACAGCCTGCTGATGGGCGCGCTGTCGGGCGAGGGGCTCATCCGCATGGCCGTGGACGGCGAGACACTCCACAAGTCCGACCGCTGGGACTTCGGAAAGCGCATCCGCGAGGTCGAGGTGCGCGAGGACGGCACCGTCTGGCTGCTCACCGACGGCAGCGGCGGCAAGCTGCTCAAGCTGGTGCCGAAGACATAAATGTTCCCCGGCGAAAGCCGGGGCCCAGGACGACGACGGAATGGACCCCGGCTTTCGCCGGGGAACAACAATGACTATATCGCCCCCATGCTTCGCGGCTTCCTCACCCGGCGCGCCGAATGGCCCGCGCGCATCCCCGACCCCGACGCGCCGCCGCCGCTGGGGCTGTTGTGGCGCGAGGTGACCGGGCTGCTGGGTGCGCTGTGGGGCCGCATCCGGCCGATGCCCGCCGAGCCCAATCCCGACAGCGACCATCCGCCGGTGATGGTGCTGCCCGGCTTCCTGTCGGGCGACTGGGCGACCAAGGCGCTGCGCGCCGACCTCCGCCGCGCGGGCTTTCGCTGCTATGCCTGGGGCCTCGGCTTCAACCGCGGCGCGACCCCCGACATCATCGAGCGCATCGACGGCCGCGTGCAATGGATCATCGAGCGCACCGGCCACGCCCCCGCGCTGGTCGGCTGGTCGCTCGGCGGCATCTATGCACGCGAATATGCCAAGCATCATCCCGACAAGGTCGCGCGCGTCGTGACGCTCGGCTCGCCCTTCTCGGGCAGCCGCCGCGCCAACCGCGCCTGGCGCCTCTATCACCTGATCGCGCGCCACCCGGTCGAGAATCCGCCGATCGATTTCCATCCGGCGCCGCGCCCCGAAATGCCGACATTTGCGCTCTGGTCCGCCTACGACGGCGTCGTCGCGGTGAACAGCGCGCGCGGCGCGGCGCACGAAAGCGACCGCCAGATCGAGGTCGACTGCGGCCATATGGGCTTCGCCTATGCACCGACCTCGGTCGCGGCGATCGTCAAGGCGCTGCAGGAAGAGGTGGGCCAGCCCGAATAGCTCCTCCCTGTGGCGAAGCCATGGGGAGGGGGACCGCCGCCGCAGGCGGTGGTGGAGGGGCGAAGACGTTGCGCCACTGCCCCTCCGTCAGCCCTGCGGGCTGCCACCTCCCCATGACCTGCGGTCACGGGGAGGAGCGATCAGCACACGTCGATCCCCGATCCCGGGCGCCATTTCATCAGCACCCGTCCCGGCCGCCGCCCGATCTGCCCCGTCGCGAGGAAGCCGATCCGCCGCAGCAGCGCGCGCGAGCGGTCATTGTCGGGATGGCATTCGGCGACGATCGCCGCGCCCGGCCGCGAGGCCGCGATCTCGCGCACCACCGCGTTCACCGCCTCGGTCGCGAGCCCCTGGCCGCGCGCCGACGCCGCGAACCAGTAACCGATCTCGACCTCGCGCGCGTCGCGGCGGTGGACGCCGATCACCCCCTGCAACCGTCCCTCACTGCGGTCGCGCACCGCATGGAACACGTCGCCTTCGCCCGAGCCGGCGATCAGCGCGCGCGCGTCGGCCTCGGTGAAGGGCGCGGGCAGGAAATGAACCTGCGACGTCACCGATTCGTCGGTGATCGCCGCGAGCGCGGACGCATCGTCGGCGTGCAGCGGCGCGATGCGGCAGCGGTCGGTCGAGAGGGCAAGCAAAGTGTCGGTCATGTCGCGTCTTCCAGGATGCGCACGCCGTGACCGGATGGGTGATGTCATGGGATAACCATTCGCCTGTCCGAACACGGCGGCGATGGTCACAGGTGATGCCATGCCGCTCCTATGTAAAGGAGCGCCAATACGCCTTGAATCGGGTGGATCGGTCGATGGTCATCGTGGGCGTGGCTAGTCGCTTCGCGACCGCGGGTCAATCCCGCGCCGCGCGCCAGGGTCCGCACTCGATTGCAGCGCCGTCGCGTACGGACCCTAGATCACCCCCACCCCGCACCCGCCCGCCGACAGCTGCATTTCGAGCGCCGTCAGCCCGCGCGTCAGCCCTGCGCGGTCGATCGCGCCGCCGAGCGACACGCGCAGCGCCGACGCGTCGCTGTCGCCCGCAACGAACATGTCCGAGGGGATCGCGGTCAGGCCCTCGGCACGCAGCGCGGCGGCGACCTGCCCGCGGTCGAGCGGCGGCGGCAGCGGCACCCACAGATGATAGCCGCCCTCGTGCGCGGCGTAGCTGCCCGCGGGCAGCACCGACGCCGCGATCGCCTGCCGCGCCTTCGCCTCCGCCCGCGTTTCGGCGGCGAGGCGGGCGTAGCTGCCGTCCTCGATCCAGCGCGTTACCAGCGCAGAGTCGAGCGGCGGCGCCATCACCGTCGACATATGCACCTCCCCGGCGAGCGCGAGCGCGTCGCGCACACCCGGCGCGCGGACGTGCGCAACGCGGAGCGCAGGCGACAGGATCTTCGACACGCTCGCGACATAGAAGCCGAGCTCGGGGACGAAGCTCGTCACCGGTGCCAGCGGGCGGTCGGGGAGCTGGCCATAGGCGTCGTCCTCGATCAACCGCACATCGTGGCGGCGCAGCGCCCCGGCCAGCGCCTCGCGCTCGGCCAAGTCGAGCGTCCGCGTGGTCGGATTGTCGTTGGTCGGGACGAGGTACAGCGCCGCGACCCTGGTCGTCCGGCACAGCATGTCGAGGCTGTCGGCATCGACCCGGGCCAGCGGCGCGAGGCGGAGGCCGAAGCGCCGCGCGAGCGCGAGGAACACCGAATAGACGTGCGCCCCGCACGCGACGACATCGCCGGGCTTCAGCGTCGCCGCCACGATCGCGTGCAGTGCATTTTGCGCGCCCGCCGCGACGATCAGCTGGTCGGGCTCGCTGGCGAGTCCCAGCCGCGCGAAGAGCGCCGCACCGGCTTCGCGGTCGGCGGCGCGCCCGCCCGCGGGCGTATAGTGCAGCCTCCCGCCCGCGCCCTCGGCGCGGAGCAGCGCGCTCGCGGTGCGTTCCCATATTGCAGGCAGCGAGCCGCCCGGCACCTCAGGCGGCATGTTCATGCCGGTGTCGCGCGGCGGCGGCCCCGCGGCAACCGTCGGCTGCGGCAACACGAAGCTGCCCGCGCGCCCGCGCGCGCCGATCAGCCCGCGCCCGCGCGCCTGGTCATAGGCCTTGGTGACCGTGGTGAGGTCGACCCCGAGCCGCGCTGCTAGGTCGCGCTGCGGCAGCAGCCGGTCGCCCGCGCGCAGCCGGCCGCACTCGATCGCCGCCTGCATCGCATCGGCGATCGCCAGATATTTGGCGCCGCTGATCCGGCCGAGATCGGGAACCCACGCCTCAGGCATCCGTCTGGCAATCCTCCCCCTTCGCCCGCGCGTTGAGCTTGGCCCACAGCGCGCCGGTGCCCGCTTCCTGCGCCTTGTTCACATATTGCGACGCGACGAGCCAGCCCTTGATCGGGTGCAGCACCGCGAGGCACGGCACGATCATCAGCGGCACCGAGGTCAGGAGGTGCACCCACCAGGGCGGGTTCACCGCGATCTCGAACCACACGACGAGGAAGAGCAGGGGAAAGGCGACGAAGCAGAGCGAGAAAAAGGCCGGGCCGTCGTCGGGCGCCGCGAACTCGTAATCGAGCCCGCACACCTCGCAGCGGTCCGAGACCTTGAGCCAGCGACGGAACATCCGCCCCTCTCCGCAGCGCGGGCAGTGGCCGTGCAGCCCCGTCTCATAGATCCAGAGCCATTTTTCGCGTCCCTCGCGCTCCGCGCCCATATACCATACCCTGCATGATAGCGTGTAGAAAGCCATACACAATACCATACATAATATCGCCACCCGCGAATGTCGAGTCCGCGCGCTTGCGGGGTGCGAGCGGCAGGATTACGCCAGCTCCATGGGCGACGAGAAAATCTTCATCGATGCGAATCACCTGCTCGCGGACTCGCTGCGGCTGGGCATGCAGGTGATCGACAGCGGCTTCAAACCGACGCATCTCGTCGGCATCTGGCGCGGCGGCGCGCCGGTCGGCATCGCGGTGCAGGAACTGCTCGACTATCACGGCCAGCATTGCGACCATATCGCGATCCGCACCTCTTCCTACCACGGCATCGACAAGCAGGACCCGGAGGTGAAGGTCTTCGCGCTCGGCTATTTGATCGATACGCTCGACCCCGGCGACCGGCTGCTGATCATCGACGACGTGTTCGACAGCGGGCGCAGCATCCGCGCCTTCATCGCCGAGCTGAAGGCGCGCTGCCGGCACAACATGCCGCGCGACATCCGCATCGCGACCGTATGGTACAAGCCGCGCCGCAACGTCACCGACCTGAAGCCCGACTACTACATCCACGAAACCGACCGCTGGCTGATCTTCCCGCACGAGATCGACGGTCTGAGCCCCGAGGAGATCCGCCGCCACAAGCCCGAGGCGGCGATCATCCTGCGCGAGGAGGAGGCGCCCGATGCCTGAGGCTTTTGCGTCGCGCGACGAACGCGCGGCCTTCATCGCCGGCCTGCCCAAGGCCGAGTTGCACCTGCATATCGAGGGCAGCCTCGAGCCCGAGCTGATGTTCGAACTCGCGCAGCGCAACGGGGTCGCGATTCCCTTCGCGAACGTCGAAGAGGTGCGCGCGGCCTATGCCTTTTCGAACCTCCAGGATTTCCTCGACATCTATTATCAGGGCATGGGCGTGCTCCACACCGAGCAGGACTTCCATGACCTCACCGCCGCCTATCTGGCGCGGGCGGACGCCGACAATGTCCGCCATGTCGAGATCTTCTTCGACCCGCAGGGGCATACGGAGCGCGGCGTCGCCTTCGCGACCGTTATCGCGGGCATCACCCGTGCGCTGGACGACGCAAAGGCGCAGCACGGCATCACGTCGAAGCTCATCATGTGTTTCCTGAGGCACCTCAGCGAAGCCGAGGCCGAGGCGACGCTCGACGAGGCGCTGCCCTGGCTGGGTCGCATCGACGGCGTCGGTCTCGACAGCAGCGAAGTCGACCACCCGCCCTCGAAGTTCGAGCGCGTCTTCGCCCGCGCCCGCGGGCTGGGGCTCAAGGTCGTGGCGCACGCCGGCGAGGAAGGCCCGCCCGAATATGTCCGTGAGGCGCTGGATATCCTGAAGGTCGACCGCATCGACCATGGCAACCGCAGCCTCGAGGATCCCGCGCTCGTCGCGCGGCTCGCCGCCGAGGGGATGACGCTCACGGTCTGCCCGCTCTCGAACCTCAAGCTCTGCGTCGTCGATGACATCGCCGCGCATCCGCTCAGGACGATGCTCGATGCGGGGCTGAAGGCGACGGTGAACAGCGACGACCCCAGCTATTTCGGCGGCTATGTCGGCGCCAATTATCTCGCCGTCGCCGACGCGCTCGACCTGTCGAAGGCCGAGCTCGTCACGCTGGCGCAGAACAGCTTTACCGGGTCGTTCCTCGATGACGCCGCCAAGGCGCGGCACCTCGCCGCGATCGACGCTTACGCCTGAGCGAAGACACAAATCCTCCCCGCTCGCGGGGAGGGGGGACCGCCGAAGGCGGTGGAGGGGGCTATCGGCTTGAAGCAGCGCAGCGTGATGACGCGAACCCCCTCCGTCAGCGCTACGCGCTGCCACCTCCCCGCAAGCGGGGAGGATTTCGAAACGACTTACCCGGCTTTGGGCACCAGAAACTTCAGCCCCTGCAATTGGACCACCGTATCGCCGACGCACACCGGCGCGGCGATCAGCCGCATCCAGCGCGGCGCGCCGGCCGCCGGCCGGATCTCGGCATCGAGGGTGAAGCCGCGGCGGTGGCGGATGGCATAGGCGCGGAGCTTTTCCATCGCCACGCGCGACGGTTCGGCATAGAGCGCCACCGCCTCGCGGCGCGACACGGCCGCGCCGTCGGGCAGGCCGAAAATGTCGTAGACCTCGCGCGACCAGCTCAGGGCGTTGTCGGCGAGTTCGCACGACCAGTGGCCGATATTGCCGAGGCGCGGCGACGCCGATGCGATCAAAGGTTCGGCATCGAGCGAATCATAATCCAGCAATTGCCCGAGCTCGAAATGGCGCGCGCTTTCGTACAGCGGCCAGCTGTGGTGGATCGGCAGGGGATGTCTGTGCTTCAACGCCGCGCCCTTCCGCTACGCCCGCTCAGGCTAGCGGCGCGCGCCTAACAATTGATGAGCGGGAATGGCAAGCCCGGCTTGCATCGACTTTAATGCGCGGCGCCCATCGACACCTGCTTGGGGAGCGGCGCGCACCACACGGCGACCGCCGCGATGACGAACACCACGCCCGCGGCGAGGAAGAGGTGGAGCACGCCGATCGTCGCCGCCTGGACCTCGACCAGCCGCTCGATCGCGGCGCGCGCTTGGTCGAGCGTCAGCCCCGCACGCTGGAGCAGGTCCATCGTCTCGGCGGTGCCGTTCATATGGCTCACCAGTTCCGACCGTGCGACGCGGTTCTGCGTGTCCCAGGCCGAGGTCGCGATCGCGGTACCCATCGCGCCCGACAAGGTTCGCAGGAAGCTCATCAGTCCCGCTGCGGACGTCTGTTTCTCGGGCGGGACGCTCGACAACGCGAGCGCGGTCAGCCCGACGAAGAAGAAAGGCATACCCATGCCCTGCAAGAGATGCGGCAGCGCGAGCGTCCAATAATCGACATCGGCGTTCCAGCTCGCGCGCAGCGCCGAGATGAACGCCATCCAGAGAATGCCCGCGCTGATCGAGATGCGGATGTCGATCTTGCCGATCAGGCCCGCGGCGAGCGGCGACAGCAGCACCGCGAAGACCCCGATCCACGCGACGATATAGCCGGTCTCGGTCGCGGTATAACCCGCGACCTGCTGCAGCCACAATGGGGTGAGCACGACTTGCGCGAAGAAGGCGCCGAAGCCCAATGAGATCGCGAGCGTCGCGAAGCTGAAGCCGCGGAAGCGAAAGACGCGAAGGTCGACCACGGGATTTTGGTCGGTCAGCTCCCAGATCACGAAGGCGGCGAAGGCGATCGCCGCCACGATTGCGAGCCCGACGATCCAGGTCGATTCGAACCAGTCATGCTCGCGACCGGTGTCGAGCATCAGCTGGAAGGCGCCGACCGACAGCACGAGGAGGATCAGCCCGATCGTGTCGATCCGCGCCTTGGCCTTCTTCGTCTCGAACGGGCGCAGCAGGCTCGCGACGCCGAAAGCGCAGATCGCGACGACAGGCAGGTTGATGAAGAAGATCCACGGCCAGCTCCAATTGTCGCTGATCAGCCCGCCGAGGATCGGCCCCAGGATCGGCGCGGTCGTGGTCGTCATCGCCCAGATCGCGAGCCCGATCCCGGCCTTCTCGCGCGGGAAGATGCGCAGCAGCAGGATCTGCGACAGCGGCATCAGCGGGCCGCCCGACAGCCCTTGCAGGATGCGGAAGATGATGAGGCCGTCGAGCGTCTGCGAAATGCCGCAGAGGAAGGAGAAGATGCCGAAGCCGACGATCGAATAGAGGAACCAGCGCACCGTCCCGAACCGCATCGCGAGCCAGCCGGTGAGAGGCACGCTGATCGCGTCGGCGACGGCGTAGCTGGTGATGACCCACGTCCCCTGGGTGGGCGACACCGCGAGACCGCCGGCGATATGCGGGACCGAGACATTGGCGATCGTCGTGTCGAGCACGACGACGAAGTTCGCGAGCGCGAGCGCGAACGCCGCGACGATCAGCCGCACCCCGGTCAGCGGTGCCGGCTCGTCCGGCAGGGTCGTGGCGGCGGCGCTGGCCATGGTCTAAATCCCGACCCCCGTCGTTGCGAGCGAAGCGAAGCAATCTCCGGCTATCGACCTTGCACAAGTTCGATAGCCGGAGATTGCCGCGTCGCCTGCGGCTCCTCGCAATGACGCAGTATTTTCCTGCACCGTCATTTCCCGCCGCGCGTGTCGATCGTCGCTTCCATCGACAGGCCGACGCGCAGCGGATGCGCCTTCAGCTCCCTGGGGTCGAGCGCGATGCGCACCGGCAGGCGCTGCACGACCTTGACCCAGTTGCCCGTCGCATTCTGCGCGGGGATCAGCGAGAAGGCCGCGCCGGTGCCGCCGGCGATGCCGATCACCTTGCCGTGGAAGACGACGTCGTCGCCATAATAGTCCGACACCAGCTCGACCGGCTGGCCGATGCGGATGTCCTCGAACTGGCTTTCCTTGTAATTGGCGTCGACATAGGCGGTCGCGATCGGGACGATCGTCATGATCGGCGCGCCCGCCGCGATACGCTGCCCGACCTGGACCTGCTTGTTCGTCACGATGCCGTCGACCGGCGCGCGGATGACCGTGCGCGCGAGATCAAGCTCGGCCTTTTCGAGCCGCGCCTGCGCCGCGGCGACGTCGGGCGCGCTGTCGATCGTGGTGCCGCGCACCAGCGCCTCGGCCGCATTCAGGTCGCCGCTTGCCGATCCCTGCGTCGCCTGCGCCGAGGCGATCGCGGCGGACGCAAGGTCGCGCGCGGCGGTCGCCGATTGCAGCGCGGCGCGCGCGGCGGTGATTTCCTCGGCCGAGACCGCGCCGGTGCCCGCGATGCTCTCGCGCCGCGCGAGTTCGGCGCGCGCCTTTTCGACCGCCGCATTGGCGTCGCGCAGCCGCGCGCGCGACTGGTTCACATCGGCGCCGCGCGCCACCACGCGCGCGCGCGCTGCATCGGCATTGGCGTCCGCCTGTCCGTAACGCTGGCGCGCGAGGCGCAGCGCCGCCTGGGCATCGGCGACCGCAAGCCTGGCGTCGGCGTCGTCGAGGATGACGAGGATGTCGCCCCTTTTCACCGCCTGCGTGCCCGCAACGCGCACCTCCTGCACCGGCCCCGCGACGAGCGCGGTGACCACGGCGGAATCGGCGCCGACATAGGCGTTGTCCGTGTGCACGCGCCCCGCCTGCGTCAGATAATACCAGGCCGCCCACAACAAGGCCGCGGAGACGACGACGATCGCCAGGATGCGCAGGAATTTCCTGCGCTTGGCGCCATTGCCATTGATCTCGGGGGAGGGTTCGGCGGGGGTCGCAGCCGTGTCGTCGGCCATCACAGCTCTCCTGTTGAAGTCTGGTACCCGCCGCCGAGCGCGCGGATCAGGGAAATGTCGAGCGCGAGCTGGCGCGCCTCGAGGTCGGCGACCGCGCGCGCGAGTGCGACCGCGCTGTCCTCGGCGGTGAGCGCCACGATCTGGTTCGAGAGGCCGGCGCGGTAGCGCAGATTCGCAAGCTTCGATGCCTCCCCGGCCGCGGCCAGCGCCGCGCGGCGCTCGGCCAGCTGGCGCGCATTGGCCTCGCGGCTGCGCACGACGTCGGCGACGTCGCGGAGCGCGGCGATCAGGGTCTTGTCGTAATTGGCGATGGCGAGATCATAATCGGCGCGCGCGCCGCGATAGCGCCCCTGCAACCGCCCGCTGTCGAAGATCGGCAGGCTCAGCGCGACCCCGCCGTTGCCATATTCGGAGCCCTTGTCGAACAGGTTCGACAGGCCGAGCGACTGGAGCCCGACAAGCGCCGACAGGCTGATGTTCGGATAGAAATCTGCCTTCGCCAGGTCAATGCGCTTTGCCGCCGCCTCGCTGCGCAGCCGCGCCGCGACGATATCGGGACGCCGCCCGACGAGCGCGATCCCGGCGTCGGCGGGGAGCCCCGCCGCCGGCACCGCCAGCGTCGGCCGCACCAGCGGCAGCCCGCGGTCGGGGCCGGCGCCGACGAGCGCCGCGATGCGGTTGCGGGTCAGCGCCATCGCTTCCTCCAGCGCGACGACATCGCCGCGCGCCGCTGCGGCGCGGCTCTCGGCCTGGCGCTGCGCCGACAGATTCTCGATCCCCGCGCGCGCGCGCTCGGCCGACAGGGCGGCGCTCGCGTCGCGGACGCGCACCGCGTCCTTGGCGACGTCGAGCGCGGCAAACTGCCCCGCGAGATCGGCATAGGCCGCCGCGATCCCGGTCGTCAGCATCAGCCGCGCCTGCGCCGCATCGACGCGCGCCGCCTCGGCCTCCGAGGTCGCCGCCGCCAGCGCCGCGCGATTGCGGCCCCACAGGTCGAGGTCGAAGGCGAAGGTCGCGGCGATATGGCCGGTGTCCTGGATGCGGTCGGGCACGAACTGCGGCGGGATGCCCATATTCTTGCTCTGCTGCACGCCGCCCGCGCCAGCCTCGGCGCCGATGCGCGGGCCGAGCGCCGCCCCAGCCTGCTGCGCCAGCGCGTCGGCGGCGCGCACGCGCGCCGCGGCGATCGCCACGTCGGGCGATCCCGCCAGCCCCTCGTCGATCAGCGCGGTCAGCTGCGCGTCGCCCATCGCTCGCCACCAGCCGTCGGCGGGCCATTCGCCCGTCGCCTCGGCAAAGGAGGCGCGCGAACCGAGCGACTCGGCGGCGACCGGAACGGGCTTCGGCCCGACGTCGGGGGTGCTCACGCAGCCCGCAAGCAGGCCCAAAAGCGCGGTGGAGAGAAAATATCTGGAGAGCATGGCATCCAACGATACTAGCTGGTATCACGCGCCATTGAACCCCGGAGAATGCGTTGTCAATTGAAATGATACCAGGTAGTACGGCGACCTTTGATGACGCCGCGACGGCGCGGCGCAAGGCGTTCGTCGATGCTGCGCGCACCTTGTTCTTTGCGAACGGCTATGCGGGAACGACGATGTCGTCGATCGCGTCGAAGGTCGGGGGGTCGAAAACGACGCTCTGGACCTATTTCCCGTCGAAGGAGGACTTGTTCGCCGCGGTCGTCGACGACATCGTCGGCGAATATGGCAGCACGCTGCACGTCGACCTGCCGGTCGACGAGCCCGTTGTCGGGGTGCTCACCCGCTTCGGCAATGTGCTGATGACGGCGCTGGTGACCACGCCCCTGCTCTCGCTCTTCCGTCTCGTCGTCGGCGAGGCCGAGCGCTTCCCGCATCTCGCCGAGACCTTCTACGAGCGCGGGCCGCGCCGCGGCAAGGCGCGCGCCGCGCTGTGGGTCGCGGCCAAGATGGAGCGCGGCGAACTCCGCCCGGGCGACCCGATGCAGGCGGTGCGCCACTTTGCCGGGCTCTGCCAGTCGGGGGTCTATCAGCATGCGGTGCTCGGCCTGCCCGAGGGCCGCCACACCGATCGTCTCGCGGCCGAGGTCGATGCCGCGGTCGATACCTTCTACCGCGCGTGGGGGCCTACGCCCGTGGCCGATCAGGCGGCGATCAGCACGCCCTGATAGGCCGCATCCTCAGCCGCGCGCCCCGCGCCCATCGCGACGCACATCAGCGCGTCGTCGGCGACCATGACGTGCATCCCCGTCGCACTCGCGATCGCTTGGTCCATGCGGCGGAGCAGCGCGCCGCCGCCGGTCAGCACGATGCCCTGGTCGATGATGTCCGCCGACAATTCGGGCGGGGTCGCCTCGAGCGCGGCGCGCACCGCGCCGACGATCTGCCCGACCGGTTCGGCGAGCGCTTCGGCGACTTCGGCCTCGGTGACCTGCACCTCCGACGGGCGGCCGCCCACCAGGTCGCGCCCCTTGACCCCCATTGCCAGCCCCGCCCCCTCGGGCGGGGTCGCACAGCCGAGCAGCAGCTTGACGCGCTCGGCGGTCATCTCGCCGATCATCAGATTATGCTTGCGGCGGATATAGGAGGCGATCATCTCGTCCATCTTGTCGCCGCCGACGCGCACCGAGGTGCTGTAGGCGATGCCGCCGAGCGACAGCACGGCGACCTCGGTCGTGCCGCCGCCGATGTCGACGACCATCGCGCCCTGCGGCGCGGTCACGGGCAGGCCGGCGCCGATCGCCGCCGCGAGCGATTCCTCGATCAGCCGCACCGATACCGCGCCGGCGTTCGAGGCGGCATCGCGGATCGCGCGGCGCTCGACCATCGTCGAACCTGCGGGCACGCAGATCACGACATGGCTGCGGCGGCGAAAGCGGCTGGGGCCGCCCAGCGCCTTTTCGATGAAATGCGACAGCATCTGCTCGGCGACGCCGATGTCGGCGATCACCCCGTCGCGCAAGGGACGGATCGCCTGGATATTGTCGGGGGTCTTGCCCATCATCAGCTTCGCCTCGTTGCCGACGACCTTGACGCGCTGGACGCCGCCGCGCGTTTCGAGCGCGACGACCGAGGGTTCGTTAAGGACGATGCCCTGGTCGCGGGCGTAGACGACGGTGTTCACCGTGCCGAGGTCGATCGCCATGTCGTGCGCGGAAGAAGTCAAACGGCGGAAAAACTGCATATTGGGGTGCGGCCCTTTGGGAGTGAAGGCGCGCGGCTGGCGATGGGGCGCCCGCGCTGCGGTTGGTCTGCCACTCGCCTGCGACCGACGCCCGGACGCGTCAATCGCCCGCGCCGCGTGCGGTGACGGGCCGGTGGTTTCTCAGGATCGGCCGAAGGCGCCGGCCTAGCGCGGATGCAGCCGCGCGAGCGCGATCCCCGCCAGATTCTGCGCGCGCCCGATATGGCGGAGTCGCGGGGCCGCCCCCTCGCCCGCCAGCGCGCGAAAGGCAGCGAGATGCTGCGCCGCGTCGCCGCGCGCCGGTACGGCCCCGTTAGCCTGCGCCACCACCGCCGCCGCGTCGCCGAGCAGCAGCACGTCATCGAGCCCCTGCACGCGCGCCAGCCGCAGCGCCGCGATCAACGCCAGCCACTCCGCATCGAGGCTGCTGCCGCTGCCGATATCGCGCTCGATATGGACGACGCCGCGGCAAACGACGGCAATCTCCATCGTCCCGGGGTTGGGGCGCGCGCCGCCGTCGAAATAGATTCTGGTGCGGCGCAGGGTCATTCGCGCGACATAGCCTGCCGCGCTCCCCGGCGAAAGCCGGGGCACGGCGGTCAGAACGTCCCGCGCACCGAAAAGGAGAAGATCGGGCCGATCAGCCGGTTGCGGTCCTCGACGAAGGCGATCGGGCTTTCGCCGCGCACCCCGGTGTAGACGGTACGGTCGCGGCGCGAGCGCGCGTTGACGATATTGTTGATCGTCGCGCGGATCGTCAGCCCCATGACGTCCTTGTGCTCGACGAAGACCGACGCCCACACCGGGCCTTCCCACACCTTGTCGATCTGGTTGCGGCGGTAGTTGGGCTGGTAGTGCGCATATTCGGCATTCGCGCCCCAGGCGATGTCGCTGCCGGGAATGTCGTGGCGCAGGCCGATCGCGGCGACGGTGTCGGTGAAGCCGCTCCACTGGCGCTTTTCGCCGGTGAAGGGGTCGCGCAGCGAGCTGGTCTGGAGCAGCAGCCGCGGTTCGAGCTTCATCCCCTTGATCCCCGCAGGGTCGAGGTTGATCGTCGCGGTCCAGTCGATCGCGCTCGCCTTCGCCTTGGCGATATTGCCGACCGCCTCGCCATTGCCGACGGGGACGATGTCGACGCGGTCCTCGACGTCGCGGTGGACGAGGATGACCTTGGTCGAGCCCCAGGGACCCAGCTTCTTGTTGATCTCGGCCTCGAAGCTCCAGTCCTGCTGCGGGCGGAGGTCGAAATTGGTTTCGTTCTGGTTGCCGTCGTTGAGGAAGGCGCGGCCGAGGAAATCATAGAAGGAGAGCTGAAGCACGCGGCGCCGGATCTTGAGCGACGCATCGAAATCGTCCGCGGGCTTCCACGACAGCGTCAGCGACCCCTTTGGCCGCGCGAAGCTGCGGCTGACGCCATCGGGGCCCGCCTGCACGATGGTGGAATGTTCGGCGCCGGCGACCAGCTGGAACGAGAAGGTGTCGCTGATCTTGCGGCCGAAGCTCAGCAGCCCCTCGTAGCGGTCCTCGCTCACCCCTCCGGTGCCGCCGGCAAAGGGCTGGTTGACGAAGGTCCCGTCGGGACCGAGCACGCCGATCGACGCAACATTGTCGAGCGTGTTGAACGCGGCCTCGCCCGACAATTGCCAGTCGCCGCCCCACATCTTCCACTGATATTCGCCGCGCGCGATCGTCTCGCCGAGGTCGCCGACCTGCGCGAAGCGGTCGCCCGTCGCCGGGCTGCCGTCGTCGGGGGTCGAAATGACCTCGGACGAATAGGGCTCGTGGCTGAAGCGCCGCAGCCCGATCAGCTTGAGCTTGCCGGGGCCGAGGCCGAACTGGTAATCGCCGCTGAGCTCGTAGTTCCAGCTGTCGGCCTTGTCGCGCACGGTGCGGAAGCGGTCGGGCTGGCCCGGTGCGACGCGCACGCCATCCTCGTAATAGCGGTCGTATTTGCGCTGATAATGGCCGCCGAAATTCGCGACGGTATCGCCCGCCGGATCCCAGGTGATGCGCCCCGACAGCTTGGGCGTGTCATAACGGGTGTTCCAGACGTCGCGCCGCCGCTCGACGATGTTGCCGGCGCCGTCGGTGATGATCGTCGGGCCGCCCGCGCCGCTGCGCGCCGAATCGTCGTTGCTGAGCGCCGCCTCATATTCGATCTCGCCCTTGCGCCCGCGCACCGACACGTCGCCGCGGGTCAGGAGCGGGTCGGTATAATGCGCGCGAAACTGCGGCTTCCACGAGAACTGGCCCGAGAAACTGTCGGCGCGATAGACGATATTGGCGACCTGCCCCGACAATCCGGGGATGTCGAGCGTCGCGCCGTCGACGATCTCGATCCGCTCGACGTTGCCCGCGGGGATGCGCGACAATTGGGTGTACATGTCGTCGGCCTTGTTCGACGGCCGCTCGCCGTTGAACAGCACATTGCCCGTCGCGACGCCCAGCCCGCGGAGGTTCTCGTTGTCGCGGATCGAGAAGCCCGGGACCTGGATCAGCATGTCATACGCATTGTTCGGCGCGTAGCGCGCGAAGTCGGCGGGGGTATAAACCGCCCCCGGCGTGCGCTGGCCGCCGACCGGCGCCTCGGTGGGCGCCGGCGGCGGGGTGTCGCCGGTCGGGGCGTCCTGCGCCCCGGCAGGGACCGACGTCAGGACCGCGGCGACCGCGACGAGGTTCGTCCCCAAGCTCGTCAAATGGCTCACCGGGTGCCCCCTGCCGCGCCGTTCATCCGCCGGGCATAGTCGCCCGTCACCCCCATCGCCTTCATCCCGATCACATCCTCTGCCGATAATTTCTCGTAGCCCGCGGCGCGCAGCTCGCGGACATAGTCGCCGGTGACGCCCAGCGCCTTCATGCCCGTGACGTCGTCTATGCCGAGCCTGGCAAAGCCCGCCGCATCGAGGTCGCGGATGTAATCGCCCGAAACGCCGAGCGCGCGGAACGCCACGGCGTCGTCCATCTCGCTGAGCTGCAGCGACGTGCCCTTGAACCCGCGCACATATTCGGGGGTCACATCGAGCGCCGCGGCGGCGACCAGCTCGTCCCAGTCGCCGGGCTTCACGCCTTCGGCGGCCAACCCGTCGGCGAGCTCGATCGTCGCATCGACGATCAGCATCGCGAACAACTCGCTGCGCTTGTCCGGCGCCAGCCCGCGCGACGCGAGGTCGCGCTCGAACGCCGCGTCGGGGGTGAAGCTGCAGCGGCCTTCACCGTCGTAGCTCTTCGCCAGCGTGCCGCTGCATTCGAGCGTGCCCGACGCGTGGCGCACCGCGAAGCGCACCGGTCCGGTGCCGCCGAGCGCGCTCTGCGCCGCGTCGAATTCGGGGCGCTGCACCGCCAGGTCGGCGTCGAGCGACAGGTCGCTGCTCGACTTGGCGTGGCTCAGGCGCAGCTTGGGCGCGCCCTCCTTGCCCCCGGCGGGCTCGACGGTCCAGCGCACGTCACCACGCTCAGGGCCATGCTCGGCGCCGCTCTCCTGCGCCGCGGCGGTCGCCGGCCGGCTCGGCGTGGTGCAGGCGAGCACCGACAGGATCGCCAGGCTCGAGGCGAAAATCAGGGTCTTCATGGCAACACTCCTCCCTTCGTGCGCCGGACGAGCGCCATCGCTCGCCGCCGCAGCGACATTTTTCAAAACAGGTTTCGATCAGCAGCTTGTGGGTGCGGACGAACGTCCGGACGTCAGCTCAATATTCGGGCGGCGCCGGAGGGGCGGGAACCTCGGGCATCTCGACCCGCGCGACCGAACCATCGGGACCCTGTACCTCGATCACGCCGGCGCCGGGTCCCGGGCCCATGCGCACCGTCGCCGATCTGGAGCCCTTCGCGCCCTTGCTGTTCTTCGACACCGAGAGGCGCGGGCCGTGCCCGGCTGCAACGGCGCGCATCGCGATCGCATCGTCGGGGTCTTCCAGCCGGACGCCGGCCTTGCGCATCTCGCGGATATAGGCGCCGTCGACGCCCATTGCGCGCATGCCGGTCAGCTCGTCGATGTCGACGCGCGGGAAATAGGCGCGCATCTCGCGGACATAGGCGGGGTCGATGCCGACCGCATGCGCGCCGATCATCTCGCCGAGGTCGGCGCCGGGGAACAGGCGGCGCATCTCGCCGACATAGGCCATGTCGACCCCGCTCGCCTTGGCCGCGATGATGTCGTCGGGGTCCATCCATCCGCCCTGTTCGCGCATCTCGGCGACATATTCCGGGGTGACCCCGACCGCGCGCATGCTCACCAGCTGCCCGGCGGTCAACGCCTTGCCCTCGGCCGCCGCGACGTCGCGCTCGGCCTCGGCGGCGACGCGCGCCGCCGAAGCCGTCTGCGATTCGGCCAGCGCCTTTGCCTGCGTCCCTTGGGCAACCCCCTTTTCGGCCGCCGCATCGCGGTCCGCGGTCGCCGAAAAGGCGGCGAGCGGCGCGGTGACGCCGGCGAGCAGCAACAGGCTCATCAGCATCCAGCTCGCGCTCGCCGGGCCGCGCTTCAGCCCGCTGTCGAGCACGCGGGTGATGCGGCGCTTCAGGCTCGACTTGCCCGGCGCGACGCCATGCGCCGCGAGCAGCGCGCCCTGGTTGTCGTGGCGCGCCGCGCCGACCAGCAGGCTCGCATAGTCGGGGCCGTCGATATCGGCCATCAGCACCGCGTCGTCGGCGGCTTCCTCGCGCAATTGATGGCTTTCGCGCGCGAGCATCCATACCAGCGGGTTGAACCAGAAGACCGCGCAGGCGACCCGCGCGCCGAGCAGCTTCGCCCAGTCGAGCCGCGCGACATGCGCCAGTTCGTGCGCGATGATCGCCTCGGCCTCGCCGGTCGCGCTCACCGCCTTGGGGCTCAGCACGATCGTCGGGCGCAGCACGCCCCAGCTGATCGGCGAGCGCAATTCCTCGCTGACCAGCAACGCGGTGCCATGCTTGAACCCCATGCGCCGCTGCGCCTCGGCGAGCGCCGACAGCCACGAACCATGGGTGAGAATCTCGGCGCGACTCCGCATCGCGAACAGCCGCACGACCGCCAGCAGCATCACTCCGAACAGCAGCGCCAGCGGGATCGCATAGAGAAAGGGGGCAAGGTCACCTGCCGAAAAGATGATCGGCGGCGATCCGGCCTGCTCCACCACGACAGGGACTGACGCCGTGGCGGGAGCCGGATCGGCTGCCGATCCCCCTGTCGGTGCGATCTCGGCTGCGACGGGCGCCGTCGCGGCGAACCAGTGCGCGGGCAGCGGGTTCCATTGGGGCAGCATCAGGCCGGCGGCGGGCAGCACGAGCAGCGCAAGGAGCCCGGCGTGCGCGACCATCGACCGCTCGCCCGCCGAACGGCGCCGCACGAGGCGCAGCAGCAGCAAGGTGACGCCGGCGATGACGAAGGATTTCCAGGCGAGGCCCAGCAGCATGCCGATATCGAGCGTCATGGTTTTTTCCCTTCGCGCGCGTCGGCGATCAGCTTCTCGAGCTCGTCGAGCTCGCTGTTGCTCATCTCGCCCTGCATGCCGAGCAGCGCCGCGGCGGCGCTCGTCGGCGATCCGTTGAAGAAGACGCGCACGACCTGGCTCAGCGCCGATTTGCTCGCTGCCTTCTCGGGAACGCTCGGCGCATAGACGAAGCCGCGGTCGGAGGCTTCGCGGGCGACGAAGCCCTTGCCCTCGAGCCGCTTCAGCATCGCGCGGATCGCCGAACCCGACAATTCGTCGGCCAGCGCATCGGCGATCTCGGTCACGGTCGAGGCGCCGCGCTCGTAGAGAATATCGACGATCTCGCGTTCCCGCGGCGGCAAACTGGTCAGCATAACGAATCACCTCATGCGCTACATTTGTAGCGTGCTACATTTGTAGCGCGGGCTTGGCAAGGGTTTTATCGGGCTAACACACATGGGGCCGGGAGCAGCATGCGAAGGCCGGTTCCGGGCGGTTGCTGCCATTTAATCCTCCCTGCGGCGAAGCCGTGGGGAGGGGGACCACCCGAAGGGTGGTGGAGGGGCGGCGGCCCGAAACCGACGCTCAAGGCCGTCGCCCCTCCACCATGCTTCGAGTTTGGGGTTGGATTGCCCCCGGCAATCCAAGTCCGGTCCGGGGGACCGGACGACCCCAAACTGTCCCCCTCCCCATCGCTGCGCGACAGGGAGGATTATGACGTCCGCTCTCCACCCCCAAACCGCCCTCCACCAAACCGCCCCTCGGATCGTGCCCGCCGCGGATCATCTTTTTGCACTTGCCGCCCAAGGTCGCGACCGTCGTCGGATACCAGATCGCGCGCCGCCGCATGATCGACACCGGCTGGATCGAAGGCACCGGCGAGAAAGAGGTTGGCGGCGCCTACCGCCCCGCCGAACTCTAGCGCACGATCGCCGCCCTTCCCTTTGCCGCGCGGCGATCTATCTAGGGCGCAGTTCCGCAAGAAAGTCCCGCCGATGCCGATCATGGCCGCCCGCCATTACAACCAAGGCAAGCTCGTCCGCGAACTCGGTCCCGACGACATCATTCCCGAGGATTGCGACACCGGCGATTTCTTCTGGCTCGGCCTGTTCGAGCCGACCCCCGACGAACTCGCCGGCATCGCCAAGCGCTTCGGCCTCCACCCGCTCGCGGTCGAAGACGCGCTCAAGGCGAAGCAATTGCCCAAGGTCGAGGTCTATGGCGACCAGCTCTTCGTCATCGCCGCGACGGGCAACCGCGAGGGCGACACGATCCAGTCGGGCGAGACCGCGATCTTCGTCGGCCAGCATTTCATCGTCACCGTCCGCCACGGTTCGGCGCGCGCGCATACCGAGGTGCGCGCGCGGCTCGAGACGCTGCCCGCGAAGCTGGCGCACGGCCCCGATTATGTCCTCTATGCAATCCTCGACTTCATCGTCGACGGATATTTCCCGGTGATCGACGCGATCGAGGACCGGCTGCTGCTGCTCGAGGAGAGCGTGATGGACACGCCGCTCGACGCCGAGGAAATCCGCCATCTCTACGGTCGGCGGCACGAGATCATCCGCTTTCAGCGCATCGTCGGGCTGATGAAGGAGGTCGCCTGGCGGCTCGTCCATGCCGAGGATCTGCCGTGGATCGACGAGGCGGTGCGCCCCTATTTCCGCGACATCTGGGATCATGTCCAGCGCGCCGAATTCCGCCTGTCGGGCCTCCGCGAAATCACCGCCTCGGTGGTCGAGACCAATTCTTTGCTCGAGCAGCAGCGCCAGGGCGTGATCACCCGCCAGCTCGCCGCCTGGGCCGCGATCCTCGCCGTGCCGACGGCGATCGCGGGGATATACGGGATGAATTTCGACTTCATGCCCGAGCTGGGGTGGGACCTCGGCTACCCCTATGCGCTGGGTCTGATCTTCGGCGGCTCGGCGCTGGTGTTCTGGCGCTTCAAGCATATCGGCTGGCTGTAGCCGGCGAGTGGCGGTTTTTGGGGTGGGAAGCGGACGTTTGATATCCTCCCTGTCGCGAAGCCATGGGGAGGTGGCAGCGCGAAGCGCTGACGGAGGGGCCGATGCCGTCAGGCGTCGCGCAAGCTTTTGGCCCCTCCACCACCGCTTCGCGGCGGTCCCCCTCCCCATGGCTTCGCCACAGGGAGGATTGATGTCCGCAACCGGTCGGAAGCTGTCATTCCGCTCCCCTCGGCACCCACTTGCCCTTGGTCCGGCTGGTCAGATGGAATCGCCCGCACCGCTCGCACCGATAGGCCCGCAGCACCAGCCCGCTCGCCCGCCCCGCCGCCATCGCTTCCCCGGACGTCGCGTACCGCGCCTTCCGCGCGCAGATGCTGGCCCGCGTGCGCATGGGGCTCAGCGCCGCATCGCCGCCCAGTCGATCGGACCCGTCGCGAAGCGCTGGCGAAGATTGCCGAGCGCCATTGCATTGCCGCCCTCGAAAAAGCCGACCAGCGATCGTCCGCCGTCGCTGCCGGGATAGCCGCGCGAGACCAGCCGCACGCGCGTCCGCGCGCCGACCGCCTCGAGCTCGAAGACGCTTGTCACCTTTTGATACTCGTCCCAATGCGGAAAGCCTGCGGGCGCCTTGACCGTCCGGAACGCCAGGCTGCTGCCGGGCACGCGGGCGCCGAAGCGCTGCCGGATCGTGTCGGGGCCGCCCGGCGTCGCCGCGGGATCGTAGCTGCTCTCGATCAGGTCGGGGTCGCCGCCGACGGTGCGCGCCATCGGAACCGCCCAGCCCATCCAGCCCTCGGCGGTCGAGATCGCGGTCCATACCTCGGCCGGCGTGGCATCGACCAGTATCTCGTGCACCATCGTCGTCGTGGCGTCGGCCTCGACCGTCTTGCTGACCTTCACATCCTGCGCGAGCGCCGCGTCTGGCGCCCCGAACAGCAGCACCGCGGCCAGCGCCAGCGCGCGCATCAGGCAAGCACCTTTGCCATCATCCGCTCTTCCTTCGCGACCCAGCGCGCAAAGCTCGGCCGCGCGAGGATCGCCGCGCTCCACGCCGCGACCTTGGGATGCGTCGCCGCATCGACGACGCTGCCGCAATGCTTGAAGTTCATCAGCGGCGACGCGACCGCGAGGTCGGCGAGCGTGATCCGGTCGCCGACGAGGAAACCCGACGCCGGGATCGCGCTTTCGAGATAGGCGAGCAGCTTGGGCAGTTCCTCGCTCTCGGCGAGCGCCGCGGCGGCGAGATCGCCTTCGCGGCCGAGGAATTTCGGCGCGACGATGCGGTTGAAGAACATCTTGCCGCTGCACGCCGCGAACACCGTGTCGCCGAACTCCTCCCACCAGATCACTTTCCCGCGCAGCTGCGCGTCGGCGGGGATCAGTTCGGGGGCGGGATGCTTCGCCTCCAGATACTGGATGATCGCGCTCGAATCGGCGAGCAGGAAGCCATCGTCGTCCATCGCCGGCATCTTGCCCAGCGGCGAGGCAGCCTGAAACCCGGGATCGGGGTCGCCGATGCCGACGCCCTTCAATTCGAAATCGAGCCCCTTCTCGCCCAGATAGGCGAGTAGCTTGCGCACGAAAGGCGACACCAGCGAACCGTAGATGATCATATCACCGCTCCCATTTCTTCGGCCCCGTCTTACGCCTCAGGTTGCAAACCGCAACCGTCGTCGCTGCTGGCGGCAGTCGCCATATAGCGCTTGCCAGCCGCCCCTTCGCATGGGAATGTGACACCCCGAAGGGCGCCCGGCGCAGCATTAAGCCACAGGAAATGAAGCACATGGGCTCGATGTGGGCAGATCGGCTGATGGCGCTTTCGGTTCGCGTGATCGGTTTCGTAATCGTCGCCGCCTCGCTCGCCGGGGCCGCCGGCAGCTTCTTTTATAACCAGACGCAGGAGGCCGACCAGGCCGCGCGCGTCGCGATGCAGATGAATACGCGGCTGCGCGACCATGTCAGCGTGCTTGAGGGGGTGCGCGCGATGTACCAGTCGGACACCGCGGCAAGCGGCCCCGGCATCCGCGCCTATCTTACTGCGCTACGCCCGCAGGAACAGGCGCCGGGCATGGAAGGCATCGGCATCGCCGCCGCCATGCGCCGTGACGATCCTGCCACCGCCGAAGCGCTGCTGCGGATCAACTACGGGCGCGACATCAAGGTCTGGCCGGCCACGAGCAGCCAGAAGGTCGGCTTTCCCGTGGTGCTCGTCGAGCCCTATACCCCGCGCCGCGACGTCGCGCTCGGCTTCGACATGTACAGCGAAAAGACGCGGCGCGAGGCGATGCGCCGCGCCTGGCAGACGGGGCGCCCCGCCGCCAGCGGCATCGTCCAACTCGCGCAGGAACGAACCGTGCGGGCCAAACAGCCGGGTTTCCTTATCTATATTCCCATTTACGCCCGGCGCGCGGTCGAGGCGCCGATGCTGCCGCCGGGTGGACCGCCCGTGAAGACCGACGCCCCGGTCGTCGCGACGCTGCCCGGCCAGCGCCCGGTCGAAGCCTTCATCTACGCGCCCTTCCGCACCGGCGACATGATGCGCGCGATCCTCGGCCAGCAGCTGAATTCGATGGAGGGGGTCGAGGTACGCGCGGGCGAAGGGCCGTCGGCGCCGCTCGTCTTCCGTCACGGCACGCTCGGCTGGGATGCGCACGAGCAGAAGCTCCGCGTCGCGGACCGCGAATGGACGATCCGCATTTCCTACGGCCGCTTCATCGACCGGCTCGGCCGCCCGCTCGGCATCTTCCTGTTCGGCGTCGCGCTCGCGTTGCTCGCGATGCAGATCCACCGCCTCCAGCACCGTCGCCTCGACGTTGCGCAGGCGCTCGCCGACGAGCAGAAACGCCACGCCGAAGACCGCGAGCTGATGATCGGCGAGATGGCGCACCGGATGAAGAACGCCTTTGCACGCATCGGCGCGCTCGCGAGGATCACGATCCGCGAGTCCGCGGACCTCGAGGAGTTCGAAGCGAAATTCGACGGCCGCATGCGTGCGCTGTCCGACGCCAAACAGATGCTCGTCACCGGCGCGGTCGACCTGTTCGATCTGGGTCGGATCGTTCGCCGCGAACTCGATCTCGCCGGACGCGGGTCCGACGATGTGACGGGCCCCGACGTCCGCCTCGACGACGAGGCGGCCCAGGCGGTCTCGCTCGCGCTTCACGAATTCGTGACCAACAGCATCAAATATGGCGCCCTTGCGGGCAAGGGCGACCTGATGGTCGGATGGCGCCGCGTCGAGGGCGACATCGAACTCACCTGGATCGAAAGAAATCTGCCCGAAACACCCGAAATCGACGGCGAGAGCTTCGGCACCCAGTTCATCCGCACGCTGATCGAGCGCCAGCTCAAGGGCCGCTGGTCGCGCGCCGCGACCGACCACGGCCTTGCCATCACCATCCGCTGGCCCGATCGTGACGTCGCAAACTGACCCCCGCTGGCAGATCTGGATCGACCGCGGCGGCACTTTCACCGACGTCGTGGCGCAGTCGCCCGATGGCCGCGTCGTCACGACCAAATATCTGAGCGACGACCCCGCGCGCCCTGGCGATGCCGCGGTCAATGCGATCCGCGACCTGACCGGCGCGGCCGCGGGGGCACTGCCCCCGCTGTCGATCCGGATGGGCAGCACCGTCGCGACCAACGCGCTGCTCGAACGCAAGGGCGAACCGACGCTGCTCGCGATCACCAAGGGGTTCGGCGACGCCCTCGTCATCGGCTATCAGGACCGCCCCGACCTTTTTGCGCGCCAACTCGACCGCATTCCCCCGCCGCACGCCGAAGTCGCCGAGATCACCGAGCGCATCGGACCCGCGGGCGAGATTCTGGCCCCGCTCGACGAACCGGCCGCGCGTGCCGCGCTGCAAGCCGCGCGCGACCGCGGCCTCGCCAGCATCGCGATCGTACTGATGCACGGCTATCGCTACCCGGCGCACGAACAGCGCCTCGCCGCCATCGCCGCCGAACTCGGCTTCAGCCAAATCTCGACCAGTCATGACGTCAGCTCGCTGATCAAACTTGTCGGCCGCGGCGACACGACGCTCGCCGATGCCTATCTCTCGCCGGTGCTGCGCCACTATGTCCACCAGTTCGTCGGCCAGCTCGGTGACGGCGTCGACCCGCAGTTCATGAAAAGCTCGGGCGGCCTCGCCTCGGCCGGCGCCTTCCACGGCCGCGACGCGATCCTCTCGGGCCCCGCGGGCGGAATCGTCGGCATGGTCGGCAGCGCCGCGCCGCTCGGCAAGACCCGCCTCATCGGCTTCGACATGGGCGGCACCTCGACCGACGTCAGCCATTATGCCGGCCGGCTCGAACGCGATAACGAGACGATCGTCGCGGGTACGCGCATCCGCGCGCCGATGCTGCGCATCCACACGGTGGCGGCGGGCGGCGGCTCGATCTGCCGCTGGGACGGCGCGCGCCTGCTCGTCGGCCCCGAAAGCGGCGGCGCCAACCCCGGCCCCGCCGCCTATGGCCGCGGCGGGCCGCTCACGATCACCGATTGCAACGTGCTGCTGGGAAAAATCCAGCCCGATCACTTCCCCAAGCTTTTCGGACCGAACGGCGACCAACCGCTCGACCGCGAAATCGTCGCGCAGAAATTCGCCGCGATGGCCGCTGAGGTCGGCCATATCACGCCCGAAGCGCTGGCCGAGGGGCTGCTCGCCATCGCGGTCCAGCAGATGGCGAACGCCATCAAGCGCATCACCATCGCGCGCGGCCACGATCTCACGCAGGGCTACAGCCTCGTCGGCTTCGGGGGCGCAGCGGGCCAGCATGTGTGCCTCGTCGCCGACGCGCTGGGTGTCGAGGAGATATTGCTCCATCCGCTCGCGGGGGTGCTCTCGGCCTATGGCATGGGCCTCGCCAAACCCTCGGCGATCCGCGAACGCACGCTGGCACTGAAGCTCGACGACGATTGCGCCGCCACCCTCGCCGCTGCCGAAGCCGAGCTGGCGGGGCAGGCGCGCGCCGACCTCGCGCCCGATGCCGATACCACCCGCGAAACCCTGCTCTTCGTCCGCCTCGCCGACAGCGACAATGCGATCGAACTGCCGCTCGCCCCGCCGCGAGAGGTCGCAGCCGCCTTCGCCGCCGCCTTTCGCCAGCGTTTCGGCTATGCGCCGCACGCCAATCTGGTGATCGACCGCATCCGCGTCGAACTGACCGAGACAAGCGACGCCCCCGCCGCCCTGCCGCCGCCCGCCGCGGCGATCGAGACCACGCCCGAAACCGTCACCGCCTGGCTCGCGGGCGCAGCGCACATGGTCCCGCTCCACCAACGCGCCAACCTCGCGCCGGGTCGTAATATCCCCGGCCCGGCGATCATCGTCGATGCGCTGGCGACGATGGTGATCGAACCCGGGTGGGCGGCGACCGTGGAGCAGGAAGGGACGTTGCGGCTATCAACTGCTCCCCGGCGAACGCCAGGGTCCAGCGCCGCCGAAATCGCGCGCGGTAGCGCGCATGCGGCGTCCCACTCTGGACCCCGGCGTTCGCCGGGGAGCATCAACACCCCAGACACCCCCGACCCCATCCGCCTCGAAATCTTCAACAGCCTGTTCATGGCGATCGCCGAGGAAATGGGCGGCGCGCTCCAGCACAGCGCCTCGTCGATCAACATCCGCGAGCGGCTCGACTTCTCCTGCGCGATCTTTGACGGCGCGGGCAGTCTGGTCGCCAACGCGCCGCATATGCCGGTCCACCTCGGTTCGATGGGCGAAAGCGTCCGCACGATCCTCCGCCAACGTGCCGGCGACGGCCGCGGCATTCGCAAGGGCGACGCCTATGCGCTCAACGCGCCTTACGATGGCGGCACCCACCTTCCCGACATCACCGTCGTCATGCCCGTGTTCGTGGACAGCGAAGCGCCCTGCTTCTTCGTCGCCGCGCGCGGCCACCACGCCGACCTCGGCGGGATCGCGCCCGGATCGATGCCCCCCGACAGCACGAGCATCGCCGACGAAGGCATCCTCTTCGACAATGTGCTGATCGTCGACGACGGATGCTTCCTCGACGCCGATGTCCACAAGCATCTGACCTCAAGCGACTGGCCCGCACGCAATCCCGCGCTCAACATCGCCGATCTGAAGGCGCAGGTCGCCGCTTGCCAGCGCGGCGCGAGCGCGCTTGCCGACCTCAGCGCCGTGCATGGCGTGCGGACCGTCGCCGCCTATATGGCGCACGGCCAGCGCCAGGCCGAAGCCGCGGTCCGCCAGCTGATCGCGCGCCTCGATGACGGCAATTTCCGCTACGCGATGGACAATGGCGCCGCGGTCGCGGTCGCCGTCGAAGTCGACCGCGAAGCGCGCCATGTCACGATCGATTTCACCGGCTCCTCCGCGACGCTGCCCGACAATTTCAACGCCCCCGCGCCGGTCGTCCGAGCCGCCGTCCTCTATGTGCTGCGCACCATGCTCGACGACCCGATCCCGATGAACGAGGGCTGCCTCGCCCCCGTCACGATCATCGTCCCCGACAATTCGATGCTCTCCCCGACCTGGCCCGCCGCGGTCGTCGCGGGCAATGTCGAGACGAGCCAGGTCATCACCGACGCGCTGTTCGTCGCCTTCGGCGCGATGGCGGCCGCGCAGGGGACGATGAACAATTTCACCTTCGGCAATGCGCGCCACCAATATTATGAAACGATCGCCGGCGGCTCGGGCGCGGGTCCCGGCTTCGACGGCACCAGCGTGATCCAGACGCATATGACCAACAGCCGCATGACCGATCCCGAGGTCATGGAGACGCGTTTCCCGGTGATCGTCGAGGAATTTTCGATCCGTCAAGGATCGGGCGGCGCGGGCCAATGGCGCGGCGGCGACGGCGCCACCCGCCGCATCCGCTTTCGCGAAGCGATGACCGCGAACATTCTTGCCAACCGCCGCAAGATTGCGCCTGCGGGCCTCGCAGGCGGCAACGACGCCGCGCCCGGCCGCAACTGGGTCGAACGCGCCGACGGATCGGTCGAGATGCTGGCGGCGACCGGCAGCGCCGATCTCGCGGCGGGCGACGCCTTCGTGATCGAAACGCCGGGCGGCGGGGGTTATGGGACAGCGGGGAAGGAATGGGATTGAAACGCAGCACTTGCATGTTCCCCGGCGAAAGCCGGGGTCCAGCGACTTCTAGCGCTAAGGTTGCCCCATATTGCCCGGGACCACGGCTTTCGCCCGGGAACAGCATGCGAGATAGGCCATGCTCGTCCTGATCGGCATCCTCATCATCATCGCGGGCTTCCTGCTCCGCTTCAATCCGTTGCTCGTGATCATGGCCTCGGCGCTCGCGACCGGGCTCGCCGCGGGGCTCGACGTCGCCGCGATCGTGGCCGCCTTCGGCAAGGCGTTCAACGACACGCGCTACGTCTCGATCATCTGGATCGTGCTTCCCGTCATCGGCCTGCTCGAAGCCTATGGGCTGCAACAACATGCCCGCTCGCTGATCGCGCGCATGAAGGGCGCGACGCTCGGCCGCCTGCTCACGGGCTATCTGCTACTCCGCCAGGCGATGTCGGCGGCGGGCCTGACCTCGGTCGCGGGCCATGCCCAGACCGTCCGCCCGCTGGTCGCGCCCATGGCCGAAGCCGCCGCCGAAGCCCAGAACCGGAGGCTGACCGACGACCAGCGCGAGGAAGTGAAGGCCTATGCCGCCGCCACCGACAATGTCGGCCTTTTCTTCGGCGAGGACATCTTCCTCGCCATCGGTTCGATCCTGCTCATGAAGGGCGTTCTCGAAGGCTATGGCTATCAGATCGAGCCGCTGAACTTCTCGCTCTGGGCGATCCCGACCGCGATCGCCGCCTTCCTGATCCACGGCCTGCGCCTCCGGCGGTTCGACAAGCGAATGCGCGCGGGACCGGGAGGGGATGGTCAATGATCACCCTCGATCATGTCTATCAGCTCGCTGGCATCACCTTCGCGCTTTTCGCGCTGCTCGGCCTCTACGACCGCAGCAATCCCAAGCGCTTCGGCAATGCCGCCTTCTGGGGCCTGCTCGCGGTCTCGATGATCCTCGGCGATTATCTCGGCGATTTCGGCAACGGCCTGCTCGTCCTCGCGCTCGTCGCCATCGCGGGCGCCGGGCAGATCGGGCGCGCGCCCGGCGGCGAAATTCCCGTCGAGGTGCAGGTCGAGCGCGCCGCCAAATACGGCAATTTCCTGCTCCTCGTGGCGCTGATCATCCCTGTCGTCGCGCTCGTCGGCACCTTCCTCTTCAAGGAAGTCCCGGGCCTAGCGGACCCCAAGCAGGCGACGCTCATCTCGCTCGCGCTCGGCGTGCTGATCGCGCTCGCGGTCGGCATGGCGCGCCTCAAACCGCCCGGCCTGCTCCCGCTGCAACAGGGCCGGCGCCTACTCGATTCGGTCGGCTGGGCGGCGATCCTGCCGCAGATGCTCGCCAGCCTCGGGGCAGTCTTCGCACTTGCCGGGGTCGGCGACGTCGTCGGCGGCCTCATCGGCACCGCGATCCCGCAGGGCAGCCTGTTCGGCGCGGTGCTCGCCTTCGGGCTCGGCATGGCGCTCTTCACCATGGTGATGGGCAATGCCTTCGCGGCCTTCCCGGTGATGCTCGCCGCGGTCGGCATGCCGCTGCTGATCAAGCAGCACGGCGGCGACCCCGCGGTCGTCGCGGCGATCGGCATGCTGGCGGGCTTCTGCGGCACGCTGATGACCCCGATGGCCGCAAACTTCAACCTCGTCCCCGCGGCGCTGCTCGAACTCAAGAATCCCTATGGGGTGATCAAGGCGCAGATCGGGACGGCGGTGCCCTTGTTGGCGGTGAATATCCTTTTCATCTACTTCTTTGCATTCAAGCTATGACCCGGCTCACCCCCGACCACGCCACGCGCTTCGCGACCGCGACCCTAGCGCATCTCGGCCGCGAATATCCCTACAAGATGGACCTCGTCCTCCTCGGCCCCGAGGACGCCAAACCGCCGCGCGCGCATCACCCGATCTTTCACGGCAGCTTCGACTGGCACAGCTGCGTCCACGGCTGGTGGCAGATTTTGCGCCTCGCGCGGCGTTTCGCTGACTTACCCATCGCCGCCGACATCCGCGCGCGCGCCGACGCCATGCTCGTCCCCGAAAAAGTCGCGGGCGAACTCGCTTTCCTCGACCGTCCTTATTCGGCCGCCTTCGAGCGCCCCTACGGCTGGGCCTGGCTGCTCGCGCTCCACGCAGAGGCAGAGCATCACGACGCCCCCTGGGCGGCCGCGCTCGAACCGCTCGCGGCCGCCTTCGCCGCGCGCTTCCACGCCTTCCTGCCCAAGCTCACCTACCCGCTGCGCGTCGGCACGCATTTCAACATCGCCTTCGCCCTGCTGCTCGCGCGTCACTGGGCCGAAGCCCGCGACGGGGACCTCGTGGCGTTGATCGACACGAAGGCGCGCGGCTGGTTCGAGCACGACCGCGACTGCCAGGCGTGGGAACCGGGCGGCGACGAATTCCTCTCCCCGGCGCTCGGCGAAGCGCATCTGATGGCCGTCGTCATGGGCCAGCATTTTCCGCGCTGGTTCGACGCCTTCCTCCCCCGCACCGCGCAGGGACAGCCCGTCACCCTCTTCACCCCCGCGACCGTCTCCGACCGCAGCGACGGCAAGATCGCGCATCTCGACGGCCTCAACCTCAGCCGCGCGTGGTGCTGGCGCGCCGTCGCGGCGGCGCTTGGTCCCGCCCATCCCGCGAGCCCCGCCGCCGAAGCCGCGGCAGAGCGCCATCTCGCCGCCGCGCTCCCGAACGTCACCGGTGACTATATGGGCGAGCATTGGCTCGCGAGCTTCGCGCTGCTCGCGCTCGACGGCCTCGCCGATTGACAAGCCCCCGCGCGAACGCGACAGACGGCGCAGGGGGAGAAGAGATCATATGAAGACGCTGCGCCCGACATCGTTCGACGTCGCCGAACGCGCGGGTGTCTCGCAATCGACCGTATCGCGCGCGCTGCGCGGCAGTCCCGGGGTCAATGCCGAGACGCGCGCGCGCGTGTCGACCGCAGCGCGCGAGCTCGGCTATGTCGTCGACCGCCACGCCTCGTCGCTGCGGCTGAAGAGCAGCGAGACGATCGCGCTCGTCACCATCTGCCGCCCCGGCGAGGATCGCAGCGCGATCAACCCCTTCTATTTCGCGCTGCTCGGCAGCATTGCGGAGGCGACGTCGGCGCGGCGCTTCAACCTGCTCGTCAGCTTCCAGGAAAGCCCCGCCAATTTCCGCGCCGACTTCGTCGCCTCGGGGCTCGCCGACGCGATGATCGTCATCGGCACGACCAGCAACCGCCCGGCGTGGGACTATTTCGCCGAGGCCCAGACCTCGGGGCTCGACTTCGTCTGCTGGGGCAGTCCCGGCGATCCCTTCCACTGGATGCGCAGCGACAATGACGCGGGCGGGCGCCTCGCCGCCGAACATCTGGTCGCGCAGGGCCGCCGCCGCATCGCCTTCCTCGGCCCCGCCGATTCGGCGCAGCGCCAGTTCGACGAGCGGCGCGAGGGGCTGACCGCGGCGCTCGCGGGGCACGGCATCGCGCCGATCGTCTGGCCCGCGGTCTCGGCCGCCGACCGCCATGCGCAGGGGGTGCAGGGCGTGCGCGACCTTCTCGCCGCGCATCCCGACGTCGACGCGATCTTCGCAGCGACCGACATGCTGGCGCTCGGCGTGCTGCAGGGGCTGAAGGAGATGGGGCGCAGCGTGCCCGGCGACGTCGCGCTGATCGGCTTCGACGGCATCCGCGCCGGCACCCTCGCCGATCCCGCGCTCACCACGATCGAGCCCGACCTCGACGCCGCGGGCGAAGCGCTCGTCGCGATGGCGCTCGAGGACGACGAACACGCCCGCGACGGCACCCGCGTCGCGGTCCGGCTGGCGCTGCGCGGGAGCGCCTGACCCCTATTCGCTGCGGCGCGATGACGAGGATCGTTGCGCATATGCGCATAGGGTGCGCGTGAATTTGTGCATTGCACACTAATCATGCTTATACTAATACAGCTTAGTATATCGTCTTACAGGGGTTCTTCCATGCGTCTCGCTCTCTCCTTCGCCGCCGCTTTGCTCATCGCGGAGCCCGCTTTCGCCAATGAAACCGCCGCCCCACCCGCGCTCGAGCGCGCGCCTCGGCAGGGCGAGGTCCTTCGCGACACCGGTGGCCGCCAGATCGGCCAGGTGTACAAGGTCCAGCCGTCGGGCGCGGTGCTCGCGATCGTCAATCGCGAGACGGTGCGTATTCCCGCCGACACGCTCAGCATCGTCGACGGCAAGCTGGTGACGACGCTGACCAAGAGCGAAGCGCTCAAGCAGAAATAACCGCAAGCGCGCCGGGCGAGGGACAGGCTCTCCCCTTACCCTTCCCCCGGCTCGCACACCGAATCCTCGGCCGTCTCGCCGCCGAGGTTCGCGGTGATGCGCGCGAGCATCGCGTGCAGCGCCGCGCGTTCGGTCGCGTCGAAGCCCGCGAGGGCGGCTTCTTCCTCTTCCTCGCCGATGCGCGACAGTTGGTCGATCAGCGGTTCGATCGCGGGGGTCAGCCAGATGCGGTGCGCGCGGCGGTCGGCGGGGTCGGCGCGGCGTTCGACCCAGCCCGCCTCGACGAGCTTGTCGATCGAGCGCCCGACGGTGACCTCGCCGACCTCGAGCAGCCCCGCGACCTCGCGCTGCGTCGCGCCGGGGCGCCGCCGGATACAGGCGATCGTCTGCCACTGCGCGCGCGTCAGCCCCAGCGGCACGACGCGCCGGTCGAAGCGCAGCCGCAGCATCCGCGACAGCTTCATCACCTTCATCCCCAGCGCCTTGTCGTCGTCGACCGCCTGCACGCGCATCCTCCCCTGCCGAGCGCGACTGTCGCCGACCGCGCGGCGCGGCGCAAGAACTTCGGGGGCTAGTCCTTCGCTTTGGGCCGCCGCGCGATCACCTTGACCTCGACGATCGCGGTGGGTTCGTAGAGGCGCGAAATGCCGATCGCGGTCCACGCCGGCGGCGGGCCCTTCACATGGCGGTTCTTGACCGCGACGAAGGCGTCGATCTGGCCCGGCAGGTCGGTGTGGAAGCTCGTCATGTCGACGACATCGTCCCACGACGCGCCCGCGCGCGCCAGCACCCCGGCGATGCGGGCGAACACGCGTTCGAAGGCGGGCTCGAGCCCCGCCTCGCCTTCGCGCGGCGCGGCGACCACGCCCGAGAGCCAGATGGTGTCGCCCGCGATCACGGCATCGGCAAAGCCGACCTCCTCCTGAAAGGCGCGCGCGGCGGGATCGGCGGGCATGATGACATTACCGGCCTCGCGCGCCGCGGCGGGCGCCGCGGGCAGCGCGGCGAGCAGGACCGCGGCAACGGCGGCATAGGAGGTTCGCATGATCATCTCCCCTCTTCGTATCCCCGGGGCGAAAGGTGACAGGCGGTATGCGGGCGCGCAAGCGCCGCGCCATGCGCGGGCCGCGGCGGCCGCCACGCACCGGGCGCCCGGCCGGTTTCGGGGCAGGGTAAACCGCCACCGCAATCGCGCGCAGCGCCGCGACATTTTATTTCAAAGGTCACGAAAGTCACGCTACGTACCCCCTTATTTTCGGGGATATGCGGGCCGGAGAGGTCGCCCGCCGCGCGCGCCGCGCCCCGGCGCGGGGCCACGACGCGGGCGATCGCGCGACGCGCGCGGGGGATCGGCGCGCGCGGCCTGGAACCGGGTATTTTGTCGCCTCGAGCCGCCATGCGGGCACCGGCCCGAGGCCGGGGCCGGTTCGCAGGAGCTGTAAAGACGCGACGCGCGCTCATCGACAAGTTCGAAGCATGGCGGAATTTATCAGGAAAGCGGTTCGTCGGCGCGCCCGGAAATTGGGGGTCAAGCAAGGGATCACCATAATCAACTGGAATGAATCGGCGTCACTTATAACCCATTTGGATCATTTTGGCAAAGGCTATTTTTCCCATCGCGATCGCCATGGCGCCCTGCGCCGAAAGCCCGTCACCGTCACCCTCGGCCCGCTCACCGCCGCGGCGCGGGATCGCGTCGAATCGGACCGCGCCGCCCCGGTCGGCGAGGTCGTCCGCGCCGGCCTGCGCGCACTCGATCAGGAGGAAGCCTTGCTCGACGAACGGTTCAAGGCCCGCGTCGCCGAAGCCCTCGCCGACCGCCGCCGGGTCCGGCCCGCCGAAGCGGTCCGCAGCGGCCTTGCCGCCCCCCACGCGAAACGGACGGGCCAAGGTGCTTGACGACAAAAGTCCGCGTCGTCTGGCGCCGGACCGCCACCGACGACCTCACCCGCCGCTATGCCCGGATCGCCGCCCGCGCCGATCCCGACACGGCCTTTGCCTGCACCAGCTCCATCGAAGCCCGTAGGGCCGACCTCGCCCCTTACCCCCACCGCGGCACCCCCACGCGACGCCATCGCACCGGGCGTCCGCACGCCGAACTTTCGGGGGCGGACGGTTATTGCCTATCGGGTTGAAACGGCGGTCGAGGCGTTGCGGATATTCCATGCCGGGCATGAGTTGGGATTGGGGGTGTGATTGGCACGCTCAGGGTTTGGGGTTTGTTGCACCTGTCACCGTAATTCGGCGTCGGAATTGGGGATTGGGGCGCCTATCACCCAAATTCCCACCGTAATTCCCGTGATTCTCGTAATTCCATGACCGCGGCAAGAACGTGGTGATGTCCGATCGGTCGGCGCCCTACATCACCTTCAAGCTACAGGCCCCCTCTACTGAAGTGTGCTCCCGAATTTCCTTTGGCTTTAGGACGAAAGGCGGATCGAAGTTAAAAGGGCAATCATTCGTGACGTTAATTGGCCGGCTACAGGTGTTTTGGTATTGTTTGGTAATCATGTCGCTTTGGTGACCCCCGTATCCCACAACGTCTCCATACCCGTTACGAGTTTCGGTGTTCACCCACCCTCTTTTTGTGCCGACAACGGCAAGGCATTTTTGATCCGCCGTCGTTGCGGCCAAGGATGCTTTCGCGGCCGCTCCTTGAGTGCGAGGGGGCACGCACCGGTCGATCTCTTCATACCGAATGCAATACACCTTGCCCCCAACTATTCGGCCGCTAAGCCACCCTCGCTTGCCGCCGTCGTACGTATAGTCCGCTTGCACAGTCGTTTCGTCGCCTAGCACGCCAACTATCCTAGCGTTCCGAAAACTACCGGAATCATATTTGTAGCCCTGCCAAAATGCCGAATCTGAACTGAGCGCGGCCTCAAGCGCACGGGAATGCGTCGCACTCGCCGCAGGTTTGCCAGCAGTATTTGGCGCTGCGGGCATCTCGTTTGATGTCGCTACGGCTGGAGCCGAAGCCTGAGCGACCGCTGTACTGGTTTGCACAGACTGTCTAGGAATTAGACGGGGCTCGGCAACCGCTTCTCGCGCATTGACGGTGCGCAAGGTTCGCGCATCGAGAACACTCAATATTGTCTTCCGGCCATTCTGCTCCTCAGCCTCGGAATAGAATCTTGTCGCACTGCAAACAGCTTGAATAGACGCGCCATTGCTCTGGTCTATCAGGTAGCAATTGGAGCCGACCCTCGTTCCAACAACGCTATTGCTGTTTATCCCTCCAGTGCCCCAAAACCTCCCCGAAACTTTGCCTTCGTCAAAAGTCAGTTCGACGTTCAGCTCGCCCTGAAAGTTCTGCGTGCTGCCGCCTTGGGACACGCGGATTCGCTCTGCGATGCTCATTTTTCGCACGGGCTTTGGCGCCATCGTCAGCGATCCCTGGTGCGTACCTTTGTAGGTTACTTGGCCCTTGAAATCGGCAGGAAACGCATCGCTAGGTTGCTGCGCGGGGATAGGAGTACCAAAGGGTATTGCTGAAACCAGCAACCATGGTGCGAAACGAAAACCTATTCGACCGTTCATAAGTTATACCCCCGCATCGATGCAGGATAACCGAATCCGCTTGCCGCTCAATTGTCAATTTGTCGCAGAGGCACGGTCGGCCTCGCTCGGCAAACAAACGGGCCGATAACCGGCCAAGGGATTGTTGCACCTGTCACCGTAATTCCGACCTTATGATTGTCCTCCGGAGAGCAATGCTATAATTACGTGCCTCTTCTATCTTGAGAAGAGAGGGGGCGAGCAATGCGTCGAGAGCGGCACATTTTGGCCGTTGCTATAGCGGCGTCAGGTCTGACATTTTTGGCTGGTTCTTCAGGGGCGGTGCAAACGGGCGCTTCGTGCGACGCATCTACGCGTGTGCGATCCTGTCAGGCGAGTGGGCGTCTTGCGGATAAGTTCATCGAACTGCGCTCGAACACGCATCAATGCTCCGTTGTGGAATGGGAGTATGACGGAATCGCCCGCTCAACCACAATCGTTGATGGCATCGAACGCTTGGAAGTTCTTCAGCCGAAACAGAGTGGCGTTGAGATTATGGCGTGCACGGTGGTTAAGGATTTGCGGCAAATCAATGAGCATTCGACTGCTCAAAGCGCACGTTGCGAATCTGCGCAACGAGCGGCAGAGATGATTCGCAACAATCTCAGCAGCGCGGCTCTGGCGATAGAAACTCTCCCCACGGGTAAGATGAAGAAAAGCGAATATTGTGCAGCGTTAGCCGGCGCGCTGGACAGAATTCGTGCCCTCAGAAGGCAAAACGCTCCGCTGAGCGATGATGCACCTGGCGAGTGCATAGTCACGTTGCCGAGTTTCCCGGACGGTATCTCCTTTCAAAAAATACATGAGAGTACAGACTGGATATTCGGTGAGCACGAACGAATAGGCAGCGAGCACCGGGCTAAATTCGGCTGTTAGTCGAGAGTTGAATGACGGTGATAGTGAATTGCGGTGACAGGTGCAACAATCCCAAACGCGCCTCTCAACCGGCGATTTCCACTCCCACCCCAATCGCATCATTCGCCACCAATCCGCGGTCGAACGTCATAAACGCCTCGACACCCTTCGCCGCGACCAGATGGAGATGGTCGGCAAAGTCTCCGCCTTCGGCGTAAGCCGCGACAGCCGCGCGTACCGCCCGATCATCGTCCAGCATGATGCCGGGGACATCGAACAAGTCGAGCAGCGAAGCGGCGAGATGTTCGCGCGCCAAACCGTAGCGCGATTGCAGCAGCCATCCCAGTTCGAGCAGCACGGTCAGCGGGACAAACACGCCTGCCTCCACCAGATCGCGCGCCAGCGGCGATTGCACCGGATCGTCGTCCAGCATGAAGCGCGCGAGGACGTTGGTATCGACTGCCTTCAATTCGGCGGGTCCCAGCTCTTGTCTTCTCGGAACATGCGGTCGATCGCGGCGTGCGCGTCCTCGTCGCTGATCCGCGGCCCCTTGTAATTCACCGTCTTGCGAAGCTTTGCCATCGCCTCCTCGAAGCTCAGCGCCGGTTTCGCCTTGGGCTTGGCGCGCAGCATCACGCCTGCGGGGCCGTCGACGACTTCGAGCACCGTGCCGACGTCCCAGTTAAGCCGGTCGCGGACGTCCTTGGGGATGACGACCTGGCCCTTGGCGGAGACTCTGGTTTCCTTGGTCATACCGGTAAGATACCATTTGCGGGGTGGGCCGACAAGCGACGTCACCTCTAAGCTTGATCGGCGATCATCCCGTTGGACAAATATGCTGCTGTTCCCCGGCGAAAGCCGGGGCCCCGCGCACCGGAGCATGGGCCCCGGCTTCCGCCGGGGAACAGCTACTTGCCCGAAGGGGACAATCGCCAGTCAGGTCCGGGGTGACGAATGAGGGGAGGACCGTCGCTCTTCGCGCCTTTGTGGCTTTGTGCGAAAAAATCTTCGCGCCCTCGCCGCCCGCACGCCGCTGCTGCGCGCACCAACCTCCCCCACCCCCTTGCAA
>SCNT01000029.1 GCA_005503165.1 Sphingomonadaceae bacterium 3R27E2-A
GCCCCCGCCGACCCGCGTCGGGGAAAAGGGCTGACCGCCATGTTCGGGGGAGCGCGGGTTCGCCGCGCTCCCCTCTGCCTCGCCCCGCTGCTGCTCGCCTTCATGGCGAGCGCCCCAGCCCACGCCGCGCCCAAGGCGAAAGCGAAGGCGGCCGCCCCCGCGCCCGTCAACGGCGCGGTGGTCGCGGTGCTGCGCGCCGAGGCTGGCGGCGACCTCAAGAAATTCTACGCCGAACGCGGCTACCGCCCGCTGTGGCTCAGCGGCAGCAAGGCGGGCCCGCAGGCGCAGGCCCTGCTCGGCCACCTGTCATCGGCAAGGCTCGACGGCCTCGACCCCGCCGACTACCGCCTCGAAAGGCTGCGCCAGTCGCTCGCGATCGCCAGCAGCGGCGATCCCGCCGCGCTCGCCGCCGCCGAGCTTGCGCTGTCCGAAGCCTTCGCGCGCTACGTTCGCGACATGCGCTCCCCCGGCAAGGCGAAGATGACTTGGGCCGACGATGATCTCAAACCCCGGCGCCCCGACACGCTCGCCGTCCTCCGCGCCGCCGCCTTCCCCAAGGATTTCGCCGCTTACGTCGGCGGCATGGGCTGGATGAGCGAACATTATGTCCGCCTGCGCACCCTTGCGGGCGCCGCCGAAAAGCGCGGCACGTCGAAAGAGAATATGGCGCGCCTCCGCCTCAACCTCGACCGCGCGCGGCTGCTCCCCGGCCCCTGGACGCACCATGTCGTCGTCGACGCCTCCTCGGGCCAGCTCTTCTATTACGGGTCGGGCAAGCGCGCGGGCATGATGAAGGTCGTCGTCGGCGCCCCCGAAACGCCGACCCCGATGCTCGCGGGCAAGCTGCAATGGGCGATCCTCAACCCCTATTGGAACGTCCCCGACTATCTCGCGCAGAAAAGCGTCGCGCCGAAGGTGCTCGCGGGCCGCAGCCTCGCCTCGCTGCGCATGGAGGCGTTCTCCGACTGGGGCCCGAACGCCCAGAAACTCGACCCCGCGACGATCGACTGGCCCGCGGTCGCGGCGGGCGACCGCGTGCTGCGCCTCCGCGAACTGCCCGGCGGCGCCAATTCGATGGGCAAGGTCAAATATCTCTTCCCGAACAAGCTCGGCATCTACCTCCACGACACCCCCGAGCGCGACCTGCTCAAGAAAGCCGACCGCCATTTCAGCAACGGCTGCATCCGCCTGGAGAACGCCGCCCAGCTCGGCCAATGGCTGCTGCAACGCCCGCTGAACAGCAAGTCGAAGACCCCCGAGCAAGCGGTCGCGCTCCCGGTCGAGGTGCCGGTGTACCTCACCTACCTCACCGCGGTCGCTACGGAGCGAGGGGTGGCGTTCCGGCCGGATGTTTATGGGCGGGATGGGTAGGGGACCCGCCTGCGCCGAGGCCTTCTGCATCGACTCCAATGTGCTTATTGTCATTTGCACCGATCTCAGTGTCTTCGAGACTGTCGACGGCCTCGGACACAGAATCGATCCCTCTTTTGAACAGATGGGGCATGGCATCCAGCAGTTTTGGCGGGTCGAACAGTCTGTTCTTTTCTAGGAATTCTATCGCCCGACCGCGCGCTGGTTTCTTGTCCCACGCCAGTTCGCCGACCGGGAAATAGGTCTGGTCCACGATGCCCGTGACCCAAGTCCACGGGTCCATCCGGACCGTGCGGTCGGGATACTTGTGCCAGAGCGGCTTGTAATCGCGCGAGAAGATGACGACCGATCCATCTTTGAGCGTCCAATAGCCATAGGGGAGCCAGAGACGCGACGGCACGAAGTCGGGCAGCGCGATCCGCGGCGTGATCACCTCGAAATCCGCGCGGATGCCAACGCCATTGTCGAGCACCACGTAGGTCGGTTGACCAGCCGCCTTTAGATAGGCGAGCCCGCGTTCTCCTGGGCTTTTGACGCGCACGATTGTCCCCGGCTTGCCGCGGGCTGGCGTCCCGAAAAGCGTCGCTCGCCAGAGCATGGCGTGCAAGTTGAGCATGTCATCAATTGACCGGGGTGCACCCCCGAGAAGCATTGATCGCGACACAGCATAATGCACGTCGCCAATGCCCATTTCGAGCGAAGCGGCAATCGCTAAAATGATCTCGCGTGTCTGCTCGAGTGAAGGTGGAGCATCGCGCCGATCCGGTGGGAAGGCCGTACAGCCGAGTTCGTGCCAGTCGCGATAACCGGTCGCCTTCGCGATCGCCTCAAGTGCACGATTGAGCGGCACATCGGCTTTGGAACGCGCAAGAAGCTTAGCGGCTAGTTTCGGCTTATCGACAGGCGGGAAATACATACGCATGGAACCTCTCCTGCGGTGCATTTTGCTGAACGTATCCACTAGGTTCGGCGCACCAGGAAGGTTCGTCGACTCAAGAAGTTCCTGCCCGTGGGCTTCGCCGATGTGGATGGCATGGCCGGATCAGCCTCCCTCCATATTACGCCTTCTGATTGCTTAGGCAAGGTCTGTCGATTGGGGTCGACGGCATAAAGGACTATCGATCCTTTACAGAAGTTCGATAGTCCTTTATGCCGTGACACCATGTTGAGTTCCTCCTTGCTCTTCACGCGCCAGCAGGTCGCCGAACTTATCGGCGCAAGCGACGATGTTCTGAGCTTTTGGATCAGGAATGATCTTATTGCGCCGACGAAAGGCGGAGCAGGCAAGGGCAGCCATCGGAAGTTCGACCTATTTCAGGTGAATATCGCTGCCGTCCTTGTTGAATTGCGTAAGTTTGGCGTGAACATCGGTACGATGCGCACGCTCGCGCAAATGCTCCAAGTCGGTACCGCGCTCGGACGAAGTGCAGAATGCAACTTTTTTGCGATCTACAACGCGCTCAACCTGTTCGACAGTCTCGAATATTTTCGAGCGGGCAATGAGGTGCATGTCTTTCTTGATCCGCCGCCGGAGGAAAGAGGCAGATCAAGAAAGACGTACCGGGAACGGGTCGCAATGTCCGAACAGGACATTCTCGATGATACCCGCGCCGATCAGCTGAACTTGCGCGACCACTATGAAAATATCGCCGCCCTCGCATCGCGGATCACTCCGTCGACACGCCTTCCGCTCCAGCTCTTCTTCGATCTAAACCAGCTCGCCTATCGCTATGTCTGGGACAATAATGCCTCCGAATGGGGTGACGCCGAGTGGCTTATCGTACCGATGGACGGCGGCAAGCTCGACATCATCGTCGAGGGGGGGCAGGACGGTTTCCTTGGCAAGAATCAGCGCAAGATCAGGAGTGGTCTCTTCCTGTTACCAGCCGAAATCTTTCGCGGCGTCTGGGGCGAAAGCCTCCAGCCCGTTCTCATCTACGAACCCCCCCCTTCGCCCGAGGAACTCGCGCGGCGTGATCGTGCCCGGCAAATCCGCGCGGACCGCTTGCGCGGACGAGAGGCGGACATACGAAACCTGCTTTACGGGGCTGACGAATGATGGACTCGACGGCACAGATCATCCTAGCGACCGGAGCAGCAATTCTCCTACTGATGCTTGGAAGCAGCGGGGTCATCTGGGCGTTGCGCTGCGACCCGAAGCGCGCGCATTATCGCCTGCCCGCGCTCGCCGCGCTGGCGGCGCCAGTCTCGATCAGCATTATCTGGTCGCTCACTCGAATATCCTAATTGGACGATCTGTTTGTCGATGATCTGGGAATGCCCGGAAATTCCGCGCTCTCTGTTCGATCACCAAGAGCAGACTATCTCTGGCCGCTGACCTTATACGGTTGGTAAACCGCTACCCCCGCAACACCGCCCCGACCTTCGCCGCAGCAGCCACCACCTTATCCGCAATCGCCTTGAGCTCGGCCTCGGCGAAGCTCTTCTCGGCCGGTTGCAGCACGACTTCGACCGCCAGGCTCACCTGCCCCTCGGGCACGCCTTGCCCCGCGAAGCGGTCGAACAGGCGCGCGTCGACGATCACCGCCTTGTCGGCGCCCTTGACCGCGCGGACCAGGTCGCCCGCCGCCAGCGTGTCGGGTGCGAGGAAGGCGAAGTCGCGGCGCACCGGTTGCAGTGCGGGCGGGGTGAAGGCGCTGCGGGCGGGGCCGCTCGCGCGCTTCGCCGGGATCGCACCCAAGAAGATCTGCACCGCCATCACCGCGCCGTCGACGTCGTAATGCCGCGCCAGCGACGGGTGCAGCGCGCCGAACTCGGCGAGCACCGCCTTGGGACCGAGCCGCAGCGTCGCGGCCTGCCCAGGGTGCCAGATGCCGGCCTCGGCGACGGGCTCCATCACCTGTAAGCGGTCGGCGGGCGCGCCCGCGCCGTCGAGCAGCGCCAGCGCGGCGGCCTTGGCGTCATAGGCGTCGAACGCCGCCGCCTTGCCCGCCTGCCAGCCGCGCTCGGTCTTGTTGCCCGCCATCACGATGCACAGGGTCGGATGCTCGGCGTCGGCGAGATAGCGCCGCCCGATCTCGAAGAGGCGGATGCTGTCGGCGCCGCGATTCTGGTTGCGCGCCGCCGCGGCGAGCAGCCCGGGCAGCAGCGACGGGCGCATGACCTTGAGGTCCTCGCTGATCGGATTGGCGAGGCTCCACGCGCCGCCGCCGAAGGGTGCGGCCTCGCGGTCGGAGACGAAGCTCCACGTCACTGCCTCATGATAACCTGCCGCCGCCGCGGCGCGGCGCAGCCGGCGTTCGAGCAATTGCTCGGCGGTCGCGGTCGGCTTGGCGACGCCGTCCGTGCGGGGAAGGGCGACCGATTCGACCGCGTCGAATCCGGTGATGCGGGTGACTTCCTCGACGATGTCGGGCGCGGCGTCGACGTCGCGGCGCCAGCTCGGCACCGCGATGCGCCAGGGGCTGCCCTCGGTCACGCCGAAACCCAGCGATTCGAGGATCGCGCGCTGCGTCGCGGGTTCGATCGCGATCCCGCCGAGGCTCGCCGACAGCGACGGGTCGTAATCGACCGTCTTCGTCTCGGTGGGCGGGGTGCCCGCCTTGGTCATGACCGACGGCGTGCCGCCGCAGATATCGAGGATCAGCCGCGTCACGATCTCGGTCGCATCGCCCAGGAAGGCTGGGTCGACCCCGCGCTCGAAACGGCTGCGCGCGTCGCTGGTCAGCGCCAGCTCCTGGCCGGTCAGCGCGATGCGCTCGGGGGTGAAGTACGCAATTTCCAGCAGCACGTCGGTCGTCGTCTCGCTGCACCCGCTATGCTCGCCGCCCATGATGCCCGCGATGTCGTGCACGCCGCTATCGTCGGCGATCACGGTCATCGTGTCGGTGAGCGTGTAGTCCTTGCCGTTGAGCGCGGTGACACTCTCGCCTTGCTTGGCGCGCCGCGCGACGAGCGCGCCGGTCAGCCTGGCGCGGTCGTAGATATGGCTCGGGCGGCCGAGGTCGAACATGACATAATTGCTGATGTCGACGAGCGCCGAGATCGAGCGCTGCCCGATCGCCTCGAGCCGGCGGCGCATCCATTCGGGGGTCGCGACCTTGTTGTCGACGCCCGCGATGGTGCGGCCGTAGAAGGCGGGGCAGGCCTCGGGGTCGTCGGTGCGGATTTCGGTCGCCATCGGGCCCTGCCCGTCGATCGCGGGGATCGTCAGCGGCTTCAGCGTGCCGAGCCCGGCGGCGGCGAGGTCGCGCGCGATGCCGCGCACGCCCATGCAATCCTGCCGGTTCGGGGTGATCGAAATGTCGACCACCGGGTCGCCCGCGCCGCTGTAATCGGCGAAGGGCGTGCCGATGGGCGCATCGGCGGGCAATTCGATGATCCCGTCATGATCGTCGCCGAGCTCGAGCTCGCGCGTCGAGCACATCATGCCGTTCGACTCGACCCCGCGCACCGCCGCGACCTTCAGCGCCATGCCGTTCGCGGGCACCACCGCGCCGGGCAGGCCGAGCACGCCGACGAGGCCGGCGCGGGCGTTGGGGGCGCCGCACACGACGGTCAGCGGCGCGCCGCCGTCGCCCGCATCGACCGTCAGCACCTGCAACTTGTCGGCCTGCGGGTGTTTCTCGGCGGTCAGCACGCGCGCGACGCGGAAACCGGCGAGCTTCTCGGCCGGATTCTCGACCCCTTCGACCTCGTGGCCGATGCGGTTCAGGGTCGCGACGACATCGGCGACGCCATAGTCGCCTTCCAGATGCTCGCGCAGCCAGTCGAGGGTGATCTTCATGCCGAAATCCCCCCGCTCAGCGTCGGCACACTCAGCGCCCCGAACCCGTAATGCGCGAGCCAGCGCAGGTCGCCGTCGAAGAAGGCGCGCAAATCGTCCATGCCATATTTGAGCATCGCGAGCCGGTCGACCCCGACCCCGAAGGCGAAGCCCTGCCACACATCGGGATCGAGCCCGCAGTTCGCGATCACGCGGCGGTTTACCATGCCGCTGCCGAGCAGTTCCATCCACGCATGGCCCTCGTCGTCGCCGTTACCACCCACGATGCGGCGGCCTTTCTCTTGCCTATAGCCGACATCGACCTCGGCCGAGGGTTCGGTGAAAGGGAAATAGCTCGGGCGCAGCCGCAGCACGATGTCGTCGGTCTCGAAATAGGCCTTGAGGAAGGTCTCGAGCGTCCATTTGAGGTGCCCCATATGGATGCCGCGGTCGATGACGAGGCCTTCGACCTGGTGGAACATCGGCGTGTGCGTCGCGTCGCTGTCGCTGCGATAGACGCGGCCGGGCGCGATGATCCGGATCGGCGGCTCCTGGCTCATCATCGTGCGGATCTGCACCGGCGAGGTGTGCGTGCGCAGCAGCATCTTCTGCCCCTCGGCATTGGCGTCGGGGAAATAGAAGGTGTCGTGCATCGCGCGCGCCGGATGCGTCTCGGGGATGTTGAGCGCGGTGAAATTGTGCCAGTCGTCCTCGATCTCGGGCCCGGTCGCGACCGCGAAGCCCATGTCGGCAAAAATTTCGGCGAGCTCGTCCATCACCTGGCTGACCGGATGCACGCTGCCGCGCGGCGTCGCCGCGGCGGGCAAGGTCATGTCGAGCCTCTCGCCCGCGAGCTTGGCTTCGAGCGCCGCGCCTTCGAGGGCGGCCTTGCGCTCAGCCAGCGCGGCGGTGACGATTTCGCGCAGCGCGTGGATCTGGGGCCCGACGCTCTGCCGCTCCTCGGGGCTCATCCCGCCCAGCGTCTTCAGCAGCCCGGTGATGCTGCCGGCCTTACCCAGCGCGGCGACGCGCAGCGCCTCGAGCGCGTCGAGATTGCTCGCGGCGGCGATCGCGCCGGTCAGCTCGGCCTGCATGGCCTGATAATCGCTCATGGTCGTTTGTCCTGCGGCGGCGGAAATGCCGCGCGTGTTTGCGCCGCCGCTTGCACCGAAGCGGGCGTGGGGGTCAACCCTAGTTCGCGGGCTTGTGGAGGCCCTGCACCGGCGCGCCGGCGGCGGCGGCGCGCGCGAGCGCGGCGGCGCCGAGGATCGGCTTCGGCCGTGCGGCATAGGCGCGCGGGCTCATCCCCATGAAGCGCTGGAAATCGCGCGTGAACTGCGCCTGGTCGTAATAGTGATAATCGAGCGTATCGATCCACGCCATCGACGGGTCGAGCATGAAGCGCGCGAGGCTGCGCAGGAAGCGCTGCCGGCGGAGCAGCAATTTGGGTGCAAAGCCGAAGGCGCGGCGCGAAAGCCGTTCGACCGAGCGTTCGGAGAGGCCGAGCTTCTCGGCCAGCTCGCCGACGCTGCCAAGGTCGTCGTCGACGAGCGCGCTGTGCGCCGCGAAGATCGCGGGGTCGTCGCGCGGGGCGCCCGTGAGCTGTGCGACGAAATAATCATCGATCGCCTTCGCTCCCGCCTCGACGTCGTTCGCGCCGCGCAGCCGCTCGGCGAGCGGCACATAATCCGCGAACGCCGGATGCACGGCGGCGTCGCAGTAGCGGTCGGCGAGATCTTCGGCCGGGATTGCGAAGAATTTCGCCCACCCCGCGGGCAATATGCCGATACCCCAGATGCGCATGCTGCCGACCGAAAAATAGGTCGCCTTGCTCGTCGGGCCCGACACGTTGAACGCCGGCGCGGGCGCGACCGGGGCGTCGCCGATCGCGCTATGCGTCGTCTCGCCCTCGATGAAGCGCATATTGGCCCATTCGGGGTGCAGATAATCCTCGATCCGCTCCCCCTGCGGCGCCGCGACCTCGGTCAGATAGATGATGCTCGCATAGTGACGCAGCGCGTCGGACACGGGAAAGAAGCGCGTCTCGACGCGCATCGTGCCGCTGGGGTCCGAGGGATTGGTCCGATCCGTCATGACGCCGCACCCATCGCAGCTATGCGTAAAAAAACAACAGGCTAAGCGCCTCGTGTGTCGGGTTTTTACAATTTTTCGGGCCATGGCGACCGCATATGTCGCGTCAGGGAACACTTCCACCTGCCGGCGGCTTTCTGCGACCCACGGCTATTCGGTACGGAGGGAGGGGGGCGATGCGTCGTTTACGATCATCGTCGAAACGGCGCGAAGGGCAACCTTCGCGCCGTTTCTGATTCCTGCTAGGGGTGAATGGCCGCTTTGGGGTGGGAAGGCCCGCTATCGCCCGATACCGGCCTTACCGCGCCCGCGCCGCCTGATGCGCGATGTCGGTGACGAGTTTTCGGAACAGCACTGCGCCCGCGGTGCCCGACGCCTTCAGCGCGCGTTCGCAGTCGAGCAGGCGGGTCATTAGCCGCGCGATGCGCACTGAATCCCAGATGTGGAGTTGCGCGGTCACCGCGCTCTGTTCTTTCCAGAACACCCCGCTGCTGCGCGCCGACACCACCGTTGCGGGGTGCGCGCCCGCGTCGACCTCGGCACGGAGGCGCGCGAGCTGCGTCGCGCGTATCGCGAGCGCGCGGATCAGCCGGATTTCGGCGACGCCGACCGCCGCCGCTTGCGCAAGCATCGCGGGCAGCTCGCGCACCTTGCCGCCGAGCGCGATGTTGATGCACTCGCTGACATCCTCCTCGTGCGTCGCGGCGCCCAAGGCGGCGATGTCGGCGGCGGTGACCTGGCGCTGGCGGTCGGGACCGGCGTCGAGATAGAGCGCGATCTTCTCGAGCTCGCGGCGCATCAGCGCCTGGTCGCCCGAGACGAGGTCGACGAGCAGTTGCGCCTCGGCATTGCCGAGACGGAGGCCCTGCTCCTCGGCCGCCGACATCGCGATGCCGACCAGCGCGCGGCGATCGGGCTGGTAGCAGATTGCCGCGACCGCGCTCGCCGATGCCTCGATCAGCTTGACCAGTTTCGACTTGGCGGTGACCGAGGCTCCCGTCGCGATCACCGGGTTGATCGCATTTTCGGCGCCCAGCAGCGCTTCGACCGCGGCGAGGCAATCGTCGCCGCTGCCGGAAATTTCGAGCCGGATGATACGCGCGGTCGCGAAGAGCGACATCGAAGCGGCCTCGGCGGCGAGCAGCGAGGGGTCCTGCGACATCTGCGATGAAGTGAGGTCGAGCCGCTCGGCCTCCTTGCCTGCGAGCCCGACCAGCCGCGCGGCGAGCGTTTCCATCGTCGCTTCGTCGGGGCCGGTGAGCAGGGTGAGGCGGACCGCGGGGTCGAGCCGGCCGATCCGTTCCAGCTCGGCGGGCTTGACGCTCTTCACGTGCCCGGGGTGGCGGGCGCGTCGGGGGTGCGGCCGCCGCCGCGGTCGGCGAACACCGCGATGCGCGCGACGATCTGGTCGGCGACCGCCTGCGACAGGCGTTCGAGCGCGGTCGATTCGGCGGCGATCGTCGCATATTCGCTGCCGACGACGTCGATCCCGGCGTCGGAGAAGGCGGTCGCGTCGAGCAGCACCTGCCCGGTGCCCGCATCGACGAGCTGGTAGCGCGCACGCAGGGTGCGGCGCTCCCGCGTCACCGCATCGTCGGCGCGCACGCCGAAACCGGTGATGCTGTCCTCGAGCCGCACGTCGAGCCGCAGCCTTTTGCCCGCGCCCTGCCCGTTCTGCGCCGCGACGAGCCGGTCGCGCAGCGCGTTGCGCACGAGCCAGCCCTCATGGCCCTCGATCGGCGCGACGTCGATGTCGGCGAGGATCGTGGCCACCGCGCCGTCGCTGCCGCTGGCATAGAGCGGGCGGAGGCCACAGCCGCCGACGAGCAGCGACGCAGCGACGATCGAGGCAGTGACAAGCTTACGCATCAAAAACCCTCATGCCCCCTAACCCCGTTCGTGTCGAGCGCAGTCGAGATACGCCGGCGCGGCGCCAGACGTCCCTCGACTTCGCTCGGGACGAACGGAGGTGGGGCGCATAAGTTCCGGGCCTGCTGATCAGGGAACGATGTTCACGAGCCGGTCGGGAACGACGATCACCTTGCGCGGCGCGGCGCCGGCGAGCAGCTCGGCGATGCGCGGGCGCGCGAGCGCCGCGGCTTCGAGGTCGTCCTTGGCCGCGCCCTTGGCGGCGGTCATCGTGTCGCGGAGCTTGCCCGCTACCTGGATCGCGATCGTCACCTCGTCGTCGATCAGCAGCGCGGGGTCGGCAGCGGGCCATTCGGCGTCGGCGATCATCGCGGTGCTGCGCTGGCTTTCGGGCAGCGCGGCCCAGGCTTCCTCGGCGAGGTGCGGCAGCATCGGCGCGACGAGCAGGATCAGCGTGCGGCAAGCCTCGGCGCGGGTGGCTGAGGGCGCGGCCTTTTCGATATCGTTCGCGAGCGCGTGGATCTTCGCGACGGCCTTGTTGAAGCTCAAAGCCTCGATGTCGGCGGCGACCCCGGCGATCGCCTGATGCAGCTTGCGGGCAAGGACTTTGTCTTCCGATTCGTCGCCGACATTTTCGGTTTCGCCGAAGATCCGCCACAGGCGCTGGACGAAGCGCCACGCGCCCTCGATCCCCGCCTCGCTCCACGGCAGGTCGCGCTCGGGCGGGCTGTCGGAGAGCATGAACCAGCGCGCGGCATCGGCGCCGTACTGGTCGAGGATGGCGTCGGGATCGACGACATTCTTCTTCGACTTCGACATCTTGATCACGCGGCCGACCTGCACCGGCGTGCCTTCGCTGGTGAGCGTCGCGCCGTCGGCGGTGCGAGTGATCTCTTCGGGGGTGAAGAAGATCGGCGGCAGGCCTTCGCCCTGCTCGCGGCTGTAGGTCTCGTGCGTCACCATGCCCTGGGTGAAGAGGCTCGCGAAGGGCTCGGCGATGTCGATCATCCCCATCTTCTTGAGCGCGCGCGTCCAGAAGCGCGCGTAGAGCAGGTGGAGGATCGCATGCTCGATGCCGCCGATATATTGGTCGACGGGCAGCCAGCGGCGGATGACCTCGGGATCGAAGGGTTTGTCCGCGGGGGCCGAGGCGAAGCGCAGGAAATACCAGGACGAATCGACGAAGGTGTCGAGCGTGTCGGTCTCGCGCATGGCTTCGCCGCCGCACGACGGACAGGCGACGTGCTTCCACGTCGGATGGCGGTCCAAGGGATTGCCGGGGACCGAGAAATCGGCGTCCTCGGGCAGCACCACGGGAAGCTGGCTCTTGGGCACCGGCTGCAGGCCGCAGGCGTCGCAATGGATGAAGGGGATCGGCGTGCCCCAATAGCGCTGGCGCGAGACGCCCCAGTCGCGCAGGCGCCACACGGTGGTGCCCTTGCCCCAGCCCTCATGCTCGGCGCGCGCAATGACCGCAGCCTTCGCCTCGTCGATCGTCATGCCGTCGAGGAAATGGCTGTTCACGAGGCGGCCGGGACCCGTGTAGGCCTCGGTCCCGGTAAAATGCTGCGCGGTTTCGTCGCCGTCGGCGATCACGCGGTGAACGGGCAGCTCATATTTATGCGCGAAGTCGAGGTCGCGCTGGTCGTGCGCCGGGCAGCCGAAGATCGCGCCGGTGCCATAGTCCATCAGCACATAGTTCACGACCCAGACGGGCAGGTGCCAATTGGGGTCGAGCGGATGCTCGACCGCGAGGCCGGTGTCGAAGCCCATCTTCTCGGCGGTGTCGAGCTGCTCGGCGGCGGTGCCCTGGCGACGACACTCCTCGATGAACGCCGCGAGCTCGGGCGAATCCTTCGCGAGTTTCTCGGCGAGCGGATGGTCGGGCGAGATCGCCGCGAAGCTCGCGCCATAGAGCGTGTCGGGGCGCGTCGTGAAGACGTCGAACCCCGGCGCGCCGCCGACCATCTTGAAGCTGAACTCAAGGCCCTGCGACTTGCCGATCCAGTTTTCCTGCATCAGCCGCACCTTGTCGGGCCATTTGTCGAGGCTATCGAGGCCCCCGAGCAGCTCGTCGGCAAAGTCGGTGATCTTGAGGAACCACTGCGACAGCTTTTTCTTCTCGACCAGCGCGCCCGAGCGCCAGCCGCGCCCGTCGATGACCTGCTCGTTGGCAAGCACGGTCATGTCGACGGGGTCCCAGTTGACGTAGCTCTCCTTGCGCGTGACGAGGCCGTGCGCGAACAGGTCGAGGAAGAGCGCCTGTTCCTGCCCGTAATAATCGGGCTCGCAGGTCGCGAGCTCGCGGCTCCAGTCGATCGCGAGGCCGAGGCGCTTCAGCTGGCTGCGCATCGCCGCGATATTGTCGCGCGTCCAGCCGCCGGGATGCACGCCTTTCTCCATCGCGGCATTTTCGGCGGGCATGCCGAAGGCGTCCCAGCCCATCGGGTGGAGGACGTCGTGCCCGGTCATGCGCTTGAAGCGCGCGAGCACGTCGCCCATCGCATAGTTGCGGACATGGCCCATATGGATGCGCCCCGAGGGATAGGGGAACATCTCGAGGATATAGGCCTTGGGCTTGCCGTCGGTATCGGTGGTGGCGAAGCTGTTCGCCGCCTCCCACGCCTTTTGCCAGCGGGCGTCGGCGGCGAGAGCGCCAAAGCGCGGTTCGCGGGTCATGATAGTTTACCCTGTCTGTCTGGCGGCGCGCGTCCGCGCCGGGAAATTAGCCCTCGAAGGCCGAACGGCGCAGGTCGCGGGCGCGGGTGAGGATGATTTCCTCGAGCTTCTGCACCGTCGCCGCCTGCACCGGCGCATCGACCCAGGTGCCGCCCTGCGCGACCTGGCGCGAGGCCGCGACGCGAAGCGCGTCGGCGCGAAGGTCGCGGTCGAGGATCGATACGGTGACCTTCATCCGCTCGTTCGGATTGCCCGGGTTGGCGTACCAGTCGGTGATGATCACCCCGCCCGACGAATCGGCCTGGAGCAGGGGCATGAACGACAGCGCGTCGAGCGACGCGCGCCACAAATAGCTGTTCACGCCGATGGTGGTGACCTGGCTCGCCGCGAGATCGGCGCGCGGCCGTTCCTTGCCCCCGCATGCCGCAAGGCCGAGCGCCGCGACGCCGAGCAGCGCGAGCGTGGCGGTACGGCGACCGGTCAGGGTCCCGAACATGGCAGGGACAGAAAGCTTGGACATGCCGAAACACCTTATCAAAATGGCGCGGGCAAGTGCCGCGCTGCTGCAGTATTGGCAGCGTCTCTATCGCCGTTGCCGCGCGGCGGCAAGCGCGGCAATGCGCTTGTTTGCGCCGTTCATCGGGGAGTCAGGCGACAGGCGCACTGTGGTCATCGGGCAACAGACCTGCAAAAATCAGGGCCTAAAGATTTGCTTTCGTGCGAATCACTGGAAAAGTCGTCGCAAGGGGCCTATTCAGGACCGGTACTGGGGTTGGAGTCGCAGACAATGCCGCGCTCATCGCGCCATTTCTGGAAAGCAGGGGTCGTCGTTCTGGCGGCCATTCCGCTCGCCCTGCCTCCCGCGCTCGCCGCGATGAGTCGCGCCGACCGCATCCGCGAGACCTCGCTGTCGGACACCTTGCTCGGGCAGTTCACCCCCGCATCGGGCGATCCGCGCCTGATCGCGCGCTATGCCAAGGTGTCGGCCGACGCCCGCCGCAGCTTCAGCTTCACCCCCGCGCTGACCGACGAAAATCGCGGCAACCGCGCGATCACCGTCGTCGTGCGTAGCCGCGACGAATCGTCGAGCGCCGCGCTGACCACCGCGCTCGCCCAGGGCCGCAAGGCGCCGGTCGCGATCACCCCCGTCGCCTACAACCTCGGCGCATCGGTCGGGTTCGAGAAATTCGTCACCCCGGCGCTGCCGCGCGGCCTCGACCTGCGCAATCTGCCGCAGGCCAAGGCTCCGGAGCAGAATGAGAAGAAGTCGCGATTCGCGACGAAGATGATGGCGCGGCCGAGCGACCCCGCCGGCGCGACCGACCGCCTGACCGCGCCCGGCGACGACCAGACGGTCGACGTCGTCAGCAGCTATCGCGTGACCCGGAACCTCGATGTGACCGCGGGCGTGCGCTACAAGAGCGACGACGGCGTCCAGCCGCTGACCGACGCGCGCCGCGACAGCCAGGCGGTCTATGTGGGCACCGCCTTCCGTTTTTAACGGCGTCGTTTCGCGTCACTTCATTCATCGCAGACGAATCGGTGGCCCCCGGCTTCGAGGCCGCCCCCTTGCCCTCTCCCCTTGAGGGGAGAGGATAGCGCAGCTTGCTCCGTCAGGAGCTAGCGAAGCTTGGAGAGGGGCATAATCGCCGGCGAGCACAACCCCCTCTCAACTCCGGCTAGGCAGCAAGCTGGCAAGCCTGCGTATCTCTCCCCTGAAGGGGAGAGAGCATCAGTCTTCTGCCAGCCCCTCTCGCACTGCACTGCTCATCCACGCATCGATACCCGCCCAGCCGGGCGCAATGCCGCTCGCAGCAGCGCTCCGGCGAAGGGCGCGAGCGCGTTTCACGGTCATGCCGCCGAGCGCGACGGGCTGCGCGCCGCTCAGCCGGGCAAGCCGGAGCCATTTTTTTTGCCCGAGCGCGGGGGCGCCGGGGTGCGAGCGCGTGGCGTGAAGGGGCGAGACGAAAGCGAGGTCGGCGTGGCCGCGGCGCGCGGTGCGGGCTTCGCGAGCATCGTGCACGGGCATCGAGACGATCAGGCCGACCCGATGCGCCTGCGCCGACTCCCGCGCGTGCGGCTGGCGCAGGTGAACGCCGGCGGCGCCCCAGCGCCGTGCGAGCGCGGGCGGGCCGGCGAGCAGCAGCAGATGCCCGGTGCGCGCGATACGCCGCGCGAGCCGCCAGCGCGCGCCCGGCGCCAGTTCGTCGTGGCGCAGCACGATGCCGCTTCCCGGCGGCAGCGCTGTGACCGCGGCGAACAGCGCCTTGCCGAGCCGCGCGTCGGTGAACAGCCAGGTTTGCGGCCAGAGGGTGCGGCTTGGGGGGGGGTGGCGCCGGGGCATCGGCTTTTCTATAGGCGCGTCGCCGCCGCGCGCAACGCGCCGCCGCCAGCGAAGGATCAGCGATGGAAGACGCAGCGCAGCGATTGGCCGAAGTCGAAGCGGGAATCGCCGCCGCGGCGGGGCGCGCCGGGCGCAAGGCCAGCGAAGTAACGCTGATCGCGGTGTCGAAGACGCACGACGCCGACGCGATCCGCCCGCTGATCGCCGCCGGCCAGCGCCATTTCGGCGAGAATCGCGTGCAGGAAGCCGCGGGGAAATGGCCCGCGCTGCGGACAGAAACCCCCGACATCACGCTCCACCTCATCGGCCAGCTGCAGTCGAACAAGGCCGAGGAATCCGTCGCCTTGTTCGATGCGATCCACTCGGTCGACCGCCCGTCGCTGGTCCAGGCGCTCGCGAAAGCTTGCGCGAAGGCGGGGCGGCGACCGCAGCTGTTCGTGCAGGTCAATATCGGCGACGAGGAACAGAAGGGCGGTTGTCCGGTCGCCGACCTGCCCGCGCTTCTGGCTGAGGCGGCTGAGGCAGGGCTCAAGATCGAAGGGCTGATGGCGATCCCGCCGGCCGACGTCGCCCCCACGCCCTATTTCGCGCTGCTCGACGAACTCGCGGAGCGCCATGGCCTGCCGTTCCGATCGATGGGGATGAGCGGCGATTATGAAGGCGCGGTGATGCTGGGCGCGACGCATGTGCGCGTCGGGACGGCGCTGTTCGGGGCGCGGGGGTAGGGGCGGGTAGCGGGCGAAACACGACCTTTATGAGGAGAATTCAGGGGCGGCTTCCCACCGATGCCGACGCCCGCAGCTATTCATATTCCACCGTCACCGGAATCCGCCCGCGATAGTCGCCGTCGTCGAGCCCGGCGACGTGGAGCCGGCCGCCGAAGCGGAATTGCAGCCGGCCGTCGGGGCCGAGTCGCGGCGCTGCGGAAAGGTTGGTGACGAGGCCGCTGACGCGCGCGCTGCGGCCGCGGTCGCCTTCGAGGTCGACGCTGGGCGGCAGGGTCACGCGCACCGCGGCGCCGGGCGCGCCGGTGACTGTCACAGTGCCGGTGACCGCGAAACCGCCGAGGTCCACGACGTCGCCGCTGAGGCGCCGCGCGCCCGACAGCGGGTCGAGCTCGACCGCGCCGCCCATCGCCCCGACCGCGACGCGGCTGAAATCGAGCTGGGTTTCGACCTCGACGCGCAGCGGCGTCTCGGCCTGGCGCGCGGGGCTCGCGCCCGAGCCGCCGTCCGCCCCGCACAGCAGGCATTGCGCCGAGACCGGCGACGACGCGGCGAGCATGGCCAGGGCAAGGCAAAGGCGCGGTCCCACGCCCTTGCCCTAGTCCTTTCATGGTTAAGCCGCGGTAAAGGCGGCTCGGCGCTTATCCGCTGGCGAGTCTCCGGCTTTTGATCCACATAATGCCATGCTCCCCGCTCCCCCCGCCTGGCTCAACGCGCTCGCCACCGCGACGCCCGACCACGATATCCATCACGCCTTCATCGACTGGGCGACCCCGCGCATCGCCGACGAGCGGACGCGTGCGCTCTTCGCGCGCATGGCCGGGCGCTCGGGGATCGACCATCGCTGGTCGGTGCTGCCGCCGACTTCCGACGGCGGCTCGCCGGTCGCGCCGGGGGGGTTCTACGACGTGCCGGGCCTGCCGCCGACCTCGGTGCGGATGGCGGCCTATGCAAGCCATGCGCCCGAGCTTGCGCTACAGGCGATTGCAACATTGGGCGACGCCTTCGACCCTGCGCGGGTGACACATCTGGTCGTCGCGAGCTGCACCGGCTTCGTTGCGCCGGGGATCGACCAGATCCTTGCGCGAAGGCTGGGTCTCGCGCCCACGGTCGAGCGCGTGCTGATCGGTTTCATGGGCTGCTACGCCGGGGTCACCGCGCTGCGGAGCGCGCGGCATATCGTGCGCTCGGAGCCCGAGGCGGTGGTGCTGGTGGTGAGCGTCGAACTCTCCACGCTGCACCTCAGCCTCGCCGACCAGCCCGAGCCCCTGCTCGCGATGCTGCAATTCAGCGACGGCGCCGCGGCGGCAATCGTCTCGGCCGAGTCCGGCGGGCTGGCGCTCGGCGAGGGCCGCAGCCTTGCGCTCGAGGCGAGCGAAGACCTCATCCGCTGGGATATCGGCGACAAAGGGTTCGAGATGCAGCTGTCGGGCGAGGTACCCGGGCGGCTGCGCGCGGCGCTCGGCGAGCCGGGGGTGCAGGCGCAGCTGTTCGGCGGCGCGCCGCCGCCGCTGCTCGCGATCCACGCCGGCGGGCGCTCGGTGCTCGACGCGGTCGAGGCGGCGCTGCACGTCCCTGCCGACGCGCTGGCGGACAGCCGCGCGGTGCTTGGCGCGTGGGGCAATATGTCGTCGGCGACGATCCTTTTCGTGCTCGCGCGGATGATGGAGCGCGGCGCAAGCGGCGAGGGGATCGCGATCGCCTTCGGCCCCGGGCTCGCCGCCGAAGCGATCCGCTTCACCGCGGCATGAACCCTTTCGCCAGCCTCGCCGCGCCGATCGAGGCCGAGGAGGAGATGGACGCGGTCGAGCTCGCGCCCGAACGCTACGCCCGGGTGCTCGCCGACCTGTCGCGGATCAACGCGCTGACGCTCGCCGCGCGGCCGACTCTGGGGTTTCTGGAGCGGGTGCGGGCGCAGGGGATTGGCACGCGGCCGTGGCGCATCCTCGACGTCGGCTTCGGCGCGGGGGACATGCTGGCGCGGATCGCGCGCTGGGGCGACAGGCGCGGCGTCGCACTCGACCTCGTGGGGATCGACCTCAATCCAAAGAGCGCGCCGGTCGCCGAAGCGCGGCTTGACAGGCGGGCCCGGCTGGTGACCGGCGATTATCAGGACCTCGCGCGCGAGGGGTGGGACATCATCCTGTCGAGCCTCGTCACCCATCATATGACCCTGGCGCAGCGCACCGAATTTCTCCGTTTCATGGAGGGCGAGGCGGCGCGCGGCTGGCTGGTCAACGACCTCCACCGCCAGCGGCTGCCCTTCGCCGGCTATCCTCTGCTCGCGACGCTGGCCCGGGCCGATCCGATCGTACGGCGCGACGGGCAGCTCTCGGTCGGGCGCAGCTTTCGCCGCACCGAATGGGCGGCGATGCTGGATGCGGCGTTGCCCGACGTAGCGGGCCAGTGCCGCATCTTTCGCAGCTTCCCCTATCGCCTCTGCGTCGAGCATATCCGGTGACCGATGCGATCGTCGTCGGCGCCGGGCCGGCCGGATCGGCGGCGGCGATCGGGCTGGCGCAGAGCGGGGCGCAGGTGTTGCTGCTCGAACGCGCGCGCGAAACGGGCGACGCGCTGTGCGGCGGGTTCCTCAGCTGGCAGACGCTCGCGCGGCTCGACGCGCTGGGGATCGATGGCGCGACGCTCGGCGGGCAGCGCGTCACCCGCGTGCGCCTGTTCGCGGGCCAGCGGATGAGCGAGACGCGGCTGCCCGGGGCCGCGCTCGGCGTGTCGCGCCACCGCCTCGACACGGTGCTGCAAGCTGCGGCGGCGGCCGGGGCCGGACTGGAGCGCGGCGTCCATGCGACCGGCATCGCCGACGGCAGCGTGCAGACCCGCGACGGCGCCGGGCTGACAGCGCCGGCGATCTTTCTCGCCGCGGGCAAGCATGGCTTCCGCGGCTTTGCGCGCGAGCCTGCCGCATGGCAGCGCGAAGACCCCGTCATGGGCCTGCGGCTGCGGCTGCCCGCGCATCCGGCGCTTGAGCGGCTCGTCGGCGAAGCGGTCGAACTGCACCTGTTCGACCGCGGTTATGCCGGGCTGGTGCGGCAGGAGGATGGCAGCGGCAATCTGTGCCTCGCGGTGCACAAGTCGCGGCTCGACGAAGCGGAGGGCGACCCTGCCGCGCTGCTCCGCGTGCTGGGCGGCGCGCTGCCGCAGCTCGGCGAGCGGCTTGGCTTTGCCGACTGGTCACACAGCGTCGATGCGATCGGGCGCGTTCCCTATGGCTGGCGCACCGCCGACACTGCACCCGGGCTGTTCCGCCTCGGCGATCAGGCGGGGGTGATCCCGAGCCTCGCGGGCGAGGGCATGGGGCTGGCGGTCGCGAGCGCGGCGGCGGCGGTGGCGGCATGGCAGCGCGGCGCCGGCGGGGCGGCGCCCGGCTATCAGCGCGCGCTCGCGGCGCGCATGGCGCGCCCCTTCGCGCTGGCAAATCTCATCTGGCGGCTGGGCGAAAATCCGCACAGCGCCGCGCTGATGACCGCAGGGGCGTCACTTTTTCCGTCCTTGGTGCGAATAGTGTCTCGAACGACGCGTATCCGCAGCGGCTGACCCCTCGCCCCTTGCGGCGGCGCGTCCCCCGACCGATATCAGGGACAAGAAGACGGCGCCCGCGGGCCCCGTAGACAGGAGATCATCCGATGACCGATCCCAAGACCGTCAAGCAGCTCGATCCGATGGCGCATCATGTGCTGCGCGAGGGCGGCACCGAACGCGCCTTCACCGGCAAATACAACGACCACAAGGGCGACGGCGTCTATCATTGCGCCGGCTGCGGCGCGCCGCTGTTCGACAGCCGTGCCAAATATAACAGCGGGTCGGGGTGGCCGAGCTATACCGCGCCCGCCGCCGATGCCGCGGTGACCGAAGTCACCGACACCAGCCATGGCATGGTCCGCACCGAAGTGCGCTGCGCGAAATGCGAAGGCCATCTCGGCCATGTCTTTCCCGACGGCCCCGGTCCCGACGGGCTGCGTTACTGCATCAACAGCGCGGCGCTTGACTTCGCGGACCGTGGGCAGGATGACGCGGGCAGCGGCGAGGGCTGACGGGCCACCCTCGTCCGGACCATTCGGACTGACGCGGACAGGGACGCGGCGAGGGAAGGGAATCGGCTTTGCGCCGCGAAAGACAGCAGGTATCCGCAGGTAAATCACCGGCCAGCGCGCGTTCGGGCGGTTCGGATCCCAGGGGCGAGCCGCCGCGCTGGCGGCTGTGGCTGCGCCGCCTTATCCGCTGGGGCCTCGGCCTCGCGCTCGTCGGCGCGGTCGCGCTGGCGGTGGCGGTCGGCATCGCGGTCCAGCGCATCCCGAGCTTCGAGGAACTCAAGAAGTCGCCCGCCGGCCAGACGATCCGCGTCCACGCCGCCGACGGCACGGTGTTCCTGTCGCTCGGCCCCAATTACGGGCGCTGGCTGACGCTGCGCGAGACGCCGCAGGTGATGCAGGACGCGATGGTCGCGGTCGAGGACCGGCGCTTTCGCTACCACCCCGGGGTCGATCCGGTCGGCATGACGCGCGCCGCGGTCGTCGCGGTGCAGAATCGCGGCACCGGCCGCCGCCTGCAGGGCGCGTCGACGATCACGCAGCAGCTCGCGCGCAACATCTTCCTCTCGAACAGCTATACCTGGACGCGCAAGGCGCGCGAGATGGTGCTGTCGATGGCGCTCGAATGGAAATTCTCGAAGGACGAGATCCTCGAGCTCTATCTCAACAAGGTCTATTTCGGCGGCGGCAGTTACGGCATCGACGCCGCGTCGCGGCGCTTCTTCGGGCATAGTGCGACGCAGATGTCGCTGTCCGAGGCGGCGGTGATCGCGGGGCTGGTCAAGGCGCCGTCGCGCTATTCGCCGACCGCCGACGCGCAGGCCGCGCTCGGCCGCGCGGGCGTGGTGCTGGCGGTGATGGTCGACGCGGGGGTGATCACCCAGTCGCAGGCCGACAGCGCCAAGCCCGCGGACGTCCAGCTGGCGCAGGAAACGGGGCAGAACAGCGCGCGCTATTTCAGCGACTGGGCGCTGCCGCAGCTCGATATGCTGATCGACGAGGGCAGCGAGGCGATCGACGTCTATACCACCATTGACCTCGGCATGCAGCGCGCGGCGACCGCGGCGATCCAGGCCAATGTGCCGGGCGGCGCGCAAGGCGCTCTGGTGTCGATCGACCGCGATGGCGCGGTGCGCGCGATGGTCGGCGGCACCGACTATGTCGCGTCGAACTACAACCGCGCGACGCAGGCGACCCGCCAGCCGGGCTCGGCGTGGAAGGTCTTCGTCTATATGGCCGCGCTCGAATCGGGCTATAAGGTCGACGACGAGGTGGTCGACGAGCCGGTGACGATTCGCGGCTGGTCGCCCCGCAACTCGTCGGGGCGCTTTGCCGGGGCGATGGACCTGCGCACCGCCTTCGCCTATTCGGTCAACACCGTGGCGGCGAAGCTGGGCGACGAGGTCGGCACCTCGTCGGTCGCGAACATGGCGCGGCGCTTCGGTATCTCGACCCCGATCAACACCCAGCCCGCGATGGTGCTGGGCAGCAGCGAAGTGCGCGTGATCGACATGACCGCCGCCTTCGCCGCGATCTCGCGCAAGGGCGTGTCGGCGGCGCCTTATGGCATCACCAAGGTCACCACCGCCGACGGCCGCCTGCTCTACCAGCGCGCGCCCGAGCGCGGCACCGTGCTGGTCGACAGCTGGGTCGCCGCCGGGATCACCGACCTGATGCAGACCGCGGTCGCCACCGGCACCGGCCGCGCGGCGCAGATCGGCCGCCCGGTCGCGGGCAAGACGGGGACGACGACGAGCAACAAGGACGGCTGGTTCCTGGGCTTCTCGAGCGGGCTGACCACCGGGGTGTGGATGGGGCGCGACGATGCCAAGGCAGTCGGCGGGCTGCAGGGCGGGCGGGCACCGGCCAAGGCCTTTGCCGACTTCATGCGCATCGCGGTCGCGCGGCGCCCGGTCGAGCAGTTCGACACCGAGGTCAAGCTGCCCGACTGGCAGCTCGAGGACGAGGACGAGGCTTATCTGGGCGAGCCCGGCGAGGGCGGCTTCGTCGACGAGAACGGCATGCCGGTCGAGCTGCCCTATGGCGGCAGCGAGAACCGCCCTCCCGAGGAAGGCAACGAGCCGCAGGTCGAACCACCGGTGATGGACCAGCGCTGGCTCGACGAGCAGACCGGCGGCGGCAATGGCTCGCAGCCCAGGGCGCCGCAGCCGGCCCCGAAGGCCCCGCCTGCGAACAAGGCGCTGCCGCCCGCGGTCAAGAGCTCGACGGTGCGCGTGCAGAGCGGGAACAACCCGGGGAATTGAGCCGCCGATCCTCCCAACGCGCAGCGCTGGGCGGATCGATTTAGCCGAACCGGTACCGGTGCAGCCCGCGGCCTTCGCGGCGCAGCCACGCGCGCGCGGCGGCGACGTCGCCGTCGTGGAGCTCGTCGACTAGCTCGTGGAAGGCGCGGCCGTGGTCCATGTGCCGGAGGTGCGCGACCTCGTGCGCGACGGTCGCGCGGCGGACATGGTCGGGCGCCATCACCAGCCGCCAGCTGTAACGCAGGTCGCCGGTCGCGGTGCAGCTGCCCCAGCGGCTGCGCGGGTCGCCGACGCCGACGCGCCCGACCTCGAGCCCTGCGCGCGCGGCGATCGCGCGGCTTTCGCCGGCCATCAGATCGAGCGCCTGCGCCTTCAGCCAGCGCTCGACCCGGCGCCCGACGCCGTCGGCGGGACCGCCGAGCGCGAGTATATCGTCCTCGACGCGCACCGCGCGCGGCAGCGCGGGATCCCAGACGACCAGGCGCTCGGTCCCGAACAGCGGCAGGCGCGCGCCGGGTCCGATGTCGACGGGCAGCACCGCCTTGCCGACCTGCTGCATCAGCCAGTCCTGCTGCTCGCTCGCCCAGCGCAGCGCCTTCGCGGCGCTGCCGCGGCGCGGCAGGGTGAGGCGGAGCTCGGCGCGCGCGGCGTCGAAGACGAGACGATAGCGGCGCGACTGCGCATGGTGCACCAGCCGCACCGGCCACAGCGTCTCGCCCACCCGGATATGCGGCCCGTCGGCCGCCTTCAGCTCAGACGATATGTTCGACAAGATGATTTTCCAGCGGGCCCGCGACCTGTTCGGCGACCGTCCAGCCGACGATCGACTGCCCGGCGCGGTGCACCGCGTCGCGGTCGCCGCTGATCAGATAATGCCATTCGGGGAGCGGCCGGTCCTCGGCGCGCAGGCGATAGGCGCAGCTTTGCGGCAGCCACTCGAGATCCTCGACGCTGGCCTTGGTCAGTGTGAGGCAGTCGGGCACATGGCGCCGCCGGTGCCTGTAATCGCCGCAGCGCGCGGTCTTTAGATCCAGCAGGCGGCACGCGACATTGGTCGGATAGATGCGGCCCGTGTCCTCATCCTCCAGTTTGTGCAGGCAGCATTTGCCGCAACCGTCGCACAAGGCCTCCCATTCGCCGGCGTCGAGGCTGGCGAGCGGCATTTCCCAGAAGCGCCGCGGCGTCACTTCACCCATTTCTGAAGGTCGGCGGCGACCTTGTCGGGGGCGCCCTCGTCGGCATCGGTCGACGGGTCGTCGAGCGGCAGGGGGGTGATAGGTTTGTCGTCGGGACCCATCAGGAAGGCGATTTGGGTATGACCGACCAGATAGCGGTCGGGCGCCGATCCCTCGACCTTGCTGAAGCTGACGGCATAGCTGCGCGCTACCTTGGTGATGGCGTCGAGCGGGCCGGTGAGGCCGACGAGACGGGGATGATAGCGCGACACGAAGGGTTTGAGCGCCGCAGGCGTGTCCCGCTCGGGATCGACGGTGATGAAGATCGGCTGGACCTTCGCGCCGCGCGCGGGGTCGCTCTTTTCGAAGGCGGCGAGCCCGCGCATCAGTTTCTGGACGTCGACCGGACAGATGTCGGGGCAGAAGCTGTAGCCGAAATAGACGAGGCGATATTTTCCGGCGAAGTCGGTGTCGCGCACCGTCTTGCCGTCCTGGTCCGTGAGGGTGAAGGGACCGCCGATCCTCGCGCCTTCGAGCGGCGGGCGGGGGTCGGCCGCGGGCGCGGCGGGACCGCCGCAACCGGCGAGCGCGATACCGGCGAGCGGGAGCAGGCTTGCACGAACGGCCTTTTGGCCCATATTCAGCTTGTTCATCATCGCGCCAGCCTTGCTGGGCTAGGCGCCGAAAATCAACCTTTGTCGTCGTTCCCGTTCAAAGGGACGCGGCGAATTCGAACAGGGTCCCGTTGGTCATGCTCCGTCGCACCGCCTTTCGTCTCGCCTCGCTGTCGCTGGTCGCCAGCATCGCAGCGCTCGCGCTCGCCCCGGCGGTGCAGGCGCAGTTCCGCGGCGGTTACGCCTTCCTGCAGGCGGTCGACGATCGCGACGGGACCAAGGCGACCGACGCGCTGAAGGACGATCCGGCGATCGTCAACACGCGCAACCCCGACAACGGCGAGACCGCGCTGATCATCGTCACTAAGCGCCGCGACACGACCTGGCTGCGCTTCCTGCTCGGCAAGGGCGGCGATCCGTCGATCGGCGACCGCCAGGGAATGACCCCGCTGATGCACAGCGCCCTGCTCAATACCACCGACGCCGCCGAGGAACTGCTCGGCAGCAAGGCGCCGGTCGACCAGGCGAACCGCCGCGGCGAGACCGCGCTGATCCTGGCGGTTCAGGCCAAGAACAGCGCGATGGTGCGCCTGCTCGTCCGCCGCGGCGCCAACCCCGACAAGGCCGACCATATCGCGGGCATGTCGGCGCGCGACTATGCCAGGCGCGACGATCGCAGCGGGCAGTTGCTGGCGATGCTGGATGCAAGGCCCGACGCGCCGGTGCGCGAGCTGGGGACGACCTTCGGGCCCAAATAAGGCTGCGCACCCGCCCAATGTGATTCGCCGATTGACAATCACATCATGATGTGAAATTTGCGCGTCATGTCCACTCAGCTCATCGAGCGCATCCGCGCCATCGTCGATGACGGCGCCATGTCCCGTTCGGGGCTCGCGCGCGCCGCCGGCCTCCACGCCAACAGCCTGCGCGACCTCGATTCGCCCGGCTGGAACCCGACCGCGGATACGCTGCGCAAGCTCGAGAACTGGCTCGCGCACGGCAGCGACCTGTCGCCGATGGCGACGCCCGAGGAGATCATCGCCGAGGCGCGCAACGGCCGCATGTTCATCCTCGTCGACGACGAGGACCGCGAGAATGAAGGCGACCTCGTCATCCCGGCGCAAATGGCGACTCCCGACGCGATCAACTTCATGGCGACCCACGGCCGCGGCCTCATCTGCCTGACGCTGACCAAGGCGCGCGTCGACACGCTCGGGCTCGAACTGATGAGCCGCCAGAACGGCACACGCCACGAAACCGCCTTCACCACCTCGATCGAGGCGCGCGAGGGCGTCACCACGGGCATTTCGGCCGGCGACCGCGCGCGGACGGTCGCGGTCGCGATCGACGCCGGCAAGACACGCGACGATATCGTCACCCCCGGCCATGTCTTTCCGCTGATCGCGCGCGACGGCGGCGTGCTCGTGCGGGCCGGCCACACCGAGGCGTCGGTCGATATCGCGCGGCTCGCCGGGCTCAACCCCTCGGGCGTGATCTGCGAGATCATGAACGACGACGGGTCGATGGCGCGGCTCGACGACCTCATTCCCTTCGCGCGGCGCCACGGGCTGAAGATCGGCACGATCGCGGACCTCATCGCCTATCGCCACCGCAACGACCGGCTGGTCGAATGCGTCGCCGACGAACCGTTCGAATCGGATTATGGCGGCGACTGGCGCCTCAAATCCTATCGCAACAAGATCGACGGCAGCGTCAATCTGGTGCTGCAAAAGGGTCCGGTCGATCCCGAGGGCGTCACGCTGGTCCGCATGCATGCGGTGTCGATCTTCGACGATATCATGGGCCGCCCGGGTCCGAAGAAGCGCCGCCTGCAACGCTCGATGGACGCGATCGGCGAGGCGGGCGCCGGCGTCATCGTGATGCTGATGCGCCCGCTGCCCGGATCGGCCGAGGCCGAGGCGACCCCCGCACCCAGCGGCGGCATGGACCTTCGCACCTATGGCATCGGCGCGCAGATCCTCGCCGATCTCGGCGTGCATGCGATGGAATTGCTCACCCCCACCCACAGCAATATCGTCGGGCTCGAAGGCTATGGCCTGTCGGTCGTCGGCGAGCGCTCCATTCCCGGAGAAGCCTGATGGCCCACGTCCTGATCGTCGAAGCGCGCTTCTATTCGCACCTCAACGACATGCTGCTCGATGGCGTGCGCTCGGCGCTCGAAGCCGGGGGACACAGCCACGAGACGGTGACCGTCCCCGGCGCGCTGGAAGTGCCCGCGGCGATCTCGCTCGCCGCCGACAGCTCCCGCTACGACGCCTATGTCGCACTGGGCGTGGTGATCCGCGGCGAAACCTATCATTTCGAGGTCGTCTCGAACGAGAGCGCGCGCGGCATCATGGCGCTGACGCTCGACGGACTGGCGATCGGCAACGGCATCCTCACCGTCGAGAATGAAGAGCAAGCGCTTGCGCGCGCCGACAGGACGCGCAAGGATAAGGGCGGCGAAGCGGCGAAGGCCGCGCTCGCGATGCTGGCCCTGAAGGAGCAATTCGGCATTGGTTGATCGTCCGCCCCCCAGCCGTTTTTCCGTCGTCGAGCGCGGCGGGCGGCTGGTGGTGATCGACAGGACCACCGGCCAGACCCCGCTGAGCGCTGCCGAGCGCATGGACCAGCACGACCGCGCGATGGGGGTCGAGCCGATTCGCCCCGAACGCAGCCGCGCGCCGGCCCCGGCCGCGACCCCCGCTCCGCGCGCCGACACGCGCGCCGCACCGCCCCCGGCGGGCCGCCGCGGCAATGCGTCGATGGCGGCCGCGGTCGCCGCGCGTAACAAGCGGCCGTGGAGCGGCGCGCCGACCAATCGGGACACGCCCGCCCCCGCACCCGCTCCTGCCCCCGCGCGTATCAACCAACGCCCGGCGCCGTCGCGCCGCGGCGCGCGCAAGACGATTGTCACGGCCAAATGGTGGGACAGCAAGGGGCCGCGGACGATAGAACTCGGCCCCAAGGGTCAATCGGCGCTGAGCGGTGGATTCGTTGCGGTCGTCATCGGGGCGCTGATCGCCGCGGTCGTTCTGCTGATGATCGAGCCGGTGATCTTCTTCATCGCCGGCTTTCTCCTCTTTCGCTTCGGCGGCGGCGTGCTCGGGCCGATCGGCGCCGGGATCGTCGACAAGGCGCTGGCGGAGAGGGATTAGCGAAAAATCCCCCCTGCCGCGAAGCGGTGGGGAGGGGGCGTGCAGGGTTGGATTGCCCCCGGCAATCCAAGTCCAGTCCGGGGACCGGACGACCCGGCACTCGCCCGAAGGGGGTGGTGGAGGGGCAGCGGGGGTGCGTCATCGCCCTCCGTCAGCGCTGCGCGCTGCCACCTCCCCATCGCTACGCGACAGGGAGGATTTGCAGCCTTACGCCACCTGCAGCGCGGGATAGTCGGTGTAGCCCTCGGGCCCCGGCGAATACCAGGTCTGCGGATTGTCCGCCGCCCATTCGGCGCCGGTCCGGATTCGCTCGACGAGGTCGGGGTTACCGATGAACGGGCGTCCGAAGGCGATCGCGTCGGCGAGACCGCTCGCCAGCGCTTCCTCCGCAAGCGCGACCGTGTAATCGCTGTTGAGGACCAGCGGGCCCCTGAACGCCTGGCGGATCGCTGGCGACTGCTTGGGCACGTCGGTCCGCCCGAAGGTGCCTTCGGGGCCGGGTTCGCGCAGTTCGAGGAAGGCGATGCCGAGCGCGTCCAGGGCGGCGGCGGCGGCAGGGAAGAGCTTTTCGGGGGCGCTGTCGTCCACGCCCTGCGTGGCGCCGTTGGGTGACAGGCGTACCGACACGCGGTCCTTGCCCCACACCCCGATCAGCGCTTCGGTGACTTCGCGGAGCAGGCGGATGCGGTTGTCGACCGGGCCGCCATAATCATCGTCGCGCAGATTCGAATTGTCGCGCAGGAACTGGTCGATCAGATAGCCGTTGGCGCCGTGCAGCTGGACCCCGTCGAAGCCCGCCTTTTTGGCATTTTCCGCTGCGTGGACATAATCGGCGATCACGCGCGGGATCTCCTTGAGATCGAGCGGACGCGCGACCTCGAGGTCCATGCGGCCGACCGGCGTATGCGCGCGGCCCTCGCCTACGGTCGCCGAGGCCGACACCGGCGGCTTGCCGTCGTTGAACACCGAATGGACGAGGCGGCCCATGTGCCACAGCTGCGCGACGATGCGCCCGCCGGCTGCGTGGACGGCCTCGGTCACGGGCTTCCACCCCTCGACCTGCGCGTCGGTCCAGAGGCCCGGCGCGCCCGGCCAGCCGAGGCCTTCCTGCGAGATGCCCGTCGCCTCGGAGATGATCAGCCCCGCCGAGGCGCGCTGGCGATAATAGTCGCGCGCCAGATCGTTCGGCACGAAGCCGGGGCCGGCGCGGCCGCGCGTCAGCGGCGCCATGATGATGCGGTTCGGCGCGTCGATAGCACCCAGCTTGATCGGATCGAACAATGATGCGGACATGGAGATCTCCTCGTCTCGTTTTTCAAGCGACGCCCCCCGGGGTCGCCGCTATGGGCTGCGAAGCTATGGACAGCGTTGCCCCGGCGCAAGCATCGGTAGCAAAAGAAAATCTAACGGCAGGACAAGCAGTGAGCGAAGACAGCGCGGCGATACACAGGGGGCGCTGGGCCTTTGCCGCGCTCGTGGGCGGCAATCTCGCCCTGTCGTTCGGTGCCATGCTCGTGCGCTTTGCCGACACCGGTCCGGTCGCGGCGGCGTTCTGGCGGCTCGCCCTCGCGCTGCCGCTGCTGCTGCTGCTCGCCGCGCGCGAGGGCGGGCTGCGGATTCCGCGACGCAGCCTGCCGGTCGCGATCGGCGCCGGCCTCTTCTTCGCCTTCGACCTCGCCGCCTGGCATCTCGGCATCCTCCAGACCAAGGTCGCCAATGCGACGCTGTTCGGCAATGCGGCGAGCCTGTTGCTCGTCGTCTGGGGCATCGCCGTCGCGCGCGCGCTGCCGCGCGGGTGGCAGGCGCTTGCGATATTGCTCGCCTTCGCCGGGTCGATCCTTTTGATGGGACAGAGCTACGAATTGTCGCCCGCCTATCTGGCCGGCGACCTGCTCAGCCTGCTCGCGGGGGCGCTCTATACGGGCTATGTCCTGCTGATGCAGCGCGTGCGCGGATCAATCGGTCCGTGGAGCGCGCTCACTATCTCGTCGGCGGCGGGGCTTCCGGTGCTGCTGGCAACTGCGCTTGCGCTCGGCGAGACGCTCGTCCCGCGCGACTGGAGCGCGCTGGTGTTGCTCGCCTTGTCGAGCCAGCTGGTGGGGCAGGGGCTGCTGATATGGGCGCTGCCGCGCTTTTCGCCACTGGTGATCGGGCTGACCCTGCTCGTCCAGCCGCTGTCGGCGGCGCTCGCGGGCTGGCTCGTCTTCGGCGAGGCGCTGACGCCGGTCGACGCCGTGGGCGGGCTGTTGGTCGGCGCTGCGCTGGTGCTGATCCGGTTGCCGAGCCGCGGCGAACGGCCTATCTGACGGTCATGGCTTCCATCCTGCCCGCCGACCCTACGCTCGAAGAGATTCGCGCCGCGCTTGCGCCTCTGATCGCCGCGAACGCCGCCTTCGACGGCTTCGGCGAGGCCGCGCTGATCGACGCCGCGGCGCGCTTGCGCGTCGATGCCGATGTCGCACGGCTCGCCTTTCCCGGCGGCGGGCGCGACATGGTCGATGCCTGGTTCGCCGGAATCGACGCCGCGATGGCCGCGAAATGGCCCGCCGAAAATCTCGTCACGCTCAAGGTTCGCGAGCGCATCACGACCCTCGTCGAAACGCGGATCGGGCTGCTCGCGCCGAATCGCGAGGCGCTGCGCCGCGCCCTGGCGCTGCTCGCGCTCCCGACCAACGTCCCCTTCGCCGCCAAGCTAGGCTGGCGCGCCGCCGACCTCATGTGGCGCCTCGCGGGCGATACCGCGACCGACTATAATCATTACAGCAAGCGCGCGATCCTCGGCAGCGTCTATGGCGCGACGATGGCGGTGTTCCTGAACGACGAGAGCGAGGGTCACGCCGACACCCGCGCCTTCCTCGCGCGCCGTATCGACCAGGTGATGCGTTTCGAGGGCTGGAAGCACCGTCGCGCCGCAACCAAGACCGAACGCCCCAGCCTCGCGCGCTTCGTCGGGCGGCTGCGCTATCCGGGGCGCTGAGCGCCGAGATAAAGGACTGGCGCCGCGCGGGCGATATTGATAATCGCTCGCAAATGACTGCTTTGCTCGATAACGCGCCGCTCGGCGTCGCGGTGCGGATCGCCGGGATCGACTGGTCCGCCATGTCGGAGGACGAAGGACGCCGCCTGCGCGAATTCGGTTTGATGGAAGGCGTCGAGGTCACCCCGCTGCACCGCGGCAGCATCTTTTCGCGCGACCCGCTCGCGCTCGCGGTCGGGCGGATGCGCGTGATCATCCGCGCGCGGCAGGCAGCGATGATCTCGGTAGAGGCGGCCGCGTGACCGCTGCCGTCCCCACAATCGCGCTCGTCGGCAATCCCAACGCCGGAAAGTCGAGCCTGTTCAACGCGTTGACCGGCGCGCGGCAGAAGATCGCCAATTATCCCGGCGTCACCGTGGAGCGCAAGGCGGGGCACGCGCGCTTTGCCGACGGCCGCCCGATGTCGCTGATCGACCTGCCCGGCACCTACAGCCTGATCCCCGCCAGCCCCGACGAGGCGGTGACGCGGGACGTCATCCTGGGCAAACAGGACGGCGAGCGCCAGCCCGACGCGCTGATCGTCGTGCTCGACGCCGCCAACCTCGACAATCATCTGTGCTTCGCGCTCGAACTGATCGCGCTCGGGCTGCCGACGGTGGTCGCGCTCAACATGCTCGACCTTGCGGAGCGCGACGGGCTGACGCTCGACCCCGCGCGGCTGGCGCAGGAACTCTGCGTGCCCGTCGTGCCCACGGTCGCGGTGCGCAGGCGCGGCATGACCGAGCTGCTCGGCGCGGTCGATGAGGCGCTGCGCACCGCAAAGCCCGTCGAACCGATCGCGCAGGTTCCGATGCCCGGCGCCGCGGCGCTGCACAGCCGCGCGCGCGCGATCTCGCGCGCCGCGACCCTGTCCGAAACCCCGGTGCGCCGCTGGACCGCGCGCGTCGACGCGGTGGTGCTGCACCCCGTCGTCGGTTTCCTGATCCTGCTCGCGCTGATGTTCGTGATGTTCCAGGCGGTCTATGCCTGGGCCGGGCCGCCCGCCGACGCGCTCGAAGCCGGCGTCGGCGTGCTCCAGAGCTGGGTCGTCGACAATATCCCCGAGAATTTCCTGCGCGACCTGATCGTCGAGGGGCTGCTCGCGGGCGTTGGCGCGGTCGTCGTCTTCCTGCCGCAGATCCTGATCCTCTTCCTCTTCATCCTGCTGCTCGAAGCGTCGGGCTATATGACCCGCGCCGCCTTCCTGATGGATGGACTGATGGCAAAAGTGGGTCTCTCAGGCCGCGGCTTCATCCCCCTCCTCTCCAGCTTCGCCTGCGCGGTGCCGGGGATCATGGCGACGCGCGCGATCCCCGACGAGAAGGACCGTCTGACGACGATATTGATCGCGCCGCTGATGACCTGTTCGGCGCGGCTGCCCGTCTATGCGCTGATCATTGCCGCCTTCATTCCCGACCGCGCGGTGGGCAATTCGCCCGTCGGCTTGCAGGGACTGGTGCTGTTCGGCCTCTATCTCGCGGGCATTATCGGCGCACTCGTCGTCGCCTTCGTACTGCGCCGCACGCTCGCCAGGGGCAGCGCCGCGGGCTTCATGATGGAAATGCCGCGCTACCAGATGCCGCAATGGCGCGACATCGCGCTCGGCCTGTGGCAACGCGCGTGGATCTTCCTGCGCCGCGCGGGCACCATCATCGCGATGACCACCGTCGTGCTCTGGCTGCTGCTGACCTTCCCCAAGGCGCCCCCGGGCGAGAGCCAGGTCGATTACAGCGTCGCGGGCCGCATCGCGAGCGGGCTCGAGGTGGTGGTCGAGCCGATCGGCTTCAACCACGACATCGCGCTCGCGCTGATCCCCGCGATGGCGGCGCGCGAGGTCGCGGTGTCGGCGATGGCCACCGCGAACGCGATCGACGCCGGCGGCGACGAGGATGCGATGGCCGAGACGCTCGGGCAAAGGCTTCAGGGCAAGTGGAGCCTCGCCACCGCGCTCGCCTTCCTCGCCTGGTTCGTCTTCGCGCCGCAGTGCATTTCGACCATCGCGATCACCCGCCGCGAGACCAATTCATGGCGCTGGCCCATGTTCATGGTTGGCTATTTGTTCCTGCTCGCCTATGCCGCAGCAGGTATCACTTACTGGACGGCGGTCGCTTTCGGGCTCGGCTGACGTCCCCTCACAGGATCGGGAGCGGAGCGGCGATGGCTGGCAGCGTCAACAAGGTTATTTTGATCGGCAATCTGGGCGCGGACCCCGAGATCAAGTCGTTCCAGAACGGCGGCAAGATCGCCAATATCCGCATCGCGACCAGCGAGCAGTGGAAGGACCGCATGTCGGGCGAGCGCAAGGAGCGCACCGAATGGCATAATGTCGTGATCAACGGCGACGGGCTGGTCGGCGTGGTCGAGCGCTACCTCAAGAAGGGCTCGAAGGTTTATATCGAAGGCAGTCTGCGCACCCGCAAGTGGCAGGACCGCGACGGCAACGACCGCTACACGACCGAGGTCGTGGTCGCGGGCATGGGCGGCAACCTCACCATGCTCGACGGCGCACCGGGCGGCGGTGGCGGCTCGCGCGGCGGCGGCGGCGGCGACTGGGACAATGGCGGCGGCGGTGGCGGCGGCTGGAATCAGGGCGCCGGTGGCGGCTCCTCTGGGGGCGGCTGGAACCAGGGTGGCGGCGGCAGCTCGGGCGGCGGGCGCCCGCCGTTCGACGACGATCTGGACGACGACGTTCCCTTCTGAGGCGCTGATCCATGGCGAGTGACCTGCTGATCGCCGCCGATGTCGCGCGCGGCGTGTGCCGGCTGTTCGCGCAACAGGGGCTGGTGGCGATTCCCGAGGTGCCGCTGCCCAACGGACGGCGCACCGACCTCACCGCTATCGACGCGAAGGGCCAGATCACCATCGTCGAGATCAAGGTCAGCCGCGCCGACCTGCACGGCGACGCCAAATGGCCCGACTATTGCGACTGGTGCGACCGCTTCTACTGGGCGCTCGCCGCAGGGCTCGATCCCGCGATCCTCGAGACCCCAGATTATCGCCCCGAAACCTCGGGGCTGATCGTCGCCGACCGTTATGGCGCTGCGGTGGTGCGCGAGGCGGGAAGCTGCAACCTCGCCCCGGCGCGGCGCAAGGCCGAACTGCTGCGCATCGGCCGGCTGGCGATGCGGCGCTCGATGGTGGCGATGGATCCCGAGATCGCCGCGGGCTGGGGCGAGGGTTAGGCGCCCCGGGCCTGCATCCGCGCGAGGTAACGCGCGAGGATGTCGATCTCGAGGTTGACCGGCCGCCCCTCGGCGGCTTCGTCGAGCGTGGTCATCGCCTGTGTGTGCGGGATGATGTTGAGTGTGAAATGCGCCTCGCCCGACGCGAGGTCGGCGACCTCGTTGACCGTCAGCGACACGCCGTCGACGGTGATCGAGCCCTTCGCCGCGATATGCGGCGCGAGCGCGGGGGGCGCCGCGACGGTGACCGCAATGCTGTCGCCGACGGGTTCGACCGACACGATCCGCCCGACCGCGTCGACATGGCCGGTGACGATATGCCCGCCGAGTTCGTCGCCGACCTTGAGGGCGCGTTCGAGGTTCAGCCGGCGCCCCGGCTCCCACATCCCCGGCGCGGTGCGCGCGATCGTCTCGGCGCTCGCGTCGATCGCGAACCAGTCGCCGTCGGCGCCCTTGCCCTTGTCGACCACGGTCAGGCACGCGCCCGAACAGGCGATCGAGGCGCCGAGGTCGATGCCGTCGGTGTCGTAGGCGGTGGCGATGACCAGCCGCGCGTCGCCGCGATCCTCGCGCGCGCGGACGGTGCCGATGTCGGTGATGATGCCGGTGAACATAGGGGGTCAGAACCTGTTTCTGGGACGGCTGAGGCAGCAAAATGGCGAACATCTCGAGCCAAAATGCCCGCCGGGAATAGAGGCTCTATTGCCAAGGGCATTTTGGCTCGAGATGGAAGCCATTTTGTTGTCCCTGCGGGATTTGGCCAAATTTGTCCATCGCCGCGTCGAAGAGCCTTGCGATATCGACATATCGCATCGTCTCTTCTCCTCGCGCTGAACAAATCTGACTCAAACCTCAGCCGTTCCAGAAACAGGTTCTGACCCCGTTATCCTTCTCTGACGCGCTCGTAGACGTCGAGCCGGTCGCTGCCAAGCAGGCGGCTGTCGGCGAGCCGCCAGCACCCGTGCGCGTCGGCCAGATCGGCGAGGCCGATGTCGCCGAGCGCGGACCTGCCCCCGCCGATCAGGATCGGCGCGCGATAGAGCAAAAGCCGGTCGACGCGGTCGGCGGCAAGGAAGGCCGACGCCGCGCCGGCGCCGCCCTCGACGAGCAGCGAATCGACGCCTTCGACCGCTTCGGGCGAGGCGACCGCGGTCCAGCCCGCGGGCGCCGCGCCGCGTGTGAGCAGCAGGCGCCGGGGGCTGCGCGCCTCGAGCCCGGGCAGGCGGACGTCGAGCTTTGGCGAGTCGGCGTCATAGGTCCCGCGCCCGACGAGGATCGCCTGATGCATCGCGCGTTCGAGATGGCCGTGCGCGCGCGCGCGGTCGCCGGTGATCCAGCGGCTCGCGCCGTCGGCCATCGCGATGCAGCCGTCGAGCGAGGTCGCGAGCTTGAGCGTCACATAGGGGCGCCCTTCGGCGTGCCGCGTCCACCACGGCGCCATCGCGGCGCACGCATCGCGAGGGAGCACGTTGAATACGACCTCGATCCCGGCATCCTGGAGCCGGGCGATGCCCTGCCCGTCGGTGCGCGGATCGGGATCCTGCGCAGCGACGACGACGCGCGCCACGCCGGCGGCGATCAGGCTGTCGCTGCACGCAGGGCCGCGAGGGCTGGCGTGCGCGCAGGGTTCGAGACTGACAAAAGCGGTGCTGCCGCGCGCGCTATCGCCCGCGGCGGCAAGGGCCACCACCTCGGCGTGCGGGCGCCCGCCTGCCTGCGTCCAGCCGCGCCCGACCACCCGGCCTTCACGCACGAGGATGCAGCCGACATTGGGGTTGGGCGCCGCGTCCGGACGCCCGCGCCGCGACAGCGCAATCGCCGCCGCCACCCAGTCGGCATCGGCGCGGGCGCGATGCTGCATCGATTAGCGGGCGGTCGCGGGGGGCGCAGCGGGCGCCGGCTTCGGACCCCGCGCGGCGCGTTCGGCGAGCGTCGAACGCTTGGGGGGCTCGGGCTTCTTCTTCGCCGCCGCCGCCGCGTCGGCGCCGAGCGTCTCGCGCGTCAGCTTGTCGGCCTCGGCCGAATCATATTCGACCCCCATCATATCGGCGAGGCGCTGATATTCGGCGCGCTTTTCGGCGTTGCGCTGCGTGATTTCCTTGGCGCGCGCGACCCAGTCGGCGCGGATCTCGGCATCGCTGCGCTGCTCGGTCCAATTCTCGAAATAGACGATCTGCGCCTTGGGCTTCTCGTAAGGGATCAGATATTGCGAGACGCCGTTGAACACGAGGTAGGTCAGGGCGATCGCGACGCCCCACACCGCCCAGCGATGCGGGCGCGGCTCGCGGACATAGGCCCAGAAATCGGACAGGCCGCCGCCGATGTCGGGAGTGGTGAACATGCGCATAAGCCCAATTTAGGCGATGTTGCGCCGATTTGCGAGGGGGTAGCGATTGCGCACGCCGCAAGTCCCCCGGTGTCACGATTGCAATAAATGCAACTACGGATGCTCATTTCGCAGTTGCACAAATTTTTGTGCGCTGCAATATGAGCATGCCTTTTAGGCATCCTCTCCCAAAACTTTCACGGGCCACCTTCGGGTGGCCTTTTTTTTTTGGCCGGAAACCGCCAATTTCTCGACGTTTTAAGTCGAGAAACACGATCCGGTTCGAATCAGCGGTGGCGAATCACCGCTGGACGGGGGTGCGCGATTCGAATCGCCGGACCTCGGCGATAAAGCTGCCCGGCAGGGGCGTCGACTGGCCGCTGTCGCTGTCGATATGCGCATAGCTGATCTCGATGTCTGTAAGTCGCTGCAAATCCCGGAAAATCCCGCAATGTAGCGTGAAGCTCGTCCGCCCGAAAGCGCTGATCCGCGCGGCGATGGTGATCAGCTCGTCGAGCCGCGCGGGCGCATGATAGTCGATTTCGCAATGCGTCTCGCGAATGTCTGTACCATATTGGTGAAAATAGGGTCCGGGCTGTCCCTCGCCGAGCGCGCGGAAATATTCGGTCACGCCGATGTCGGCATAGACCAGATAATGCGCGTTGAAGACGATATTCTGCCCGTCGATCTCGTTGAAACGCACGCGCACCGTCTCGGTCACGCGGAAGTCGCCGAGCGGAACCTGTTCGATCGCCATGGCAATGCCTTAGGCGGCGAGCGCCGCGGGGGTGCGGTCGAGCGGCGCGCAGGCGGCGGCGAGCCACGCGCGCTCGGCGTCTTCCATGCCCGGCGACAGCTTTGCGAACACCGCGGCGTGATAGGCGTCGAGCCAGTCGGCCTCGCCGGGCGAGAGCAGCGCAGTGTCGACCAGGTTCTGCGCGATCGGCGCGAAGGTGATCGTCTCGAACCCCAGCATATCCTCTTCGGCGCCGTCGATGCGCTGCGGTACCACGATGACGAGGTTCTCGATGCGGATGCCGAAATGCCCTGCCTTGTAATAGCCGGGCTCGTTCGAGAGGATCATGCCCGCGTGCAGCGGCTCCTCGGTGCCCGCCTGCCCGCCCGAGGGCTTGGCGATGCGCTGCGGCCCTTCGTGGACCGCGAGATAGGTGCCGACGCCGTGCCCGGTGCCATGCGCGTAATCGACTCCGTCCGCCCAGAGATACTGGCGCGCGAGGATGTCGAGCTGGCTGCCGCGCGTGCCCTTGGGAAAACGCGCGGTGGCGAGCGCGATATGTCCCTTGAGCACCTGGGTGAAGCGGCGGCGCATCTCCGCGGTCGGCGTACCGATCGCGATGGTGCGCGTGATGTCGGTGGTGCCGTCGGCATATTGTCCGCCCGAATCGACGAGATAGAGCGTGCCGGTCTCGATCGCGCGGTTGGTGGTCGCATCGACCTTGTAGTGCGGCAGCGCGCCATTGGGCCCGGCGGCCGAAATCGTGTCGAAGCTCAAATCGACGAGCCCGCCATTCGCCTCGCGAAAATCGCGCAGCTTGGCCGCCGCGCCGAGTTCGTCGAGATTCCCCTCGGGCGCGACATCCTCCATCCATCGCAGGAAGCGCGCCACCGCGACGCCGTCGCGGACATGCGCCGCGCGCGTGCCGTTCAGCTCGGTGTCGTTCTTGATCGCCTTGGGCAGCACCGCGGGGTCGCGGTGGCGCTCGATCTTTGCGCCCGCCGCTTCGAGCGCGGTGAAGATCGCCGCGACCGCCGAGCCGGGGTCGACCGCGATCTTCTTGTCCCCAAGCGCCGCGAGCGCCGCCTCGAATGCGGTGCGATCGTGGATACGCACGCTGTTGCCCAGATGCGCGCGTACCGCGTCGGTCATCTTCTCGGGCGCGATGAAAAGGTCGGCGGTGGCGTCGGCGTGGAGCAGCGCGAAGGCGAGCCCCACCGGCGTATGGCTGACGTCCTGCCCGCGGATATTGAAGGTCCAGGCGATCGAATCGAGCGCGGTCATCACCGCCGTGTCGAGCCCCTTGTCCTTGAGCCAGTCGGCGATCGCCTGCCTTTTGTCGATCGCGCTCTGTCCCGCGAGCTTGACGTCATGGACCGCGACCGGCGCGTCGCTCGGCGCGGGCTGGTCGTCCCAGACGGCGTCGATCGGGTTGCTGGCGACCGCGACCAGCTCGGCGCCCTTCGCCGCGAGGGCCTTGGTGGTCGCATTGGCCCAGTCGATACCGTGGAGCCAGGGGTCGTAACCGACTTTCTGCCCCGCGCTGACATTCGCGCCGAGCCATTCGGCGACGCTCGACGCCGGCACGCCGACATAGTCGAACAGGTCGCCGTCGACCTGATCGCGGACCTGTACCGTATAACGCCCGTCGACGAACACCGCCGCCTTCGTCGGCAGAACGGCCGCCGTCCCCGCCGAACCGCCGAAACCCGTCAGCCACGCCATGCGCTGGGCATAGGCGCCGACATATTCGCTCATATGCTCGTCGCTGATCGGCACAACGAAGCCGTCGATCCCGCGCTTCGCCAGTTCGGCGCGCAGGCGGCTCAGGCGCTCTTTATGGACGGGGCTGGACATGACGGCTTCCTTATTCCTACATCGCGGCAATCCCGCCCCTAGGGGGCGACACCGCGGGGGTTTTTGCGATGCGCGCTATTTGGATGTTTCTGGCGGCAATTGCCACCCCGCTTGTCGCGCCCGCCGGCGCTTTCGCCGAAGAGAAAGAGACGAATTTGACCGACACGACCGCCGCCGCCCCCGTCGCGGACAAGCGCCCGCATGAGATGACGCTGCACGGCAAGACCCTCTCGGACCCCTATCACTGGCTGAAGGACGAGAGCTATCCGGTGATCGACGACAAGGATGTCCTCGATTACGTCAAAGCCGAAAATGCCTATTTCGACGCGGCGATGAAGCCGCACGCGGAGCTCGTCGAGACTTTATTCCAGGAAATGAAGGGCCGCATCAAGGAGGCCGATTCGAGCGTGCCGCAGAAGGACGGCGACTGGGTTTACTGGGTCGAGTATGAAGAAGGCGCCGAGTATAAGAAATGGTATCGCAAACCCGTCGCGGGCGGGGAGCCGGTGCTGATCCTCGACGAGGTCGCAATGGCCGCAGGCAAGGATTATTTCCGCCTCGCCGAACTGTCGATCAGCCCGAACGGCAAGCTGATGGCCTATTCGTTCGACGACAATGGCTCCGAACGCTTCGAAGTGCACATCCGCAACCTCGAAAGCGGCGAAATGCTGCCCGACGTGATCCCCGGCACCTTGTCGTCGCTGATCTGGACCGCGGGCAATGACGCGCTGCTCTATGGCCTCGCCAACGAGAATTGGCGCACCGACAATGTCCGGCTGCACAAGCTCGGCACGCCGATCACGCAAGACAAATTGCTCTACAAGGAGCCCGACATCGGCTTCGGCGTCGGCATCGGCAAGACCGCCGCCGACAATTATATCGTGATCGCGACGGGCGACAACGAGACCAGCGAAGTCTATCTGCTCCCCGCCGACAATCCCGAGGCGCCGATGCAGCTCGTGTCGGCGCGCAAGAAGGGCCGCGAGTATAGCGTCGACGAGCGCGACGGCACGCTCTACATCCACACCAACGACGAGCATCCCAACTTCCGCGTCGCGACCGCGAGCATCAAGGCGCCGGGCGAATGGAAGACGCTGATCCCCGGCTCGGATCACAGCTACATTACCGGGCTGTCGGTGTTCCGTGATTATTTCGTGATCGAGGCGCGCGAGGAGGGGCTCGACCAGGTCGATGTGCGAAAATATGACGCACCGCTGACCCCCGGCCGGATCAAATTCCCCGAGGCGACCTATGTGGCGGGGCTCGGCGACAATCCCGAATATCATCAGGACAAGCTGCGGCTCGACTATGAATCGATGGTCACCCCCGACACCGTCTATGACTTCAACATTGCGACCGGCGAACTGGAAACGTTGAAGGTGCAGGAGATTCCTTCCGGTTACGACGCGACGCAATATGTAACCGAACGGGTAAATCTGCCGAGCCGCGACGGCAAGACGATGATCCCCGCCTCGCTCGTCTACAAGAAGGGCACCAAGCTCGACGGCAGCGCGCCGATGCACCTCTATGCCTATGGCTCCTACGGCTACCGCGTGCCGCCGGGTTTCTCGACGACGCGGCTCAGCCTCGTCGATCGCGGCATGGTCTATGCGATCGCGCATGTGCGCGGCGGCGACGACATGGGCCGCGCCTGGTATCTCGCGGGCAAGACGACCGAGCGCAAGAACACCTTCAACGACTTCATCGACGTGGCGAAAGGCCTGATCGCGAAGAAATATACCAGCGCGGGCAAGATCTCCGTCGAGGGCCGCTCGGCGGGCGGGCAGGTGATGGGGGTGATCTACAATGAAGCCCCGGAGCTTTGGGGGGCGGTGCTCGCGGGGGTGCCCTTCGTCGATGTGATCAACACGATGGTCGACGAGACGCTGCCGCTGACGCCGGGCGAATGGCCCGAATGGGGCAATCCGATCACCGACAAGGCTGCGTTCGACTATATGTTGAGCTACAGCCCTTACGACAATGTGACCGCCAAGGCCTATCCGCCGATGCTGGTATCCGCGGGGCTCAACGACCCGCGCGTGACCTATTGGGAACCGGCCAAATGGGTCGCCAAGCTCCGCGCGACACGCACCAACGATGCGACCTTGCTGCTGCGCACCAACATGGGCGCGGGCCACGCCGGCAAGTCGGGCCGCTGGGGCGCGCTGCGCGAAGATGCCGAGGAATTTGCCTTCGTACTGACGCAGTTGGGGGTGGAGAAATAGGGCATGTTCGAAGGGAAGGAGTGGCACGGCCTGCCGGGTGCCACTCCTGATGCGCTCACCGAACTTCAGGCGATAGCTCCAGCCGGAGTACCGGCAAGCTATTTTACACTGCTTTCGTTGAGCAATGGCGGTGAGGGTCCGCTTCCCGTCCACCCACTCTACTTCTGCCTCGATTCGGTGAGCGAGGTCGTCGAGCGTCAGCAAACCGGAACATACGGACAGCCGGAGTTCCAATACGTGTTCATCTTCGGCAGCAATGGAGCCGGTGAATATCTGGCGCTCGATCTGCGCCAAAGCCTTCCTTGGCCGGTCGTAGCTATCGACATGATTGCAGGAATGGAGAGCGCAGAAGTCGTGTCCGAAGATTTTGACAGTTTCCTGAATTTGGTCGGCGTGGAGTGAGCTAGAGGTACTTCCGGCCCACCAATTCGCGCTCCAGCGTCGCCGCATCGACGAACTGATGCCCCTCGATCCCCACCGATTGGGCGCCGGCAACATTCGCCGCAACATCGTCAATGAACAGCGCCCCCGCCGGATCGATGCCGAATCGCTCGATCGCGAGGGCATAGATCGCGGGGTCGGGCTTCATTAGCTTTTCGGTGCCCGAGACGATGATATCGCGAAAACGGTCGAAGATCGGTTGGGTCGGGCGGAAAGCCTCCCAGAAATCATGGCCGAAATTGGTGATCGCGAAGAGCGGCACCCCCGCGGCGTCGAGCCGCTCGACCAGTTCGAGGCTGCCCGGCACCGGCCCGGGGATCGTCTCGTTGAAGCGCGCGCCATAGGCGTCGATCAGCGCAGCATGCTCGGGATATTCGGCCTTGCGCTCGGTCACCATCTCGGCGGCGGGACGCCCGGCGTCGTGCTGGAAATGCCATTGCGGGGTAATGACGTTGCCGACAAAATATTCGAGTTCGTCCCGGTCGGCGATGAGCTTGCCGAACAAATGGCGCAGGTCCCAGTCGAACAGTACCTTGCCGACGTCGAAGATGACGCAGCGCGCGATCATAAGCGCGCCAGACACGCGAAAGCGCCGCCGGAAGGGTCCGACGGCGTTACGCGGTTCAGCAAAAGCAAACGGGGCAGATTTGCCCCGCGCAGGGGAATCAGCCCTGGCGCGCCTTGAAGCGGCGGTTGGTCTTGTTGATCACATAGGTCCGGCCGCGACGGCGAATCACGCGGTTGTCCCGGTGGCGGTCCTTCAGCGACTTCAGGCTGTTGCGAATCTTCATGATCTTTGTCCGTAAAATTCTGGCGTTGCACGCGAAGCGGCGCACCTATGGCCAAGCGGGTCGAAAGTCAACCGGGGTAAGCGCCTAAATCAGGCCGCGAGGCGGCGTTCGACCAGGGCGCGTTCCCACGCCAGCGCGTGCGCGACGATCGTGTCGAGATCGGCGTAGCGCGGCTGCCAGCCGAACGCCGCGCGAATCGCCCCATTGTCGGCGATCAGCGCGTCGGGATCGCCCGGCCGCCGGTCGCCCAGCCGCCGTTCGATCCTGCGATTCGTGGCGCGGTCGACGGCATCGAGCACCTCGAGCACCGAAAAGCCGCGGCCATAGCCGCAGTTGAGTTTGTGGCTGACATCGGGCTGCGCGATCAGCGCGTCGAGCGCGAGCAGATGCGCCGCGGCGAGGTCGCTGACATGGATGTAGTCGCGCACCCCGGTTCCGTCGGGGGTCGCAAAGTCGGTGCCGAAGACGTCGACATGGCTGCGGCGGCCGAGCGCGGCCTCGACCGCGACCTTGATCAGATGCGTCGCCCCGGCGGTCGACTGGCCGCTGCGCGCCTTGGGATCGGCTCCCGCGACGTTGAAATAGCGCAGCGCGCAATAGTTGAAGTCGTGCGCCGCGGCGACGTCACCCAGCATCGCCTCGGTCATCAGCTTCGACATGCCATAGGGGTTGATCGGGCGCTGCGGCGCATCCTCGCGCACCGGGACCGACTCGGGAATCCCATAAGTGGCGGCGGTCGAGGAAAAGATGAAGTGGCGCACCCCGGCGTGCACCGCGGTGTCGATCAGCGCGCGGCTGCGCGCGCTATTGTTGTCGTAATATTTGAGCGGGTTGGTCATCGACTCGGGAACCACGACCGACCCCGCGAAATGCATGATCGCGCCGACATCCTGTTCGGCGACGATGCGCGTCACGAGCGCCGCATCGGCGATATCGCCCTCGTAGAAGGCCGCGCCCTTCGGCACCGCCCAGCGGAAGCCCGTCGCGAGATTGTCGAGCACTGCGACCCGCCAGCCGGTGTCGAGCAGCGCGAGCACCGCATGGCTGCCGATATAGCCGGCGCCGCCGGTCACGAGGACGGTGAAGGGGCGGGCGGATTGCGGCGATGCGGTCACGGGCGGTCGGCTCCTTTGGCCGGAAACCTAGCCGTGACGTGGTTAGGAAATGGTTAGCGGGCCGCGGAGACCGCCTTCTGTGTCCGTTCGTGTCGAGCGAAGTCGAGACACCTGAGGGAGCGCATTCCTTCGCGTATCTCGACTTCGCTCGATACGAACGGGTTTAGGGCACAACGCGCCGGATCAACCCGCCAACGCCTTCTGCCGCCGCCTTTGCACCGACGAGCCATAACCCATCGCTTCGCGATATTTCACCACGGTGCGCCGCGCGATGTCGTGGCCCTCGGCCGAGAGTTTCTGCGCGATCGTCTCGTCGGAGAGGATCGCCTTGGCGTCCTCGGCCTCGATCATCGCCTTGATCCGGCTCTTCACCGCCTCGGCCGACACCGCGCCGTCGCCCTGGGTCGCCGAAATGCCGCTCGAGAAGAAATATTTGAGCTCGAACAGCCCACGCGCGCAGCTCAAATATTTGTTGCTCGTCACGCGGCTCACGGTCGATTCGTGCATGCCGATATCCTCGGCGACCTGGCGCAGCGTCAGCGGGCGCATATGCGCCACGCCGTGGAGGAAGAAGCCCTCCTGCTGCTTGACGATCGCGCTTGCGACCTTGACGATCGTGCGCTGGCGCTGGTCGAGCGCGCGGACGAGCCAGTTGGCGCCTGCCAGCTGTTCGGACAGCCACGCCTTGCTCTTCGCCGCCGCGCCCTGCGCCAACTCGCTATAATAGCGCCGGTTGACGAGCAGCCGCGGCAAGGTGCCGCTGTTGATCTCGACCGCCCAGCCCTTCGCGGTCTGGCGCACATAAAGATCGGGCACGACCGCCTGCGTCGCTGTCCCTCCGAAGCGCAGCCCGGGCTTGGGGTCGTAACCGCGCAGCTCGCGGATCATGTCGGCGAGGTCCTCGTCGTCGACCCCGCAGATTCGCTTGAGCTGGGGGAAGGCACCCTTGGCGACGAGGTCGAGATGCGCGATCATCGTCGCCATCGCGGGGTCGTAGCGGTCGGCCTCGCGCGCCTGGATCGCGATGCATTCGGCAAGGTCGCGCCCGCCGACGCCCGAGGGGTCGAAGCATTGCACCCCCGCGAGCACGCTTTCGACGAGCGCGAGCGGGACACCGAGCCGCTGCGCGAGTTCGGCAAGGTCGGCGCGGAGGTACCCCGCCTCGTCGATCAGCGCGATCAGCTGTTCGGCGATCAGCGCCTCGAGCCCCGAGAAGCGCTCGCCGACCTGGGCGAGCAGATGTTCGTAGAGGCTGTCGGCCTCGCCCGCGAAGCTGTCGAAATCGATGCCCTCGCTGCCCTCCGACAGGCCGACGCTGTCGCTCGCGCTGTCGTGGTGGAAGCTTTCGGCGTTCAGGTCGACGTCGAGATCGTCGGTGGTGCCGGTGTCGGACGACAGGGCCTGATCGGCGTCGAGGCTCGCGGCCTCGACCGGCGCGACATCCATCTCGGGCGCATCGTCACCCGCGCCTTCGCTGTCGCCCGAGGCGGTATCGAGCAAAGGATTGCCCTCGAGCGCCTCGGCCAGATAGGCGTCGAGTTCGAGGTTCGACAGCGCGAGCAGCTTGATCGCCTGCTGCAGCTGCGGCGTCATCACCAGCGATTGCGACTGGCGGAGATCGAGGCGCGGACCCAACGCCATCGGAAATTACCCGACTACTTTCCCGTTCGTGTCGAGCGAAGTCGAGACACGTGAAGGCGCGCACCAACTCGGCGTGTCTCGACTACGCTCGACACGAACGGCAACTGAAGGACGCTCATTCGACACCGTTGCAGCCCCAGCCCCTCACAGGGAGAAACCCTCGCCCAGATACAGGCGGCGCACCTCGGGATCGGCGACGAGTTCGGCCGGCGAGCCCGCGAGCAGCACCTTGCCGTCGTAGATGATGCAGGCGCGGTCGACGAGGTCGAGCGTCTCGCGGACATTGTGGTCGGTGATCAGCACCCCGATGCCGCGCGTCTTCAAATCGGCGACGAGATCGCGGATGTCGCTGATCGACAGCGGGTCGATGCCTGCGAAGGGCTCGTCGAGCAGCATGATCGACGGGTTGGCGGCGAGCGCGCGGGCGATCTCGGCGCGGCGGCGTTCGCCGCCCGACAGCGCCATCGCCGCCGACGCGCGCAGCCGCGTCAGCCCGAATTCGTCGAGCAGTTCCTCGAGCCGCCGCTCGCGCGATACCCGGTCGGGCTCGGCGAGTTCGAGCACGGCGCTGATATTCTGCTCGACGGTCATGCCGCGAAAGATCGAGGTTTCCTGCGGCAGGTAGCCGAGGCCGAGGATCGCGCGGCGGTACATGGGGAGCGCGGTGATGTCGGCGCCGTCGAGCATGATGCGCCCGGCATCGGGCTTCACCAGCCCCATGATCGAATAGAAACAGGTCGTCTTGCCCGCGCCATTGGGGCCCAGCAGCCCGACGACTTCGCCCTTGCCCACCGACAGCGACACGTCGGAGAGCACGACGCGCTTGTCGTAGCTTTTGGCGATCGAGATGACCGCGAGCCCGTTGCCCGCTGCGGCATCCTCCTGGACGTGCGCGACATGGTCGGCGACGCCATGGTCGCCGCCGGCGGGAGCGTTCGCAAGAGAGGTGTCGTCGGTCATGTCGCGGTCATCGCCTTCAAACTATGGCCCGGCACTAACCTAACGGCGCGGCCGAGGTCAATCTGGCAAGATTTTTGCATCACAGTTCGCCCTCGCCTTCAGGGGAGGGCAGCAGGACTTGGCAGCTTGCTGCCCAGTCGCAGCGGGTGGGGGCCAGCGGCCCTGCACTATCTCGCAGGCCCCCACCCAGACCCCTCCCCTGAAGGGGAGGGGCCAAGCGTCAATGCCCCACGCTTTCCCCACGCACCACGCCGGACAGCGCGAGTTGCTCGTCGATCGCCGTCATCAGCCGGCCGAGCGCGGCCTCGTCCTTGGCCTCGGCGCGCGCGACGAGGACGTCCTGCGTGTTCGACGCGCGCAGCAGCCACCAGCCGTCCTCGGTCAGCACGCGCGCCCCGTCGGTGCGGTCGACCTTCGCGCCCGCCGCTGCGAGCCGCGCGAGAACCTCGTCCACAATGGCGAATTTGCGCACCTCGTCGACCTGAAAGCGCAGCTCGGGGGTGTTGACCATCGGCGCCATGCCGCCGCGCAGGTCGGTGACGCTCTGCCCGAGCCTGGTCGCCGCCTCGATCAGCCGGATTGCGGCGTAGGGCGCGTCGTCATAGCCATAATAGCGGTCGGCGAAGAAGATATGCCCGCTCATCTCGCCCGCCAGCGGGCTGCCGGTTTCTTTCATCTTCGCCTTGATCAGGCTGTGCCCGGTCTTCCACATCAAAGGCTTTCCGCCCAGCGCGGCGACGCGGTCGAACAGCGCCTGGCTGGCCTTCACGTCGGCGATCACCGTCGCACCGGGCCGGTCCTGCAGCACCGCGGCGGCGTAGATCTGCAGCAGCTGGTCGCCCCAGATCACCCGCCCTTCGCCGTCGATCGCGCCGATGCGGTCGCCGTCTCCATCGAAAGCGACGCCGAAATCGAGGTTCCTCTCGGCGACGAGCTTCCTGAGATCGGCCAGATTCTTCTCTTCGGTCGGATCGGGATGGTGGTTCGGGAAATGGCCGTCGATGTCGGTAAACAACAGAAAATGCTCGCCCGGCAGCTTCGCGGTGAGCTTTTCGATGACGGTGCCCGCAGCGCCGTTGCCGGCGTCCCAGCCGATGCGGAAGGCGCCGCCGGCGAAACCCTCGACCAGCCGGTCGACATAGGCGTCGACGATGTCGATGCTCTCAGCCGATCCCTGGCCGTTCTCCCAGTCGCCCGCCGCCGCCATCGCGCCGATCGCCTGGATGTCGGCACCGAAGAAAGGACGCCCCTGAAACACCATTTTGAAACCGTTATAGTCGGGGGGGTTGTGGCTGCCGGTTATCTGTATGCCGCCGTCCACTGGCTGCGTTGACGCGGCATAATAGAGCATCGGCGTCGGCCCGAGCCCGATGTTGAGCGCATCGACCCCCGCCTCGTTGATCCCGCGGACCAGCGCCTCGGCAAGCATCGGCGACGACAGCCGTCCGTCGTACCCGACCGCGACCGACCGGCCGCCCGCACGCGCGATCATCGTCGCGAAGCTGCGCCCGATGGCATAGGCGTCGGCGTCGGACAGCGTGTCGCCGACGACGCCGCGGATGTCATATTCGCGCAGCATCGTCGGGTGGAAATCATGGGTCATCGTCGGTCCTCTTGGGGAGAGAAGGGAATCATGCGGCGGCGAAGAGATCGCCGTCGGGATGCAGCCGCTGGCGCACGGGAAGGTTCAGTCCCGCCATCGCCTCGCGCAGTTCCTGGCGCGCGACGACATGGCCGATGCCCATGCCGCCGAGATGCGCCTTGTCGAGCAGGGTGAGCCCCGCGGGGAAGAGCTCGCGATAGATGACGCGCTCGCCGAGCCCGGGAATGACACGGAAGCCGACGCGGCGCGACAGCTGGGACAGCGCCTCGCCGACGCGGCGCATATTGTGCGCGTCGACATGCTGGAGGCGGTTGCGCAGGATGATCCAGTCGATGGTGCGCCCGTCGGTCTTCGCGCGCGTCTTGCGCGCGTCCCAGATCAGCTCGGAGTAGAAGCTGGGGCGCGTGACCTGGAACGTCTCGGGATCGACCTGCCCGATCAGGTCGAAATCGATGAAGCTGTCGTTGATCGGGGTGATCAAAGTGTCGGCGCCGGTCGCAAGGTGGCGCGCGAAGACATCGTCGCGGCCCGGCGTGTCGGCGACGAAATAATCGGCGCCCGCGGACAGCCGCGCGACCTGTTCGTCGAGCTCCTCGATCGTCGATCCGGTGAACACCTCGAAATCGGGGGTCGGCAGGTCGATGCCGCGGCGCTTTTCGGTCTGGGCGCGGTTCTCCAGATAGCGGTGAAAGGTGCGCTGGCGCGGGTCGAGGTCGAGCCCCGCGACCTTCCACCCCTGGCTCGCGAGCGCGACCGCGAAATGCACCGCGCAGGTCGATTTGCCGGTCCCGCCCTTTTCATTGGCAAAGATGATGCGGTGCGGCGCGGGGGTCGAAACTTGGGACGACATGGGGCGTTGCGATTTTCCTGTCGGCGGCGCATGGGGGCCGCGTGGGTGGCGTTTCAGCCGCCATTATCGGAGGCGGGGCAGCCGTGCAAATCATCCGTGACATCGCGATGCTCCGCCGTGCCGTTTCGGCACTGCAGCAGGGCGGCAAGAGCGTCGCCCTGGTCCCCACCATGGGCGCACTGCACGCGGGCCATATGTCGCTGGTGCAGATGGGGAAGCGCGTCGCCGATCATGTCATCGTGTCGATCTTCGTCAACCCGACGCAGTTCGGCCCCAACGAGGATTTCGCATCCTATCCGCGCGACGAGGCGCGCGACGCGGCGCTGCTCGCGCAGGAGGGCGTCGCCTTGCTGTGGGCGCCCGACGTCGGCACCATGTACCCGGCGGGCCACAGCACGCATATCGAGGTCGCCGAGCTTGGCAGCGATTATTGCGGCGCCGCGCGGCCCGGCCATTTCGACGGCGTCGCGACCGTCGTCGCCAAATTGTTCAATCAGGTGCGGCCCGACGTCGCGATTTTCGGCGAGAAGGACTGGCAGCAGCTCGCGATCATCCGCCGCATGGCGCGCGACCTCGACTTCGCGCTCGACATCCTGGGCGCGCCGATCGCGCGCGATGGCGACGGGCTCGCGCTGTCGTCGCGCAACGCCTATCTCAGCGAAGCGCAGCGCGCGGCGGCGACCGCCTTTCCCGATGCGCTGAAGGCCGCGGCCGCGGCGATCGCTGGCGGCGCCGACGTCGCCGAAAGCCTGTCCATCGCCGAAAGGGCGATCGTCGCGGGCGGCTTCGACAGCGTCGATTATGTCGCGCTCGCCGATGCCGACAGCCTCGCAAGGCTCGGCGCTTTTCGCGCCCCTGCGCGGCTGTTGGCGGCGGCGCGAATCGGCAAGACGCGGCTGATCGACAATTATCCCGTCGGCTGATTAACGCCCGAACCCACGCATTGGCGCGGGTTTCATCACTTGTCCCCAAAAAAGTCGCATCGTCGTTAACGCTTTGTTGACCATGATCCGCAAGGTTCGCCCTCGAAGCTTCTCGGTGGGGAGAGGCGACAGGGGGTTATCATGGCCAACAGTCTGAAGTCTGCGCAATATCTGATCGAAAGCCGGCTGCTCGACGCCGCGCGCGGCGACGCCAGCGCCTATTTCGATCTGGGCATCGCTTTTTCGACCGGAAGCGGCGGGGTCGATGTCGACCTGATCCAGGCGCATAAATGGTTCAATCTCGCGGCGCTCGGGGGCAACAAAGAAGGCCAGCAATGCCGCGCCGACCTGTCCGACGAAATGACGCGCGAGGAAATCGCCGAAGCGCAGCGTCAGGCACGCGCCTGGCTCGACGAGACCGCGCGCCGCCCGGCCGCGCGGCGGTTTGCCGCCTGACGCAGTCTAGCTTCCCCGTTCGTGTCGAGCGTAGTCGAGACACGTGTGGGACGCCCGGTGTTCAGCGTGTCTAGACTACGCTCGACACAAACGGGATTTTGAGGGCGGATCAGGCCTTCCGCCGAAAGGGCATATGCCCTTCGAGCCACTCCATTTCCGATTCCTCGGCGCGGCGTTCCTGCTCGAGATAGTCGGCGACCGCGCGCCGGAAGCCCGGGTCGGCGATGAAATGCGCCGACCAGGTCGCGACCGGACCATAGCCGCGCGCGAGCTTATGCCCGCCCTGCGCGCCCGCCTCGACCCGTTTCAGGCCGCGCGCGATCGCGATGTCGATCGCGCGGTAATAGCAGAGCTCGAAATGCAGATAGGGGATGTCGACGAGGCAGCCCCAATAGCGCCCGTAGAGCGTGTCGGCGCCGACGAAATGCATCGCGCCCGCGACCGCTCGCGCGTCGCCGTCGAAGGCGAGGACGAGGATGACATCCTCGGCCATCGTCGACCCTATCAGGTCGAACGCCTCGCGCGTGAGGTACGGCTGGCCCCATTTGCGCGCACCGGTGTCCTGGTAGAAAAGCCACATCGCGTCCCAATGCTCGGGCTTGATCGCGGCGCCGCTCAGTTCCTCGATGCGCAGCCCTTCGACCGCGCGCGCGCGTTCCTTGCGCAGCTGCTTGCGCTTCATCGAGGTCAGGGTGGCCAGGAAATCGTCGAAGCTTTCGTAGCCCGCATTTGCAAAATGAAACTGGATGTCGCGGCGCACCAGCCAGCCCGCTTCCTCGAACAGCGCCATCTGTCCGGGCGCGACGAAGGTCGCGTGTGCCGACGACAGACCGTTCTGCCGCACCACCGCCTCGGCGGCGCGGAGCAGCAGGATCGCGTCGTCGGGCCTGTTCGCCAGCAGCCGCGGCCCCGGCACGGGAGTAAAAGGAGCGGCGATCTGCAGCTTCGGATAATAGTCGCCGCCGGCGCGCGCCCAGGCGTCGGCCCAGGCGTGGTCGAAGACATATTCGCCCTGGCTGTGCGATTTGAGATAGGCGGGCGCCGCGGCGGCGAGCACTCCCGCTTCGTCCTCGACCAGCAGCGGCGCGGCCTGCCAGCCGGTCCCCGGCCCGACGCTGCCCGACCGTTCGAGCAGCGCCAGGAAGCGGTGCGACACGAAGGGATTGCCCCCGTCGTGCAGCGCATCCCACGCCGCTGCGTCGATCGCCTCGACGCCGGTGCCGAGCGAGATGGTGCGCGCGCGCGGGTCGGCCTCGGCCATCGCAGCCTTAAGCGGGTTTGACCGCGACGATCGCGTCGGCCTCGACCGCGGCGCCGAGCGGCAGCACCGCGACGCCGACCGCGGCGCGCGCGTGGCGCCCCGCCTCGCCGAACAGCGATTCGAACAATTCGGACGCGCCGTTCGCGACTTTCGCCTGATCGGTGAAATCGGGCGTCGAGTTCACGAAGACGCCGAGCTTCACGACCTTTTCGACCCGCGACCAGTCGCCGTCCAGCGCATTGCCGATCTGCGCGAGCAGCATCAGCGCGCAGCGCCGCGCGGCGTCGTAGCCGCCCGCGATATCGACGTCCGCGCCGAGGCGGCCGGTGACGACCTTTCCGTCGTCGAACGGCAGCTGGCCGCTGACATAGAGCATGCCGCCCTGTTCGACGACGGGCACATAAGCGGCGACCGGCGCGGCGGCCTTGGGCAGTTCGAGGTCGAGCTCGGCGAGTTTGGCGGCGATATCCATGGTCTGTCCTTCTTAAGCCGGAACGGGGCCGGGAGCGGGGGTGTTTTCGGCGAGGCGCGCCAATATCCAGTCCTGCGCCTCGGTCCAGCTATCGATGCGCGCATGCGCGTGCTTCGCGGGCGCGATCTTGTCGGCGATCGCGGGTTCGCCGACGAGGTGCAGCCGCCAGACCTCGGGCGCTTCCTGCGCCACGGAGCTGTGATGCCCCCCGAGATCGTCGATGAACACCGCGACCGAAGGCCGGTATTGCTCGATCAGCCGGCGCACCGGTTCGCCCTTGCCGCCGCGACTGCCGATCACCGGCGCGTGGAAATCGTGGAGCGCGAGCTGGTCGATCCGCCGCTGCTGATGCTCGGGGCCGACATTGGTGAGCACGACGATATCGGCGTGCCTGGCAATCTCGGCCATTGCTGCGAGCGCGCCGGGGATCGGATATTGCCGCGCCATCTGGCCGGTGAAGAAACCGTCGAGCAAGGGCCAGACCTCGGCCGCCTCGAGCGGCGTGCCGCATTCCTTGCGTTTCAAGGCCCCAGCGAAGCTCGCGTCCTCGATGCGGAACAGCACGCCATGTTCCTCGTCGACCCACTGCGCGAAGGGGACGACCATGTGCATCAGCACCTCGTCGCAATCGGTAATTACGAGCGGTCGGTTCATGCCCAAGCTCCTCCAACATTTCTTTCGTCGCCGGACAGGCGTTGGGCCGCGGCGGCGATATCCTCGGGCTTTACGTCGAGTCCGACCGCGCAGGCGATGAGGTCGGACTCGTGCGCCGTCAGAAAGGACAGGATCGCTGCGAGCGTCGAGCGCTCGCCGAGCGATTCGCGCAAGGTCCCGGGCGCCAGCCCGGTCAGCGCGAGCAGCCGTTCGGCGCGCGGTTCGTCGGTCAGGATCCAGCCCAGCGCGTTCAGCGCCAGCGCTTCGTCGGCATCGTGCAAGCGGTTTTCCCTTTCGCGGGAGGCAATTGTATCGCCGCGCCGATTCGCCTAAACCGGCCGCGAACGCAAGGTGGGGACTGCAGATATCATGGGCAAGACCATATTGGTCGTGGAAGATAATGAGCTCAACCTGCGCCTCTTCTGCGACCTGCTCAACGCCCATGGCTATAGCGCGCATCCCGTGCGCGACGGGCGCGACGCGCTGGCCAAGGCGCGCGAGCTGGCCCCCGACCTGATCATCATGGACATCCAGCTGCCGCACGTCAGCGGGCTCGAGCTGATCGGCCAGATGAAGGCCGACCTGATGCTGCGCGAGGTGCCGATCATGGCGGTCACCGCTTATGCCGGCAAGGGCGACGAGGACCAGATCCGCGCCGCGGGGGCCGAGGCCTATGTTTCGAAACCGATCTCGGTGATCAAGTTCATCGAAAGCGTCGGGGCTTTCGCCTGAGGCGTGCCGCTCGCCATCTGGACCCCGGCTTTCGCCGGGGAACGGAATAGGACGAACGGCCGCTCCCCCGCCCCAGAACCGCCGTTCGGGCCAATCTGCAATCGGCCGCGGTGGCTGGCGTGCTGCGCCCGCGCCCGGCTCCGCGGCGCGTCATCATGGACGGCCGCTGCGGCGGTCGATTGCCCGGAGCAGTGGCCGCCCGCGTCCGGCCGTTTTTGGGCCCTCGCCTGCAATTAACCGCTTCTTCGGCCTTTCATCCTAGCGTGGCGCGATGGAGGGCGAAACGAGGGGATGGCGCTCGCGGCTGTGGCCGCGCGTACCGGCGGCGATTGCCGACGAGTTGGCGCTCGCCCGCGTCGCGCGGCTGCAGGTGCTGGTGCCGCTTCTCTATGCCACCCTCATCGCCGTCGTCGCGGTCGCGATGCTCGCCGCGGCGGGCGAGGCGCATTGGCTGATCCGCTACGGCATGCCGCTCGCGGCCATCGCCATCTCGGCGGCGCGGTTGATCCACTGGCTGCACAGCCGGTCGCGGCCGATGACCGCCGCCGCCGCGCGCCGCCTCGTTTCGCGGCTCGCGCTGCTCGCGGCGCCGATCGCGGCGCTGTGCGGCGTCTGGACCGCGGCGAGCTGGCTGTTCGCCGAACCCGGCCAGCGCAGTTACTATCCGATGTTCATGGTGATGGGCACGCTGACCACCGCCTTCTGCCTCGCCTCGGTGCGCGGCGCGACGCTTGCGGTGCTCGGCGCGGGCCTGACGCCCGTCATCGCCGCGCTGCTCGTCACGGGCAACCGCATGGACCAGATCGCGGTGGCGATCGCCCTGCTCGCGCTCGCCTTCCTCGTCCGGCTGATATTCGACCAGCATGACCAGCAGGTCGAGATGCTGCTGCTCCGCCGCCGCCTGCGGCGGCAGGCGCTGACCGACCCGCTGACCGGGCTCGCCAACCGACGCGCGCTGCACATGGCCGCCGACGAGATATTCGCCGAAGGCGGCGAACGCGGCGCGGCGCTGATCCTGCTCGACCTCGACGGCTTCAAGCCGGTCAACGATCGCCATGGGCACGCCGCCGGCGACCGCCTGCTGATCGCCATCGGAGGGCGTCTGCGCGCCCACGCGGGCGAAGGCGCGACCGTCGCGCGCATCGGCGGCGACGAATTCGCGATCCTTCTGCCCGGGTGCGATGCCGCGGCGCTCGACATCCGCGCGAGCGCGCTGCTCGCCGCGCTCGCGCCGCCCTTCCCGATCGACGGCCAGCCGATCCGCATCGGGGCCACCGCCGGCCTCGCCGCGGCGCCCGCCGACGGGCTGACGCTGCTCGAGTTGATGCGCAGTGCCGACGCCGCGCTCTACGCCGCCAAGCCGGCGCGCGATGCCGCGCCGGTCAGTGCCGCGTCGCCGCCTCCGCCGCTGCCGGCGGCCGCGGCCACCAGGCCCAGGCGATCGCGAGCAGCGCGGCGATAAGCAGGACGCTATATTCGACCCCGTTGCGCCCCGCGCCGACGACGAACCACCCCGCGGGCAGATGCACGAGGATCGCGCCGAGCGTCAGGATCGCGGCATGCCCCAGCGCGGCAAGGCTGGTCCAGCGGCGGACCAGTATCAGCGCGGGCCCGACAAGTTCGTACAGTGTCACCGCCATCGCCCAGCCAGCGCCAAAGGGAAAACCGATGCTGTCCAGCCATGTGCCGAAGGGCGCGACGAGCCCCATCGTCAGGCGGTAGGCGCCGTGGATCAGGATCAGCAGCGCGACGATGATGCGCAGCGCCTCCATCGCCGTAGCCGCGCGCGCGGGCGCCACGCCTTCTCCTGGCAAGGCCATTCGCTTCTCCCCTTCCTGGCGTGTCACCCCGTCCGGAAACCATGGGTGATCGGGTAGCGGCGGTCGCGCCCGAAATTGCGCGTCGAGAGCTTCACCCCCGGCGGCGCTTGCCGGCGCTTATACTCGGCGATCGCCAGCAGCCGTTCGATCCGGGCCACCGCATCGCGATCGAAGCCGTATTTCGCGACGACATCGTCGACGCTCGCTTCCTCCTCGACGAGCATGTGCAGCATGCGGTCGAGGTCGGGGTAGGGCGGCAGGCTGTCCTCGTCCTTCTGGTCGGGGCGCAGCTCGGCGCTCGGCGGCTTGGTGATGACCGTATCGGGCATCACCGGCGCGATCGGGTTGCGCGACAGCCGCGGGATGTTTGCGTTGCGCCACTTGGCGAGCGCGAAAACGGTCATCTTGTAGGCGTCCTTGAGCGGGTTGTAGCCGCCCGCCATATCGCCATAGATGGTCGCATAACCGACGCTCATCTCGCTCTTGTTACCCGTGGTGAGCAGCATGGGGCCGAACTTGTTGCTGAGCGCCATCAGCGTCACGCCGCGGATGCGCGACTGGACATTTTCCTCGGTCGTGTCGACAGTCCGGTCGGCGAAGCTGTCCGAGAGCATGGTATCGAAGGCGTCGACCGCGGGCGCGATCGGAATCGTGTCGAGGCGGCAGCCGATCATCTTGGCGCAGCCCGCGGCATCGTCGAGGCTCGCCTGCCCCGTGAAGCGGCTGGGCAGCATTACGCTCCAGACCTTGTCGGGGCCGAGCGCATCGGCGGCGATAGCCGCGCAGATCGCCGAATCGATCCCGCCCGACAGCCCGAGCACCACGCCGGGGAAGCGGTTGCGCTCGACATAGTCGCGCAAGGACAGGATCATCGCGCTGTAGATGTCGGCGGGACGCGCTTCCCAGTCGGCGATCGTCCCGGGCGCGCAGGTCCAGCCGTCCCTCTCCGTATCGGGCGCGCCTCTCGTCCAGTGCGTGACGCGCTCCTCGGGCTCCCAGTCGGTCAGCCGGTGCGCCATCGATCCGTCGCCGTTCAGCACGAAGGAGCAGCCGTCGAACACGATCTCGTCCTGCCCGCCGATGCGGTTGAGGAAGATCACCGGCAGCGCGGTTTCGGCGACGCGCGCCGCGAACACCTGGCTGAGGCGCCGCTCGTCCTTGTCGATCTCATAGGGACTGCCGTTGACCGAGATCAGCAGCTCGGCGCCCTGCCCCGCCAGATGTTCGCACACCGTCGGCAGCCAGCCGTCCTCGCAGATCGGCAACCCGAGCTTCACGCCGCGCCATTCGACGACATCGGGCAGCGGGCCGGGGGCGAACACGCGCTTCTCGTCGAAAGTGCCGTAATTGGGCAGCTCGTGCTTGCGCCGCCTGGCGACGATCCGGCCGCCGTCGAGCAGCGCGACGATGTTATAGAGGCTGCCCGCCTCCCATTCGACCGATCCGACGAGCATGGCGGGGCCACCGTCGTCGGTCTCGGCGGCGAGTTCGGCAAGGATTTTCGCCGCCCGCTCGGCGAGCGCGGGCTTGAGAACCAGATCCTCGGGGGGATAGCCGATCAGCTGCAGCTCGGGATAGAGGATCAGGTCGGCGTACGGGTGCCGCGCACGGACGGCGCGCATCGCATCGGCATTGGCGGCGAGGTCGCCGACCACCTGGGTCATCTGGGCAAGGACGATGGAGAGCTGCTGCGCGGGGGAGGTCATGCAGCGGGTTTAGGACCAACCACCCGGATTTCAACCCACCGGGACGGGCGACCGCGCCCCGAGCCTCAGTCGTCGAGCAGCGCCAGCTTAACCCGCGCCGTGCCGCTGCGGTGCATGCCGATTTCCCTGGCTGCGGCGTGGCTGATGTCGATCACCCGCCCGCGCCCGAACGGCCCTCGGTCGTTGATCCGCACCACCACGCTCTGCCCGTTCGACAGGTTCGTCACGCGCACCTTGCTGCCGAAGGGCAGGGTGCGGTGCGCGGCGGTCAGGTCGTCGGGATCGCACATCTCGCCATTGGCCGTGCGATTTCCCTCGAGTTCGCGGCTGTAATAGCTCGCCATCCCGGTCGCGACCTCGGTCTCGACGACGGCGTCATTGTCGTCCCCGGGCTCCTGCGCGGCGGCCGGAAGCGCCAGCAGCATCGGCATCAGCATGACCAGAAGCGCCCGCATGACATCCTCCCCTGTTTTCTGGCGGCACAGAAACGCCCCGGGTGCGCGGCGGCAAGCCGGGCCGCGTCACGCCGCGCCGGATTTGCGATCAGACGTCGAGATTGGCGACCGACAGCGCGTTGGTCTGGATGAAATCGCGCCGCGGCTCGACCTCGTCGCCCATCAGTCGTTCGAAGATTTCGTGCGCGACATCGGCCTGTTCGGCCTCGACGCGCAGCAGCGAGCGGTGGACGGGATCGAGCGTGGTTTCCCAGAGCTGCTCGGCATTCATCTCGCCCAGCCCCTTGTAGCGGCTGATCGTCAGCCCCTTGCGACTGTGCGTGAAAATTGCCTCGAGCAGTTCGGACGGGCGCGTCACCGGGCTCGTCTTGCCGCTCGGGGCCGCGATCGTCTCGCCGTCCTCGCCCTCTTCGCTCTCGACCTCGGCGGGCGCGCTGCTAGGCTTTACCAGCCGGCTCGGACGCGCGTAGGTGTCGGCCTGCTCGGCCGCCAGCTTGTGCATCCGGCGCGCTTCCTGGCTCGCGAGGAACCCCGCGTCGATCGCATGATGGTCGCTGACCCCGCGCCAGCGGCGTTCGAGCGTATAACCACCACCCTCGACCGCCGCGACGGTCCACACCGCCTCGGCGCCGCCGGTCAGCGCGCGCTCCGCGGCGTTGAGCCAGGTCGCGGCATGCGCCGCGGCGCTGTGGCGCCCCGCGGTGTCGAGCTCGGGATCGAGCGCGCCGGCGAGCGCCAGCGCTTCGACCAGTCCATGGTTCAGATTGCGCGGGACGTAACGCATCAATGCGCGCAGCCGCCGCCCATGTTCGATCAGGTCGCGCAGGTCCGCGCCCGACCGCGCGCCGCCCGTGGTTTCGAGCAGCAGCGCGTCGATGCCACCGTCGACGAGGTAGTTTTCGAGCGCGCTGTCGTCCTTCAGATAGACTTCGCTCCGCCCCTTCGCGACCTTGTAGAGCGGCGGCTGGGCGATATAGAGATGCCCCGCCTCGATGATCTCGGGCATCTGGCGATAGAAGAAGGTGAGCAACAGCGTGCGGATATGCGCGCCGTCGACGTCGGCGTCGGTCATGATCACGATCTTGTGATAGCGCAGTTTCTCGAGGTTGAATTCGTCGCGGATCCCCGTGCCGAGCGCCTGGATCAGTGTGCCGACTTCCTTCGACGAGATGATGCGGTCGAAACGCGCGCGCTCGACGTTCAGGATCTTGCCCTTCAGCGGCAGGATCGCCTGCACATGCCGGTCGCGGCCCTGCTTCGCGCTGCCGCCTGCCGAGTCCCCCTCGACCAGGAAAAGTTCGCATTTGCTGGGGTCGCGCTCCTGGCAGTCGGCGAGCTTGCCGGGCAGGCTCGCAATGTCCATCGCGCCCTTGCGCCGCGTCAGCTCGCGCGCCTTTTTCGCCGCCTCGCGCGCCGCCGCGGCGTCGATGACCTTCTGGATCACCGCCTTGGCATGCGCCGGATTTTCCTCGAGCCATTCGCTCATCCGGTCGGCCATCAGGCTTTCGAGCGGCTGGCGGACTTCGGAGCTGACCAGCTTGTCCTTGGTCTGCGAGCTGAACTTCGGATCGGGCAGCTTGACCGAGACGATCGCGGTCAGTCCTTCGCGCATATCCTCGCCGGTGAGCGAGACCTTCTCCTTCTTCAGCATCCCCGACTTTTCGCCATAGCCGTTCAATGTGCGCGTCAGCGCGGCGCGGAACGCCGCCAGGTGCGTGCCGCCGTCGCGCTGGGGAATGTTGTTGGTGAAGCAGAGGACATTCTCGTAATAGCTGTCGTTCCACTCGAGCGCGACGTCGATGCCGATGCCGTCGCGCTCGCTGCTGATCGCGATCGGATCGGGCAGCAGCGCATTCTTGTTGCGGTCGAGATATTTGACGAACGCGGCAATCCCGCCCTCGTAGTAGAGATCGTGGCTGACATGCTCGGCATGGCGCGCGTCGACCAGCTTGATGCGCACGCCCGAGTTGAGGAACGCCAGCTCGCGGTACCGATGCTCGAGCTTCTCGAAATCGAACTCGGTGACATTCTTGAAAGTTTCGGTCGACGCGAAGAAGGTCACGCGCGTGCCCTTCTTGCCCGCCGGGGCGGGACCGTTGACCTTGAGCGGCGCGACCGAATCGCCGTTCTCGAAGCGCATCCAATGCTCTTCGCCGTCGCGCCAGATCGTGAGCTCGAGCCATTCGCTGAGTGCGTTGACCACCGACACGCCCACGCCATGCAGGCCGCCCGACACCTTGTACGCATTGTCGTCGCTGGTGTTCTCGAACTTCCCGCCTGCGTGCAGCTGGGTCATGATGACCTCGGCCGCCGAAATGCCTTCCTCGGCGTGGATGCCGGTGGGGATGCCGCGGCCATTGTCCTCGACGCTGACCGATCCGTCGCTGTTGAGCGTGATCAGGACGAGGTCGCAGTGGCCCGCGAGCGCTTCGTCGATCGCATTGTCCGAAACCTCGAAAACCATGTGATGCAGCCCCGACCCGTCGTCGGTGTCGCCGATATACATGCCCGGGCGCTTGCGCACCGCGTCGAGGCCCTTCAGGACCTTGATCGAATCCGCGCCATAAGCATTGGTGTTGGGCTGCTTTGCGGCGCTTTCGCCCGCGCCGTTTTCGGGGTTGTCTGTCATATCGATTATATAGGGTCGGCGCCCCGAAAACCCAAGCGAAAATGCGCCTCTCGGCGCCATGGCAAGGGGCGTTGCGCCGCCGCGCCGCGGCGGCTAGTTTCGCCGCCATGAACCATCGTCTCCCCGCTTCGCTTGCCGCCACCCTCGCCTTCGCGCTCGCCGCCTGTTCGCAGCCCGCGCCGCCCGCCGACAATGCCCCGGTGGTCGCCGGCGACCCGCTCGCCTCGCGTCCGGTGATGATCGGCACCGAGGGCCCGCAGCTTCCGGCCTGTTCGAGCATCAGCCGGGTCAAGGACGGCGGCACCGACGTCTATTGGGCGCCGGGCGAAACGCGCGCGGTCAAGGCGAAGCTCGCCGGCGGGGTGCGCGTGTCGCTGTGCGAGGCGACCGACGACGACGCCTGGTTCGGGGTGATCTTCCCGCCCGCGGGACAGGACGACACGCTCTGCGGCATCGGCCGCCCGATCCGCACCGCGCGCGAATATCAGGGGCCCTGCCGCTGGGGCTGGATCAAGGGCGGGACAGTACGGCTCGGGGCCTGACAACGCGGATCAGCCGCGGCAATCCTCGATCAGCCGCCCGATTTCCGACTGCACGGGCAAGGTCAGCGTGCTGCCGTTGTCTGCTTCCAGGGCAAAGCGGCCGCGGCTGAACGCGATGCGGTCGAGCTTGACGTCGCGCGCGCCGATCGCGACGCGGCCGCTGGTCAGGCGCAGCTGGTCGGCGCCCGCGCTGGTTTTGAGCTGCACGTCGAGCGGCGCATCGGCCGCGCCGAGTCCGGCGCTGAGCTCGATCGACCCGCCGCTGCATGCCATCGTCACCAGCGGCGACGCGTTGCCCGCCTGCGCGAAGCGCGCGGTGCGCGATCCCGCGTCGTAACGCCATTCGCCGGTATCGAGCTGGCGCTGGTCCCACGGCTTGGCGGGCGGGGCGGGGGGC
>SCNT01000002.1 GCA_005503165.1 Sphingomonadaceae bacterium 3R27E2-A
GATGTACCGACAACGACCGCAAGAACCAGACCCGATTTCACCCGCATGACGACCCTCCCTGACAAGCCGGCGCGACGCTAACAGCTGGCCGGCGGGCCGACAATCTACCGTTCATCTCGCCGACGCCAGTGGCGGGTTTCGGGCGGGAGGGGACGTTCTTAATCCTCCCTGCGGCGTAGCCGTGGGGAGGGGGACCACCCCGAAGGGTGGTGGAGGGGCCGATGCCCCAAGCCTGGGTTCCAGGCGGCCGCCCCTCCACCATGCTTCGCATGGTCCCCCTCCCCATCGCTGCGCGACAGGGAGGATTATTATGTCCGCTTCCCACCCCAAACCGGGCACCGCTATTCGACGAACGCCGCGTCCACGGTCACGCCGTCGGCGTCCCACGCGGGCACCGCGCGCGCGTTCATCGGCACCATGAAGCGCGCGGGTTTCTTGCCGGCTTCGGCGGGCTTCTCGATCTCGAGGATGTCGCCGGCGCCGAAATTCTCGACCGCGACGACGGTGCCGATCGCGCGGCCGTCGGTCGAGACGGCCGGCAGGCCGATCAGGTCATGATGATAATATTCGCCCTCGCCCAGCGGCGGCAGCGCCGAACGCGGTACGGTAAGCACGGTGCCGCGAAGCGCCTCGGCGGCGCTGCGGTCGGTGACTTCGGCGAAGGTCGCGACCGCGCCCTGGTTCGCGGGGCGCACCGATTTGAGCGTCAGCTTGCTTGTCCCGGCGTCGAAAACGGAAAAGGCGCGGAGAGCCTCCGCGCCTTCGCCGAACAATTTGAGGCGCACCTCGCCCCGCACCCCATGCGCGCCGGCGATGGCGGCGAGGGTGACGGGGCGATCGGCGTCCGCCAAGGCTTAGCCTTCGGCCTTTTCTTCGCCGGCGTCGGCAGCCGGGGCTTCCTCGGCGGGAGTCTCTTCGGCGACCGGGCCGCCCTCGGCGACTTCCTCGGCGATCGCGGTCGCGTCTTCGGCGGTCGCGTCGGCGGGGACTTCCTCGGCCACGGCGTCGGCGACGGCTTCGGCGGTCTCTTCGCTCTTCACCGAACCGGTCGCATCCGACTCGGCGGCTTCGGGAGCGGCAGCTTCTTCAGCAGCGGTTTCTTCGACCACAGGCTCGGGAGCGGCGGCGGCTTCCTTCGCGGCCTCTTCGGCCTCGGCGATCTTGGCGGCCTTCTCTTCGGCGCGTTCCTTGGCCTTCTCGCCCGGGACCGCCTTGTTCGGGTTGTTGCGCGCGGCGCGTTCCTTGACGCCCGCGGCGTCGAGGAAGCGGGCGACGCGGTCGCTCGGCTGGGCGCCGACGCTCAGCCAGTGCTTCGCGCGCTCGGCGTCGAGCTTGACGCGCTCGGGATTGTCCTTGGCGAGCAGCGGGTTGTAGCTGCCGATGCGCTCGATGAAGCGGCCGTCGCGCGGGCTGCGCGAATCGGCGACGACGATCTTGTAATAGGGGCGCTTCTTGGAGCCGCCGCGCGACAGGCGAATGGAGGTAGCCATGATGTAAATCCTTCTTTCTAATTCAAATTCAAACTTGGGTTTCGGTATTCACTGGATCCTGGCCTGCGCCGGGATGACGGCGCGCAAGGCGCCGTCACTTTTTCTTGTTCATCAGATTGGCGAGTTCGGGCGGGATCGCCCCGCCGCCGAGGCCGGGCAGGCCGCCGAGGCCACCGCCCCCTCCGCCCATGCCGGGAATGCCGCCGCCCTTGCCGAACAGCGCGCCGAGCCCCTTGAGGCCGCCCATCTTGCGGATCTTCTTCATCGCGGTGGACATTTCCTGATGCATCTTGAGCACCTTGTTGACCATCTGGACGTTGGTGCCCGACCCGTTGGCGATGCGGATCTTGCGCTTGGCGGTCAGGATTTCGGGCTTGGCGCGTTCCTTCGGCGTCATCGAGCTCATGATCGCGTCGAAATGGACCAGCGTCTTGTCGTCGGCCCCCGCCTGCGCCGCGGCGACCTGCGCCTTCTTGAGGCCCGGGATCATGCCGGCGAGCGCGCCGAGGCCGCCCATGCGGCGCATCTGGTTGAGCTGGGTCCTGAGGTCGTTGAGGTCGAACTGGCCCTTGGCCAGCTTCGCCGCCATCGCCTCGGCCTCTTCGGCCTGGATCGTCTCGGCGGCGCGTTCGACGAGGCTGACGACGTCGCCCATGCCGAGGATGCGGCCCGCGATGCGCGCGGGCTGGAAGAGTTCGAGCGCGCCCAGCTTTTCGCCGGTGCCCGCGAACTTGATCGGCTTGCCGGTGACGGCGCGCATCGACAGCGCGGCGCCGCCGCGCGCGTCGCCGTCCATGCGGGTGAGCACGACGCCGGTCAGCGGCACCTGGTCCGTGAAGCGCTGCGCGACCTGCACCGCGTCCTGGCCGGTCAGGCTGTCGACGACGAGCAGCGTCTCGGCGGGGTTCGCCGTGCGCGCCACCGCCTGCATCTCGTCCATCAATTGCTGGTCGACGTGGAGGCGTCCCGCGGTGTCGAGCATCAGGACGTCATAGCCCTGGAGCTTCGCGGCCTGCAGCGCGCGGCTGGCGATTTCGGTGGGCTGCTGGCCCGCGACGATCGGCAAGGTCGCGACGTCGATCTGCGCCCCGAGCACCGCGAGCTGTTCCTGCGCGGCCGGGCGATTGACGTCGAGCGACGCCATCAGCACCTTCTTGCGCTCTTTTTCCTTGAGGCGCTTCGCGATCTTCGCGGTGGTCGTGGTCTTGCCCGAGCCCTGCAGGCCGACCATCATGATGACCGCGGGCGGGGTAACGGCAAGGTTCAGCTCGGCGGTTTCGGAGCCGAGCATTTCGGTCAGCGCATCGCTGACGATCTTGACGACCTGCTGGCCGGGGGTGACCGAGCGCAGGACGTTCTGGCCGATCGCGAGTTCGGTGACCTGGTCGACGAAGCTGCGCACGACGGGCAGCGCGACGTCGGCCTCGAGCAGGGCGATTCGCACTTCGCGCATCGCGGCGCGCACGTCGGCCTCGGTCAGCGCGCCGCGGCCGCGGAGCTTTCCGAAAACATCGCCAAGCCGGTTGCTCAGACTATCGAACACAGCCAAAATCCTTGCTTTCGACGCCCGCAACGCAAAACACGCCGGTGAGCGAAACCTCGCCAACCAGCGGTATCCGTGGACAGGTTTTTCCGTCGCGGATGTCGATATGCCCGGCCGCGAGATGCCGCCGGACGGGGGCGCCATTACGGGAAATGCGGGAGAAAGGCAAGCTATGCGCTCCTCCCTGTGGCGCAGCCATGGGGAGGTGGCAGCGCGGAGCGCTGACGGAGGGGCCGACGCCGTCAGGCGTCGAGCGACCTTTCGGCCCCTCCACCACCGCTTCGCGGCGGTCCCCCTCCCCATCGCTTCGCGACAGGGAGGATCGGGATAGCCCAAACTTAACGCAAATTTCACCGCTTGGGGCGCAAAAGGGCGGCTTATTGTGGGGGACATGCGAAATATGGCGACCGCCGCTCCGCCGAAAGGCCCCGACCGCGCCGAAGGGGCAAAACGCGATATCGTCGCGGGCGGCATCGTCGTCGCCGCGATCATCCTCTTCGTCGGCACCGGCAGCAATGTCATGCAATCGGTCGTCCGCGCTTTGTCGGGGATCGGCGGCGGCAGCGACCAGGTGCTCGCCGCGACGCTGATCCTGAATATCGCGCTGATCCTGTTCGGCTGGCGTCGCTACGAGGATTTGCACCGCGAAATCCGCGCGCGCACCGAGGCCGAGCAGCAGGCGCGCTATCTGGCCGATCGCGACCCGCTCACCGATTTCCTCAACCGCCGCGCGATGCTCGAACAGGGGCAGGCGCTGATCGAGAGCGCGGCCGCCGAGCAGCGCCACGTCGCGCTGTTCCTGCTCGACCTCGACCATTTCAAGACGGTCAACGACATCCACGGCCACGCCGCCGGCGACCGCATGCTGAAGGTCGCCGCCGAGCGCATCGCCGCGGTGCTGCCGCCGAGCGCGCTGATGGCGCGGCTGGGCGGCGACGAGTTCGTCGCGATGCTGGTGTTCGAACGCGCGGGCAAGCCGCATATCGAGGCGCTGGCGGCCGAGATCGTCGCCACCCTCGAGGAACCGGTGACCCACGACGGCCAGCAGATCCGCATCGGCGCGTCGATCGGCCTGTCGCTGGCGACCGCCGCCGACACGACGATGGACACGCTGGTGCGCCAGGCCGACATCGCCATGTATCATTGCAAGGACGAGGGGCGGAACCGCTTCTGCTGGTTCGAGGCCGGCATGGAAATGGCGGTGCAGGTCCGCAACCAGATCGAGACCGGCATCCGCAGCGGCATGCCGCGCGACGAGTTCGTGCCGTACTTCGAACCGCAGGTCGACATTGCGACCGGCCGCCTCGTGGGTTTCGAGATGCTGATGCGCTGGGATTCGCCCGAGCATGGCATGGTCGAGCCCGACCGCTTCATCCCGGTCGCCGAGGAAAGCGGGCTGATCGGCGAATTGTCGCTGCGCGTCGTGCGCCACGCGATGGAAATCGCCAAGGGCTGGGACCCGTCGATCACGCTGGCGGTCAACATCTCGCCGCAGCAATTGAAGGACCCGTGGTTCAGCCAGAAGCTCACCAAGCTGCTGGTCGAGACAGGTTTCCCCGCGAGCCAGCTCGAGGTCGAGATTACCGAAAGCTCGCTGTTCGAGAATCTGCCGCTGGTGCGCTCGATCGTCACCAGCCTGAAGAACCAGGGCGTGTCGCTGAGCCTCGACGATTTCGAGACGGGCTACAGCTCGCTGTCGCACCTGCGCGCGCTGCCCTTCGACCGGATCAAGATCGACAAGAGCTTCGTCGCGGCGATGCAGGGCAGCCCCGATGCGCAGGCGATCGTCGTCGCGATCGTGCGGCTGGGCGAGAGCCTGGCGATGCCGATCACCGCCGAGGGCGTCGAGGACGAGGCGACCGCGATCGAACTGACCCGCCTCGGCTGCGCCAAGGCGCAGGGCTGGCATTATGGCAAGCCCGCTTCGGCGATGGCGACCGCGAAACTGCTGGCGGACCGCGGGCTGCTGCGCACGCCGATGGCGCCCGATGCAGGCGACACGGGCGCGGACGAGCGGCGGCGGTCGGCATAACCCCGCCTCGCTAGACTTCGCCGCCCCGCCGCCTTACATGCGCGGGGTATGGCGGATCGCTTCACCAAGATGCACGGCCTCGGCAACGACTTCGTCGTGATCGACGCGCGCGCGGCGCCGGTCGAGATGACCCCGGCGCGCGCGCATGCGATCGCCGACAGGCGGCACGGCATCGGCTGCGACCAGTTGATCCTGCTCGAGCCCTCGACCAAGGCCGATGTGAAGATGCGCATCTTCAACGCCGACGGCGGCGAGGTCGAGGCGTGCGGCAATGCCACGCGCTGCGTCGCGACGCTGCTCAGCCAGCCGTCGGTGATCGAGACGCTGGGCGGCATGCTGCGCGTCACCCCCGCCGACGGCGGCGCCGAAGTCGTGCTGGGCGAACCGGTGTTTGACTGGGAGCATATTCCGCTCGCGATGCCGATGGACACGCGCGACATGCCCGTTGCCTGGGACGAGCTCGAGCATGGCGCGGCGGTCAATGTCGGCAATCCGCACATCGTCTTCTTCGTGCCCGAGGCCGACGCCGTGGCGCTCGGCGAGCTCGGCCCGCGGATCGAGACCGATCCGCTGTTCCCCGAGCGCGTCAACGTCAATGTCGCGAGCCTCGACGGCCCCGACTGCCTGCAACTGCGCGTGTGGGAGCGCGGCGTCGGCCTGACGCAGGCGTGCGGCACCGGCGCCTGTGCTACGGCGGTCGCGGCGATCCGCGCGGGCAAGGTGAAGTCGCCGGTCACCGTGTCGCTGCCCGGCGGCGATCTCGTCATCCGCTGGGCGCCGGGCGAGCCGATCGTGATGACCGGCGCCGCGACGCGCGTTTTCGAGGGCGAGACCGACTGGGCGCAGTTCGGATGAGCACAGCGGTTATGGACGGCCCGACGGTCGTCAATTTCGGGTGCCGGCTGAACATCGCCGAGGGCGAGGCGGTGCGCACCGCGGCAACGGCGGCGGGCGCGAAGGACGCGATCGTCTTCAACAGCTGCGCGGTGACCGACGAGGCGGTGCGGCAGGCGCGGCAGGCGGTGCGGCGGGCCTTGCGCGAGCGGCCGGGGGCGGCGGTCGTGGTGACCGGATGCGCGGCGGAGCTGGAGGCCGGGCGCTTCGCCGAGATGGGCGCGCGGGTCGTGCGCAACGATGTGAAAGCTTTGGCGGAGAGCTATGGCGCCGGCGCCCCGGTCGCGCGCAGCAAGACCTATTCCCCCGCGCTCTCGGGCGCCGACCACGCGCGCGCCTTCCTCGGCGTGCAGACGGGCTGTTCGCACAGCTGCACCTTTTGCGCGACGGTGATCGCGCGCGGCGCGGCGCGGTCGGCGACGGTCGAAGCGGTGCTGGACTCGGCGCGCATCGCCCTGGACCGCGGACAGCGCGAGATCGTGCTGACCGGGGTCGACCTTGCGAGCTATGGCGACGACAGCGGAACGAGCCTCGCCGCGCTGGTCGAAGCCCTACTCTCCTTACCGGTCGAGCGGTTGCGGCTTTCGTCGCTCGACCCGAACCGGATCGACGATGCCTTGTTCGCGCTGCTGACCGGAGAGGCGCGGGTAATGCCGCATGTCCACCTGTCGCTGCAGGCGGGCGACGACATGGTGCTGACGCGGATGAAGCGGCGACACCGCCGGGACGAGGTCGTCGACCTGGTGCAGCGATTGAAGGCTGTGCGGCCCGAGATCGCGATCGGCGCCGACCTGATCGCAGGCTTCCCGACCGAGGATGAAGCGATGTTCGCGAACAGCCTGGCGCTGATCGACGATTGCGACATCGTCTTCGGCCACATCTTTCCCTATAGCGCGCGCGCCGGGACGCCCGCCGCGCGGATGCCGCAGGTCGGGCGGAGCATGGCACGCGAGCGGGCGGCGATGCTGCGCGAGGCCAATGCGCGGCGGCGGCACATCTGGATGGACGGACAAGTGGGCAGAATGACGAAGATGCTGGTCGAGCGCGACGGACGCAGCGGCCATGGCGAGAATTTTGCGAGCCTGTTGCTCGACCGCGACGCGGTGCCCGGAAGCATCGTGCCGGTGCGGATCGGCGCGCGCGACGGCGACCGCCTCGCCGCGCAGGCGCTCGAAGGTTTTGGGGCATGAGCGGCGCAAGCTGGAGCGAGCGGCTGTTCGGCGGGCTCAGGCGCACATCGGAGCGGCTGGGCGAAAATCTGTCGGGGCTGACCGGCAAGGCGCGGCTGGGCGACGACGACCTCGACCGTATCGAGGAGGCTCTGATCACCGCCGACCTCGGCCCCGCGATGGCGGCGCGCATCCGCGACCGCCTCGCCGCGCGACGCGACGCGGTGGCGAGCGGGACCGAAGAATTGCGCCGCATCGTCGCCGACGAAATCGCGGCGGTGCTGCGCCCCGTCGCCGAGCCGCTCGAGATCGACGCCTTCCCGCGCCCGCAGGTCATATTGGTCATCGGCGTCAACGGGTCGGGCAAGACCACGACGATCGCCAAGCTCGCGCATCTGTTCCAGGAACAGGATTATGGGGTGATGCTGGTCGCGGGCGACACCTTCCGCGCCGCCGCGATCGGCCAGTTGAAGGTCTGGGCCGAGCGGCTCGGGGTGCCGATCATGGCGGGGCCCGAGGGCGGCGACGCCGCGGGGATCGTCTTCGACGCGGTGAAACAGGCGACCGCGACGGGCATCGACGTGCTGATCGTCGACACCGCCGGGCGCCTCCAGAACAAGCGCGAGCTGATGGACGAGCTTGAGAAGATCAAGCGCGTGCTCGGCCGCCTCAACCCCGCCGCGCCGCACGATGTCGTGCTCGTGCTCGACGCGACGACGGGGCAGAATGCGCTGTCGCAGATCGACGTGTTCCGCGAGGTCGCGGGGGTGACCGGGCTGGTGATGACCAAGCTCGACGGCACCGCGCGCGGCGGCGTGCTCGTCGCCGCGGCCGAACGCCACGGGCTTCCCATCCATGCGATCGGCATCGGCGAAACCCTGGACGACCTTCGCCCGTTCGACGCCGACGAGATCGCGGGCATCATTGCAGGAAATATCAGATGAGCGACACGCTCGACCAGCTCCCCACCGGCCCCGAAGCCGTCCCCGCGCCGCCGCCGGCGAAACATGGCGCGCTCAATTTCGCGATCGATTTCGGGCCCCTGCTGGTCTTCTTCCTCGCCTACAAGCTCAGTTCGGGCGGCACCGGCGCCTTCGCCGCGACGACCGCGGCGATCAAGGGCACGATCGCCTTCATGGTCGCGATCGTCATCGCGATGGCGGTGTCGAAATGGAAGCTGGGCAAGATTTCGCCCATGCTGTGGCTGTCGAGCATCCTCGTCATCGGTTTCGGCGCGCTGACCGTCTATTTCCACGACGAGAGCTTCATCGTACTGAAGCCGACGATCATCTATGGCGCCTTTGCCGCGCTGCTGCTCGGCGGCTATTTCGCGGGCAAGCCGATGCTCAAATATCTGCTCCAGTCGGCGCTCGACGGGATCACCCAGCGCGGCTGGATGCTGCTGTCGCGCAACTGGGGGCTGTTCTTCGCCGCGCTCGGCATCGCCAACCATGTCATGTACGAGCTGATCCAGGCGAAGGCGATGAGCTTCGATTTGTGGCTGACGATCAAGGTGTGGGGCATCACCGCCCTCTCCTTCCTTTTCACGCTCACGCAATTGCCCGTGATGCTGAAGAACGGGCTCGCGCTGCCCGAGGAGCCCGAAAAAGCGCAATAATCCTCCCTGTCGCGCAGCGATGGGGAGGTGGCAGCGCGAAGCGCTGACGGAGGGGCAATTTGCGCAACGTCGCGGCCCCTCCACCACGCCCTCCGGGCGCGGTCCCCCTCCCCATGGCCTACGGTCACAGGGAGGATTGATTCAAGCAAGCTTGAGCAAGCCTCGCGTCGCTGGCATAGCCGTGCCCGGGCACCGGGTCGCGCCGCGCCCCATAACCAGCGAGGGGGACTTTCATGGACAAGTTTTTCGGTAATCTGCACGCCGTGCTGGGCGCGGGGCTCGTGCTCGCGATCATCCTGATGCTTGGCCTCAACGGCCAGAATTTCGAGGACGGCATCGCCGCGGGCAATGCGATCATGCGCTGGCTGCACACCTTCTTCGGGGTGCTGTGGATCGGGCTGCTCTATTATTTCAACTTCGTCCAGATCCCGACGATGCCCAAGATCCCGGCCGAGCTGAAGCCCGGCGTGTCGAAGCATATCGCGCCCGCCGCGCTCTTCTGGTTCCGCTGGGCCGCGGCGCTGACCGTCCTGCTGGGTCTCGGCATCGCCTTCCACGCCAAATATGCGGTCCCCGCGCTCGGGCTGCAGGACCCGTACAAGCTGATCGGCGTCGGCATGTGGCTGGGGCTGATCATGGCGTTCAACGTCTGGTTCGTGATCTGGCCGAACCAGAAGAAGGCGCTGGGCATCGTCGAGGCCGACGATGCGACCAAGGCCAAGGCCGCGAAGACCGCGATGATCTTTTCGCGGACCAACACCCTGCTGTCGATCCCGATGCTCTATGCGATGGTGAACGCCAACCTGGGTTGATCTGGACAATCCTCCCTGTCGCGAAGCGATGGGGAGGTGGCAGCGGCGAAGCCGCTGACGGAGGGGCGATGGCACAGCGTCGAAGGACCCCTCCACCATCCGCTTCGCGGACGGTCCCCCTCCCCATGCCTGCGGCACAGGGAGGATTATTCATCCCTCCACCGCCGCCTTGTGCATCCGCCCGTTGAGCACATAATGCGCGACGCCGGCCTGCATGCCCGCGGCCTGCTCGTCGCCGATCTCGCGCACGCGGCGCGCGGGCGATCCCGCCCAGAGCTCGCGGCTGGGGATTTCCTTATTCTCGGTGAGCAGGGCCCCCGCGGCGAGCATCGCGTCGCTGCCGATGCGGCAGCCGTTCATGACCGTCGCCTTCAGCCCCACGAACGCCCGGTCGGCGAGCGTGCAGCCATGCACCATCGCGAGATGGCCGATCAGCACGTCCTCGCCGATGATCGTCGGATAGCCTTCGGGGCGGTGCGGCATCGGGCCGTCGCAATGGACGATGCTGCCGTCCTGGATGTTCGACCTTGCGCCGACGACGATATGGCTGACGTCGGCGCGCAGCACGCAATTGTACCAGATGCTGACGTCGGGCCCGATGCGCACGTCGCCGATGATGCGGCAGCCCGGCGCGATGAAGGCGCTGGGGTCGATCTGCGGCGTCTTGCCGTTCACGGTAACGATGCTGATGTCGCTCATTCCTCGCGACCTCCGATGATGTTTTTCCAGATCAGGATCGGCAGCGTCGAGGCATAGTCGTCGGTCCAGCGCGAAAATCCGTCGCGGCCGGCGAGCGGCACCCAGACGCCGTCGTCATACGCCTTTTCGCGCGGCTGGACGCCCCCGGTCAACCGCTGCATGCGCTGCGGCGTCGCGGTGAGCGCGACCCAGTTCGAGCCGGTGAGCCCCCCCGCCTCGCCGCCGGTCGCGGGGTCCATGCGGATCGCCGCCTGCCAGCCGCGCGCCTTCGCCTCGGCCGCGAGCACGGGCTCGAGGGCGAAGAAGCGGTTCGAGATGTGGACGAGCAATATGCCGTCGGGCTTGAGCGCGCGGGCATAGACGCCGAACGCTTCGGCGGTCAGCAGGTGCAGCGGGATCGCGTCCGACGAGAAGGCGTCGATGACGAGGATGTCGAAGCGGCCCGGCGGCTGTTCGGCGAGCTGGAGCCGCGCGTCGCCGATGACGATCGGCGCGTCGGGCGCGCAGTCGGGGATGAAGGTGAATTTGGACGGGTCGCGCGCGATCGCGACCATCGCGGGATCGATTTCGAAGATCGTCCACGCCTGGCCGGGCTTGCGGTAACAGGCGAGCGTGCCGGTGCCGAGCCCGACGATGCCGATCGACGCATTCGGCCCCGCGAGCAGGTCGGCCTTGTCGAGCGTCAGCCCGACCCCCGACTGGAAGCCATAATAGGTGGTCGGGCGCCGCTGCTGCCCCGGCGCCGTCAGCTGCAGCCCGTGCAGCGTCGTGCCGTGCGCGAGGCGGCGTTCCTGGCGCGCGGCGTCGTCGGTGATCGTATAGACCCCGAAATAGCTGCGCACGCGCATGCCATCGGTGCCCTTTTGCAGCGTATCCACCCCGCCGACCCCGAGCATCAGCAGCGCCAGCGCGGCGACATAGGCCCAGCGCCAGGCGACGACGAGCAGCCCGACGAACAGGATCAGCCCCGCCCAGACGCCGTTCATGCCCTGGAAGGTGCCGTCCCACCCGCCGACGAGTTTCCAGCAGGCGAACCCCGCCACGGCGAGCATGGCGATCACATAAGGCACGGGGTTCCTGACCTTCAGCCACTCGTTCCACGGCAGGAAGGGCGGCAGCGGGAGCAGCGCCGCGGCGGCGAGCACGAGGATCGGATGCTCGTAGACCCAGTCGAACAGCAGCGGCGCGAACAGCGCCGCGAACAGCCCGCCGACGACGCCGCCCGCCGACATGACGAGATAGAAGAGCGTCAGATGCTGCGGCGCGGGGCGCAGATGGTGGAGATAGTCGTGCAGCGCGGTGGCGACGATGAACAGCATGACGAGGCTCATCAGCGCGACGAGCATCGAGCCGCCGCCGGTGCTGAGCAGCGACTGTCCCCCCGCGATCAGCAGCACCGCCGGGGCGAGCACGCGAAAGGTCTGCTTGATCGCTTCGGCGTTCGAAAAGGCGACGACGAAACTCAGGAGGTAGAGGCCGAGCGGCAGCACCCAGAGCAAGGGCATGGCGACGATGTCGGTGGTGAGGTGCGTCGTCGTCGACAGCATCAGCCCCGACGGCACCGCGGCGATGAGCAGCCAGTGGAGCTGGCGCCGCAGGGTCGGGCGCGGTTCGTCGGCGACCGGCGCGCCGTCGGCCGGCGCGGCGTGGCTGCGCCAGCGCGCCGCCGCGGCCGCGGCGGCCAGCGCGACGAGCAGCGCGTAGCCCGCGGCCCAGCCCCAGCTTTGCGCGGCGAGCGGCAGATTGGGTTCGACGAGCGCGGGATAGGAGATCAGCCCCGCAAAGCTGCCGAGGTTCGAGGCGGCGTAGAGATAATAGGGATCGCCCGCGCGGGCATCGGCGGCGAACCAGCGCTGCATCAGCGGCGCCTGCGCCGAGACGACGAAGAATACGGGGCCGATCGATGCGAGCAGGAGCAGCGGCACCCACAATGCCTCCTGCCCCGGGCCGGGCGGCGCGATCTGCGCGATGCCGATCGGGAGCCACAAGGCGGCGACCAGAAAGAGCGCGAGGTGGATCACCGCCTGCCGCCGGACCTGGAAACGGCCGAGCCAGTGCGCATAGGCGTAGCCGCCGAGCAGCAGCGCCTGATAGACGAGCATCGCGCTGTTCCACACCGCGGGCGCGCCGCCCAATTTGGGCAGCACCATGCGCGCGACCATCGGCTGGATCTGGAAGAGCAGGAAGCTGCCAACCAGGATGGTCAGCACGAAGAGCCAGCGCCGCGGTGTTGCCGTCATTTTCGTGTCGGTCCCTTTTTCAGACGGAGAGGTTATGGCGTAGAGGTTCAGGCGGAGAGCAGGCGCGCCGCGTGGAGCGCGTGATAGGTGAGGATGCCCGACGCGCCGGCGCGGCGAAAGGCCAGCAGGGTTTCGAGAACGAGCGCGTCGCGGTCGCCCGCGCCCGCCGCCGCCGCGGCCTCGATCATCGCATATTCGCCCGACACCTGATAGGCGAAGACGGGGACCTCGAACGCCGCCTTCACGCGCGCGACGATGTCGAGATACGGCAGGCCCGGCTTGACCATCACGCTGTCGGCGCCCTCGGCGAGGTCCTGCGCCACCTCGCGCAGCGCCTCTTCGGCGTTGGCGGGATCCATCTGGTAACCCTTCTTGTCGCCCTTCAGCAGCCCGCGCGAGCCGACCGCGTCGCGGAAGGGGCCGTAAAAGGCCGAGGCATATTTGGCGGCGTAGCTCATGATCTGGACATGGCCGAAACCCTCGGCCTCGAGCGCCGCGCGGATCGCGCCGATACGGCCGTCCATCATGTCGCTGGGCGCGATGATGTCGGCGCCGGCGCGCGCCTGGTTGAGCGCCTGGCCGACGAGCACTTCCACCGTCTCGTCGTTGAGGACATGGCCGCCAGCGTCGACCAGCCCGTCCTGCCCGTGGCTGGTATAGGGGTCGAGCGCGACGTCGGTGAGCACGCCGATCGCGTCGCCATGCGCCGCCTTGATCGCGCGCACCGCGCGGCACATCAGATTTTCGGGATTGAGCGCCTCGGCGCCGTCCTCGCTGCGGCGGTCGGCCTCGGTGTAGGGAAAGAGCGCGATGCACGGGATGCCCGCGGCGACCGCTTCCGCCGCCCGCGCGACGATCAGGTCGACCGACCAGCGCGACACGCCGGGCAGGCTGGCGATCGGCTCTTGGGCGCCCTCGCCGGCGCAGACGAAAAGCGGCCAGATGAGGTTCGCAGGGGTGAGCTGGGTCTCGCGCACCATCGCGCGGCTCCACGCGGTGCGGCGGGTGCGGCGCAGGCGCAGCTCGGGAAAGGCGGCGTGGGTCATGCCGCGTGCATAGCGGGGTGGGGGCAGAGGGCAAATGGATATTGGAGCAACCCTCCCCCCCCCCGCAGGCGGGAGGGGCAGTGAGGCTCGGCAGCTTGCTGCCTAGCCGCAACGGGGTGGGCAATGCGGCGCGGGCGTGTAGGCCCACCCCGCTGCGACTAACGCGCAAGCGCGTAAGTCTCGCTGCCCCTCCCGCTTGCGGGAGGGGTGAGTTTCCTAGATCCCGCCGCCCACGCGCTTCGAGGCGACATCGGCGAGGCTGCCGAGCTTCGGCCCTTCGGCCGCTTTCGCCGCCACCGGGGTCAGCGCCGCGCCCGGCGTCACCGCCGTCAGCTGGCGGATGCGCGCGCGGAAGTCGGCGAGCGCCTTGCCCTCGAGCCGCGCGCGGGTGACGAAGCTGACCGACGCGGGGTTCACCGCCTGGCCGTTGCGATAGACTTCGAAATGGAGGTGCGGGCCGGTCGAGAGGCCGGTCGAGCCGATATAGCCGATCAGCTGGCCGCGACCCACGCGCTGGCCGGGGCGCACCGCGATGCGGCTCATATGGCCATAGCCGGTGCCCATGCCGCCGCCGTGGCTCAATTTCACGAAATTGCCGTAGCCGCCGTGGCGCCCGGCGATCGTTACCACCCCGTCGGTCACCGCATAGATCGGCGCGCCGTAACCGCCGCCGTAATCCACGCCGCTGTGCATCCGCTTGTAGCCGAGGATGGGGTGGCGGCGGAGGCCATAGCCCGAGGTCTGGCGGCCGTTTGTCGGGCGCACCATGCCGCCGCTGGTCTCGCCCGCGCCCGACGCCTCGAACCATTGGAGGCGCCCGTCGACGGTCCATTCGATCATCGACAGCCTTTGCTTGCCGTTCCGCACGAGCCCTGCGTAGAGCAATTTTCCGACCTCGGTTTCGCCGGTCTCGGCGCGGCGATAGTCGACGATGATGTCATATTCGTCGCCGGCGCGGATCTCGCTGCCGACCGAAATCTGCTTGCCGATGACGCGGAGATACGCCTGCACCGCCTCGGCGGGGGCGCCCGCGGCGCGCGCCGAGCGATAGAGGCTGTCGCCGACCCGCCCGCGGATACGCAGCGGGGTGGCGTCGACCGCGATCGGGATGCGGCGCATCACGAGCTGGCCGTTCATCCGCTCCATCTCGATGCGCAGGTCGAAGCGTGCGCGCATCGCGAGCGCGTCGACCGGGCGCGGCATGGTGCGCGCGGCGCGGCGGCCGAGGATCAGGTCGATGCGCGTGCCCGGCGCGATATCGGCGAGCGGCACGGCGGACGACACCTGGCGCGCGAGCGCCTGTGCATCGGCGCTGCCGACGCCCGAGCGTTCGAGCAGGCGCGCGAAGCTGTCGCCGCTGCCCAAGGTGGCGGTGAGTTCGATCTGCGGGCGTTCGGGGGTCTGCGTCAGCGGGCGCACCGCGTCGGTCGCCGCCATGTGGCGCCCGGTGTCGCCGCCCAATGCCAGCGGCACGATCATCTGCGCGCGCGCCTCGTTGAAGTCGGCGGTGTCGAGCGCCGGCGCGCCGCCCGCGACGAAGGGCTGCACCCCGGGGAAGGTCGCGATCGCGCCGCCGCAGAGCAGGGTCAGCGTCGCGAGCCCGCGCCACCAGACCGCCGAGCCGATATTGTCGCCGAGGTCGGGGACGAGGTCGAGCGTCGCCAGCCGGTCGCGCAGCGCCTCATGCCATTTGAGCTCGGGAAGCGGGTCGGCGGCGCCATAACGCCCGAAGGGAATCGCCTGCGTCATCGACAGCGCGGCCGCGTTGCCGGTCATGCCCGCAATGGGTTCGTGACGCTGGAACAAAGACTGCAACCCCCGCCCGGTCGCCCGCGGCACCTCCCGTGCCCGGCCGCCGAAGATGTTTCCGACCGCCCGTCTGTAAAGAAAGACCGTTAAAGTCAATTTAATGCCCGATGTCCCGGCGAGGCTTGCGGCGAGCCGTGGCGGAGGCGGGATTGGCCGCTTCCTTAACAATCCTCCCCACGCGTGGGGAGGTGGCAGCGCGAAGCGCTGACGGAGGGGGCTGGCATCATGAAGCTGCGTTGCGGAAGGATGCGAACCCCCTCCACCACCCTGCGGGCGGTCCCCCTCCCCGCAAGCGGGGAGGATTTCTTCTACCGTCCGTCGATCCCCTGTTGCACCGCAGCGCGGCGCATGCCAGCTTGGACCCAAGAAAATGTCGTCTCCCGATTCCAGCCCGGTCAAGGCCGTCCTTGGCCCCACCAACACCGGCAAGACCCATTTGGCGGTCGAGCGCCTGACCGCCCGGTCGAGCGGGATGATCGGCTTTCCGCTTCGCCTGCTCGCGCGCGAGGTCTACGACCGCGTCGTCGCGATCAAGGGCGAGAAACAGGTCGCGCTGGTCACGGGCGAGGAGCGGATCATGCCGCCCGACGCGCGCTACCTGCTCGGCACGATGGAGGCATTGCCGCTCGAGCGCGACGTCGCCTTCGTCGGCATCGACGAGGCGCAGCTCGGCGCCGATCCCGAGCGCGGCCATGTCTTCACCGACCGCATGCTGCGCGCGCGCGGCCGCGAGGAGACGATGATCCTCGGCTCGGCGAGTATCCACGGCCTCGTCCGCGACCTCGTGCCCGAGGCCGAGATCATCACCCGCCCGCGCTTCTCGACCCTGAGCTATGCGGGGACGTGCAAGCTCTCACGCCTGCCCAAGCGCTCGGCGGTCGTCGCCTTCTCGGCCGAGGAGGTCTACGCCATCGCCGAGATGCTGCGCCGTTTCGCCGGCGGCGCCGCGGTGGTGATGGGCGCCCTCAGCCCGCGCACGCGCAACGCGCAGGTCGAGATGTTCCAGGCCGGCGAGGTCGATTATCTCGTCGCGACCGACGCGATCGGCATGGGGCTCAACCTCGACGTCCAGCATGTCGCCTTCGCAAGCCTCCAGAAATTCGACGGGCGGCGCCTCCGCCGGCTGACGATTTCGGAAATGGCGCAGATCGCCGGGCGCGCCGGGCGGCACCAGCAGGACGGCAGTTTCGGCACCGTCGGACTGCCGCAGGGCGGCTTCACCCCCGAGGAGATCCACGCCATCGAGGGGCATCATTTCCCGCCGCTGCAGAGCGTCTACTGGCGCAATCCGGCGCCGGGCTATGCGACGCTCGAACAGCTGCTCGCCGACCTCGCGCAGCCGCCGTCGCACCCGCGGCTGCGCGCCGCGCCCGAGGCGGTCGACCTCGCGGTATTGAAGCATCTCGCAGGCGACATGGAGGTGCGCGCGCGCGGCAGCGACTTCGACGCCGTCCAGCGCCTGTGGGACGCCTGCGGCCTCCCCGATTTCGAGCAGCTCGGCGCCGAGCATCACAGCCGCACCGTCTTCAAGCTGTGGCAATGGCGCACGAGCGGCGACGGGATGATCGACCCCGACTGGTTCGCCAGGAAGCTCGCGCGGCTCGACAGCACCGACGGCGACATCGACCAGCTCGCGAGCCGCATCGCCGCGGTGCGCACGCTCTGCTTCATCGCGCAGCGCGGCGACTGGATCGCCGACGCGGCGGGCTGGACGGCGCAGACGCAGGCGCTCGAGACGCGCCTCTCCGACGCACTGCACGCGGCGCTCGCGCAGCGCTTCGTCGACCGGCGCCTCGCGCTCCTCATCCGCGACGCAGGGCAGCGCCACGCGGCGCTGCCGGTCGCGGTCGGCGCCGACGGCACCGTCGCGGTCGACGGCGAGGCGATCGGCACGCTGAAAGGATTCCAGTTCAAGGTCGACGCCAAGGCGCGCGCGAGCGACCACCGCCTGCTGCTCGCCGCGGCCGAGAAACATTTGCGCGCCGAGCTGGCGCGCCGCGCGACCGCGCTCGCTGAGGGCGACGACAGCACGCTGGCGCTGATCAGCACCCCCGGCGAGACCCCGCGCATCGCCTGGCACGGCGACGTCATCGCGACGCTCGCCAAGGGGCCGACGCTCGTCCAGCCCGCGATCCTGGTAGAGCCCGCACTGCGCCGGCTGGACGTGCCGCAGGTGCAGGCGATCGTCGAGCGGCTGCAGCGCTTCGTCGCGGCGCAGCTCGCGCGCCACGCCGGCCCGCTCGCCGCGATGGGCGAAGCCGCGGGCGATCTCTTCACGCCGCCGCGGGTGCGCGCCCTGCTCGCCGCGCTTGTCGACGGCGGCGGCTTCGTCGCGCGCGACCGCGTCGACGAGCAGCTCGCCGCGATGAGCGCCGAGGAACGGCCGCAGCTCCGCAAGATCGGGCTCACCATCGGCTCGCTCGACCTTTTCCACCCGGTGCTGCTCAAGCCCGAGGCGGTGCGCTGGCGCGCCGCCTTGCTCGCCGCGCAGCAGGGCGGGCGCCTACCGCCGCTGCCGCCGCACGGTGCGGTGTGGCAGAAGGACGGGCCGCCCGTCGGGCTCGGCATCGCGGGCTTCCGCCGCTGCGGCGAGGGCTGGCTGCGCATCGACATGGCCGAACGGCTCGCGCGCCAGGCGCACGCCGCGCGGCTCCAGGCCGACGCCAAGCCCGCCGCGCCGATCGCGGGGGGCGACGAGCATGACGAGGACCATGGCGGGCACGAGGCGGCCGCCGTGCCGCCGCCCGCGGGCTTCGCCATCGACCCCGCGCTCGCGACGTCGCTCGGGCTCGACAATATGGCGCGGCGCGGGCTGCTCCAGGCCTTCGGCTTCCGCAGCGTCGGCGAGCCCGAGCTCGACCGCTGGCGCTGGTCGGGGCACCGCGGCCGCGACAAGAAGCCGCGCCGCAAACAGGGGCACAAGCACGCGCCCAAGGCGGGCCAGCGGCCGCAGCAGCCGGGGCATCCCGACGCGGCGCGGAATGGCCAGCCGGTCGCGGCGCCGGGCAAGCCGCGCAAGGACAAGCGCCGCAAATCCGGCAAGCCGGGCGGCGCACCACCGCCGCGACAGGATCGCCCCGAACGCACCGAACGCCCCGACCGCGCGGCACGCCGCGGGCCCTCGCCGCACAGCCCCTTCGCGGGCCTCGCCGCCCTGCTCGCCGACGCGCGGAAAGACTGATGGCGAGCCTGGGCGCCGCGGGGAGCATCCGGCTGGACAAATTATTGTGGTACCTGCGCTTCGCGCGTTCGCGCAGCCTCGCACAGGCGATGGTCGCCGCGGGGCATATCCGGCTCGACGGCCGCCGCGTCACCCGCGCCTCCTCCGCGGTGCGCGCGGGCGAGACCCTGGTGCTGCCGGTCGGCGAGCGGATCGAGGTGATCCGCCTTCTCTCGCTGCCGCTGCGCCGCGGCCCCGCGCCCGAGGCGCAGGCTTGTTACGAGCGGCTCGGGGGCGAAGCCCCCGCCGCCAGCTGAGCTATCGGGGTGCTCAGAAAAGCTGTGCTGCCGGCATTGCGAAAAGCCGCTAGCCGGTGAAAGTGATTCGCAACAGTCGCTTGGCGTTGACGGGCCCGCGCCGCGCGGCTTAGAGGCGCTGGAATCGCATCTGACGGACGGCGAGGACGCCGCCTTGAAAGGGAGCCTAACCCCATGACCTACGTCGTCACCGACGCCTGCATCCGCTGCAAATATATGGACTGCGTCGAGGTGTGCCCCGTCGACTGTTTCTACGAGGGCGAGAATATGCTCGTCATCAACCCGAACGAGTGCATCGACTGCGGCGTCTGCGAGCCCGAATGCCCCGCCGAGGCAATCCTGCCCGACACCGAGAGCGGGCTCGAAAAGTGGCTCGAGATCAACACCAAGTTCAGCGCCGAATGGCCGAACATCACGGTCAAGAAGGAAACCCCCGCCGACGCCGACGAATATAAGGGCGTCGAGGGCAAATATGAGGCGCATTTCTCGCCCGAGCCCGGCGAGGGCGACTGAGGCCGGCCGACAGGCGTTTCGAGGGGCGGGACTTTCCCGCCCCTTTCTTTTGGCCCGGGTCCGCGAGGGGCAAGGCCCTATCGACCGGTATCGGGCGGTTGCGGCCGTTTAATCCTCCCTGCGGCGAAGCCGTGGGGAGGGGGACCGCCGCGAAGCGGTGGTGGAGGGGCGGCGGCCCGAAACCGACGCTCAAGGCCTCGGCCCCTCCACCATGCTTCGCATGGTCCCCCTCCCCATCGCTGCGCGACAGGGAGGATTATTATGTCCGCTCCCCACTTCGAAGCCGACGTCGCTCCGCGCATTTCCGATCGAAATCGGCCCCCGATACACAGGGCGTCGGCCAGGCCGATCGCACCCCCCGCGGGTTTCGCTTGACAGGCCGCCTATTACGTTCGATTATTTCTGTCATGACAGAAATAATCGAACGTACGGCAAAACTGTCCCCCGCTGCGACCGAGTTCATTCTCCATTGGGGCAATCTCGGCGGGCAATGGGGCGTCAATCGTTCGGTCGCGCAGATCCACGCGCTGCTGTTCGTCAGCGACCGTCCGCTCCACGCCGAGGAGATCGCCGAGTTGCTGGGCCTTGCGCGCTCGAACGTCTCCAATTCGATCAAGGAACTGCTCGGCTGGCGGCTGATCGAGCGCGTACCCCTGCTCGGCGACCGGCGCGACCATTTCGCCGCCGAGACCGACATCTGGGAAATGGTGACGCGTATCGCCGCGGGGCGCAAGGCGCGCGAGGTCGATCCCGCCGAGGCGGCGCTGAAATCCTGCGTCGCGCGCGCGGCGCACGACCCGGAACTCAGCGACGGCGCCAGGGCGCGGCTCGCCGACATGCTCGATTTCGTGACCGTGATGAGCCGCTGGCACGACGAGATGCTGCGCGTGCCCAAACCCGCGCTGATGCGGCTGATCAAGCTGGGCGCCGGGGTCACCAAGCTGATCAACTGGCGCCCCGGCAAGGGCACGGACGCCAAATAGGAGACGGGCGGTGGGGGAGCGTTTGCATCAGAGCCAAGGCAAGGATCCGGTACCGCCTTCAAAATCCGTCCGTGTCGAACGGGAAGATGGGGGCGACCCTCGCTTCCGCCGCCTCGTCCCGCCCGCGGCATGGGACGCGCTTCCCGAGGATGTCCGCCGCCGTTTCTCCAAGCGCCTGAGCGGCCCGACGGTCGCGGCCTACAGCGGCGAGATCGTGTGGACGCGGCTCTCGCGCGCCGGCTGGCTCCTCGCGCAGCTCTGCCGCCTGATCGGTGCACCGCTGCCGCTCGAGACCGGCGGCCCCGCTCCCGCCGCGGTCGCGGTCAGCGAGGAGCGGGCGCGCGGCGGCCAATATTGGACGCGCCTCTACGGCCGCCGCCGCGGCCATCCGCAGGCGATCCACAGCGCGAAGAGCTTCGCCGGCCCGACGGGGCTGGAGGAGCATATCGGGCGGGGTTTCGGCATGGCGCTGACCGTGCGCGCGGAGGCCGACGCGCTGATCTTCACCTCCGACCATTATTTCTGGCAGTTCGGCCGCCTGCGGCTGCGCCTTCCTGCCTGGCTGGCGCCGGGCGAGACGGTCGTCACGCACCAGCATCTCGGCCAGGCGCGCTTCGCCTTCGACCTCAAGGTCGTCCACCCGCGCCTCGGCGAGCTGGTCAGCCAGCACGGACTGTTCCGCGATGGCTGAGCTCCGCGTGCTGCTGATCGGCGCGTCGGGCGTCTTCGGCAGCCGCCTCGCCGAGCGCGCCGCTCTGGAGCGGGGCATCGCCCTCACCCTTGCCGCGCGCGACCGTGCGAAGCTCGATCGACTCGCCGCACGGCTCGGCGGGCTGCCGGTGCGAACGCTCGACCGCGAGACGATCGCCGCCGCCAACCTCGCGGGCTTCGACGTCGTGCTCGACGCCGCGGGGCCGTTCCAGGCCTCGGCGCCGACCGTGATCGAGGCCGCGATCGCCGCGCGCGTCCCCTATATCGACCTCGCCGACGGGCGCGAATTCGTTGCCGCCATCGGCGCGCACGACGCCGCGGCGCGGGCGGCGGGGATCAGCGTCACCGCCGGCGCCAGTTCGATCCCGGCGCTGTCGCATGCCGTGCTCGACGCGCTGACCGCCCGGTGGACCGCCATCGACCGGATCGCGGTCGGCATCTTCCCCGGCAACCGCGCGCCGCGCGGGCTCGCGGTGGTGCAGGCGATCCTCTCCTATGTCGGCCATCCGGTGCGCGTCTGGCGCGGCGGGCGCTGGAGCGACGTGCCGGGCTGGGGATTGACGCAGCGCTGGGCCGTGCCGGGCGTGGGCCGCCGCTGGGCCAGCGTGTGCGACACGCCCGAGCAGGATCTGCTCGTCGCGCGCTATCGCCCCACCGATAGCGCCGAATTTTTCGCCGGCATGGAATTGTCGATCCTCCACCTCGGGCTCGCGATGCTCGCGTTGCCGGTGCGTTGGCGCTGGCTCCGCAGCCTGCGCCCCGCGTCGCGGCCGTTGCTGGCGATCGCCCGGCTCCTGCTTCCCTTCGGCAGCGATACCGGCGCGATGGACGTGCGCGTCGACGGGCGGGACGCGGCGGGCAAAGCGGCCCGCGCGCGCTGGACATTGCGCGCCGACGGCAATCGCGGTCCCTATGTCCCCACGCTCGCCGCGCTTGCGATGCTTCGCCGCTTTCGCGACGGCGATGCGCCCGGGCCGGGGGCCCGCGCGTGCGCGGGAATGCTGTCGCTCGCCGATTTCGCCGCCGATTTTGCGGCGCTGGAAATATCGACGCGTACGGCCTGACCGGTTCCAAATCTCCTTGCCCGCCGCTTCGCCATCCTTACATTGGGACGCACGATAATTACCCACGCATGAGGATCGCCTTGCCATGTCCCGTAAAGTCTTTCGCGCGCCGCTCGCGCTGGTCGCCCTGTTCTTGACCCCCGCCGTGGCGCACGCCGGGGACGATGCGGGCACGAGCGCCGCGGCGATGCTCGCCTATCCCGCGACCGAGCGCGGCGACACGGTCGACCCGCAGTTCGGGATCGACGTCGCCGACCCCTACCGCTGGCTCGAGGACGATGTCCGCGTCAATCCGAAGGTCGCGGCCTGGGTGGCCGACCAGAACAAGGTCACCGACGCCTATCTGGGCACGCTCCCCGGCCGCGACGCGTTCAGGAGCCGGATGACCGAGCTTTACAATTACGAACGCTTCGGCCTGCCGCGCAAGGCGGGCACGCGCTATTTCTACACCCGCAACGACGGGCTGCAGCCGCAGTCGGTGCTCTATGTCCGCGAAGGGCTGAAGGGCGAAGGCCGCGTCCTGATCGACCCCAATGGCTGGGCCAGGGACGGCGCCACCGCGCTCGCCGAATGGACCCCGTCGGAGGACGGCAAGTACCTCCTCTATTCGGTGCAGGACGGCGGCACCGACTGGCGCATCCTCCGCGTGATGGACGTCGCGACGGGCAAGGACCTTGCCGACGAGGTGCGCTGGGTCAAATTCTCCGGCCTCGACTGGGCGAAGGACGGCAGCGGCTTCTATTATTCGCGCTTCCCCGCGCCCGCCGAGGGCGAAGCCTTCCAGTCGCTCAACGAGAACCACGCCGTCTATTTCCATCGGCTCGGCACCCCGCAGAGCGCCGACGTCCCGATCCACGCGACCCCCGACAAGCCCAGGCTCAACAATTCGGCGATCGTCAGCGACGACGGCAAATATCTGATCGTCGTCGGCTCCGAAGGCACCGACGAACGCTACGGGCTGACGCTCTATCCGATCGGCCCCAAGGGCGCGGGCAAGCCGGTGACGCTGGTGGACGACTTCGCGAACAACTGGGAATATGTCACCAACGCGGGCACGCGCTTCACCTTCCTCACCAACAAGGGCGCGCCGCGCCAGCGGCTGGTGTCGATGGACATCAGGAAGCCCGCAGCGCTGACCCAGCTCGTCGGAGAACAGGAGGCGACGCTGGTCGGCGCTTCGCGCGTCGGCAATCGCATTATCCTGTCCTATTTGGGCGACGCCAAGTCGGAGGCGCGCATGGTCGCGCTCGACGGCAAGCCGGTGGCGAACATCCAACTCGCCGACATCGGCTCGGCCTCGGGCTTCGGCGGCAAGTCGGCCGACCCCGAAACCTTCTACAGCTTCGCGAGCTATGCGCGTCCGACGACGATCTACCGCCTCGACACCGCTACGGGCAAGAGCGAGATTTTCGCCGAACCCAGGCTGACCTTCAATCCGCAGGACTTCACCGTCGAGCAGCGCTTCTACACCTCGAAGGACGGCACCAGGGTGCCGATGTTCCTGGTGATGAAAAAGGGCCTCGACCGCAGCAAGGGCTCGCCGACATTGCTCTACGGCTATGGCGGCTTCAACGTCTCGATGACCCCGGGCTTCTCGCCGACGCGGCTCGCCTGGGTCGACAAGGGCGGCGTGCTGGCGATCGCGAACCTGCGCGGCGGCGGCGAATATGGCAAGATGTGGCACGATGCCGGCCGCCTCGACAAGAAACAGAATGTCTTCGACGATTTCATCGCGGCGGGCGAATATCTGATCGCCGAAGGGATCACCGGCAAGGGCCAGCTCGCGATCGAGGGCGGCTCGAACGGCGGGCTGCTCGTCGGCGCGGTGACCAACCAGCGTCCCGACCTGATCGCCGCGGCGCTGCCCGCGGTCGGCGTGATGGACATGCTGCGCTTCGACCGCTTCACCGCCGGCCGCTATTGGGTCGACGATTATGGCTATCCGTCGAAGGAAGCCGATTTCCGGAACCTGCTCGGCTATTCGCCCTATCATAATATCAAGGACGGCACGCCTTATCCGGCGGTGCTGGTGACCACCGCCGACACCGATGATCGGGTGGTGCCCGGGCACAGCTTCAAATATGCCGCCGCGCTCCAGCATGCGCGGGCGGGCGACAAGCCGCATCTGATCCGCATCGAAACGCGTGCCGGCCATGGTTCGGGCAAGCCGACCGACAAGGTCATCGCCGAAGCCGCCGACAAATATGCCTTTGCCGCCAAATGGACCGGGCTGAGCGTCGAATAGGCCGCCGGCTCGCGATCGCCGCCATCCTCCTCCTCGGGCTGGCGGCGGCGGTCTGGGCCGTGCTTCCCGACGGCAGGGCCGCGCGTATCGAGCGTCATGCCCGATGTTATGACCCGGCGGCGCTGCCGCAGGTCGACACGCTCGCCGATGGCCGTAAGGCGGTGCGCCTGCGCGTCCTGCTGTGGAATGTCGAGGGCCTGCCCTGGCCGATCCGCAGCGGGCGCGAGCCCAAGCTCGCCGCGATCGCCGACTGGATCGCCGCGCGGCGAAAGGCCGGCGCCGGCCCCGACATATTGATCCTGCACAAAGCCTTCACGCCCGCGGCCTCGCGCATCGCCGCCGTCGCCGGCTATGGCAACATCTTTCCCGGCCCCGCGCTGGACGACAAACGCCGGCTTCCCGCCGCGACCCCGCCGGCGGGCTACCTGGATGCAGCGCGCTGGTGGAAAGGCGAAGGCATCGGCAAATGGCTCGACGGCGGCCTCTATGTCGCAACCGACCTGCCGGTCATCGACCAGGCACGCGACGCTTTCGACGCCGACAACTGCGCGGGCTACGACTGCCTGTCGAACAAGGGCGGCCTTGCCCTTCGCGTCGCCGTCCCCGGTGCGCCCGAGGCGCTCGCGCTGTTCAACACCCATCGCAATTCGCGCGAGCCGGCCCAGGTCGGCCTCGCGCGCGCCGAGGCCTCGCACCTCCTTCAGACCGATGAAAATGACACTCTTCTCGCAGCCTTCGGCGACGATGGCGCGATGATCGCGGCGGGCGATTTCAACAACTACCGCGCAGGCGACAAGACGGGCCGCTTCGCCGCCGACCCCGCGTTCCGGCTGGCGGCCAAAGGCCCGGGCTTCGCCGCCCGCGCCGCGCCGATGACCGACCCAAGGGCATGGACCGACGCCTACGACCTGCTCGGTTTTCGTGGCTCGGACGCGCTGCGGGTCGAGCCGCTCGCCGTCGCCACGCTCTTCGACGGCAACAATGGCCCTGTTCTTTCGGACCATCCGGCCCAATATGCGATCTTCCGGCTCAGCTGGCGCGGCGACGCGCCCGCAGCGCCGGTCCTGGTGCCGACCTGCACGATCTGATCCCGAAAGAAGCCCATGTCCTTTGCCTTCGCGCCCACCGCCACTTCCGCCGAGGCCCGCTGGGCCGAAACCGCCGACGCCGCCGCAGCGCTCGTCGCGGGCGAGCCCGACGGCATCGCCAATATGGCCAATGTCGCGGCGCTGATCTGGCAGGCGATCCCCGATTTGAACTGGGCGGGCTTCTACCGCTTCGACGGCGCCGAGCTCGTCCTCGGCCCCTTCCAGGGCAAGGCCGCGTGCATCCGCATCCCGCTGGGCAAGGGCGTCTGCGGCGCCGCGGCGCGCACGCGCGAGACCCAGCGCGTCGGGGACGTCCACGCCTTCCCCGGCCATATCGCCTGCGACGCCGACAGCCGCAGCGAGCTCGTCGTGCCGATCGTCGCGGAGGGCCGGCTGGTCGGCGTGCTCGATCTCGACAGCCCGCTGCCGTCGCGCTTTTCGGCCGACGACCAGCGCGGTGCCGAAGCCCTCGTCGCGCGGATCGCGGCGGCGCTGGCTGGCTAAACCTCCCCCTTGATGGGGGAGGCAGCGGGACTTGGCAGCTTGCTGCCTGGTCGCAGCGGTGGGGGTGCGGCTTCGGCCTGAAATGACTACGCCGGGACGCACGATCACGCTCATCCAACTCCGCCTAGGCCGGTGGGCGGCCGAGGCTTTGTATCCTTCTCCCATCAAGGGAGAAGGATTGCAGGCCGCGCCAGTCTCGAAATCTGCCCCAGATCGGGACAAGCCAGTCAAGGTAAACGGATTCGCCGACGGACTGTGCATTTGCTAAACACTTTGTTAACCAATGGCCCTCGCCGCCCCCGGCCAGGCTCACGGAAAACAGGGAGTTACGCCATGCGCACCGCACTTCTTCTGGGTATCGCCGCCGGATCGCTGCTGCTGACCGGCCACGCCCACGCCGGCGACAAGAAAGCCCGGCTCGATTATGGCGCGCCGACCGCGTCCGACACGCGTGTCTACACCGGCTATCCCGACCGCGTGCCGAGCGAGGTCGACTATCGCCAGGTGAATGGCACCTACGACGCCGAGGGGCGCTGGACCGGCACCTGGAACGGTACCTATGAAGCCCCCGACGGCCGCGTCTACGACGGCCGCTACGAAGGCACGGTCGAGGGCGCGGGCACCAGCTATGCCCCGCCGCCGCCGGCCTATGATCCTTATTATGACGGCGACGACGGTTATCGCGGCGGTTACGACGCGAACTACGACGCCGACATGGAGCGCCGCTGTGGCCGGGGGGGCACAGTTGGCGGGGCGGTTGTCGGCGGACTGGTGGGGGGCATCGCCGGCAACCGCATCGCCGGCAAGGGCAACCGCACCGAAGGCACGATCATCGGCGGCGCGCTGGGTGCGGTCGCGGGCGGCGCGATCGGCAGCGCCGCGGACAAGCAGCGCTGCGACGAATGGTGGGCCAGCCGCGGCGGCCACCATCGCCAGGGCGGCAGCTATTACCGGCAGGAAAGCTATTCGCACGGCGGCGGTTATCCGCCACCGCCCGCCTATCATGGTCATGGTTCGACCACCGTCTATCAGCACGGCGGCTACGGTCATTACGGCTATGGCGCGCCCTATGGCTATTATACCCCGGGGGTGGTCGTCACCACGGTGATCACCACCGGCGCGCCCGTGGTGACCGAGACGATCGAGACCTCGACCCGCACCTATTACGAGAATGTGCCGGTGAAGAAGAAGCGCTACGTCGCCAAGAAGAAGTGGAAGCCCCGGCCCAAGCCGCGCTGCGTCTGCTGATTTTCGGGGGAAGCGTGGCTGGAAGCGGGCGTTAGGCGCCATTCCAATCCTCCCTGTCGCGCAGCGATGGAGAAGGAGGCCATGCGAAGCATGGTGGAGGGCCGACAGCCACAAACCGGGGCTTATGGCATCCGCCCCTCCACCGCCTTCGGCAGTCCCCCCCCCGCTTCGCCGCAGGGAGGACCGTGAGCGCCCGCTCGCCCGCCCCCCGAGCGGCCGTTCGGCATCCGAAAAAAAAGCTGTCCTAATAAATTCGGGCGCTTTAGGGTCGCACCCGATGCCCCTGCCCGTCGCTTCGCCTTGCCCTCCTGCACTTCGGGCGGCGGCATACGCGGGTATCATTTTACCTATACGTAGCGTGACCTTCGTGACCTTTGGAACAAAATTGCGCCGACGCCCCATCGCATCGCCGGCCCGAATCGGGTCGCGATGATCCCGCGTCGGCGACCGGCCGGTCGGATTTGCCCCCTTGAAACACTTCGCCTTGCCGCCGATGTAGGGCGCCGAGGGGCAGCCCGCCGGTTCGCGGCAGGGCATCCCGAACAACGAAGGACGAATTCCCAATGATCGACCCGCTGAGCGCACTGGTTCCCGTCGTCGTCGAGCAGACGAGCCGCGGCGAACGGAGCTTCGACATTTTCTCCCGCCTGCTGCGCGAACGGATCGTCTTCGTCACCGGCGAGGTCGAGGACCAGATGGCTTCGCTGATCGTCGCGCAATTGCTGTTCCTCGAATCGGAAAATCCGAAGAAGGACATCTATATGTACATCAACTCGCCGGGCGGCGTGGTCACGGCGGGCATGGCGATCCACGACACCATGCAGTATATCCGCCCGCGCGTCGGCACGGTCTGCATCGGTCAGGCCGCGTCGATGGGCAGCTTCCTGCTCGCCGCGGGCGAACCCGGCATGCGCGTCGCGCTGACCAACGCGCGCGTGATGGTTCACCAGCCCTCGGGCGGCGCGCGCGGCATGGCGTCGGACATCGAGATCCAGGCGAAAGAGATTTTGCGCATCCGCAAGCGGATGAACGACCTCTACGTCAAATATACCGGCAAGTCGCTGAAAGAGATCGAAAAGGCGATGGACCGCGACACCTTCCTCGAAGCCGACGAGGCCAAGGCCTTCGGCATCGTCGACCATGTCTACGACCGCCGTCCTGGCGCCCCGGGCGACGACGCGGCCAGGGATGTGAGCGAAGGCCCGACGCCCTGACGAACCCTCTCGTCACCCCGGACCTATCCGGGGTGACGGAAACATAAGCCGGTAACCGCGTTTCTTGACGGGCTGTTGGCGGCTTGGGCCTAGCCGGGACATTGTATCCATGTCACCCAATTGCCATATTGTAATCGGGGTGACGGGGGCTAGGATGATCGGCGGCGTCTCCAGCGGGGGCGGCGCCAGCATGGGCCCGGCGGCGATTCGCCCGGCCTCAAAAGGAATTTTATGACCAAGCTCTCTGGCTCCGACAGCAAGAGCACCCTCTATTGCTCCTTCTGCGGCAAGTCGCAGCACGAAGTGCGCAAGCTGATCGCCGGGCCGACCGTCTTCATCTGCGACGAATGCGTCGAACTGTGCAACGACATCATCCGCGAGGAGATCAAGGGCGGGGTCGCCGCGCGCAAGGACGGCGCGGTGCCGACGCCGCTCGAAATCTGCCAGCATCTCGACAACTATGTCATCGGCCAGAACACCGCCAAGCGGGTGCTGTCGGTCGCGGTGCACAATCACTACAAGCGCCTCGCGAACTCGGGCCGCGGCGACGACGTCGAACTGGCGAAGTCGAACATCCTGCTCGTCGGCCCGACCGGCAGCGGCAAGACCCTGCTCGCGCAGACGCTTGCGCGCTTCCTCGACGTGCCCTTCACCATGGCCGATGCGACGACGCTGACCGAGGCCGGCTATGTCGGCGAGGATGTCGAGAACATCATCCTCAAGCTGCTGCAGTCGTCGGACTATAATGTCGAAAAGGCGCAGCGCGGCATCGTCTATATCGACGAGATCGACAAGATCAGCCGCAAGGCCGAAAATCCCTCGATCACCCGCGACGTGTCGGGCGAAGGCGTGCAGCAGGCTTTGCTCAAGCTGATGGAGGGCACGACCGCGTCGGTGCCGCCGCAGGGCGGGCGCAAGCATCCGCAGCAGGAATTCCTGCAGGTCGACACGACGAACATCCTGTTCATCGCGGGCGGCGCGTTCAGCGGGCTCGAAAAGATCATCGGCGACCGCCTGCAGGGCAAGTCGATCGGTTTCGGCGCCCACGTCGCCGGCCCCGACGAGCGCCGCCAGGGCGAGGTGCTGAAGCAGATCGAGCCCGAGGACCTCCTCAAATTCGGCCTGATCCCCGAATTCGTCGGCCGCCTGCCGGTCATCGCGACGCTCGAGGATCTCGACGTCGATGCGCTGGTCAAGATCCTGGGCGAGCCCAAGAACGCGCTGGTCAAACAATATAAGAAGCTGTTCGACCTCGAGGAGGTCGTGCTGACCTTTACCGACGACGCGCTGGTCGCGGTCGCCAAGAAGGCGATCGAACGCAAGACCGGCGCGCGCGGGCTGCGCTCGATCGTCGAGGCGATCCTGCTCGACACGATGTTCGACCTGCCCGACCTCACCGATGTGGTCGAGATCGTCGTCGACAAGGATGTTGTCGAGGGCCGCAAGGACCCCGTGCGCGTCTATGCCGACAAGGCGAAGGAAGCCGCCGGCGACGCCGCCTGAGTCGCGGCGCGCGCCGCTGCGGCGCGCGCCAGCGATGTTGCATTGCAGCAACACCCCGGAGGAAAAACGCAGCCGCGCTTGTGGATAAGTCGCGGCGTGCGACGCAAAACGGGGCTTTTTTCGTTTCGGCGGCAACGATCCGCCACGCCCGGCTTGCACTGTCACAATTGCTGTCACAATCGTGCCACATGCGGGCTTCAGGGGCGCTCGCAGGTCAGGCGCGCCCCATTTCGTGCGCCTGCCAGATGCACCAAAGGGGACATTCATGAAACTTCGTTATTCGATCGCCGCGAGCCTTATGGCCATCAGCGCGGCGACGGTCATCGCGGCGCCGGCGGCGGCGCAGCAGATCACCACTGGCATCCAGGGCCAGGTCAACGACGACAACGGCGCGCCGATCGGCGGCGCGACGGTCGTCATCACCGACACGCGCACGGGCTCGGAACGTACGCTGACCACCGACGCCAGCGGCCGCTTCGGCGCGTCGGGCCTGGTCACCGGCGGCCCCTACAGCGTCTCGGTCAACGCCGGCGCCTATGAAGGCCAGACGCTCAGCGACATTTACACCACGCTGCAGGGCAACACCGACCTCACCTTCTCGCTCTCGTCGGGCGGCGGCGAAATCGTCGTCACCGGTAGCCGCGTCCGCGTGACCCAGCTCGAAGTCGGTCCCGGCACCAGCTTCACCGCCGAAGTGCTGACGAGCGCGCCGTCGTTCAACCGCGACGTCCGCGATATCATCCGCCTCGACCCGCGCGTCAGCCTCGACCGCGACGATGGCGGCTCGGGCCAGGACCGTATCTCGTGCCTCGGCGGCAACGACCGCGGCAACGCCTTCACCGTCGACGGCATCAGCCAGGGCGACGTCTACGGTCTCAACGACACCGGCTTCTCGTCGCGCTCGTCCACCCCGCTGCCCTATGACGCGACCCGCGAAGCGCAGGTCCAGTTCGCACCCTTCGACGTCGACTATGGTTCGTTCACCGGCTGCGCGATCAACATCGTGACCAAGTCGGGTACCAACGATTACAAGTTCGGCGGCTTCTTCGAATATTCGGACAACGGCATGCGCGGCGATTCGCTGCCCGGCATCGCCAAGCTTCCGCCGGTGAAGCCCGAAAAGCGCTGGGGCGCGTGGCTCGGCGGCCCGATCATCAAGGACAAGCTATTCTTCTTCGGTGCCTATGAGCATCAGGAAGCCGGTCAGTCGCAGGACGACGGGCCCGTCGGCGGCGGCTATGCCAACCAACAGACCGGCATCACCGTCGCGCAGTTCCAGGAAATTTCCGACGTGCTGAGCGACGTTTATGGCATCGAAACGGGTCCGCTGGTCACCAATCGCCCGTTCAAGAACGACCGCTATTTCGGTCGCCTCGACTGGCAGATTACCGACGATCACCGCTTCGAGGCGACCTACCAGCGCCTCGAAGAAGGCTCGACCCGCGCCGACGACCTGTTCACGGGATCGTCGCCGCAGGCCATCGGCCTCAACACCTTCTATACCAGCGGGACCAAATCGAACTATTATTCGGGCCGCCTTTATTCGCAGTGGAGCGACGATTTCTCGACCGAAATCCGCTATTCGCGTTCGGAAGTTCGCGACCGCCAGGATCCGATCGGCGGCGGCGAAGCGCAGTCGGACAATCCGATCCCGCGCATCATCGTCGGCATCGACAACCCGACGGGCATCGACGGCGCCGTCCTCGCTGGTCCGGGCAACTCGCGCTCGGCGAATGACCTGCGCACCAATATCGACCAGTATCGCGCCGTCGCGAAACTGAGCAGCGGCGACCACGACCTCAAGGTCGGCTTCGAACTCAACCGCGCCGACCTGTTCAACCTGTTCGTGCAGAACGCGACCGGCACTTTGGTGTTCCGCAACATCAACGACCTGCGCGCGGGGCTGCTGTCTCCGGGTCTCGGCAACAACCAGACCAGCACCACCGCGGGCAACGTCATCGGCGGCCAGACCGAAGGCGCCTTCGGCAACTTCTCGGCCACCGGCGACGTCACCGACGCCGCCGCCGCTTTCAAGCGCAGCATCTACTCGATCTTTGCGCAGGACGACTGGCAGATCAACGACAGCCTGAGCGCCGTGGCCGGCGTTCGCGCCGACTGGTACGACGGCGGTCGCCCGGCCTTCAACCCGGTGTTCCAGGAACGCTATGGCATCCCCAACAGCATCGGTTTCAGCGCGCTGCCCCCGGTGATCTCGCCGCGCGTCGCGCTGACCTATGACATGAACGATTTCGCCGTGTTCAGCCGCGCCAAGCTGACCGCCGGCGTCGGCATCTTCTCGGGCGGCGATCCGCTGGTGTGGTTCGGCAACGCGTTCCAGAACGACGGCCGCGGTTTCGCGACGGGCAGCACCCAGTCGGCAAACTGCCCGACCGGCCAGATCAGCGTGCTGACGGGCGGCCAGTTCACCGGCGTTCCGGCCTGCATCCGGGCCGACGCCGTGGCGCAGGCCTCGCGCGGTCTGGGCGATACCCAGTCGATCAGCCCCGACATCAAGATGCCGACGGTGCTGCGCGCCAACATCGGCTTCTCGTCGGAACTGAACTTCGCTCCCTCCGGCTTCTTCAGCGGCTGGAACCTGAACCTCGACTATATCTACAGCAAATATCGCGACTCGCTGACCATCGTCGACCTGTCGCAGACGGTCGATCCCCGCATCGGCATCAACGGCTTCACCATCGACGGCCGCCCGATCTATCGCTCGATCGATCCGAATGCTGCCGGCTGTAATGCCGAACTGGTCGACCTGAACCCGGGCCCGGTCTTCACCGGCGTCACCGCGGCCTGTTTCAATACCAGCCGCGACGACGAACTGCAGCTGACCAACGCCGGGGGCTATCGCAGCCACAACGCGTCGATCATCCTGTCGAAGAATTTCGACGGCGGCCTGTTCACCGAGAATGGCAATGTCGATTTCAACCTCGGCTACGCCTACACCGACTCGCAGGATCGCCGCAGCATGTACAACTCGACGGCGGGGTCGAACTATGACCTCGTCGCCGCGTTCGACCGCCAGAATCCCGCCGCTTCGCGCGGTTTCTACGAGAGCCGTCACAATATCTCGACGCGCCTCTCGTTCCGCGAGGAGTTCTTCGAGGATCTGTCCACGCGCTTCTCGATCTCGTTCATCGCGCGCTCGGGCCGTCCGTACAGCCTGACCTTCGGCGGCACGACCTTCTTCAACGACAGTGCCTCGGGCAGCGACAATGCGCTCGCCTATCTGCCCACGGGTCTGAGCGATCCGAACGTTTCGCCCTCGTCGACAATTTCGGCGGCGAACATGCAGGCGCTGGTGGACTATATCAACGGCACGGGCTGCGCCAAAAAGCATATCGGCACCACCGTTCCGCGCAATACCTGCACGAACGACTGGTATTTCGACATGGACCTGTCCTTCTCGCAGGAAATCCCGGGCCCGGCTCGCCTGTTCGGCAAGAATGACAAGATCAAGCTCTATGCCACGATGGACAATTTCCTGAACTTCCTCGACAAGGACTGGAACAACCAGCATCGCCGGAACTTCGCGGGCCTGCAGGACATTGCGACCATCAGCGGCATCGATGCGCAGGGCCGTTACATCTTTACCGGCTTCAACGGTGCGCAGAGCATCGCGGACGACAACGGCATCAACGTGTCGTCGTCGGTGTGGCGCCTGAAGGTTGGCGTGTCCTACGAGTTCTGATCCTCGAACAGACGGCAAGAAGAAGGGCGCGGGAGGCAACTCCCGCGCCTTTTTCTTTGCGTCGACGAAGTCGGGCGGACGCCTGCCGGCCGGCCGCCGGGCAATCAGCCCGCGGCGAGGCGCCGTGCGGTATCCTGGACGAGCGCGATCATGTTGGGAACGCCCTGGGTGCGGTTCGACGACAGCTGGCGCGTGAGGTCGAAGGGTGCGAGCGCGGCGGCGACGTCCATCGCGGCGACTTCGGCGGCGGGCTTGTCCTGCACCGCGGCGAGGACGAGCGCAACGATGCCCTTGGTGATCGCGGCGTTGCTGTCGGCGAGGAAATGCAAGGCTCCATCGTCCTGCGGCACCGGATAGACCCAGACGCTCGCCGAGCAGCCGCGCACCAGCGTGGCATCGGTTTTGAGCGCATCGGGCATCGGGTCGAGGCTGCGGCCGAGGTCGATCAGCAGGCGATAGCGATCGTCGCCGTCGAGGAAGTCATATTCTTCGAAAATGTCGTCGAGGCTGCGCATGCGCGCGCCAGTGACAGATTTGGGGAGGCCTGGGAAGGGGCCTTACCGTCGCCCCCCCAAGCGGGGCGACGGAATCGTTACAGATCGACGCCCGCCGCGATCGCTTCGAGCTTGCGCAGCCGTTCCTTGAGATCGGCAATCTCGATGCGCGAGCCCGCGTGCGGGACGGTGGCGTCGTGCGCGACGGTGGCGGCATGGCCGGCGGCAAGCTCGTCGCGCTTGAGCTGGATCCAGTCGCGCCAGCCGCGGAGCGCAACGAGGCTGACGATCGCCAGCGCGCTGAGCGCAACCGCGGCGGCGGTGAGGTCGGGAGTGATGAAAGCCATGAGCGTTGCTCCTTTGCCGGCGTTCGGGTTCTGGCGGGTTCAGGGCCGGTCGCGCAGCCGCTCGATCTCTTCGTCGAGGGTCGCGGCCCGGTTGCCGTCGGTGGCGATGCGTTCAAGCACCTGGATGCGCTCCTTGAGCGCGCGGATTTCGGCGAGCAGGGCCTTGGTCTCTTCCTTTTCGGCGGCATTGCCGACGAAATATTCATTGCCCTTGTTGTCGCGGCGGATGCCGTGCTTGGCCTTGATGATCCCGCCGATCGTCACGATGAGGACGATTCCGACCACCATTTCAAACGGACCCATGGGGGAGGCTCCTTTTCTTCTTCGTTTCAGTTGAGCGGCGCGTCGCGCAGCTTTTCGATCTCGTCGGCGACATCGATGCCCTTGTCGGTAACGATGCGCTCGAGAACGCGGACGCGTTGCTCCAGCCGTTCGGTCTGGGCCGCATATTGCGCCGCCTTCTCGGCCGTCTCGTTGGTGATCGCCTTGAGCTGCTTTTCCTTGAATTTCAGGTGGCGCTCATAGGCGGCGTAGCCGATGCCCAGCGTGACGGGCAGTCCGACGACGATGAAGAGGATGAAGATCGCTTCCATGTCCGGTTCCTCAGTTGGCGGGGCGCCGCAGCGCCTCGATCTCGTGGCTCAGCCGGTGGCCTTCGTCGGTGACGATGCGTTCGATCACCGCGAGGCGGTCCTTGACCGAGCCGAGTTCGGCGCGGAGCTGGGCGTTTTCCTGACTGACCAGCTTTATCCGCTCCATCGCCTCGTCGCTGGTGCGGGGATAGACCGCATTGCCCCAGCTGTTTTCGAGCGGATAGCCATGCTTGACGCGCAGCCAGGTGGTGAAGATCCAGCCGCCGACCCCGATGATGCCGATGAGGGCGGCCGCGGGAGCGAGGGCGTTCAAAAGGTCGGCGTTCACATCTTTTCCCCTAATTCCGCAGCGCTCAGCGCAGGCGGTCGATCTGGTCGGCGAGCTGCGCGGCCTGGCCGTTGTTCTCGGTCGCGATGCGTTCGAGCACCGAAATCCGTTCTTCGAGCCGGCCGATCTGACTGGCGAGCTTGGCGTTGTCGTCGGTCAAGAGCTTGATTTTTCGATCAGCGTCGGGGTCGGTTCGATGAACCGTGCCGCCCCATTCATTCTCGACCGGATAGCCATGCTTGGCGCGGATCCAGGTGGTGAACATCCAGCCGCCGATCGACAAGGCGATGATGGCGAGGACGAAACCGGTTCCACCGAAATTCATGTATCTTCTCCCTGTTGCCGTTCAGCCCGTGTCGGCAGCGCGCTCAGCGCAGGCTGTCGATCTCGTCGGCGAGCCGACGGTTGTGGCTGGTGTAGTAAAGCTCGATGTCGGCGAGCCGGCGGTCGATGTCGCGGAAGCGCGAGCGGATGTCGCGGGTCGAGGCGCTGGGGTTCGAGCGTACGCCCTGCCAGAATTTCGCTTCCTCATTCGAGCCGTAGAGCGCGAAGGGTTTGGCGGTGCCCATCCATGCGACCAGCCAGTAGGCAATCAGCGTCCAGGGGAAACCGCCCATCAGCGTGATCAGCACCGCGCCGACGCGGACCCAGAGGACGTCGATCCCGCTATAGTCGGCGATCCCGGCGCACACGCCGCTCCATTTGCCGTTCTGCTTGTCGAGGTAGAATTTGGTGCGACTGGCAGACATCTCAGTTCCTCCTGGTCATTTCGAGCTGCGCCAGATCTTCATCGCTGCGAACCGCGGGGCGGAAATCGGGATGATCGGCGCTGATGATGCGTTCCACAGTATGCAGACGATTCTCGAGGCGGCGAGCCGTATCATAGAGTTCGTCGAGCAACTGTTCGTCCTCTCCGGTCAATGTCTTGGCCTGCTTCCACTTGGTGACATAGTGGAGGATCAGCCAGGGCAGACCGAGGAAGAGCGTGCCGATGACGATCGGGACAATAATCACTTCTTCCATCGGTCTTGCTCCTTACTTCTTGCCCTGCGCGGCCTTCAGCGCGGCGAGTTCGTCGGCGACCTTGTCGGCGGCCTGAAGCTCGGCGATCTCTTCGTCGAGCGACTTCTTGTAGCCGAGGCCCAGCGCATCGGCACGGCCTTCGGCCTCGTCGACGCGGCGCTCGAGGATCTCGAAGCGCGAGAAGGCGTCTTCGACGCGGTCGCCGTTGGTCATCTCGCGCAGTTTGTAACGGTTCTCCGCGCTTTCGAGGCGGTTGACGACGCTCGACTGGCGCGCGCGCGCTTCGCTGAGCTTCTTCTGCAGCTTGGCGATATCGGCTTCATAGCCCGCGAGCGCCTCGTCGAGGACCGCGATCTCGGCCTTCAGCCGCTCGGCCATGTCGCCGGCCTTCTGCTTTTCGACCAGCGCGGCGGTGGCGAGGTCCTCGCGGTCCTTCGACAGCGCGAGTTCAGCCTTTTCCTTCCAGCTGTCCTGTAGGCTTTCGAGCTTGGCGATGTGGCGGCGCATTTCCTTCTGGTCCGCGATCGTGCGGGCGGCGGAAGCGCGGACCTCCACCAGCGTCTCGTTCATCTCGAAGATGATCTGGCGGATCATCTTTTCGGGATCCTCGGCGCGGTCGAGCAGGTCGGTGACGTTGGCGGCGATGATGTCGCGGGTGCGTGAGAAAATACCCATTTGACTAAACTCCTGTCGAAACTTTTGAGGTCTTGGAGAAAAATGCTGGTGCCGGGGCGGGGCAAGGGGGGAGAGTGCCCCGGCACCAGTGCCGGTCAAGCCATCTGGCCGACCGCCGGGGTGGCTGCAGCGGCCGCCAGCGCCATCCCGCCCGGGGAAGCGGCGATGTCGAAGGCGACTTTGGGCTGGTCGATCACGCCGACGAGGATCGCCAGAGCGCCGGCCGCGCTGAGCGCGAAGGTGGTGGCCTGGGCAAAAATCGTCTTCATGGTCGTTCGTCCCTTTTTCGCTGCACCGGTGCGCGGTGCGCCGGTTCGCAAGACACTATGCAGGGGGCGTGCCAATTGCCGGAATCGGCTGAAAACAGCCTAACTTAACAGTGGAATCGCTTCGGTGGGCAATTTCTCTTGCCAAACAGCGGGAAAATTTGCCAATCATTGGGAATGGAGCGCGAAACGCAATTCATCGGCCAGTCGGCCGCCTTCCAGGACGCCGTCGACCGCGCGAGCCAGGCGGCGCTGCTCGACCGCCCGGTGCTGGTGATCGGCGAGCGCGGCACGGGCAAGGAACTGATCGCCGAGCGCCTGCACCGGCTGTCGGCGCGCTGGGACAAGCCCTATGTGATCATGAACTGCGCCGCGATGCCCGAGACTTTGATCGAGAGCGAATTGTTCGGGCACGAGGCGGGCGCCTTCACCGGGGCGACGCGGACGCGCGCGGGGCGCTTCGAGGAGGCCGATGGCGGCACCTTGTTCCTCGACGAGCTGGCGACGATGTCGATGGGCGCGCAGGAGCGCCTGCTGCGCGCGGTCGAATATGGCGAGGTGACGCGCGTCGGCTCGTCGCGCCCGATCCGTGTCGACGTGCGCATCGTCGCGGCGACCAACGAGCATCTGCCCGCGCTGGTCGATGACAACAGGTTCCGCGCCGACTTGCTCGACCGGCTGTCGTTCGAGGTCATCACCCTGCCCCCGCTGCGCGCGCGCGAGGGCGATATCGAGGTGCTCGCCACTTATTTTGGCACGCGCATGGCCGCGGTGCTCGGCTGGGACGAATGGCCGGGTTTCGGCCCGCGCGCGCTCGCGGCGATGGAAGGGCACGACTGGCCGGGCAATGTTCGCGAGCTGCGCAACGTGATCGAGCGCGCCATCTATCGCTGGGCCGATCCGTCGAAGCCGGTCGATGCGCTGAGCTTCGATCCCTTTGCGAGCCCGTGGCAGCCGGCCGTGCGGAAGCCCGCGGCCAAGGTCGAAACGAGGGCCGAGCCGGAGAGCGGGGCGGCGCAGGCGCCTCCCCCGGTCGCGCCGCCTTCAGGGCCGGTGAGCGATCTGCGCGCGACGGTCGATGCCTATGAAAAGCAGATATTGGCCGACACCATGGCGCGTTGCCGCTTCAACCAGAAAATCGCGGCCGAGGCGCTGGGGCTGAGTTACGACCAGATCCGTCACGCGCTGAAGAAGCATGGGTTGAATTAGTAGAACGTCGCCCCCGCGAAGGCGGGGGGGGGGGGGGGGGGGCCGCTGGCGGTGTACAAAGCGACGAAGAGCAAGGCCGATTGCGGCCCCCGCCTTCGCGGGGGCGACGCTGCTTTCCTACTCCCCCGGCAGCTGCTTGCTCAGCGCCTCGATCACCGCGTCCTGCGCCGCCACCGTCTCAGCCAGCCGTTCGCGCAGCGCGTAGATGTCAGGGAGGCCGTCGATCGCTTCCTCGGTCGTGCGCTCGACATAGAGCCGGTCGATATCCGCAAGCGCGGCGGTGATCGGCGCGCGCGCCGCGACGAGGCGCGAGATTGCCTGCTGCGCGACAACCCAGGCTTCGCTCGCGACCGGCGCGCCGGCGGCGGCGGTGACCAGCGCGACCGTGGGGTCGCGCTCGGCGGCGAAGGCCTGCTGCGCGGCGCTGCCGTCGGCGTCCCAGCGCGCGAGGCGCCCCGCGAGGTCGGCGGGCAGCGGCCCCGGTGGCGGCACGACGACCGCGGGCGGCGCTACGTTCAGCCGCCCCTCAACCGGGCGCTTGGCGAGCGAAGGCCCGTCGCGGGTCTGCGCGGCGGCGCAGGCCGATAGCGACAGCGAGACGGCGAGCGCCGCGGGCAGCAAAAGAACGATGCGCTTCATTGCCCCCTCTGATATGGGCGGCAGGCCGGTCCAGCAAGCGCCGAATCGGCGGTGCGCACGCGAATCGGGCGCAAGCCGCAAAAAGCCGCAAAAGCGCGGAAATATGCGGTTGACAGCTCGACCCGCGCTCGCTAGTGGGCCTGACTTTCCCGCATGCCGGAAAAATCGCCTGCTTCGGCGGGTGACTGGCAGCGCGGGTGTTTTAGTTTCTGATTGGATGGAAGACCATGTTCGCAATCGTGCGCACGGGCGGCAAGCAGTATCGCGTCGCCGCTGGAGACAAGATCGCCGTCGAAAAGATCGAGGGTGAAGCAGGTGACACTGTGTCGCTGGGCGACATCCTGCTGGCCGGCGACGGCGGCGAGGTGAAGGACGCCAAGGGCCTCACCGTCTCGGCCGAGATCATCGCGCAGACGCGCGGCGAAAAGGTCATCGTCTTCAAGAAGCGCCGCCGGCACAACTATCGCCGCCGCAACGGTCACCGCCAGTCGCTGACGCTGCTGCGCATCCTCGCCGTCGGCGAAGCCAAAAAGGCCGCCCCGAAGAAGGAAGCCGCGCCGAAGGAAGACGCTGCCCCGGCAACCGAAGCCAAGGCCGCTGCCCCCGCCGCCGAGAAGAAGGCTGCTGCGCCGAAGAAGGCCGCTGCGCCCAAGGCCGAAACCGAAAAGAAGCCCGCTGCCAAGAAGGCAGCCCCCAAGAAGGACGCCTGAGCGCGGCAACGCGGCTCGGCCTCTCGAACGAATTAAGGAGCATCAGTCATGGCACATAAGAAAGCAGGCGGTTCTTCGCGCAACGGCCGCGACTCAGCCGGCCGTCGCCTTGGCGTGAAGAAGTTCGGCGGTCAGGAAGTGATCGGCGGCAATATTATCGTGCGCCAGCGCGGGACCAAGGTGTACCCGGGCGTCAACGTCGGCATGGGCAAGGACCACACCCTGTTCGCCACCGCCGATGGCCGCGTGCGATTCCACGACGGCAAGCTCGGCCGCAAATATGTGTCGGTCGACATGATGGCCGAGGCCGCAGAATAGGACGATCGCTGACGGGTCGTCCCAAGGGATGACCCGGAGCTGTCCTTTCCGCTACCCAAGCGGAAACAAGGTTCGAAACGAGGGAGACGGGTCACCCCCGATCTCCCTTTTTTCTTGCCCGTTCTCCATCACTTGGCAAACGAGCGCGAAAATCGGGCCGATCATCTCCCTCGCACATGAACTGTCGTCAAAGCGTCACCATAGGGCGCCACGGCGACAGGCAATTGGGAGTGACAAACTATGTTCGCGCGTACCGAAAGACTGCTGCTGCGGCCCGGCTGGATCGAAGATGCCCCCGCGCTGGCGCAGGCGATCGGCGAGGAGAGCGTGGTCCGCAACCTCGCGACCGCGCCCTGGCCCTATCATGAGGCGCAGGCGATGGAATTTCTCGCCAAGCCGCTCAACCCCGCCGAGCCGCGCTTCCTGATCTTCAGCCGCACCGGCGGGGCGCCGCGCCTCGTCGGCGGCTGCGGCATTTCGCCCGCACCCGAAGGTGGTCTCGAAATGGGTTACTGGATCGCGCGCCCCTATTGGGGGCTGGGCTTCGCGACCGAGGCGGGGCGCCAGCTGGTGCGCATCGCGCGCGCGATGCGCCTGCCCCGGCTGTCGGCGGGCCATTTCCTCGACAATCCCGCGTCGGGCGCGGTGCTGCGCAAGCTGGGCTTCAAGCCCACCGGGGCGGTCACCAGGCGCTACAGCCTCGCGCGCGGCGGCGAGGCCGATTGCGCGCTCTTCGAGGAGGGCGACGCCGACGACGGCGCCGTCACCCCGATGCGCGACCGCATCGGGGTGGACGAGGATTTCCGCCAGGAGCTGCGGCTGCTGGCGGCTTGATGGTCTCCCCTCCCGCTTGCGGGAGGGGATTTCCATTTACCCCCGCAATTTCCCCAGCCCGCCAAGAATATCGTCGAGCGGATTGCCGTCGCCGTCTATGTCGATGAGCTTGCCGAGCCCGCCGAGCATGCCGCCGTCGCTCGCCGGGGCCGCGCCGCCGCCGACCGCGCCGCCGAGCACATTGCCGAGCATGCCGCCGAGGCCGCCGCCTTCGCCACCGCCCTGCTTCGCCATATAGCCCGCGACGAGCATCGCGAGGATCGGCAGCATCTTCTTGAGCGTCCCGGCATCGATGCCGGTCTTGGCCGCGGCATCGCCCGCGACGCTGCGGCTGACCTCCTTGGTCCCGAAAATCTGCCCGAGCACATCGTTGCCCGCCTCGACCGGGGTCGGCTGCGGCCCGAGCACCGCGTCGAGCAATCCGCCGCCGCCGAGCTGGCCGAGCAGCCCGCCGAGGCCCTCGACGCCGCCGCTGCCCTGTGCCTGCTTCTTGAAGCCGCCGAGGATCGCGGGGAGCAGCGCCTCGGCGCCCTGTTTCGCCATCGCCGACGGGATGCCGAGGTCCTTGGCCATCGATTCGATACCGCCGGCCTGGCTCAGGATATCGGTCAGATTCATGATGTTATGCTCCCATACACGCGCCCGGATCGAAAGGCGGCGCCGGGGGTTATCATAGCAGCGCGCGGGCGGGGGACGAGCCGTTCATTGAGCTGTCATCTCCCGATGCCCAAGCCTAGTCTGCGGGCGTGCGACTCCGTACTGCCGCATCAATGTGGGAGCATCACCATGGGTATTTTCAGCAAGATCAAGGACGCGATTTTCGGCAAAAAGGCGGAGGCCGCGACGCCCGCTCCCGCCGCCCCGGCGACGACCGCCGCGCCCGCCGCGCCGCAGCCCGTCCCCGCCGCGCCGGTCGCGATCAGCGAGGTCGATGTGGAGGCAATCCTGTCGGCACAGGCCGCGAACGCCGGGCAGGCACTCAACTGGCGCACCTCGATCGTCGACCTGATGAAATTGCTCGACATCGACCCGAGCCTCGCCAACCGCAAGGAGCTCGCGACCGAGCTGGGGTACACCGGCGACCTCGACGGCAGCGCCGAGATGAACATCTGGCTGCACAAGGCGGTGATGCGCGAGCTGGCGGCGAACGGCGGCACCGTGCCCGCCGACCTCACCGACTGACCGACGCGCGATAATTTTCGACCGGGGCCGGGCAAGCCGATGCTTTCCCGGCCCCTTTTCGTTGACCGGCGGGCGGCGCCGCCTAGACAGGTTTCAATCGAAACAAGTCGCGCAAGGGAGCCGCCAGTGTCCAATCCGCTTTCCACCCCGATCAGTCGCCGCCGGACGCTCGCCGCGCTCGGCGCCGGTACCGCGACCCTCGCCGTTGCCGGCCCGGCCGTCGCCGAGACGATCGTGACCGGTCCGCGCACCAGCCCCGCCGATGCGTTGCTCCAGTCGATCGCCGACAATCTGCTCGCGCAGTCGCCCGAGGGCGCGACCTCGCTCGGCATCGACACCGGCGACCGCGCCGCCGAACGCGGCAAGCTCGGTGACCGCTCGGCGGCGGGGATCAAGGCGCTCGCCGAGACACTGAAGGCCGATGTCGCGCGCGTTCGCGCCTTCGACAAGAGCGGGCTCGACCATAAGACGCGCACCAGCCTGGCAGTCGTCGACAGCGCGTACAGCGTCGCGCTCGACGGCTTTGCCCTACCCTATGGCGACGTCGCGGTCGGCGGCTGGCGCAACACGCCTTACGTGGTGATCCAGAATGTCGGCGCCTATCTCGACATCCCGAAGTTCCTCGACAGCGATCATCCGGTGAAGAATGCCGCCGATGCCGAGGCTTACCTCTCGCGCCTCAACGCCTTCCCCGGCGTGCTCGACGGCGAGACGGAGCGGCTGAAGGCGGCGGGCGGCATGGGGCTGATCGCCCCCGCCTTCCTGATCGACAAGGCGGTCAAGCAGATGGAAGCGAGCCTGGCCGACGCCAGGGCCGGCGGGTCGATGGTCGAGAGCCTCGTCCGCCGCACCGGCGAAGCGAAGATCGCGGGCGACTGGAATGCACGCTCGGCGAAGATCGTCCAGGGCCCCGTCGCCGCGGCGCTCGAACGCCAGCTCGCCGAACTGAAGGCGCAGCGTCCCAAGGCGACGATGGACGCCGGCCTATGGGCGCGCCCGGGGGGCGACGAATGGTATGCCTGGGGCCTCCGCGCCTCGACGACGACGCGCATGACCCCCGACGAGGTCCATGCGATGGGGCGCGAGGAACTCGCCGCGCTGCACGGCCAGATGGACCCAATCCTGAGGAAAATCGGCTATACCGAGGGCTCGGTCGGCGACCGCATGAACGCACTCGCCAAGGATCCGAAGTACAAATTCCCCGACAATGACGCCGGCCGCGCCGAGATCGTCGCCTATATCCAGACCTGGCTCGGCAAGATCCGCGCCGAGCTGCCGCGCGCCTTCCGCACGCTCGTGAAGGGCAATGTCGAGGTAAAGCGGCTCCCGCTCGCCGAAGAGCCCGGCGCGCCGGCGGCCTATGGCGGCGCGGGATCGATCGACGGCAGCATCCCGGGGCGCTTCTGGATCAATTTGCGCACCACCGAGCTGCACAGCAAATATTCGCTGCCCGACCTCACAATGCACGAGGCGATCCCGGGCCATGCCTGGCAGGGCGAATATGCGCATGCGATGCCGCTGATCCGCACGATGCTGGCGTTCAACGCCTATTCGGAAGGGTGGGCCTTGTACGCAGAACAGCTCGCCGACGAGCTTGGCCTCTACGACGATTTCGAAGTCGGGCGCTTGGGCTATCTCCAGTCGCTCGCCTTTCGCGCGTGCCGCCTCGTCGTCGATACCGGGCTGCACGCCAAGCGCTGGACGCGCGAGCAGGGGGTCGAGTTTTTCGTCAAGGAGAATGGCTCGAACCCGCTCGAGGTCGCGAGTGAGATCGACCGCTATTGCAGCTGGGCCGGTCAGGCGTGCGGCTACAAGGTCGGGCACAGCGAGATCGTGCGGCAGCGCGGACTGGCGCAAAAGGCGCTGGGCGCGAAATATGACCTCCGCGATTTCGACGATGTCGTGGTCAAGGGCGGCAACGTGCCGCTCGACGTGCTGGCGCAGAATGTCGCCGAATATGTGAAGAGCGCGAAGGGCTGATGCGTTTCCTGGCGACCGCGCTGGGGGCGCTCCTGATGGCCGCGCCCGGCACGACCGAAAATTCCCCGCCGCGCGTCCAGATCGTGACGAGCGATGTCGAGCGATTCTATGCGCTGTACGACGACCCCGCGCTCGCCGCCGATCCCGATGCGCTCGCCGCGCGCTATCTCGCCGATGCATCGCCGGGGCTCGAAGAGTTCATGGTCATGCGCCGGATCACGCCCGAACGCGTCGCAAAGGCTCTGCGCGAAAAACCCCAGCTCTTTGCCGACGCGCGGGGCTGCGCCGCGACGCTCGGCAATGTCCGCCGCCGGTTGACCGCCGCGGCCGACCGGCTGGCGGCGCTTTATCACCCGGCGATCTTCCCGCCGATCACCATCGCAATCAGCCGCGGCACGCCGGTCGCGGCGGCCAATGGCAAGGGGCTCTATGTCTCGCTCGAGGCGCTCTGCGCGGCGAAATTCTTCGAAACCGACGACGAGGATCGCTTCGTCCATGTGATCGCGCACGAATATGTCCATGCCCAGCAGCCGTTGGCACAGGTCGAAAGCGACAGCGACACCGTGCTGCACGCCGCGCTCGTCGAGGGCGCCGCCGAATTCGTTGCCGAACAGATCGGCGGATCGGTCGCCTACACCCATCTGCACCGCTGGGCGGCGGGGCGCGAAGCCCAGATCGAGACGGCCTTTCTCGCCGAAAAAGACGGCAAGGCGAGTGATTCGCGCTGGGTCTACAACCAGCTCGGCACCGCCGACTGGCCGGGCGACCTCGGCTATTGGGTCGGCTACCGCGTCGCGAAGGCCTATTATCACCGCAACCCCGACAAGCAGGCAGCGATCAGGGCGATCATCGAGATGAAGGACCCGGACGCCTTCCTTGCGGAGAGCGGCTGGACGCCGGGGATGACGCTCTAGGCCGGCAGGGGGGCCAGGTCGGGGTCGACGAAGCCCCGCCGCGCCGAAACCGAAAACAGCAGCTCGCGGCTGTAGAAGCGCAGCGGCCAGTCGCGGCGGCCGACGTCGGACGTCAGCATCGCGTTGACGCGCGCCAGCAGCCCCGTCTCGGTCGTTTCGGACAGGAAATGCCGCACCCCGGCGACATAGGCGCGGGTGATGCTGTCGTGATAGCCGCCATGGTCGTCGTTCACCCCGCCGACGCTTTCGTTGAAGCGGCTGATGATCGTGGCGATCTCGGCGTCGACATCGACGTCGGGGCGCTCGCTGAGCAGCCAGAGGCAGGCACCGAGGTGCGCTTCGTGCGTCCAGGCTTCGCGTGGCAGGGTGCGCGCGAGCAGCCCCTCGCCGATCGCGCGGATTTCATTGTCGCCGGCGAACAAGCGGGGCGAATATTCGGTAGTCATCATTCCGGTCCTTCCGGGTGAATGGCCACCCGGAGAAACCGGGGGAGATTATGCTGCGACGGCCGCCTGCGGCGCGGCCTGGCGGACGCCTTCGTCGACATGGTCCGCAAATTGCGCGAAATTGTCGATGAACTGGCCGACGAGCGTTTGCGCGGTGCGGTCGTAGGCCGCCTTGTCGGCCCAAGCCTCGCGCGGGTCGAGGAGCGCCGAATCGACACCAGGCACCGCGACGGGCACCTGGAAGCCAAAATTCGGGTCCTTGCGGAATTCGGCATCGTTCAGGCTGCCGTCGAGCGCGGCGTTGAGCAAAGCGCGGGTCGCCTTGATCGGCATGCGCTTGATGCCGTCCATCGTCGCCATGCCGCCGGTCCAGCCGGTGTTGACCAGCCAGCACTGGACGCCGCCCCTGGCGATGCGCTCCTTGAGGAGGTTGCCGTAGACCGACGGGTGGCGCGGCATGAAGGGCGCGCCGAAGCAGGTCGAGAAGGTTGCCTCGGGCTCGGTCACGCCGATCTCCGTGCCGGCGACGCGCGCGGTGTAGCCCGACAGGAAATGGTACATTGCCTGGTCGGGGGTCAGCTTCGCGATCGGGGGCAAAACGCCATAGGCATCGGCGGTGAGCATGATGATGTTCTGCGGCACCGGACCCATATTGTGTTCCGACGTGTTCGGAATGAAGTCGATCGGGTAGCTGCCGCGGCTGTTCTCGGCGAGGCTCGCGTCGTCGAAATCGAGTTCGCGCGTCTCGTCGTCCATCACGACATTTTCGAGTACCGTACCGAAGCGCTTCGTCGTCGCATAGATTTCGGGCTCGGCCTCGGGCGAGAGGCGGATCATCTTGGCGTAGCAGCCGCCTTCGAAATTGAAGACCGCGGTGTCCGACCATCCATGCTCGTCGTCGCCGATCAGCGTGCGCGAAGCGTCGGCCGACAAGGTGGTCTTGCCGGTGCCCGACAGGCCGAAGAAGACCGCGGTGTCGCCGTTCGGGCCGATGTTCGCCGAGCAATGCATCGGCATCACGCCCTTCACCGGGAGCAGGTAATTGAGGATGCCGAACACCGACTTCTTCATCTCGCCGGCATATTGCGTGCCGCCGATCAGGATCAGCTTCTCGCTGAAATTGACCGCGATCACCGTTTCGGTGCGCGTGCCATGCTTCGCCGGGTCGGCGCGGAAGCTCGGCAGGTCGAGGATCGTATATTCGGCCGCAAACGCCGCTAGCTCCGCATCGGTCGGACGGCAGAGCAGGGTGCGGATGAACTGGCTGTGCCAGGCGAATTCGGTGACGACCTGCACCGCGACGCGATGTTCGGGCTGCGAACCGCCGAACAGCTGCTGGCGATAGAGGCGCGGGCGCTCGGCCAGATGCGCAAGAAAGTCGGCCTTGAGCGCAGCGAAATGCGCCGGCGTCATCGCCACGTTGGTCTTGCCCCACCAGATGGTGCCCTGCGTCTCGTCGTCTTGGACGATGAACTTGTCCTTTGCCGAACGGCCGGTGTGCTTGCCCGTCGCGACGACGAGCGGGCCGTCCTTGGCGAGTCGGCCTTCGCCCTGGCGGACGGCTTCCTCGATCAGCCGCGCCGTGCCCCAGTTTTCGGCCACTTCCGCCGCCGTTTTCACGGTCGTCGAACCGATCACCACATCCGTCATGACTCAAGCCTTTCCCAAATTTTCGTCCGCCTTTGCATACCTATGCAGCGCATGCCAAGCGAAAGCGCTGGGCCCGCATGAACATGGGTGCCGACGGGACGTCGAATTCCGAAATTGCGGTCGCGTTAGCGGGGTTGGAGGAAGAGGTCAAAAGATTAAAGGCGGGTTCGGCGCCCGCGCCCTAAGGGAACCGGGGCAGGTGCGCGATGTTGTGACGGGACGGCACATCGGCTAGTTGCCGGGGCGTCCGCCCCAAATGGAAAGAGCATGACGGCAACCATCGCGCTGGTCGACGACGACCGCAACATCCTGCAATCGCTGTCGATCGCGCTCCAGGCCGAGGGCTTCGTCACGCGCGTCTATTCGGACGGCGAGGCGGCGCTGAAGCCGCTGATCGACAATCCGCCCGACCTGGCCGTCTTCGACATCAAGATGCCGCGGATGGACGGGCTCGAACTGCTGCGGCGCCTTCGCGAAAAGAGCCAGCTGCCGGTGATCTTCCTGACCAGCAAGGACGACGAGATCGACGAGGCTTTGGGGCTCGCGATGGGCGCCGACGACTATATCGCCAAGCCCTTCTCCCAGCGCCTGGTGATCGCGCGCATCCGCGCGATATTGCGCCGCGTCGAACTCAACAAAAATGCGCCCGGCGATGAAGACGAACCCGTTGCCGACCCCATCACCCGCGGACGTCTCAGCATGGATCCCGCGCGGCACAAGGTCGAGTGGGACGGCAAGGACGTAACCCTTACCGTCACCGAATTCCTGATCCTCGAAACGCTGGCGAGCCGCCCGGGCATCGTACGCAGCCGCAACCAGCTGATGGACGCCGCCTATCAGGACGACGTCTATATCGACGACCGCACGATCGACAGCCACATCAAGCGCCTGCGCCGCAAGTTCCGCGAGGTCGACCCCGATTTCGACGCGATCGCAACACTTTACGGGGCCGGATACCGCTTTGCCGACGAAGGTTGATCCCGCACGAGACGCCGAAGACCAGCCGCTCGTCTGGTCGGCGCGCTGGTCGCTGACAACGCGCATCCTGGCGGTCAATATCCTCGCGATCGCGCTGCTCGCGGGGGGCTTCTTCTATCTCGACACCTATCGCAGCCGGCTGGTCGACACCCGCATCGGGGTAATGGAGGAACAGCTCGCGATGCTTGACGACGCGCTCGAGGCAGCGCGCCCCGACCAGCGCCAGCGGCTGATCGACGCCTTCACCCGCACGACCGAATCGCGGCTGCGCTTCTATGGTCGCGATGGCGCCCGCAGCTACGACAGTTTCGACCATGGGCCGCCGACCTACACGTTGCGCGATCCCAATATCCAGCCGTGGAAGCGCGACGCGGCGCGCGCGATGGACCGCGGCATCGACTGGATCGTCGGCGCGCCCAACTATCCCGATTTCGAGGAGCCCGCGGTCGACCGCGCCGAATCCTGGCCCGAGGTCGCCGCGACGCTGACGAGCGGCACGGGAACGACACGTTTCCGCTACGCCCGCGAGCGCACGCCGTTGCTCAGCGCGACGCGCGTCGTCGATCTCGACACGCCGCAGGTGATGCTGATGACGCTGAACGCGCGCGACATCACGCGCACCGTGCGCGCCGAGCGCTTCCGCCTCGCCGTCGTCGTCGCGGTGGTGCTGCTCGCCTCGGTGCTGCTGTCGCTCTTCCTGGCGCGCACGATCGTGCGCCCGCTGCGCAAGCTCGCGCGCGCCGCGGTGCGCGTGCGGCTGGGGCGCGCGCGCGAGGTCGTGGTGCCGCGGCTGCCGAGCCGCCGCGACGAGATCGGCACGCTCGCGCGCGCCCTCAGCGACATGACGCAGGCCCTCAGGGAGCGCATCGACGCGGGCGAGCATTTCGCCGCCGACGTGACGCACGAGCTCAAGAATCCGATCGCCTCGGTGCGCTCGGCGATCGAGGGGCTGGGACGCGTCAAGACCGACGAGCAGCGCGCCCAATTGCTCGCCATCGCCGACGAGGATGTTAGGCGGCTCGACCGGCTGGTCACCGACATCAGCGACGCGAGCCGCATCGACGCGCAATTGTCGCGCACCAGTTTCGAGCCGATCGACGTCGGGCTGATGATCGAATCGATGCTCGCCGCGCGCGCGGCGCGCGCCGAAGGCAGCGACATACCGCAGCCGCGCATCGCCTTTGCACGCCCGCGCAAGGGCACGACGATGGTCATGGGTGACGGCCACCGGCTGGAGCGCGTGATCGACAATGTCATCGACAATGCGATCAGCTTCTCGCCCCCCGGCGGGCTGGTCTGCATGCGCGCGACGCGGCTGGGCAGCGACGTCCATATCGGGGTCGACGACGACGGTCCCGGCATCGAACCCGCGCAGCGCGAGGCCATTTTCCGTCGTTTCCACAGCGAACGCCCCGACGGCGCCTTCGGCCGCCACAGCGGCCTTGGCCTCGCGATCGCGCGCACGATCGTCGAGGGCCACAACGGCCATATCGCTGCGCGCGATCGCGACGACGGGAAACCGGGCGCCAGCCTGCTGATCACGCTGCCCGCGGCGGAGGGGAATGGCGAGACGAGCTAATCCTCCCTGTGGCGAAGCCATGGGGAGGTGGCAGCGGCTTCAGCCGCTGACGGAGGGGCGATTGCACCAACGCCGCAAGGCCCCTCCACCACTCGCTGCGCGAGCGGTCCCCCTCCCCACGGCTTCGCCGCAGGGAGGATCGGGTATCACCTTGCCCCGTCGCTGACACGCCGGTAAGCCTCTCGGCCATGCTGCCGCGCCGGACCGCACTCGATATCGTCAATATCCACGCCAGCTGCGTCGCGGCGGGCAGCCGCGGCATCTTGATCCTCGGCGCGTCGGGCCAGGGCAAGTCCGACCTGGCGCTGCGCCTGATTGATCGCGGCGCGCGGCTGGTCGCTGACGACCGCTGCGACATCTGGTTCGACCGCGGCCGCCTGTGGTGCCGCCCGCCCGCGAACCTCGCGGGCAAGATGGAAGTGCGCGGGGTCGGCATCGTCGACCAGCCTTTCGTCGCGCCGGTCCCGCTCGCACTCGCGGTGCGGCTCAGCGAGCGTCCCGAGCGCATGCCCCCGGCCAACCAGAGCGAGATGGTCGCCGGGCGTTCGCTGCCCGCGCTGCTGCTCGCGGGGTTCGAAGCGTCGGCGCCGATCAAGGTGCTGATGGCGCTCGACCGGCTGGGCAGCACCTGATGAGCGACCAGGGCCAGCGCCTGCTGCTCGTCACCGGCCTGTCGGGCGCGGGCAAGTCGACGGTGCTGAAAGTACTCGAGGATCTGGGCTGGGAGGTGGTCGACAATCTGCCCCCAGCGCTGCTCGACGCCCTGCTTGCGGCGCCCGCGGGGCCGGGGCGCGAGAGCCGTCCGCTTGCGATCGGCATCGACAGCCGCAGCCGCGGCTTCAAGCCCGCGCCGCTGGTCAGGCGGATGAAGGAACTGCGCGAAGCGGGCGGGCGCAACATTGACACCTTGTTCCTCGACTGCGCGGGCGCCGAACTCGAACGCCGCTTCTCCGAGACGCGCCGCCGCCACCCGATGGCCGAGGACCGACCCGCCGCCGACGGCATCGCACGCGAGCGCGAGACCATGGAGCCGCTCCGCCGCTGGGCGCAGCACGTCATCGACACCACCAATTATTCGAGCAACGACCTCCAGCAAGAGGTGCGGCAGCGCTTCGGCGAAGCGGGAACCGACGAGCCGGTGCTGAGCGTGCTGAGCTTCGGCTTCGCACGCGGGCTGCCGCGCAACGCCGACCTGGTGTTCGACATGCGCTATCTGCGCAATCCGCATTGGGACCCGGTGCTCAAGCCCGGCACCGGACTCGACCCCGCGGTCGCCGCCTATGTCATGGCCGACCCCGCCTATGAGGCGACGGTGGCGCAGATAGAGGCGCTGCTGCTCGCGCTCCTCCCGCGCTACCGCGCCGAGGGGAAGAGCTATGTCACCATCGCTTTCGGCTGCACGGGCGGGCGCCACCGCTCGGTCCATGTCGCCGAACGCGTGGCCGCGACGCTGCGCGCGGCGGGTCATGCACCGACCGTGACCCACCGCAACCTTGACTCCGCCCCGCAAGATGGGCTTGAGGGCAAGCCCCCGTCCGCGTCTCCCGCTTCCGGCGGCAACCAAGTATAAGGGTCTCGACTGCATGGGCACCGACAAGGCATTGCCGCTTCTTGGAATGGTATTGGTGACCCATGGCCGCCTCGCCGAGGAAATGGTGACCGCGATGGAGCATGTCGTCGGCCCGCAGCGCGCCATCGCGACGGTGTGCATCGGCCCCAACGACAATATGGAAATGCGGCGCAAGGAAATCGCCGACGCGATCCACAAGGTCGACGAGGGCCGCGGCGTGATCATGCTGACCGACCTGTTCGGCGGCACCCCCTCGAACCTGGCGATCAGCCTGCTCGAGGCCGGGCACACCGAGGTGATCGCGGGGGTGAACCTGCCGATGCTGATCCGCCTCGAAAGCGCACGCAAGACCATGGAACTCCGCCCGGCGGTGATCGCCGCGAAAGAGGCGGGGCAGAAATATATCTCCGTCGCATCCGAAATGCTGGGGGTCGGTCCATGAACGAGACGAGCGAGACGGTAGAAATCACCAACCAGCGCGGCCTCCACGCGCGCGCCAGCGCCAAATTCGTGACCTTCGTCAGCCGCCTCCCCGAAACCGTGTCGGTCGAGGTCGAAAAGGGCGGGTCGCGGGTCAACGGCACCTCGATCATGGGGCTGATGATGCTCGGCGCCGCCAAGGGCGATTCGATCACGATCCACACCAAGGGCGACGGCGCCGACGCGGCGCTGCTCAAGCTGGTCGGGCTGGTCAAGGACAGCTTCGGCGAGGATTGACGGCATGACCCAGACGGGCCACCGCTCCCGCATCGAGAGTTTTTCCAACCCGCTGGTCAAGCGGATGCGGCTGCTGCGCGAGAAAAGGCATCGCCGCGCCGAGGGACTGTTCCTCGCCGAGGGGCTGCGCATCGCGACCGAGGCGCGCGAGGCGGGGGTGTTGCCGAAGTGGCTGTTCCTCGCCGACGAGGGCGCCGCGCATCCGCTGGCGCAGGCACTGGCGAGCGCGACGCTGGCGAGCGGCGGCGAGGTGATCGACACGACGCCCGCGATCCTCTCGAAGCTGTCGGGCAAGGAGAACGCGCAGGCGATCGTCGCGATCTACGAGGAACCGAAGACGGCGCTGGAAGATCTCGACCGCCATGCGGCGCCGATCTGGCTGGTCGCCGAGCGGCTGCGCGATCCGGGCAACCTCGGCACGATGCTGCGCACCGGCGACGCGGTCGGCGCTGGCGGGCTGATCCTGCTCGGCGATGTGACCGACCCCTATGGCGTCGAGGCGGTGCGCGCGAGCATGGGGGCGATCTTCACCCAGCGCCTCGTGCAGGCCGAATGGGACGAATTCCTGCCCTGGCTGCGCGGCGGCGCGGGGCAGCTGGTCGCGACCTGGCTGGGCGCGGATACGGTCGATTACCAGGCGGTGGCCTATGCGGCGCCGACCTTCATCCTCGTCGGCAACGAATCGCAGGGCATGCCCGAGGCCTATGCCGCGGCGGCCGATGTGCGCGTGAAAATGCCGATGATGGGCAAGGCCGACAGCCTGAACGCCGCGGTCGCGGCGGCAGTGATGGCGTATGAGGTGCTGAACCAGCGGCGGCGGGACTAGCCGTTCAGCGGCGCGACATCGCGGCGCAACTACACCCTTCTCTCTTCCGTTCGTGTCGAGCAAAGTCGAGACACGCAGCATGGCGCCAGACGCATCTCGACTTCGCTCGATGCAAACGGAGGTTGAGGAGATTCGCATGCTCAAGCCTTTAACACTCGCCGGCTCAATCGCCGCCTTGGCCCTCGCCGCCTGCGTTCCCGCGGCAGAAGCGCCGCAGACCGCGGGCATGCCGCCTGCGGCGAGCTATTTCGCGCTGGGCACCGAGCCCGGCTGGACGCTCGAGATCACGCCGGGGCTGCTCAACTATGACGGCGACTATGGCGACACCAAAATCCTCGTCCCCAACCCCGGCGCGCGGCCGTCGTTCAACGGCGAGCGCTACGTCACGCCGCGGCTGACGGTCGACATCACGCATGGCGAATGCAGCGACGGGATGAGCGACCGCCGCTATCGCGATACGGTGATGCTGACCGCCGACGGCAAGACGGTGAAGGGCTGCGGCGGCGGCATCATGCCGCCCACCGAGCTTGCGGGCACCAGCTGGTCCTTCGTGTCGATCGGCGGCGTCGCGGTGGCGAGGGACCGGCCGACCTCGCTGGTCTTCGACGCCGGGCGGCTCAGCGGCAGCGCAGGGTGCAACCGCTTTTCGGGCAGCTACGAGCACGACGGCGAGACGCTCACCGCGGGGCCGCTGATGGCGACCGAAATGGCGTGCCCGGGCGCGGGCATGACGCAGGAGAATAGCTTCTTCGCGCTGATCCGCGGGCCGGTTAGTTTGAGCTTCCCCAGCGACGGCACGCTGATCCTGACCGGCGCAGAGGGGCAGACGGCGGTGCTCAAGCGGGTCATCTAAGAGGCCACCCCACAAACCCCGTTCGTGTCGAGCGTAGTCGAGACACAGGCGCCGCGTCGGACGCATCTCGACTTCGCTCGAGGCAAACGGGATCGGGTTTGGCCGCTACTCCCCGTCGTTGACCGCCGCGGGGGCGCTGGCGAGCTTCGCCAGCGGACGCGCCGTCTGTTCGGCGACCGGCAGCGCCGCGATCTCCTTGTCGCCGGTTTCGATATCTAGCGCCTCGAAACGCCGCGCCTGCGTCAGCACCTGGCTTTCGAAACTGCCGACGAAGGCGTTATACGCCCCCGTCGCCTGGTCGAGATTCTTGCCGACGCGCGCGATATGCGCGCCCATCACCGACATGCGCGCATAAAGTTCCTTGCCGAGTGCCGCGATCTCGCGCGCCTGTCCCGCCAGCTTTTCCTGCCGCCACACCGCGGCGACGGTGCGCGCGATGGCGATGAGGTTCGTCGGGGTCGCGAGCAGTACCTTGCGGTCGAAAGCATAGTCCCAGAGGTCGGCGTCATGGTCGAGCGCGGCGGCGAGGAAATGCTCGCCGGGAACGAACATCACGACATAGTCGGGCGTGTCGTCGAACTGGTTCCAGTAGCTCTTCGCGCCGAGCGTGTTGACATGCGCCTTCATCGCCGCGGCGTGCGCGGCGAGATGCGCGGCCTTTTCGCTCTCGTCGACCGCGCCGAACGCGTCTTGGTACGCGTTGAGCGAGACCTTGGCATCGATCACCAGATTCTGCCCGCCGGGCACGCGCACCACGACGTCGGGACGCAGCCGCCCGCCGTCGCCGTCAGCCACGCTGACCTCGGTCTGGAAATCCGCATGTTCGCTGAGCCCGCAGCTTTCGAGCACGTTCCTGAGCTGCTGTTCGCCCCAGCGCCCGCGCGCCTTGGGCGCGTTGCGGAGCGCATTGACCAGCTTCGCTGCTTCGCTCGACACGCGTTCGGTACCCGCGCGCATCGATTCGATCTGGCCGTGGAGCAGCCCGAAGGCGTCGCGCCGCTCGGCCTCGACCTTGCCGACGGCCTCCTCATATTTCTGCAAGCGCTCGTGCACGGGATTGAGCAGCGCCCTAAGATTCTGCCCCGCGCTCTCCTCGCTCTGGCGGAAACGCGCGTCGGCGCGTTCGAGAAAGGCCTTTTGCGCCTCGCCGAGCATCGTCTGGCCGACCTCGCGGAACTGGGCGGTGAGCGCGGCCTGCGCGTCCTTCAATTGCGCGATCTGTGCATCATGCGCTTCGTCGCGCGCGCGCTGTTCGCTGACCAGACCGGCGAGTTGCAGGTCGGCCGCCTTGCGCGCCTCTGCCTCGGCGGCGAGGTCGGTGAAGGCAAGTTTGAGGCGTTCGCTGAGGCTATCGCGCTCGGCCTTGAGCGCCCCCGCCTGCCGCCCCGCGAAGAGCCAGCCGATCAGCCCCCCGATCGCGAGGGCGGCAAGGGCGAAGAGCAGCGCGGCAAAATCCATGAGTGGAACATAGATCGAACACTGTGCCCTTGGCTAGACGCTAATTCAGTGGAAGTCGCTCGCGACGTCGAATTCGCGCACGCGGCGTTTCTGCCGCGCGGTATCGACCAGCCGGCGGAGTTCCTCGCGCCGGTCAGCCGCGCGCTCGACGTAGGGCATGACCAGCGCACCTTCGCGGGTGGTCTCGTCGGAGGAGTCGATGCTGATCGTGCCGATCCCCGCCCATTGGTTGACGAGCGTGAAGTCCAGCCGGATGTCCTTGACGCGGTAAAGCTCGATCTCGTCGATGCTCTTCACGAAAATCCCCTTGCGCAGGATCAGCCGGTCCTCGGTCACCTCATAGGTGACCATGAGGTTGTGCACCCAGATCGCCGCGATGATGACGAAACCCACGCCGACGAGGCAGAGCAGCAGCGTCAGCCAGCCGAGCAGGGTGCCGCGCAGCCAGCCCCAGGTCGAGGAACGGAAGCGGTCGAGGATTTCGGGCATCGCATTCTCCTTGGGTCGAGCGACCCTATAGCAGGTAAATCACCACATAGCGCGCGACGAGCACGGCGAGCAGCAGCGCGCTCCACCGCGGACTTTTGACCCACATCGCCGCGACCATCAGCGCGACGAGGATCAAAGTCATGATCCACGCGAGCGGACGCGCGAGGTTCGCGGCGAGGTCGGGCTGCGCGAGATAATAGCCGAGCTGCGCCGCGAGCAGGATCAGCAGCAGCCCGAGCACGATCCGCCGCACGCGGAAATAATGGACGTCGAGATCGGCGAAGCCCTCGGGGTGCGAGGGGAAGACCAGCCGCGCCGCGAGGAAATAGAGGCTGGCAAAGCCCGCGACCGCCATCAGCGTCGTGTTCGACACCGCTATATCGTCGCGCGCGACCCACGCGGCGCTCCAGAAGGAGAGGAGGTCGAGCATCACGAACACCGCGAGCAGCGGGGTCAGCCAGCCGATCGCGAAACGCTCGCTTGTCGCCTCGGCGGCGAAGCGCGCCTCGATCGCGCGCCCGAGCCCGCCGAGCAGCTCGACCATCGAGAGGCCGAGCAGCAGGCTGTAGAGCGCAAAGACGAATTCGAAATCGCTCATGCCGCCTTCCATTCGGCAGGCAGGATCGCGCGATAGGCGGCGAGATCGGGCGCGCCGCCGATCGTCATGCCCTGCTTGAGCATCCAGTAATGGCGCACGATCTCGGCCTGTTGTTCGAGCCCGTAGCGATGGAGCGGCCAGCCGGGTTTGAGGCTGTAGTCATAGGTCGCGAAGGGGTGGCGCATCAGGACGAGGTACCAGCGGCCGCGCTGCTGCGCCTGCCAGACATGCGTCATTTCGTGAATGAACAGCCCCTTGGCGCGGATCTCGTCCTTCGCGGGGCAGGAGAAATCGTCGCAATAGACGTCGCCGCGGGGGTGGAAATGGAGATGCCCCATCGGCGCCATGACGATCTGCCGCGGCTGGAAGAATATCCATTTGCGATGACGCACGCGCACCGCATCATAGTCGATCGCGTCGCCGAAGACGCTGCGCGCGAGCGCAACCTCGCCCTCGGTCAGCTGGCGTCCGTCGCGGTCCCCGCCCCTCGGCACGTCGGGCTTATTTCTTCGCCGCGTCCGCCGGTTCGCCATGCCCCATCGCGGCATGGTCCATTTCAGACTCCGCCGGGGCTGCCGCGGCCTTGGCGGGCGTCGCCGAGGCCGCCTTCTTCGGCTCGGCGCTATGGTCCATCGCGGCGGGCGCGGTCGCGGCGCTGCCGTCGGCGCCCGCGGCCGAGGCCTGCTTGATCGGCATGTCGAACAGGATGCGTTCGTTGTTGTTGTTGGTGAACACGAAGGCCATCGGCAGCTTGCCCGCGCGCACCGCGGCGGGATTGATGTTCCAGATCATCAGATGCTTGCCGCCCTGCTTGAATATCAGCTCGCCCTTGGCGGGCACGGCGGCGCGGAACAGCGGCTTCATCGTCACCACGCCGTTTTCCCTGACGCTTTCGTGCATCTCGACGCGCTGCGCGAGGTCGGCGGTCACCGCGACCAGCTCGACGGGCACCGGGCCGCCCTCGACGCGGAAATAGCCGACCGCGGGGCGGTCGGGGGTCGCGCCCATCACGATATGCCCGCTGACGACGTTGAGCGGCTGGCCTTTACCCAGATTTTCCTCGCATGCCGAAAGGGTGAGCGCAGCAGCGGCGAGTGCGGTCAGCGCGAAGAGGCGGCGGGCAATGGGCTTCATGGGTCGGACTCCGGTCATAACAGGCGTAATTTTCCTACTCCCGATAAGCCCATTGAGTCCTTGTGCCAAGGATTAGCGCACCTATATCGCGCCCATCAAACCCATGGACGGCGTGCCTTTTCAGGGCGCCGGAGAAGCAACAAGGACGTATATTCAATGGCAAAAGTGATCGGGATCGACCTCGGCACCACGAACAGCTGCGTCGCGGTGATGGAAGGCGGCAAGCCCAAGGTTATCGAAAATGTCGAAGGCACGCGCACCACGCCTTCGATCGTCGCCTTCGCGAAGGACGGCGAACGGCTGATCGGCCAGCCGGCGAAGCGCCAGGCGGTCACCAATCCCGAAAACACCATCTTTGCGGTGAAGCGCCTGATCGGCCGCCGCTTCGACGATCCCATGACCAAGAAGGACATGGAACTGGTCCCCTATACCATCGCCAAGGGCTCGAACGGCGACGCGTGGGTCAAGGCGGGCGGCGAGGATTATTCGCCGTCGCAGATCTCGGCCTATATCCTCCAGAAGATGAAGGAAACCGCCGAGGCCTATCTGGGCGAAAAGGTCGAACAGGCGGTGATCACCGTTCCCGCCTACTTCAATGACGCGCAGCGCCAGGCGACCAAGGACGCGGGCAAGATCGCGGGCCTTGAGGTGCTGCGCATCATCAACGAGCCGACCGCGGCCGCGCTCGCCTATGGCCTCGACAAGACCGAGAACAAGACGATCGCGGTCTATGACCTCGGCGGCGGCACCTTCGACATCTCGATCCTCGAGGTCGGCGACGGCGTGTTCGAAGTGAAGTCGACCAACGGCGACACCTTCCTCGGCGGCGAGGATTTCGACTCCAAGCTGGTCGAATATCTCGCCGACACCTTCAAGAAGGACGAAGGCATCGACCTGCGCGGCGACAAGCTCGCGCTCCAGCGCCTGAAGGAAGCTGCCGAAAAGGCGAAGATCGAGCTGTCGTCGGCCGCGACGACCGAGGTCAACCTGCCCTTCATCACCGCCGACGCCAACGGGCCGAAGCACCTCGTCAAGACGATCACCCGCGCCGACCTCGAGAAACTGGTCGAGGATCTCGTCAAGCGCACGCTCGAGCCGTGCAAGAAGGCGATCAAGGACGCCGGCGTGTCGGCGAGCGAGATCGACGAAGTCGTGCTCGTCGGCGGCATGACGCGCATGCCGCGCGTCCGCGAAGTCGTGAAGGACTTCTTCGGCAAGGAACCGCACACCGGCGTGAACCCCGACGAAGTCGTCGCGATCGGCGCCGCGATCCAGGCAGGCGTGCTCCAGGGCGACGTCAAGGACGTGCTGCTGCTCGACGTCACGCCGCTCTCGCTCGGCATCGAGACGCTGGGCGGCGTGTTCACGCGCATGATCGACCGCAACACCACGATCCCGACCAAGAAGTCGCAGGTCTATTCGACCGCCGACGACAACCAGTCGGCGGTGACGATCCGCGTGTTCCAGGGCGAGCGCGAAATGGCCGCCGACAACAAGATGCTCGGCCAGTTCGACCTCGTCGGCATCCCGCCGGCGCCGCGCGGCGTGCCGCAGATCGAGGTGACCTTCGACATTGACGCCAACGGCATCGTGTCGGTCCATGCCAAGGACAAGGGCACCGGCAAGGAACAGCAGATCAAGATCCAGGCCTCGGGCGGGCTCAGCGACGCCGACATCGACCAGATGGTCAAGGACGCCGAGCAGTTCGCCGAAGAGGACAAGAAGCGCCGCGAGGCGGCCGAGGCGAAGAACAACGCCGAAAGCCTGATCCACTCGACCGAGAGCCAGCTGCGCGAGCATGGCGACAAGGTCGACGAGGCGCTGAAGTCCGAGATCGAAGCCGCGGTCGCCGAGGCCAAGACCGCGGTCGAGGGCGGCGATCCCGCCGCGATGACCGAAAAGAGCCAGGCACTCGCGCAGGTCGCGATGAAGCTCGGCCAGGCAATCTACGAGAAGGAACAGCAGGCCGCGGCGTCCCCCAGCACCGACGCCGGCGAGACCAAGGCCGACGAAGATGTCGTCGACGCCGAATTCTCGGAAGTCGAAGACGACAAGAAGTAAGAAACTCTCCCCGCCGCGCCTCGAAAGCGCGGCGGGGCTGAGGGGGCATGATATTTATGTCGCTCGACATCGATTATTACGAACTGCTCGAAGTCGATCGCGGCGCCGACGACGCGGCGCTGAAGGCGAGCTATCGCAAGCTCGCGATGAAATACCACCCCGACAAGAACCCGGGGTGCGGCGACAGCGAGGCGCGCTTCAAGGCCATCAGCGAAGCCTATGACTGCCTGAAGGACCCGCAAAAGCGCGCGGCCTATGACCGCTTCGGCAAGGCCGGAGTGAATGGCGGCGCGGGCGGCTTCGGTGGCGGCAACGCCGATTTCGGCGACATCGGCGACATCTTCGAATCGATCTTCGGTTCGGCCTTCGGGGGCGGCCGCCAGCAGCGCGGCCCCGCGCGCGGCGCCGACCTGCGCTACGACATGGAGATCAAGCTCGAGGACGCCTTCACCGGCATCAGCCGCGAGATCCAGGTCGACGTCGCCGCGCGCTGCGACGCGTGCAGCGGATCGGGCGCCAAGCCCGGCACCTCGACGCACCGCTGCACCACCTGCGCCGGCCACGGCAAGGTGCGCGCGCAGCAGGGCTTCTTCATGGTCGAGCGCACCTGCCCGCAGTGCCAGGGATCGGGGGAGGTTATCGCCGATCCGTGCAATACATGTCACGGCGAGGGCCGCGTCGACCGGCGCAAGACGCTGACCGTGAACATCCCCGCCGGGGTCGACGAGGGCACGCGCATCCGCCTTTCGGGCGAGGGCGAGAGCGGCGCGCGCGGCGCAGCGCCGGGCGACCTTTATATCTTCCTCCACCTGGCGCGGCACAAATTGTTCGAGCGCGAGGGCACGACCCTGTTCACCCGCGCGCCGATCAGCTTCACCACTGCCGCGCTTGGCGGCTGTATCACAATCCCCGGGCTCGACGGCACGAAGCACGAGATCAGCATCCCCGCGGGACTCCAGTCTGGAAAGCAGCTCCGCCAGCGCGGCGCGGGCATGCCGGTGCTCAATGGCCGCGGCCACGGCGACCTCGTCATCCAGATCGACGTCGAGACCCCGACGAAGCTCAGCGCGCGCCAGAAGGAATTGCTCGCCGAGTTCCGCGAGACCGAGACCGGCGACGAATGCCCCGCGAGTCAGGGCTTCTTCTCGAAGATCAAGGATATGTGGGACGATCTGACCGATTGATCCCTGCCCTCGCCTGCCGCTACGACCTTTCTGCTGACGCGTCGTCTTTGGGGTTGGGAACGGCCCTCTTAATCCTCCCTGCGACGAAGTCGTGGGGAGGGGGACCGTCCGGAGGGCGGTGGAGGGGCCGATGCCATCAGCGTCGGTCTAAGGCCGCCGCCCCTCCACCATGCTTCGCATGGTCCCCCTCCCCATCGCTTCGCGACAGGGAGGATTAGGGTGTCCGCAACCGCCCGAAACCGGACCTGCGCACACAGGCGGCGGCAATGTCTTCCCTTTTGCTCGCGCACTGCTAACCTCGCCGAATAGTCCCGCGAAAGGCCCTCCATGATCCGCGCCGCCCTCTTCGCCTCGGCCCTGCTCGCCGGCCCGCTGCCCGCGCTCGCGCAGACCGACTGGTCGAAGGTCGAAATCCGTACCGAGGCCGTCGCTCCCGGCCTCGCGGTGCTGTTCGGCGCCGGCGGCAATATCGCGGTCAGCCACGGCGCCGACGGGACGATCCTGGTCGATGACCAATATGCCCCGCTGACCCCGAAGATCGAGGCCGCGATCAAGGCGCTCGGCGCGCCGCCCGCCAAATGGCTGATCAACACCCACTGGCACGGCGACCATAGCGGCGGGAACGAGAATTTCGGCAAGGCGGGCGCGATGATCATGGCGCACGACCATGTCCGCGAGCGCATGGCGTTGGACCAGGTCGTGCGCGGGAAGCCGGTGCCGCCGAGCCCGAAGCAGGCGCTGCCAGTGCTCACCTATCACGACGGGATCACGCTCCACCTCAACGGCGACACGATCAAGGTCATGCACGCCCCGCACGCACACACCGACGGCGATTCGATCCTGCACTGGCAGGGGGCGAATGTCTTTCACATGGGCGACCTGTTTTTCCACAAGGTCAGCCTGCCCTTCATCGACCTCGACAGCGGCGGGTCGGCCTATGGGGTGGTCGCCGCCGCCGACAAGGTGCTCGCGCTGGCCGACGAGAGGAGCGTGATCATCCCCGGCCACGGCCCGCTCGCGACCAGGGCCGACCTCGCGGCCTATCGCGCGATGCTCGCCGACGTGATCGCCGCGGTCGAAAGCGCCAAGGCGGCGGGCAGGACGCAGGCCGAGGTGATCGCGATGAACCTCGCGGCGAAATATGAGGTCAAGGGCGGCTTCATGCCCGCCGATGCTTTCGTGGCGTCGATATACAACAGCGAAAAGGGCCATCCCCGCGGGCACCGGCCCGACCGGTCGCTCGACGTCATGGGCGAGCACGACCATGGCGAAGGGCCGCATTCGCACTGACGCGGGTCAGGCCGGCCCGATCTCGCCCCTCAGTTCGGCGATCAGCGCCGCGATCTTGGGCAGCCGACCTTCCTCCTCGTCTAGGATCGCGTGGAACGCCCGGCGCTTGATCGCGGCCAGTTCCTCGCCGACCAGCGCGCCGTCGCCGGTCACGCTCGATGCGACGATGTCGATGAGCCGGTCGGCACCGTGGAGGCGGCCCCAGAGATAATCGTTCTCGCGGTAGGCTCGGCTGAAGAAGGCGCCGAAGGCGTTGAACTCGATACCCTTGAGCATTGCCGCGGCGCCCCCGGTGCGGATCGCGGTCGCGTCGGAGGGCGAGATGCGGTCGATCTTGATCGGATCGAACTCGTCGAACCCCTCGCCCTGCAGCAGCGGCAGCGTCGCGATGTCGTAGAAGGGATAGCCCAGATAGGCGAGCAGCAGCGCGCGCCGGTCGTCCTTGGGCAAAGCGCCCAGCCCCTCGGCGATCAGCGCGTCGGCGGCGGCATCGGCGCCGATCAGGTCGCGCCGCACGCCGATCGCCTCGATCCATTGTCCGGCATCGGCGTCGGCGGGCAGGTCCAGGTCGGCGAACCAGCTGTCGCCCTCGCGCTCGAGATACATGCCGAGCGCGGCGTAGATGGTGTCGCGCATCGCGTCGCAGGCGGGGTCGCGCGCATCGCGCTTTGCCTCGACGACACGGTCGAGCTCGCGCGCGAGGAAGCGCAGGCGGCGGACGCGGAAGCCGAGATCGTGGATGCGGAAGAAGGTGACCGCATCGCTGCTGGCCCCCGCCCCGCGTTTTCCCGAAATACGGTCGAGCCCGCGCACGCGGACCTCGTCCCAGATGGTCTGGCGGCGGATGTCCCGGTGAATGTCCCCTTCGGGCGGGGCGAGCCGGTCGACGATGCCGACCAGTTCCTCGACGATCGCCGACAGCTTGAGATGACCATAGGGCGAGAAGGCGAAGCCCGCGCGCGCGGCGGCTTCCTCCTGCGCCTTGGCGCGCCATTTGGCGAGGCGCGCGATGTTGGGGGTGTCGAGGAAGAAGGTCGTGCCGAACAGCGCCGCCACCTGCTCCTCGACCTCGACCTTCATCGCGTCGACGATATGCTGCATGCGCCGGATGCGGCGCGACATGCCCTCGATCGCCTCGACATTGTCGCGGATCGGTTGTTCGCGCGGGATTTCGGACATTGCGCCGAGAATCGTCGGAAGGAAACCGGGCAGCCGCGCCGCCTCGCCCTCCGCGGCGTCGCCAGGCTTGCCGATGCTGATCGCGCGGTAATCGGGCTTGGGGTCGATGTAGATGAAGCGCCGGTCGATCTCGCGCCGCGCGGGGCGCTGCTTGAGCGCGGAAATCGCAGGGCGGAACGGCGCGTTGGCGAGCACCGAGCCGTCGATGAGCACACGGTCGGCGGGATCACCCTCGCCGCCCGCGGGAAGCTGCGTCCGGATGAAGGCGTCGCGCCCGGGCCAGGCGACGCCGCGCTTTTCGAGCACGGCGTCGAGCTCGCGCAATGTGAAGGGCGGAAAGGCGCCCGGGAAACTCGCGGTCGCGCGCGCCGCGGCCGCGAGGCCCGGAACGTCGTCGAGCGGCTTACCCGAGCGGCCATCGGCGCGAAAATGCAGCACGAGCCGATGCTCGTCCTCGGTCACCCGCGGCGGGCTGTTGAGCGACAGAGGTACGCGATGCCCCGCGAAATCGGTGACCGACACGAACAGATCGACCGGCTGCCCGGCGGGCACCAGCGGCGGCCCCTGCGGCCCCGCCTCCATCGCGTCGAAGGCGTCGAGCAGCAGGTTCGAGAAGGTCGCGCCGCCGAAGGGCGGTTCGAACCAGCGCGCCCGCACGAAACGCGACAGCTTCGCGCGCACCTCGTCCTGCGCGCCCTCGCCCACGGTGCGGTCGATGACGTTGCCGCGCTTCTTCATCATCCAGCCGGCGATCGGCACGGCCCAGAATTTGGTCGCGCGGGACAGCGGGCGTGCATCGGGGTCGAGCAGGCTGTCGACGTCGGCATCCTTCAGCCACAGCTCGGTCAGCGGATCGAGCGACTGGCCGGTCGCAAGAGCGCGCGCGAGGAAGACCCCGTTGATGCCCCCCGCGCTCGCCCCCGCGACGATATCGGGCAGCACGCGCAGCCGCGTGCCGCTGCGCTCGGCGAGGGCGATGAGCAGGTCGCGATAGACAGCTCCCGACCCGCGCTGCCCGCCGCCGTCGTGAAAGGCGCGCGACGCCGCGGCGAGGCGCCAGACCTCCTTGGTGACGCCGTGCATATAGACCGCCAGGCTGATGCCGCCGTAGCAAATCAGGGCGAAGCGCAGTTCCTTTTCCCGCATGGCCCGCGTGATAGCGCGGAACGGGGGGCGGCGTCACCCTTTGCAAAGTTCGGGAAAGTTCCGTCCTATGCGCGCGCGGTTTGGACCTGGCGCTGCGCTCGAGACGTCTGGGCGGCGACTACCGTCATCCGCCGAAGCAAGAATTCGCGAACAGGCCGGCACAGCCGGATAATATAGGAAAGCGCCTTTTCGGCATGCCGGTTTTGGGGTGGATTCAAGACATCCCTATTTTCCGCTCGTGTCGTGCGAAGTCGAGACGCCGCGAAGGCGCGCGCTCGCCATGGATGTCTCGACCGCGCCCGACACGAACGGGATTTGTAGGTCGGCCTGGCTGCTCCCGCCCGCAACCGCCCTTCATCCCCTCGATCCCCAAAACTGCTTGCCTTTGCGAATGTGTCGCACTAGCGGCGGGGCAACAGGAGCTGAGAATGAATCGCAAATTGCTCGCCGCCGCGCTGACCGGCACCATGCTATCGGCGCCCGCATTCGCGCGGGACGCGCCCCCGGTCGATGCCGACGGCGGCGAAGACACGATCATCGTCACCGCCGCGCGCACCGCGCTGCCGCCGAGCGCGCTGCCGCTCACCATCGACATCATCGACAAGGACAGCCTGGACCAGCAGATCGCGATCTCGGGCTCCATTACCGACGCCGTCGCGACGCTGACCCCCAGCTTCTCCCCGACGCGGCAGAAATTGTCGGGCGCGGGCGAGACGCTGCGCGGGCGCTCGCCGCTCTATGCGATCAACGGCATCCCGCAATCGACCCCGCTGCGCGACGGCAGCCGCGACGGCTTCACCATCGACGGTTTCTTCGTCGACCGCGTCGAGCTGATCTTCGGCTCGAACGCCTTGCAGGGGATCGGCGGCACCGGCGGCATCGTCAACCAGGTCACCGTGGGCGCGCCGACGCGCGAGGGCATTTCAGGCCGCGGGCTGGTGCAGGGAACGGCCGACGATGATTTTTCCAAGGCAGGCATGGGCGGCAAGGCCGCCGGCCTCGTCCAATATAAGGCCGGGCGCTTCGACGCCACCGTCGGCGCGACATACGAAGTCCGCGGCATCTTTCGCGACGGCGAAGGGCGGCCGGTCGGGATCAACCTGACCCAGGGCGAAACCCAGGATTCGAAGACGCTCTCGCTGTTCGGCCGTTTCGGCTATTCGGTGACCGAGACGATGCGGCTCGACCTCATCGCCAGCCGCTTCGAATTGAAGGGCGACGGCGATTATATCGTCGTTGCGGGGAACCGCGCGACCGGTCTGCCGACCAGCCAGCGCCGCGGCACGCCGCCGGGCGTTCCCGCCACCGGGCGCACCGAAAGCGTCGCGCTCTCGCTCACCGACCCCGAGCTGGGCGGCGGCAATTTCGTCAGCCAGCTCTTTTTCAACCGCAGCCGCGACACCTTCGGCGGCGAACCCGCCCCGATCGCGACGTTCCAGGATGCATCGATCGCGCCCGTCGGCACGCTGTTCGACCAGTCGCAGAACCGCAGCCGCAAATTCGGCGGCAAGATCAGCTATGAACGCGAAATGCCCGGATTCGAAGCGCTGACGCTGATCGCGGGCTTCGACGCGCTGTGGGATACGACCGAACAAAGGCTGATCGCTACCGATCGTTCGTGGGTGCCCCCCACCGATTTTCGCAGCCTCGCGCCCTTCGGCCAGGCCAATCTGAAATTGCTGGGCGGTGTCGTCCGCCTCGCCGGGGGCGCGCGCTATGAAAATGTCAAAATCACCATCGACGATTTCACGACGCTGGCATCGTCGGGCAGCACCTTCGTTGCGGGCGGCAGCCCGACCTTTTCCGACCTGTTGCTGAACGGCGGGCTGATCGTCGAGCCGGTCAAGGGCATCCGCGCCTATGCCAGCTATGCCGAGGGCTATACCGTCCCCGACGTCGGCCGCATCACCCGGGCGGTGCGGACCCCCGGGGTCGATATCGACGATTTCCTCGACATCTCGCCGATCATCTCGAACAATCGGGAATTGGGGCTGGAAGTGAAACGCGGGCCGCTCGACGCCAGCGCCACCTATTTCTGGTCGTCGAGCAAGAAGGGCCAGCTGCTCATCGCGCGGCCCGACGGGATTTTCGACGTCCAGCGCCAGCCGGTCGAGATCGAGGGACTGGAAATCAACCTCGCGGTCCGGATGCCCATCGACGGGCTGACACTCTCGGCGGGCTATGCCCACATCCTGGGCCAGTTCGACGACGACGGCGATGGCGTGGTCGAAACCGACCTCGATGGGGCGAATATCTCGCCCGACCGGCTCAACCTCGCCGCGGCCTATAGTCGCGGCCCCCTGGCGGCGCGAGTCCAGACGCAATTCTATCTGTCGCGCAGCTTCGACGGCCCGGCGCGCGACCCGCGCAATGATTTCAAAGGCTATGCGCTGACCGACGCCATCGTCCGTTATCAGACCGGCATCGGCGGGATCAGCCTCGCGGTGCAGAATCTGTTCGACAAGCAATATATCAGCTACGCGAGCGACACCCAGCGGCCGACCGACAATCTGTTCAACTTTGCGGGCCGCGGCCGGACCTTCACGCTCGGATGGGATTATCGTTTCTAGATGATGGCATTGCTCGACACGCTCCACCGCTGGACCGGCGGCCTCATCGGGCTCGTGCTCGCGCTGATGGGGCTGTCGGGCACGATCCTGCTCTATGAGCATCTGTGGATCGGCGTGCCGGGCAGCGGCGATCCGCTGCGCGGCGACCTAGCCAGCATCACCGCGGCGACCGAGCGGATGATGGCGATGCCCGGCGCGCAAGGCATCATCTATGCCGACGAGCGTTTCGGACTGCACCAGCTTCGTTTCGGCGAAGGCGCCGGCGCCTATGCCAGCCAGTCGGGCGAGATCGCGGCGCGCTGGGCGAGCCAGTGGGAGCGGCCCGAGCTGTGGATCTTCGATTTCCACCACCATCTCTTCGCCGGCGACAGCGGCGAATGGGTGATCGGCATCGCGGGGCTCTGCGGGCTGTTCTTCGTCATTTCGGGAGCGATCCTGTGGTGGCGGACGCGGAAGACCTTTCAGCTTCGCCTCTGGCCCAGGCGGATGAGCCGCCCGTCGATCGTCTGGCACCACCGCGATATCGGCATCATCGCCGCGCCGCTGCTGCTGATCTCGATCGTCACCGGCACGATGATGATCTTCCGCCCCTTCGCGCTCGGCGTGGTCGCGCCCTTCGGTCCGGTCGCCGAGACGGCGAGAGCGCTCGAGCCGCCAAAGTACAAGGGCGGCCTGCTAGCCGGGAAGCCCGACTATGCCGCGATGCTGGCCGAAGCGCGGCGCCGCTTCCCCGACGCCGAGTTCCGCATCCTCAGCCTCCCCCGCAAGCCCGGCGACCCGATCAGCCTGCGCATGAAGCAGCCCGCCGAATGGCTGCCCAACGGCCGCACCACGATGGCGTTCGACGCCGCGACGGGCGAGGTGCTCGCCGCCCGCGACGCGCTCGCGCTGCCCTCGGGCGCGCAGGCGTTCAACATGGCCTTCCCGATCCACGCATCGAAGGTCGGCGGCTGGACCTGGCGGATCCTGCTGACGATTTCGGGGCTCGCGATGACGCTCCTCGGCAGCTTCGCCGTGTGGAGCTTCTGGTTCCGGCGGCCGAAGCCGGTGAAGCGGGCGGTCAAGCAGCCGGCGCTGGCGACCTGACCGTCGCCCCCGCGAAGGCGGGGGCCGCAATCGGTTTACACGGCCGCGCTGCGTCGGGCGGCCAGCGGCCCCCGCCTTCGCCGGGGCTACGGCTTATTCGACCGCTTTCCTATTTTACCCGCCGCCCTATATCCTGCGCAGTCCCATGACCCGCGCCCGCGTCCTCCTCCTGACCGCCGCCCTCGGCCCGCTCGACTATCGCGTGCCCTATGGCAGCGAAGCGCCGCTCGGCAGCGTCGTCGTCGCGCCGCTCGGCCCGCGCAAGATGGGCGGCGTGGTGTGGGAGGACAGCGCGTTCGGCGCGCCCGAGGCGGTCGGCGACAACCGCCTGCGCAACCTCTACGAGGTCGTGCCCGTGCCGCCGGTGCCCGCGCCGCTCCGCCGTCTCGTCGAATGGACGAGCGACTATTATCTCGCGCCGCCGGGCGCTGTGCTGCGCATGGTGCTGCCCGGCGCCGCCTTTTCGGACGCGCGGCGCCCGATCGTCGAATATCGCGCCACCGGCGACATCCCCAAGCGCATGACGCCGCAACGTACGGTCGCGCTCGAAAAGATCGGCGACCGCCAGGGCATGGTGCGCGAACTCGCGGCGCTCGCCGAGGTCAGCGATGCCGTGATCCGCGGGCTGGTCAATGCCGGCGCGCTCGAGGCGGTGAGCGTGTCGGCCGACGCGCCCTATCCCGAGCCCGACCCAAGCTTCGCGCCGCCCGACCTGTCGGACGAACAGACCGCGGCGGCCGCCGAACTTCGGGGGGCCGTCACCGCGGCGAAATTCGAGACGCTGCTGCTCGACGGCGTCACCGGGTCGGGCAAGACCGAAGTCTATATGGAGGCGATCGCCGCCGCGGTCGAAGCGGGGCGGCAGACGCTCGTGCTGCTCCCCGAGATCGCGCTCACCGAACCGATGCTCACCCGCTTCGCCGCGCGCTTCGGCTGCGAACCCGTGCCCTGGCACTCGGGCCTCCGCGCGACCGAGCGCCGCCGCGCCTGGCATGCGATTGCCAATGGCGAGGCGAAGATCGTCGTCGGGGCGCGCTCGGCCTTGTTCCTGCCCTATGCCGATCTCGGGCTGATCGTCGTCGACGAGGCGCATGAGACGAGCTTCAAGCAGGAGGACGGCGTCCATTATCACGCGCGCGACGTCGCGGTGATGCGCGGGCATTTCGAGGGGCTGCCCGTCGTGCTGGCGAGCGCCACCCCCGCGCTCGAAAGCCTCGCGATGGTCGAGGCGGGGCGCTACCGCCATATCAGGCTGCCCGCGCGCTTCGGCGGCGCGACCCTTCCCGACCTAGCCGCGATCGACATGCGCCACGATCCGCCCGACCGCGGGACCTGGCTAGCGCCGCCTTTGGTCGATGCACTCGCTGACCGATTACACAAGGGCGAGCAAAGCCTGCTCTTCCTCAACCGCCGCGGCTTCGCGCCGCTGACGCTCTGCCGCACCTGCGGGCATCGCATCCAGTGCCCGAACTGCACCGCCTGGATGGTCGAGCACCGGCTGGTCCACCGCCTCGCCTGCCACCATTGCGGCCATGTCATGCCGCCGCCGCGGCTTTGCCCCGAGTGCGAGGACGAGGACAGCCTCGTTGCCTGCGGCCCCGGGGTCGAGCGCGTCGCCGACGAAGTTGCTTTGCGCTTTCCCGAGGCGCGCGTCGCGATCGTCACCTCGGACACGCTCTGGTCGCCCGCCAAGGCGGCGGAGTTCGTGGGCAACGTAGAGGGCGGCCTCGTCGACATCATCATCGGGACCCAGCTGGTCACCAAGGGCTATCATTTCCCCAACCTCACCCTCGTCGGAGTGGTCGACGCCGACCTCGGGCTCGACGGCGGCGACCTCCGCGCGTCGGAGCGGACCTTCCAGCAGATCGCGCAGGTCGCGGGGCGCGCGGGGCGCGGGGTCAAGCCGGGCGAGGTGCTGATCCAGACGCGTGTGCCCGACGCCCCGGTGATGGCGGCGCTGGTCGCCAACGACCGCGACGGTTTCTACGCCGCCGAGGCCGCGGCCCGGAAGTTTGCGGGCGCGCCGCCCTATGGACGCTTCGCTGCGCTGGTCATCTCGTCGGAGGACATCGAAGTCGCGCGCGGCGTCGCCAAGCGGCTGGGCGAAAAGGCGCCGGTCGCCGATGGGCTTGCGGTCTATGGCCCCGCGCCGGCCCCGCTCGCGATGCTGCGCGGGCGCCACCGCTTTCGCCTGTTGCTTCACGCGCCGCGCAGTTTCGACCTGCAGGGCACGATCCGCGAATGGGTCGGCGGCATCGACTGGCCCAGCAAGGCCCGCCTGGCGATCGACATCGATCCTTATAGTTTCGTCTGACGCTGGTGGGATTTGACCGTCCGCGCCAACCGATCCGCCTCAATAATCGGGTTCGGCGCCGCCCAGCACCTGCGCCGCCTGCCCGCCGAGCCAAGCCATCGCCGCCGCCCATGGCTGGTGGCCATGGCTGATCCGCGCGACGCCGAGCGCGGCGAGTTCCTTGTGCGTCGGACCGCCCTTGCCGCGCAGGATGTTCACCGGAAGCGGCGAGGCGTCGCAGATCGCGCCGATGCATTTCGGGTCGAGCAGGAAGGGCACGAACAGCGACCCCGCCCCCGCATCGGCATAGGCGCGCCCGCGTTCGAGCGTCGCAGCGACCAGCGCGTCGCCGTCCGCCGCGACGTCGGCGCCGCGAAAGGTATCGCAGCGGGCGTTGACGAAAATCCCGGTGTCGGCGGCGGCGCGATAGCGCGCCTGTGCCTCGGCGATCGGCAGCAGCGCATTCTCGCCGGGCAGCCGGTCCTCCATGTTGATCCCCGCCGCGCCCGCGGCGCGCGCCCGGCCGACCGATATGCCGACCGCGGCGGGATCGGCGCCGTAGCCCGATTCCATGTCGATGGTGACAGGGAGGTCGGTGACCGACAGGATGCGCGCCAGATTTTCGAAGGCATCCTCGAGCGGGAAATCCTCGCCGTCGGCGCGGCCCTGCGCGCCAGCGACGCCATAGCTGCCCGTCGCGATCGCCTTGGCGCCCGCGGCGGCGACCGCCTTCGCGCTGCCCGCATCCCAGATGTTGATCAGGATCAGCGGGTCGCCGCGGACATGGAGCGCTTTGAAGTGCGCGACTTTATCGGTCATGATGGAACTCCCTTGTCGTCGATAATGGTCGGCGCGTCAGACGATAGCTGCGGGGGGCGCCGCGCCGAAGACCTGATCATGGCCGCTCTTCGTGTCCATATATTCGCGAATGCGGCGGACGCGCCTCCCCTGCATCTCGAAGATGAAGACATAGTCGAGCGCATAGGCGCGTCCATTGGAGAGCGTCGCGCACTGGCGCTGTTCGAAGACGACGCGGTCGCCCTCGGCGGTCAGCGAAATCGGCTCGATCTGCATCCCGTTGCTGAATAGCCGCGGATAATCGTCGAGAATGAAGCGCGTGATCGCCTCGGCGCCGATCATATGATCGGTCACGCCCAGCGCCACCGCGGTGGCGTTGCGCACCGGCGCGCGCCATTCGGCGTCGTCGGTGAGCACCGCGCGGATGGTCGCCGCGTCGCGCGTCGCGAAGGCGCGCCAGACGGCGAGCGCGGCTTGCTTGCTCTCCATGGCCGCCCTCCTCAAAATTCGTCGAGGCGTGGCTGCCCCGATGCACCCTCGCGGCGCAGCAGTTCGTCCTTGATCGGCAGGCCATAGGCATAGCCGCCGAGCGAACCATCGCTGCGCACCACGCGGTGGCACGGGATAAGCACCGCGACATTGTTCGCGCCATTGGCGCTCCCCGCCGCGCGCACCGCGCTGGGCTTGCCCACCGCGGCGGCGATGTCGGCATAGCTGCGCGTTTCGCCCGCGCGAATCTTGCGCAGCTCGCGCCACACCGCTTCCTGGAAGGCGGTGCCCTTCACGTCGATCGGGATATGGTCGAAGCCATGAACCGGCGCCTCGACCGCATCGACCACCTGTTTGAGCAGCGCTTCGAATTCCTCGCCGCCTTCGATCAGGTTCGCGGCGGGGAAGCGTTCTTCGAGCGCCTCGCGCCCTTCGGCGAAGCTCAGCCGGCACACGCCCTTGGCGGTCGCCGCGACGAGCATGGCGCCGAGGCTGGTCGGCACCACCGCCCAATGGATCGTCGCTCCCTTGCCGCCATTGATCCACGCCGAAGCCGTCATGCCCATGCGTCCCTCCATATTCTCGTAAAAGCGCGACGGCCCCGAAAAGCCCGCGTCGTAGATCGCGTCGGTCACCCGACCGCCCTCGCTCAAGGCTTGCCGCGCGCGTTCCTCGCGCAGCGCGCGGGCATAGGCGGCGGGCGACAGCCCGGTGTGGCGGGTGAAGACGCGCTGGAAATGCGTCGGCGAATAGCCGGTGCGCGCAGCGAGATCGGCAAGCGCGAGCGGCTCCTCGCTCGCCTTGATCGCGGCGATCGCCCTGATCACCGCGCCCTCGTCGCGCGCGACGTCGTCGGGCAGGCAGCGCTTGCACGGTCGGAGACCCGTCGCGCGCGCCGCGGCGCCGTCGGGAAAGAAGCGGACATTTTCCCGAAGCGGATGGCGCGCGGCGCAGCTCGGGCGGCAATAGATGCCGGTGGTGAGCACCCCGGTGACGAAGCGGCCGTCCTGCGCCTTGTCGCGCGCCTGCACCGCCTCCCACCGTTCGTCGTCGGTCATGGTCTCGAACGCCATGGTCAATTCCTCTCGATGCGCGCGGCGAAGCAGCCGTGCGCGGCATTGTGCGCGTCGATATAGGCGATGGTGTCGCCCGCCAAAAGGTCGCGGATCGCGCCATCGGCCTCGCCCGGCGCCGCGAGCCGCGCGTCCCGCAGCATGCCATCGGCGTCGAAACCGCGCAGCGCGAGCGGGCGGTCTTCGAACACCGGCGGGGTGGTGTCGACATAGGTCGCCGCCTCGACGCCCGGGCGGACATAGATGGCATAGGCGCTGCGGTACGGCGTATCGACGTCGTGGCTGATGTGATGGAGCAGGATGAGAATTTCGCCGGCGCGCGCATCGTCGAGGCTGATGCGGCACGGGAAGCCGCGGTCGGCGCTTGCGGTGACGCGGCGGGCGCCATGGGCGGCGAGTTCGGCGTCGTCCATCGCGAAATAGGGGGCGAAGGGGTCGGGGTCGAGCCCGGTGATCCGATAGGTCATGTGGGGTCCTTTCTGTGTGTTGGGACCCTTATGCCGGGGTGTGGCGGAGCGCGCGTCCCGATGCTTGCGTTCAAAGTTTTGGGGTGGTTCGAGGACGTCCTCTATTTCCGTTCGTGTCGAGCGAAGTCGAGACACCCATGGGGAGCGCATGCCTTCGCGTGTCTCGACTTCGCTCGACACGAACGGGCTTATATGGTGGCTTGCCGCTAACACCCGAAGCCCAACTCACCGCCATAATCGTATTGCTGTATTATAACATTGACACTCCAATGGTCATACGCCACTCTCCCACCGAACCTGGGAGCCGGCAGCATGGCGACCATCGACGCATCCTTCGTTTCCGGCCGCCCCGCGCGCGGCACCGACTGGCTCGGTCGCACGGCTACCTTCTGCTATCTCAGCATCGCGGAGCCCCCATATTTAGGGCAGACTCCCGCTTGTCTTCGCGCGGCCAGCGGCTAGGTTCGCCGCCATGACCCGCCTCCTCGCGCTGCTGCTCGTCCTCTTCGCCCTCACCCTGCCTGCGCGCGCCGACGATATCAGCGCCGCGTCGCGCAGCGTCGTGCGTGTCGTCACCGTCGCGATGGTCGACGGCGAGGTCGTGGGCTTCGGCCATGGCAGCGGCATCGCCATCTCGCCGACGCGGATCGTCACCAACGCGCATGTCGTCGAATCGGCGGCGCGCTATCCCGACAATGTCGCGCTGGGCGTCGTCCCGTCGGAGGGGCAGAAAAGCTATGCCGCCAAGCTGATCGCGATCGACACCAAGCGCGACCTCGCGCTGATCGAGATGACCGAGGGGCGCGTACCCGCTGCTGCAATTTACTCCGGGCCGTTCGAATCGGGCGCCGACGTCGTCGCGCTGGGCTATCCGGGCAATGTGGATGCCGCGACCGCGCGGGGCGCCACCGATTACATCACCCCGCGCACCCCGGTGCGCAGCGAGGGCAACCTCTCGAACACGCAGGGCGTCGACGGGGTCGCGATGCTGGTCCACACCGCACAGATCGCGCGCGGCAATTCGGGCGGGCCGCTGGTCGACCAGTGCGGGCGCATCGTCGGCATCAACAATGCGATGACGCGCGCCGACGACGGGGATTCGCCCTTCTCCTTCGCGATTGCGGGCCGCGAATTGACGCGCTTCCTGGCCGACGCGGGACAGAATTTCGGCAGTATCGGCACCGCGTGCCTGACGCTGGCCGAGGCCGAGGCGCGCGACCGCGCCGCGCTCGACGCCGACGCGCGCGCCAAGGCCGCCGCCAACGCCGACAAGGAAGCCGCCGCTGCGCTCGACCGCGAGCTGCGCGAAACGCGCGCCGACGAGGCGGCGCAGGCAGCGCGCGAGAATCGCATGGCGCTGGCGGGGGTGCTATTCGTGATCGGCGCACTCGCCGCGGGCGCGGGGCTGATGTTCCATAACCAGAAGAATGTGCGGAACGCGAAGTTCGCGGGCGGCGCAGGCGCGGCGCTGATGCTGGTCGCGGCGATCCTGTTCGTCACCCGGCCGTCGGGGCATGGCGACCTGCCCGCGGATAGCAAGACGACGACAGGCAGCGCGGACCTGCCCCCGGCACTGGCCGAGGGCAACCTCCTCTGCACGATCCGCCCCGACCGCAGCCGCATCACCGTGTCCGAAACCCCCGACGTCCCCATCGCGATCGGCAAGCAGGGCTGCATCAACGGCCGCACCCAATATGCGCAAGGCAGCGACGGGCGCTGGCAGCGCATCCTGGTCCCCAATGAGGAAGCAACGGTGACGATCGCATCGATCGACGGCGCCGGGACCGACTACCGCGTCGACCGCTATCTGCTCGACGCCGAAACGATGGCGAAGGCGCGCGAGGTCCGCGCGGGGGTCGAGATCAAGGGCTGCACCGCCAGCCCCGACCAACGCGCGGCGATGGCGACGCAGCAGGACGCGATCCGCGCGGTGTTGCCGCCGTCGCCGAACGAGCGGCTGGTCTATTCGTGCCAGAAGCTCGCCAAGGGCGCAGCGGTCACCCCTTCGGCGGCGCCTTGAGCCGCCAGCCAGGCAGGCGAGCCCCGCCGTAGAGGCCCATTTAATGCGATCGCTCTAGCCCGACGGCTCGGACAAATCCCCGATCCACTGCGTCACTATCGCCTGCGCCGGTGCGGTATAGGCGAGCTCATGCCCCACGCCCGCGACCAGCGCGACGGTCGCATCGGGCCGCGCGGCCTTCAGCCGGTCCAGATTGTTGGGCTTGACCAACGTATCGGTATCGCCGTGCAGCAGGAAGATGGGCGCCTTCACCTGGCCGAGCTTCGCCGCATTGTCGAAGCGGTCGCGCACCAGCCAGCGCGGTATGACCGGTAACTGGCTCTGCACCACCGCTGCTAGGTCGGAGAAGCCCGAGACGAGGATCAGCGCCGCGACCCTATGGCGCAGCGCCATCTCGGTCGCGGGGCCCGAGCCGATCGAATTGCCGACGACGACGATATCGCGCGGCGCGACGCCGGCCTCCGCGAGCCAGCGCATCGCAGCCTCGCCGTCGCGGTAGAAACCCTCCTCGCCCGGCGACCCCGGGTTGCCGCCATAGCCGCGATATTCGGCGAGCAGCAGGCCGTGCCCCGAGGCTGCGGGCCCGCGCGTCGCCTGGATCGCGCCGGTGAGATTGTCGCCATTGCCGTGGAAGAAGAGGATGGTCTTCCGACCCGGCGCCGCGCGCCGGTAAAAGGCCGACAGCCGCAAGCCGTCACCGGTCCGCATATGGACGAGCGCAAAACCCGGCGGCGGCTCCGCGGGATATTGGCCGGGCGCGGGAAAGAGCAGGCCGCGCTGCTGGGTGTAGAGGATCGCGGCCGCGGCGAGCGCGAAAACCAGCAGGAACAGCAGCAGGTTGATCGCGATCTTCACAGGCCTGCCTCAGAGGCCCAGCGCCGCGCGAATCCGCGCCGCCGCGTCGGCGGGTGCGACGGTGCCGGTGTCGATCGTGATCGCGGGCGGCGGCAGCGGCGGATAATCGAACGCGCCCTGTGCCTCCAATTCGCGCAGCACCGCGAGCGACGAGAGTTTCCCGCTCGCCTGCCGCGACGGCGCCTCGATGCGCGCTTCGACGACCGCGGGCGCACAGGTCAGCGCGACGAAATCGACGCGCCCGCCCGCGCCCTCTACCAACGCCGCGGCGCGCTGCGGAAAATCGGGCGCGACGCTCGATTCGGGATGGAAGGTGAAGATCAAGGAGCGATCCTCGGCCGCCGCCGCCGAAAAGACGTCGAGCCACATCCGCTCGCGCAATTCGACGAAGCCGGGGCTCCCGAACGGAAACACCGCGAGCAGCGCATCGACCACCAGATGATTGTGGAACAGCGACAACCCGGTCAACGCCGCCAGTTCCTTCGCGACCGTCAGCTTGCCCGAAGCCGCGGGCCCGTGGATGAAGACGAGTCTCATCCCCCGCACGCCCTGAATAGCATCAGCGTACGTTCGCGCGCCAGTTCGCTCGACGGCTCGTGATAATCCTTGCGGCGGTCGCTGTTGAAGCCGTGGTTGGCGTCATAGACGAATATCTGCGCGGTCGGATGGTCCTTCGCGATCAGCGCCTCGACCCCCTCCATCGGGATGCCCGCGTCGAAGCGCCCGAAATGGGCGATGGTGGCGCAGGCGGGCGCCTGATCGGCGAATTGCGTCGGGACGAGGCTGCCGTAATAGGCCGAGGCCGCGGCGAGGTCGGGGCTGATCTGCGCCATCCGCCACGCGACCGAGCCGCCATAACAATAGCCGGTGATGAAGACGGGGCCGCGGCCCTTCAGCGCGTCGATGCAGGTCTGCGCATCCTTCAGGCTCTGGTCGAAGGGGTGGAGCTCGCGCGCCAGCTGCACCGCGCGTTCGAACTGCGGCCCCGAATAGTCGCTCTCGAACCCCGGATGCTCGCGGTCGAAGATCGCGGGGGCGAGCACCTCGTACCCGTCGGCACCATATTCGTCGCACAGCTCGCGGATATGGTCGGTGACCCCGAAGATTTCCTGGATCAGCACCAGCCCGCCGCGGCGTTCGCCCTCGGCCTCGGCATGATAGACGGCGATGTCGGCGCCGTCGTCCATCGTCATCCGGATCATCTCGCCCATGTCCTTGCCCTCTTCCGTTCGGATCGGGCCTGTCCAAGTCCCATCCTTCCTGGCAGGGCTTTTGGAGAAAGAACGGCCCTTCGACAAGCTCGGGGCAAACGGGTCCGGGACGACGCAGGATTCATCCTACTCGCCGCCTTGCATTGCAGCAAAATCGTTGCTAGGCGCGCCGCGACTTCGCTGCGGGGGATATTCACCGATATCCGCCAAATCCCGCGCGACCCATCCCCCACGGGATCGTAGCAAAGGACTTTAACGCGTGGAGAATTCCGGCGGCATTCAGGGCAACATCACGGCGGGCCTCGCGGGCCGCTATGCGGTCGCTTTGTTCGATCTGGCCCGCGAATCGAACGCGATCGACGCGGTGTCGAGGAGCCTCGCGGCGCTGCGCTCGGGCCTGGCCGAATCGGCCGACCTGTCGGCGCTGATCGCGAGCCCGGTCGTCGGGCGCGGCGATGCCGCCAAGGCGGTCGCCGCCGTCGCCGCGGCGATGAAGCTCGATTCGCTGACGACCAAGTTCCTCGGCGTGCTCGCCGACAACCGCCGCCTCGCCGATCTGCGCAGGATGATCGACGCGTTCGACGCGATCGTCGCCGATCATCGCGGCGAAGTGACGGCCAAGGTCACCAGCGCGCACCCGCTCACCGCCGAGCAGCTCAAGGAGCTGACGGCGAACCTCAAGACCCGTGTCGGCCGCGATGTCGCGGTCGCCACCACCGTCGATCCCGCCATCCTCGGCGGCCTCGTCGTCCAGTTGGGCAGCCAGCTGATCGACGGCAGCATCCGTACCCGTCTCAATAGCTTCGCGACTGCGATGAAAGGCTGAATAATGGAAATCCGCGCCGCTGAAATCAGCAAGGTCATCAAGGACCAGATCGCCAATTTCGGGACCGAAGCCACGGTCAGCGAAATCGGTTCGGTGCTCTCGGTCGGCGACGGCATCGCCCGCGTCCACGGCCTCGACAATGTCCAGGCCGGTGAAATGGTCGAATTCGCCAATGGCGTGAAGGGGATGGCGCTCAACCTCGAAGCCGACAACGTCGGCATCGTGATCTTCGGGTCGGACTCGGAGATCAAGGAAGGCGACACCGTCAAGCGCACCGGCACGATCGTCGACGTTCCTGTCGGCAAGGGCCTGCTCGGCCGCGTCGTCGATGGCCTCGGCAACCCGATCGACGGCAAGGGCCCGATCAAGGCCGACAAGCGCATGCGCGTCGAGGTGAAGGCGCCGGGGATCATCCCGCGCACCTCCGTGCACGAACCCGTCCAGACCGGCCTCAAGGCGCTCGACGCGCTCGTCCCCGTCGGCCGCGGCCAGCGCGAACTGATCATCGGCGACCGCCAGACCGGCAAGACCGCCGTCGCGATCGACACCTTCATCAACCAGAAGCAGGTCAACGCCGGCGACGATGAGTCCAAGAAGCTCTATTGCATCTATGTCGCGGTCGGCCAAAAGCGCTCGACCGTCGCGCAGATCGTCCGCCAGCTCGAAGAAAATGGCGCGATGGAATATTCGATCGTCGTCGCCGCGACCGCGTCGGAGCCGGCTCCGCTGCAGTATCTCGCGCCCTACACCGGCGTGACGATGGGCGAATTCTTCCGCGACAACGGTATGCACGCCGTGATCGTGTACGACGATCTTTCCAAGCAGGCCGTCGCCTATCGCCAGATGTCGCTGCTGCTCCGCCGCCCGCCGGGCCGCGAAGCCTATCCGGGCGACGTTTTCTATCTCCACAGCCGCCTGCTCGAACGCGCCGCGAAGATGAACGAGGACAATGGCGCCGGTTCGCTCACTGCGCTGCCAATCATCGAAACGCAGGCGGGCGACGTGTCGGCCTATATTCCGACCAACGTGATCTCGATCACCGACGGCCAGATCTTCCTCGAAACCAACCTGTTCAACGCCGGTATCCGCCCGGCGATCAACGTCGGCCTGTCGGTGAGCCGCGTTGGCTCGGCCGCGCAGACCAAGGCGATGAAGAAGGTGTCGGGCTCGATCAAGCTCGAGCTCGCGCAATATCGCGAAATGGAAGCCTTTGCACAGTTCGGTTCGGACCTCGACGCATCGACCCAGAAGCTGCTCAACCGCGGCGCGCGCCTGACGCAGCTCCTGAAGCAGCCGCAGTTCCAGCCGATGCCGTTCGAGGAGCAGACCGCGTCGATCTTCGCCGGCACCAACGGCTATCTCGACAATGTCGCGACGACCGACGTGTCGCGCTACGAACAGGCGATGCTGGCCTATCTGCGCAGCGACCACGCCGATGTGCTGAAGACGATCCGCGACACCAAGGATCTTGGCGACGACGCCAAGAAGGGCCTGGTCGCCGCACTCGACGCCTTCGGCAAGATTTTCGCGTAAACACTTACCTTGTCATCCCCGCGAAAGCGGGGACCCCGTGCGACGCAGCGCAAGCTATCCCTAGGTTCCCGCTTTTGCGGGAATGACAAAATAGAGGAACCGGCAGAGTGGCATCACTCAAGGAACTCAAAGGGCGGATCGTCTCGGTCAAGTCGACCCAGAAGATCACCAAGGCCAAGAAGATGGTCGCCGCCGCCAAGCTGCGCAAGGCGCAGGCGGCCGCCGAGGCCGCGCGCCCCTATGCCGAACGGCTCGAGGGCGTCGTCGCGAGCCTGGCGTCGAAGGTCGGCGCGTCGGATTCGGCGCCAAAGCTGCTTTCGGGTACCGGCAAGAGCGACACGCACCTGCTCGTCGTGCTCAACAGCGACCGCGGCCTCGCCGGCGCGTTCAACTCGAACATCGTCAAGGCCGCGCGCGATAAGGCGCTCGAACTGCAGGCGGCGGGCAAGAAGGTCCTCTTCTACCTCGTCGGCCGCAAGGGCCGCCCGGTGATCGCGCGCCTCTTCCCCGGCCAGATCATCGAGCAGTATGAGACCACCGGCATCCGCGACATCGGCTTCGAGCAGGCGAGCGAAATCTCAGCGAAGGTGATGGAGCTGTACGAAGCCGGCGCCTTCGACGTCGCGCACCTCTTCTATTCGAAATTCCGCTCGGCGCTGCTGCAGATCGCGACCGGCCAGCAGATGATCCCGGTTCCGCCGCCCGCCGACGTTCCCGCCTCGAGCGGCGCGGCGGTCGAATATGAGCCGGACGAAGAAGCGATCCTCGCCGATCTTCTCCCGCGCAACGTCACCATCCAGATCTTCAAGGGCCTCCTTGAAAATGCCGCGTCCGAACAGGGGGCGTCGATGACCGCGATGGACAATGCGACGCGCAACGCGGGCGAGCTGATCAACAAGCTGACCATCGTCTACAACCGCACGCGCCAGGCGGCGATCACGACCGAACTCATCGAAATCATTGCGGGCGCCGAGGCGCTCTAACCGATCAACCCAAGGAAGAAGATCATGGCAACCGCACCTGCCCCCGAGAAAAAGGCTCCGGCCAAGAAGGCCGCCGCGCCCAAAAAGGCCGCCGCTCCGAAGGCCGCCGCAACCGCCGGCACCGCGACCGGCCGCGTCGCACAGGTCATCGGCGCCGTCGTCGACGTCCAGTTCACGGGTGAGCTGCCCGCGATCCTGAACGCGCTCGAAACCGACAACAACGGCAACCGCCTCGTCCTCGAAGTCGCGCAGCACCTCGGCGAAAACACCGTCCGCACCATCGCGATGGACGCGACCGACGGCCTGACCCGCGGCCAGCCGGTGACCGACACCGGCGCGCAGATCTCGGTCCCCGTCGGTCCGCAGACGCTCGGCCGCATCCTCAACGTCATCGGCGACCCGATCGACGAACGCGGCCCCGTGAACAGCGACATGACCGCTCCGATCCACGCCAAGGCCCCCGAATTCGTCGACCAGTCGACCGAAGCCGCGATCCTCGTCACCGGCATCAAGGTCATCGACCTGATCGCGCCTTATGCCAAGGGCGGCAAGATCGGCCTGTTCGGCGGCGCCGGCGTCGGCAAGACCGTTCTCATTCAGGAACTGATCAACAACATCGCCAAGGGCCACGGCGGCGTGTCGGTGTTCGCGGGCGTCGGTGAACGCACCCGCGAAGGCAACGACCTCTACCACGAATTCCTCGACGCCGGCGTTATCGCCAAGGACGCCGACGGCAACCCGACCCCCGACGGGTCGAAGGTGGCGCTGGTGTTCGGCCAGATGAACGAGCCCCCGGGCGCCCGCGCCCGCGTCGCGCTCTCGGGTCTGACGATGGCCGAATATTTCCGCGACCAGGAAGGCCAGGACGTGCTCTTCTTCGTCGACAACATCTTCCGCTTCACGCAGGCGGGTTCGGAAGTGTCGGCGCTGCTCGGCCGTATCCCGTCGGCGGTGGGTTACCAGCCGACGCTGTCGACCGACATGGGCGCGCTGCAGGAACGCATCACTTCGACCACCAAGGGTTCGATCACCTCGGTGCAGGCCATTTACGTTCCCGCGGACGACTTGACCGACCCGGCTCCCGCCACCTCGTTCGCCCACTTGGACGCGACGACGACGCTGAGCCGTGCGATTTCGGAACTGGGCATCTATCCCGCGGTCGACCCGCTCGACTCGACCTCGCGCGTGCTCACCGCCGCGACCGTCGGCCAGGAGCATTACGAGACCGCCCGCCGCGTTCAGGAAACGCTGCAGAAGTACAAGTCGCTGCAGGACATCATCGCGATCCTCGGCATGGACGAGCTTTCGGAAGAAGATAAGCTGGTCGTCGCCCGCGCGCGCAAGATCCAGCGCTTCCTGTCGCAGCCGTTCCACGTCGCCGAAGTCTTCACCGGCATCCCCGGCAAGTTCGTCGCGATCGAGGACACGGTGAAATCGTTCAAGGCCGTCGTCGACGGCGAATATGACCATCTGCCCGAAGCGGCCTTCTACATGGTCGGCGGCATCGACGAAGCGGTCGCCAAGGCCGCGAAGCTCGCCGAAGACGCGTAAGCCAGTTCCCCTCCCGCTTGCGGGAGGGGCTAGGGGAGGGCCTGTGGGGAACGGGTCCTTCGCTTGAAACGGAACATTCCCTCCCCCGACCCCTCCCGCAAGCGGGAGGGGGGAGATTTGAAGATGGCTCTGAAGTTCGAACTCGTTACCCCCGCCCGCCTCGAGCGGACCGCCGACGTCTATATGGTCACCGTGCCGGGCAGCGAGGGCGACTTCTCGGTGCTGGAAGGCCACGCGCCCTTCATGGCGACGCTGCGCAACGGCCCGCTGACCATCTATGCCAAGCAGGGATCCGAGCCCGAGACGATCGAAGTCGAGGGCGGCTTCGCCGAAGTCAACGAAGCGGGCCTGACTGTCCTTGCCGAGCATATCGCCGGCTGAATCGCCCGCGAATGACGAATGGCAGAGGGGGCCGCGCGCCCCTTTTTCAGGCGCTCAATCGTTCGATCCCGCGCGGATCGGCAGATAATCCCATTCCATAGTCCGGCTGCCGTCGGCCATCGATATCCGCGCCTTGAGACGCGGACCGTCACGCCAGTAGCGCACGACCTGCGGATAATCGTTCGCCAGATTGTGGAAAGCGACCCCTTCGCCCCCGTCCGGCGACCAGGCGAAGCGCGTCCAGCCGGTCCCACCGGGCGCCGCCACGAACGCCATAGCGATGACCGGCCCGTCGCCATTGGGCGCGGCGAGCGCGATCCGCATCACCTCCCACTCGTCCAGCCGTTCGCCCGCGCCGCGTCGGCCGCTGCCGATCATCATCCCCCCGCGCGGCGCGGTCCAGCATTCCTCGGCCCAGCGCACGCCCGTTCGCGTTTCCCAGCATCCCGCCATCCAAGCCGGCAACACCGGCGCTTCGTCCTGCGCCGCCGCCGGCGCACCGGTCGCCAGCGCCGTCGCCAAAAGGATGGATCGCATACGCCCTCCGCTTCGCTTCCCGTTCATCCTGCGATGCTGAGCGGCCATTAGGAGAATGTCAAAGTTTCCGCGCTATTCACCCTTTCGATTGGGGGTTCGCATGCTTCGGCTGCGCGACATCCATGATTATGATTCGGAAGCAGGACAGCATCATGAGCGCATTCGGACGCCGCCCCGGTACCGCAGGACGCCCCGCCTTTGGCGTGGCGAAGCCGATGCAGGGCGGCGCGGGTAGCGGCGGCGGCCAGTTTCCCGCGCTCGACATGGCGCCGATGGCCGATCCGGGGGCAACGGCCCCCGTCCCCGAAATGGAGGCGATGGAGCGGCTCAACCAGCGCTCGTCCGCCGAGAATATGGAGCCCGAAAAGGCGCAGGGGTTCGAAGCCAGCGTCCACAAGATCAAGGAACAGGTGCTCCCGCGCCTGCTCGAACGCGTCGATCCCGAGGCCGCGGCGACGCTCAGCAAAGACGAGCTGACCGAGGAATTCCGCCCGATCATCCTCGAGGTGCTCGCCGAGCTGCGCATCACGCTCAACCGCCGCGAGCAATTCGCGCTCGAAAAGGTGCTCGTCGACGAGCTCCTGGGCTTCGGCCCGCTCGAGGAATTGCTCGCCGACCCCGACATCAGCGACATCATGGTCAACGGCCCGTACCAGACCTATGTCGAGCGCAAGGGCCAGCTGGTCATCGCGCCGATCCAGTTCCGCGACGAACAGCATCTGTTCCAGATCGCGCAGCGCATCTGCAACCAGGTCGGCCGCCGCGTCGACCAGACCACGCCGCTCGCCGACGCCCGATTGAAGGACGGCAGCCGCGTCAACGTGATCGTGCCGCCGCTGAGCCTGCGCGGTACCGCGATCTCGATTCGTAAATTCTCGGCCAAGCCGATCACGCTCGACATGCTCTGCCAATGGGGCGCGATGAGCCAGAAGATGTGCACCGCATTGAAGATCGCGGGCGCGAGCCGCTTCAACATCGTCATTTCGGGCGGCACCGGCTCGGGCAAGACGACGATGCTCAACGCTCTCTCCAAGATGATCGATCCCGGCGAGCGCGTGCTGACGATCGAGGACGCCGCCGAACTTCGCCTGCAGCAGCCGCACTGGCTGCCGCTCGAAACGCGCCCCGCGAACCTCGAAGGCAATGGCGCGATCCACATGGGCGACCTCGTCAAGAACGCGCTGCGTATGCGCCCCGACCGCATCATCATGGGTGAGGTTCGCGGCGCCGAATGTTTCGATCTGCTCGCCGCGATGAACACCGGTCACGACGGCTCGATGTGTACGCTCCACAGCAACAGCCCGCGCGAATGCCTCGGCCGTATGGAGAATATGGTGCTGATGGGCGACATCAAGATCCCGAAGGAAGCGATCTCGAAGCAGATCGCCGATTCGGTCGACCTGATCGTCCAGATCAAGCGCCTGCGCGACGGTTCGCGCCGCGTCACCAACGTCACCGAGGTGATCGGCATGGAAGGCGACGTCATCGTCACCCAGGAATTGTTCAAGTTCGAATATATGGACGAGGACAAGGACGGGAAGATCATGGGCGAATATCGCTCGATGGGCCTGCGCCCCTACACGCTGGAAAAGGCGCGCCAGTTCGGTTTCGACCAGCCCTATCTCGAGGCGTGCCTCTGACGCGTGCCCCGTCCCCGCCCGTGCAGGGCCGCCATCATTTCTGATGAATCCAGAAGGCCAGCGCAAAGATCGCGACGCAGGCGGAGGCCAGTGCGATACCGCGCCAGGGCATGAACCCCACCCGGTCGACGTCGCGGCGGTTGTTGCGGCGCCAGTTCGCCCATTCGGCGACGCCGCATAGCAACGCCGCGCCGATGCTCACCGACAGCATGGACACTTGCATCTAGGCCTTTCCCTTCGCACTATGGCCGTCCCCCCATCCGGGCTGGCACCGACCGGCCCGCTCCCCGAGAGAGGTGCCCGATATGCGTCATTTCCATGCCGTTGCAAGTGCAGCGCTGATCGCCGTTGCCGCGTGCAGCGCCCCCGCGTCGAACGCCACCGCCAGCGAAGCCGCCAAGCCCGGCGATGCGATCGCCGCCGCAGTCGCCGCGCCGACGCGCACCCCCGCCAATGTCGCGCGCGATCCCTATCGCCACCCCGCCGAAACGCTCGCCTTTTTCGGGGTGAAGCCCGGCGACACCGTGGTCGAGCTGTGGCCCGGCGGCGGCTGGTACACCGAAATCCTCGCCCCGCTCGCCAAGAGCGGCGGCGGCACGCTCTATGTCGCAGCGCCGTGGGAACGCGGGCTCAACCGCTTCAGGGAAAAGCAGGCCGCCGACGCCGCGACCTATGGCGCGGTCAAGCTCGCCGAATTCCCGCAGACGGGCGCGAGTCCCAAGGTCCCCGACGCCAGCGTCGACGTCGTGCTGACCTTTCGCAACGTCCACAACTGGCGCTTCGACGGCACCGACAATACGGCCAATGCCTTCAAGCAGATCTTTGCGATGCTCAAGCCCGGCGGTACGCTGGGCGTCGTGGATCACCGGCTGAACGAGAGCGACGACAGCGCGAAGGAAGAGAAATCGGGCTATATGAAGGAAAGCTCGATCATCGCCTTTGCCGAGGCGGCGGGCTTCAAGCTCGCAGCCAGGAGCGAGATCAACGCCAATCCCAAGGACACCAAGGATTATGAGAAGGGCGTCTGGACGCTGCCGCCGAACCTGCGCGAGGGCGAGAAGGACCGCGAGAAATATCTGGCGATCGGCGAATCGGACCGCATGACGCTCAAATTCGTGAAGCCCGCGAACTGAAGCCGTTTGAGACCATAGACCCCGCGCTGCTGCTCAGCGCCTATGCGCAGGGGCTTTTCCCGATGGCCGACGCGGCGGACGACCCGTCGGTCCATTGGGTCGAGCCGCGGCTGCGCGCGATCCTGCCGCTGGACGGCTTCCGCCTGTCGCGCCGGCTGAAAAGGACGATCGTCGGCGAGCATTTCCACGTCACCACCGATCGCGCCTTCGCAGACATGATGGCGCTCTGCGCCGAGCCCGCCGCCGACCGCCCGACGACGTGGATCAACCCGGTGATCAAAGCGAGCTACGAGCGGCTCTTCCGCCTCGGCCATGCCCACAGCGTCGAATGCTGGCAGCAGGGCGAGCTGGTCGGCGGACTCTACGGCGTCACATTGGGCCGCGCCTTTTTCGGCGAATCGATGGTCAGCCGCGTGCGCGACGCCTCGAAGGTCGCGCTCGCGCATCTCGTCGCGCGGCTGATCGCCGGCGGCTGGCAGTTGCTCGACTGCCAGTTCATCACCCCGCACCTCGAATCGCTCGGCGCGATCGAGATCAGCCAGGCTGACTATCTGGGACGGCTCTATTCGGTGTTGGCGGGGGCGGGGACCGCCGGCGCCGGTGCGGGCGCCGGAGACGCTGCGGGCGGCGTCGGCGTCCCCTCGCCGCCGTTCGCGGCGGGAGACTGGGGCGCGCTCGACGCCTTGGGCGCTGCGGCACCGGACTTGGCCACCGCGCGTGCGACGGGCTCGCCGCCCGGATATGTCATCGCGCAGCTCTTGACGAAAACGTCGTAGATCGGGTGCTGGATCACGTTGCGCTCGGGGCGCTCACGGAAGATCCAGCCCGAAAAGACGCGGTACCACTGGTCGTCGCGCTGGTCCTGAACGGTGAGCTGGACGAAGGCGCCGGTCTCGGGCGGATCTTCCCACGGCGCGGTCTGTTCGCAGGCGCGCAGCCGGACGATCGCGCGACCGACGCGCGCGCTGTCGCCGGGCTTCATCTCGAGCTCGCGGACGAGCCCGTTGCGCTTGTTGAGCAGGCCGACCACCGCGACACGTTCGGCCATCGGGGTCGCACCCTCGATGCCGCCGACCTCGGCGGGCACGCGTTCGGACTTGGCGATCGTCTGCACGGTCGCGCTGCCGTTACCCTTGGGCGCGCTGCGGTCGCAGCCGGCAAGCGCGCTCGCGGCGAGCAGCGCGACCAGCGCGGTCGGGATCGGGCGCGCGCGCATTGGGCTCACTCGGCGCCGGGGCGCCACGCCTCGTAATCGCCGGTCGCGGCGGCGCGGCGACCGCCGCGTTCGAGCGCACCGGCGGGGCGATAGGCGCCCGTGCTGCCGGTCAGGTTCGCACTCGGATCCTTTTCCCACGCGCGCGGCGCGGGCAGGACGTCGGCGGGAAGCTCGTCGAAGGTGCCGTGCAGCCAGCCGTGCCATTCGGGCGGTACGCGGCTCGCGTCGTTCGATCCGTTGTAGATCACCCAGCGGCGATTGCCCTTCTTGGCGCGGTGATAGGTGTTGCCGAGGCTGTCCTCGCCGACCTTCTCGCCGCTCGCCCAGCTGTTCAGCAGCGTGCCGACGGTCGCGCCGTCCCACCAGGTGAAAATCTTGCCTAAAATGCCCATGGCCGCGCGTTTACAGGCAAGCGGAGCGGTCGCGCAAGCGCCAAACCGCCTCGCCGCGCCCGATCATTTGTCTTTCCACGTCACCGTCGCGGTCTCGTCGATGCCCAGCCGCGCCGCGGTGCCGCCCGCGAGTTCGAGCACCGCGCCTACCTCGCCGCCGCTGACTACCGGCTCCAGACTTTCGGGGATGGTGTTCTCGGCGATGCGGTCGATGCTGCCGTCGGGGCGGACGAAGATCATGTCGAGCGGAATCAGCGTGTTCTTCATCCAGAAGCTAGCATATTTGGGCTTGGCGAACGGAAACAGCATGCCGCCCCCCTCGGGCAGGCTGGTGCGGAACATCAGCCCCTTTTCCTGCTCTTCGGGCGTGCGCGCGACCTCGACATTGAAGACATGCACCTTTTCGGCCATCTTCACCGTCACCGCGGTCGACGAACTTTCCGCCGCCGCATCGCCCCCCGAACAGCCGGCCAGGGGCACCGCCACCATCAGGGCAAGGGCCGGAAACAGCGCGCGCATCTTAATCCTTTCGCCCTTTGGGAACACCACAGCCCTAATCGCGCGCCGCTTCTTCGTCCAGCGCCGCCAGCGCTTCGTCATCGCCGGGGCGAATCGCCAGGATCCGCCGTGCGAGGCCGAGCGAATGACCCGCGCGCGCAAAGGCCGCGACCTGCCGATCGCGCTTCGCCGGATCGTCCGCCGTGGCGGCGGCAAAGGGCCCGAAACGCCGTCGCCGCGCAAAGCCCAGCGCCGAAGCGAGCGCTTCCTTCTCGGCGGTTTCGACCGCCTCGCCGGCATCGTCGGGGGCGATGCCGTCGACGAAGAGCTGCGCCTTGACGCGCCGCAGCCCCAGCCCGCGCCGCGTCATCGCCGCGCCGCGCATTACGGCATATTGCCTGTCGTCGACGAAGCCCAGGCGCTCGACCTTTTCGACCAGCGCCTCGCACACCGCCGCCGGATCGGCGGCGTCGTTCCATTCGGATTCGCGTATCTTCCTCGAAAGATAGCGCATCAATTTGGCCCGGCTGGTGGCGAATCGCGCCACATAGGCCAGCGCCAGCTCGCCGAGCCTCGCTGCGTCCAAGGGTTTTCTGGCCCGGTCGGATCGCGCGCGGGAGTTGACCATGCCATGTTTATGCCACAGTCGGGCCCGATTGAGAACGACCAGCGCCGCCATATCGGGCACCAATGCCTGAAAATAGGCGATTTGTTCCAACGATAAGGGATCGCGCAGCACGTATGGCCCAGAAAGATGACATGCTTGTTGCCGCGCGCCCCGCATCGCGGGATGCCGGAGCTCCTATGAACGACAGCAAGATTGACGCAGCCGACGCGCTCGTGCCGACGCCGACCGAATGCGCGCAGCCGCGCCGCTTTTCGGACTTCGCTACCGTCGGCGAAGCGCTCGACTATGCCGCCAGCGGCACCCGCGGGCTGAACTTCCACGATCCGCGCGGCAAGCTGGTGCGCCCCTATCCGTACAGCGAGCTCAAGGCCGATTCGCTCGCCACCGCCTACCGGCTGATCGCGGCGGGGGTGCAGCCCGGCGACCGCATCGCGCTGATCGCCGAAACCGGCGCCGAATTCGCCGCGCTCTTCTTCGGCACCATCTATGCCGGTGCCTGGCCGGTGCCGCTGCCGCTGCCGACCAGCTTCGGCGGGCGCGATTCCTATGTCGGCCAGCTCGTCGTCCAGCTGACCAGCTGCGACCCCAAGATGCTGTTCTTTCCGCCCGAAATCGCGGCGATGGCGATCGAGGCGGCCGAGAAGCAGAATGTCGCGCCGATGGACTGGAGCGAATTCGCCGCGCGTCCCGCGCCGCAAGCCGACCTTCCCGAACAGAAGACCGACGAGACCTGCTATCTCCAGTATAGCAGCGGCTCGACACGCTTCCCGCACGGGGTCGCAGTGACCCACGGCGCTTTGCTCAACAATCTCGCCGCGCATTCGCACGGCATGAACGTCCAGGACAGCGACCGCTGCATCAGCTGGCTGCCCTGGTATCACGACATGGGTCTCGTCGGCTGCCTGCTCTCGCCCGTCGCGAACCAGGTGTCGGTCGATTATCTCAAGACCGAGGATTTCGCGCGCCGCCCGCTCGCCTGGCTCGACCTGATCAGCCGCAACCAGGGCACGACGCTCAGCTATTCGCCGACCTTCGGCTACGACATCTGCGCGCGCCGCGTGTCGAGCCAGACGCACGTCGCCGACCGCTTCGACCTCTCGCGCTGGCGCGTCGCGGGCAATGGCGCCGACATGATCCGCCCCGACGTGATGCAGCATTTCGTCGACGCCTTTGCCGACGCGGGGTTCAAGGCGAGCGCCTTCCTGCCGAGCTACGGCCTCGCCGAGGCAACGCTGGCGGTCAGCATCATGCCGCCGGGCGAGGGCATCGTCGTCGAGCTGGTCGAGGAAACCGAGCTGTCGGGCGCCGCCAACGACAGCGGCCGCCCCACCCGTTATCGCGCGATCGTCAATTGCGGCAAGGCCGCGCGCGACATGCTGATCGAGGTCCGCGACGAGGCGGGCAACATCCTGCCCGACCAGACCGTCGGCAAGGTGTGGTGCAGCGGGCCGTCGCTGATGACCGGCTATTACCGCGACCCCGAATCGACCGCCGCCTGCATGAAGGACGGCTGGCTCGACACGGGCGATATGGGCTATTTGTCAGGTGGTTACATCTATATCGTCGGCCGCGCCAAGGACATGATCATCATCAACGGCAAGAACCACTGGCCGCAGGATATCGAGTGGGCGGTCGAGCAGCTGCCGGGCTTCAAGTCGGGCGACATCGCTGCCTTCGCCATCACCGCACCGGGCGGCGAGGAGACTCCCGCGGTGCTCGTCCAGTGCCGCACCAGCGACGATGCCGAACGCGCCGCGCTGCGCGAGACGATCCGCGAACGCGTCCGCGCGATCACCGGCATGAACTGCCTGATCGAGCTGATCCCGCCGCGCACCCTGCCGCGTACCAGCTCGGGCAAATTGAGCCGCTCGAAGGCACGCGCGCAATATCTCGCCGGGGAAATACAACCCTTCGCAATAGCGGCCTGATGCCCTTGCCGCACGGGTACGGGAAAAGCGCCGGCGAACGGCGGATAGTTACTTTCGAGTAACCCCGTTTCGCTAGACAGTCCCTGTGAACAGGGTGGCAAACGATCCGATTCCGACCGACGAGATTCCCGTGCGCGCGCTGCTCGGGCTGAATCCGCGCGGCCAGGACATCGGCGACCTCAGGCAACTCCAGCTGGCGCCGCTCAAGGGGCGCGGCAAGCTGCGCCTCCTGATGGGGCTCGGCATGACGATCGTCGCGGTGCTCACCATGCTGAGCACCATATCGCTCGCCATCGCCGGCGGCTGGGCCGCGGCCACCATCCTCTTCACCATCTGGTCGTGGCGGGTCGTCTCGCGCCTGCCGCTCGGCGAGCTCCGGCATTCGGGCGCCGCCGAGTTCGCGCTCTGCCACCGCCATGCCGCCTATTCGGCGATCGTCTGGGCGGCTCCCTTCTGGCTGCAGGGCCTGTCGCCCTCGCCCGATCACATATTGTCGATGTGGACCGTCGCGCTGCTGATGATGCTGACGCTCGCGATCGTTGCGCACACGCTGCCGATGGCGTGCCTGCTGTTCATCGGCCCCGTCAGCCTATCGGCCGCGGCCGCGCTGGTCGTCGCGGGCATGCCGGCGCAGGCGGGGATCGCGGTCGCCGCGGGTGCGTTGCTCTCGGGCTTCTGCCTTCGCTTCGCGCAAAGCCACGTTCGCTTCCGCCGCGCCGAGGAGGTGCTGCACGAAAAGACCGAGACGGTCAGCCTGCTGCTGCGCGAGTTCGAGGAAACCTCGGCCGACTGGCTGTGGCAGACCGACAACGCCCGCCGCCTGATCCATGTGACCCCGCGCCTCGCCTTCGCGCTCGGCTCGCCCGCCGACCAGCTCGAGGGATTGCCGCTGCTTCAGGCGCTGTCCGGCGACGCGTGGGAGACGGGCAATTTCCCAAAGAGCCTGCACGACATGGCCGAGCGGATGAAGCGGCGCGAGAGCTTCTCGAACCTGATCGTCCCGGTAACAATCGACGGCACCCCGCGCTGGTGGGAATTGTCGGCCTCGCCGCGCCTCGACGAGGCGGGCAAGTTTCTCGGGTTCCGCGGCGTCGGCTCCGACGTCACCGAACAGCGCGCCTCGGCCGAGCAGATCGCCAAGATGGCGCGCTTCGACAATCTCACCGGGCTGCCCAATCGCCTCAGCCTGAACGAGGATCTCGAACGCGCGCTCACGCATGCGATCGAGGCCAAGACGCGCTGCGCATTGCTGATGATCGACCTCGACCGCTTCAAGGCGGTGAACGATACGCTCGGACACCCTGTCGGCGACAAATTGCTCGCGCAGGTCGCCGCGCGGCTCCGCAGCATGATGGAGCAGAGCATGACCTGCGGGCGGCTCGGCGGCGACGAATTCGGCGTCGTGCTCCACAACCTGCCGTCGGCCGAAGAGGCCGAAGGGCTCGCGCGCCGCATCATCGCAACCTTGAGCCGGCCCTATGTCGTCGACAATCATCAATTGTTCGTCGGCGCCAGCGTCGGTTACGCAATGGGCCCGCAGGACGGCGCGACGGTCGAGACGCTGACGCGCAATGCCGACCTCGCGCTCTACAAGTCGAAGGACAAGGGCGGCAATGTCGTCGCGGGCTATGTCGCCTCGCTCCATGCTCAGGCCGAGGAACGCCGCGTGATGGAGCAGGAGCTGCGCGGCGCGCTCGATCGCCGCGAGTTCGAGCTCTATTACCAGCCCGTCGTCACCGCCAATGACGGTACGCTCAACGGTTTCGAGGCGCTGATCCGCTGGAACAACCAAAACCTCGGCAATGTCTCGCCCGGCCGCTTCATTCCGCTGGCCGAGGATAGCCGCCTGATCTCGCCGATCGGCGAATGGGTGCTGCGCACCGCCTGTCACGAGGCGATGCGCTGGCCTTCGAACCTCAAGGTCGCGGTCAACGTCTCGGCCGAACAGCTAACCGACCCGGCCTTTGCCTCGGTCGTGGTCTCGGCGCTGGCGCAGAGCGGTCTGCCGCCACACCGGCTCGAGATCGAGGTCACCGAAAGCGTGTTCCTCCGCGATGGCGGCGGCGCGGCGCAATTGCTCGACCAGCTGATCAGCCTCGGCATCCGCCTCAGCCTCGACGATTTCGGCACCGGCTATTCGTCGCTCGGTTACCTTCGCAAGACGCAATTTTCGACGATCAAGGTCGATCGCAGTTTCGTGGTGGGCGCGGCCAAGGGCGTCACCGAATCGATCGCGATCATCCGCGCCGTCGTCGCGCTTGCCGACAGCCTCGGCATGTCGACGACCGCCGAGGGCGCCGAGAGCGAGGTTGAGGTCGAGACGATTCGCAGCCTCGGCTGCAGCAATATCCAGGGCTATTATTACGGCCGCCCGATGCCCGCAGCCGACGTGCTGACGCTCTTCCGCCCGCCCGCCGGACAGGCCGTCGCCGCCGCCTGACGCGGCGAGCCGAGCCTCTCAGTCGACGAGTCGAGCGGGCTTTCAAAAGGTTCCCCGGCTCACCCCGCCAGCGATGCAATTCGTCGCGCGTCGGGTGGTTTGTCGCGCTGGCCGTGGCAGAGACGATCCAACGCTTGAACGCAAGCCAAACGGGGGTCGCTTTCCATGTCAGCCAGCCGCTTTTCAGCAGCCATTGTCGCATGCGCCATGCTGCTCGCTACCGTGCTGACTGCCACCCCCGCCGCCGCCGCTTCCTACCTCCAGTGCGTTCCCTTCGCGCGCGCCGAATCGGGCGTCGAGATCCGCGGCAACGCCGGGACCTGGTGGGCGCAGGCCGCGGGCCAGTATGAGCGCGGCGACGAACCGCGCGAAGGGGCGGTCATGGCCTTCGCCGGCACGCGCGCGATGCCGATCGGCCATGTCGCGGTAGTCAAGAAGATCGTCGGCGACCGCGAAATCCTGATCGACCATGCCAACTGGTCGCCGATCAACGGCCGCCGCGGCCAGATCGAGCGTAACGTCCGCGTCGTCGACGTCAGCGCCGCCGGCGACTGGAGCATGGTCCGCGTATGGTATGCTCCCATCGGCGACCTGGGCCTCCGCCCCAACCCGGTGCAGGGCTTCATCTACCCCGGCACGAACGGCAGCCCGCGCAAGGCGCCGAGCTTTGAAGCGCCGGTGTGGGCCAGCAACGACTGGAAACCCGGCAACGACCTCGACCTGATCGCCGCCTCGCTCGGCCAGTAAGTGCACGGCGCTCCGGCGTCATCCATCCGACGATCAGAAAATATCAGGTCGGCCGTTTTCGGGCCGTTGCGGCCGCCATAATCCTCCCTGTCGCGCAGCGATGGGGAGGGGGACCGCCCAAAGGGCGGTGGAGGGGCCGATGCCCGAAACGTCGGCCCAAGGCCGCTGCCCCTCCACCATGCTTCGCATGGTCCCCCTCCCCACGGCTTCGCCGCAGGGAGGATCAGGATCGCCCGCTCCCCACCTCAAAGCCGCCGCCGACGACGACGGCGAACCCAGCGCCCCCGGCCGCCTCAGTCTTCCGATGCCGTCGCGTCGCCCTCGTCACCCTCGGCCGCGATATCCTCGAACCAGGCTTCGACCTCCCCCGACAGCTTGATCGTCATCGGCTGGCCGAAGCGGTCCTTCGACTTGCCAGCGGCGACGCGGATCCACCCTTCGGAGATCGAATATTCCTCGACGTCGGTGCGCTCCTTGCCCTTGAAGCGGATGCCGATGCCGCGCTGGAGCACCTCCATGTCGAAATGCGGCGAGCGCGGGTTGGTCGACAGATGGTCGGGGGGCGTGTCGGTCATGATGGCAATTCCCATAAAAAGATGGCGCGGCCCTAGGGAGCCGCGCCATCAACGTCAATCGGGAAGCGGGTTCGCAGAGTGTCAGAAGTCGCCCTTCAGCGTCACGAAGAACTGCTGCGGCGCCCCGGCGAGCAGGGTCTGGGCGTCGCCGCGGTTGGCGAAGCCGTTGGTGCCGATCGTCGAGATATATTCCTTGTCGAACAGGTTCGTCGCATTCGCCTGGATCATCAGGCCATTCAGCGCGCCCGCGGTGAAGCGATAGCCGACGCTGGCGTCGACGATCGCGAACCCGCCGACCTCGGCGTCGTTCTCGAACGAATAATAGCGCTTCGAGGTGTAGTTCACGCCCGCGCGCAGGAAGAGATTGCCATTGTCCCAGGTCACCTCGCCCTTGGCGAGATGCTTGGGCGAATTGACCACCGTCTTGCCCGCGGTCGCCGCGATCACGACATTCGCGGCGTTGACGACATCGTCGCGATATTCGGCGTCGTTATACGCATAGGAGCCGAACAGCGAGAGTTCGGGGGTGACGCGGAAGGTGCCCGCGGCCTCGATGCCCCATGTGCGCACGTCGCCGACATTCTGCAGGATCGCCGGGTTGCCCTGGATGCCCGAGCCGTTGGCGAACGCGATGATGCGGTCCTTGAAGTCGACATAATAGCCCGCGACCACGCCCTGGAAGACGGGCGACCTGGTACGGAAGCCGAGTTCGTAGGTGGTCGAGGTCTCGGGCTTGAGATCGAGCGCGTCGAAGCCCGCCTGCGTCGTCGCGAAAGGCCCGCCGGTCGCCGACGATTCGAACGCGCGCATATTCTGGGTGAAGCTCGCGAAGACTTCGTTGTCGTCGTTCAGGCGATAGAGCAGCCCGGCCTGCGGCAGGAACCAGTCCTTCGCGACCGTGCGGCCCGAGGCGAGCCCGCCGGCGATGATCGGCCTGGCCTCATTGGTGACCTTCAGCCCCTTCCAGCCCGCGTTGATCTGGACCGATCCCAGGTCGAGCGTGTCCTGCACATGATATTGCAGCGTCTCGGTCTTGAAATCGAATGCCCATTGGGTCGCGAGCGGATCCTTGGGGAATTTCAGGCTGCCGCGGCTTGGCGCGCCTGCGGTGTTGGCGAGGCCGTAGAAGCGCCGCGCCTGGTTGAAATCATTGTCCTCGTACCACAGCCCGACATCGATCGTGTTCGCGCCGATGGTGACCGCGCTCGACGCGACGACGCCGAAGCGCTCGATCGCATATTCGGTGGTGCGGATCGTGATCGGGGCTCCGCCGGGGGTCGTGACATAAGGGGTGAACCACAGGCCGCGGCCGCGGTTGCTGTGGTAATAGCCGGTCGCTTTCAGCGTCCAGTTTTCGCTCACCGGCAACTCGCCGCCGACGCCAGCGAGCCAGTCCTTGCGCAGGCCCGACGCGTCGTAATAGGCGTCGTCGACGGTCAGGATCGGCGCCGGGAAGGCTTCGCCCACCCCGGCATAGGGCGCGGTGAAGGTCGAGCCCAGCGGCAGGCTGCCATTGGCGACCCCGGCGTTGAACGCCGCGCGCGCAACCTGATTCTGGTAGATTTGCGCGACGCGGACCGCGAGGTCCCAGTCCTTGGCGAAATTGTCCCAGTCATAGCCGAGGCGGTTCACCATCTCGGCGCTCAGGTCCTGATAGTCGTTCTCGGCGCGGTCCGAATAGTTGACGAAGCCGAAGAGCTTGCCGTCGCCCACCGGCTGGACGATTCGCGCATTGACCTGGTGCTGGCGCTGCACGCCATCGCCCTTCCACTTTTCGGCGTCCTGCCACGCATAGCTGACGGTCAGCAGCGGCCCGCCGGGCATGATTTCGCCGCTGTCGAGGCGGACATAGGCGCGCTTGGTCTCTTCGCTGCCATAGGTGCCCGAAAACTCGACCCCCATGTCGGGCTTGGGATCGCGCGAGAAGAATTCGATCGTGCCGCCGAGGTTGCTCGACGAAGCGGCCCCGAGCGCGCCCGCGCCCTGCGCGACCTCGACGCGGCCGACATTCTCGCTGATGATGGCGCGGCTGATGTGCAGGCCGTTGTGGTTGCCGTAGCTCATGTCGCCGAGCGGAATGCCGTCGAGCGTGAAGCCGAGCTGGTTCTGGCTGAAGCCGCGGATCGAGATGCGCGACGACCATTCATAGGCGCCGAACGGGTCGGCGGACTGGAAGTTGACGCCGGGCAGCTTGTCGATCGCCTTGAGCGGACTGATTCCTGCAACCTCAAGCGCGATGTCGGCGGCGCCGAGTTCCTGGACCTGGCGTGCTTCGCCGATGCCGAGCACGACGATCTCGTCGCCCGCGCCCGCATCGGCAGCGGCGCTTTCGGCGGCTTCTTCGGCAAAGGCCGGCGTCGCGGCCAGCAAAGCGACCAGCGCGGCACCCGCGCGCAGGCGGCGGCTCTTGTTATGTTTCATCTGGAGAGTCCCCTTAGCCCGCGCCGAAATGGCGTCGGGACGCGCCGAGGCTTTAGGGAGGCGATATTGCTGCGCCGCGGCACAGGCATGACCCCGCGATGACAGGAAGGCGAAAGCGATTGTCACGAACGCCGCGCGCCCTTGCAGGCTCCTCCAAAGCTTGGCAAAAGCGGCGCAGGGTCGCGTATCGGGAAGTCCAGTCATGACGATACGCCGGGCGAGCCTCGCCCTTTCCGCGGCGCTGCTGGCCTCGGCCGCCCTGCCCGCCTTTGCCGACGAGCCGCCGCCACCCGCCTGCGCGGGCGACAAGAATCCCGATTGCGACGAGGCCGCCAACCAGATCGTCCGCGATGCGGTGAAGCGTTTCGAATCGCTGGAGGGCGAGGGCCAGGTCGAGGCCGCCCTCCTCCTCGTCGATCTTGCGGCCAAACATCGCGGCCGGATGTCCAAAGATAATCTGTTCAGCCTCGACACCGGCCTGTGGATCTATTTTCGCAGCGACCGCGAACCGGGCGACGCGGAATATCGACGCGTCACCGACCGGATGCGCGGCTATGCAGCGCGCGCCGCGGCGGCGAAGGACGTCGAGGGCGAACTCTTCTTCCTCGACTGGATGAGCCTCGGCATCCCCTATGAGGACCGCTTGCCGCACGCCCGCCTGATCCATCGCCGCGCCGCCGAACATGGCCTGCTCGCCGGGGGCCCGGCCGTCGGCGCCCGCGTTCAACTCGAAATATACGGCCGCTCGCTGCTCGAGGAGGGGCGTTATGCCGAAGTCGCGCGCGCCCTCGACGACACTTTCGCCGAATTGAACGCCGCGGGGATGGAAACGGCAGACGTCTGGGAATTGCAGCTGCGCTATGCCGAAGCACTGACGCTGGTGCGCCGCGACGAGGAATCGGATCGCGCCTTCGACGCGCTGATGACGATGATGCAGGCGCCGCGCTATAACGACTATCAGCGCCAGTTCGCGAACAACCAGATCAGCTATTACCGCAACATCTCCGGCCGCTTCGCCGCGGCCGAGGGGCCCGGGCGGATTGCCGCGACCGAGGGTGAGCGGCTGAACGGCCGCGACGCCATCGGCACCCAGAAGTCGCGCTACAATTTCGCGCTCGCACTGCTCGGCCAAGGCAAGGCCGACGAGTCGCTGCCCTATTTCGAGGAAGCGCTGCCGCTGCAGCTCGAGGCCGAAAAGGGCGAGTGGCGCGACAGCAAGACCGACACGATCATCCTGCTCACCACCCTCGCCCGCGCGCGCGCGCAGGTGAAGGGACGCGAGGCCGACGGGCTGGCGGCGGCGATCGACGCGGCCGACCGGCTCCGCCAGCGGCGTGATGCCGGGTTCAAGGGCAACGACGCCAACCCCGCGGTCGCCGCGCTCGCCAAGGCGGTCGCGCGCGGCACCCGCCGCAATCCGCAATCGGGCGCGTTCGACATGGTGCTCTTCGCGGGCTGGGCGGCGCGCGGCGGCGAGGCCGATGCGCTGAACCCCGCCTTCCTCGCGGCGCAGGATTTGACGCTGACCGACGCCGGCGATGCGATCAGCGAAGCTGCGGCGCGCGACCTCGCCGGCACCGGCCCGCTCGGCGACCTCGTTCGCCAGCGCCAGGACGCCGCGCAGGCGGTGGTGTCGCTGAACCAGCGCTACCGCGACCAGTCGCTCGGCAGGGACGAGGCGAAAGCCGCCGCGCTGCGCGCCGAGCTGGACGCCGCGGCGGCCCGGCTCGCCCCGCTCGACGCGCGCATCGCCGCCGAATTCCCCGACTATGCGACGCTCGTCACCCCCAAGGCGATCGACGTCGCCGCGGTGCAGGCGCTGCTCGCCCCCGACGAGGCGGTGCTGATGCTGCTGCCGTCCGAGGGTCATCATTATGCCTTCGCCATCTCGAAGGCCGCCGCGCGCTGGCACCGCATCGACGAGGGCGCGGCGCTCGTCGCCGCCGACGTCGCGCGGCTCAAATGCCGGATCGACGAGAATAGCTGCTCGCTGTCCGACTATAATGCGCTGCTCGAGGCGCAGGAACGCGGCGCGACGAGCCCGATCGACGAACGCTACCCGCGCTACGATCGCGCCGCCGCGTACCGCCTCTACCAGCAGCTGGTCGCCCCGGTCGCCGAAGCTTTGCCCGAGGGCGGGCGCATCTATACCGTCGCGAGCGGGCCGATCGCCGGACTGCCGCTCGCCGCGCTCGTCGCGAGCACGCCCGCGAGCGACCCCGAAAGCGGTGCGGTGACCGACCTCGTGGCGACCGACTGGCTCGCGAAACATTATCGCTTCGTCACTTTGCCGTCGGTCAGCGCACTCGCGCTGGCGCAGCGCGCCGATTCGCCCGCCGCCGCAGCGCGCCGCCCCGAACTCGTCGCTTATGGCGCGCCAACGCTCGTGGGCAGCGGCAAGGCGGCGGCGCGCGGCGAGGGCGCGCCGCTGCGCAAACGCGGCGGCGTCGGCGTGCGCAGCGCCGGTCTGACACTTGCCGAGGGCGACAAGACGATTGCCTCGGTCGACAAGCTCCGCCGGCTCGACCCGCTGCCCGGCACCGTCGTCGAACTCACCAAATTGTCGGCGGCGATCTCGCGTGGCGACGGGCTTCGTCTCGGCCCGAAAGCGACCGAGAGCGCGGTCAAGGCCGACCGCGAGCTGCCCCGCGCGATTTCGGTCGTGTTTGCTACCCACGGGCTGCTGCCCGGCGAAATGGGCACCGGCTCCGAGCCGGGGCTGGTGCTCACCCCGCCGGGCAAGGCGAGCCTGACCGACGACGGATTGCTCACCGCGAGCGAAGCGGCGGCACTGTCGCTCTCGGCGCGCTGGGTCGTGCTGTCGGCGTGCAACACCGCGACCCCGGGGGTCGAGGCGGGGGCGAGCGGCGAATCGCTGTCGAGCCTCGCGCGCAGCTTCCTCTATGCAGGCGCCGACAATCTGCTCGCGAGCCACTGGCGCGTCGCCGACGACGCCACCGCGGCCCTAACCGTCGAAGCGCTGGCGAACCGCGACGCCTCGCCCGCCACCGCGCTTGCCGCTGCAATGGAAGCGGTGCGCTCCGGGCGGCGAGCCGACGGCAGCGCGGTCGAGGGCTGGGCGCCGCATTGGGCGCATCCGGCGAGCTGGGCGCCCTTCACCCTGATCACCAACCGCGACCGCTGATCCGGCGCCGCCGGGCCATCGCCGGACTGGTGCGGCGTCTGCCCCGCAGGCAAACCGGGCTTTGGTTCCATGCCGGAGCGCGCGCAGCGGGATCGAGGCCGCCGATGCATGGACAAGCCGTTCCGCGGCTCGATCGGGGCAGACGCGTCGCTTTTCGACCAGACGCCGCCGCCAAGACCTGCAGCAGTCAGTGCCGCGCGGCGCGGCGGCGCGCGGGCTCATCGTAGAGTTCCGCCACCGGATACAGTTCGCGTTCCTCGCGCTCGATGCGCATCGCGATCGCGTCGAGCACCGCTTCGGTCTCGGCGCAGAAACCTGTCCAGTCGACCGCGACGCGCTCACCCGGCCAGCGCGCGTCATAGGCAATGAACTCGTCGGCGATATGCCCCATTTCGAGGATGAACTCGCGCGCCAGCTCCGCGAGTTGAGGGTCGCCGCTGGCCTTTAGCCTTGGATAAAGGGCCCAATCCTCGCATTTGAGATGGCGCACCAGCGTCTCCCGGAACATGCCGCGCACCGAGGCGAGTTCGGTCGCGCGCGGCAGGTCGGGCCCGGCGACCAGCGCCAGCAGGAAGCGCGACAGCGTGGCCAGCGCGGCATGTTCGGCGCGCAGCCGCTGCATTTCATGCGCCATATGCATAGGAACCGCCCATCATCGACTGGTCCCTCGTCTCCCCTCCTAAGCGCCCGTCATGAAAAGAAGGTTAACCGGTCCTTGCCGCGCCCCGGGTGGCCTGATCTGCCGACGGCCGTCGTCGCGCCTGCCTCCGCCGCATCGAGTGCGGCAGAGTCCCCCGAAGCCCGTCCCGATGCAATCCGTCATGCTGCGGCGCAGCACGGGAACCGCGGCGCGCTCCGATCATTTGGAGTCGCATAACCGCGAAAGGGATAGCCATGGCCGCACGCGCCTATTGGAAGGGACAGATCCGCCTCGCGCTGGTGTCGATCCCGGTCGAAATCTATGCCGCGACGAAATCGGGCGCCGCGATCAGCTTTCGCCAGATCCACGAGCCGAGCGGCAAGCCGGTCAAATATGAAAAGACCGTCCCGGGCATCGGGCCGATCGATACCGACGATATCGTCAAGGGCTATGAGACCTCGAAGGGCAATTATGTCCTGCTCGACGAAGAGGAGATCGAGGCGGTCAAACTGGAGAGCAAGCGCACGCTAGAACTGCTCCAGTTCGTCGACCGCGAAGAGATCGACATCCTCTATTACGCCAAGCCCTATTATGTCGTCCCCGCCGACGAGCTCGCCGAAGAAGCCTATATCGTGCTGCGCGAGGCGCTCAGGCGCACGAAGAAGGTCGGGCTCGGCCAGCTTGCGGTGCGCGGGCAGGAACAGCTCGTCGCGCTCCGACCCTGCGGCCGCGGGCTTGTGCTCGAGGTGCTGCGCTACGCCGACGAAGTGAACAAGGCGGCGAATTATTTTCGCGACATCGGTGACGCCAAGCCCGACACCGACCTGCTCGACCTCGCCGAGACGCTGATCGGCAAGAAAAGCGGCAGGTTCGACGCGGGCGATTTTCACAATCATTATGTCGACGCGATCAAGCGAGTGATCGCCAAGAAAGCGAAGGCGAAGGGCAAGCGGGTACTCGAGGATGTCGAGGAGGCCGCGCCGGTGTCGCGCGGCTCGAACGTCATCGACCTGATGGCCGCACTGAAGGCCTCGGTCGATGGCAAGAAAAAGCCGCCCGCAACGACGGCGCAGAAGCCGCCCGCCAAGAAGGCCGCGGCGAAGAAGGCCCCGGCGCGGAAAAGGGCGTGACATGGCGCGCGCCGATCCTCTCGCCCAGTATAACGCCAAGCGCGATTTCAAGCTGACCCCCGAGCCCGCGGGCAAGATTGCGAAGGGCGCCAGAAAAGAAGAGGGGGGAAACCGCTTCATCGTCCAGAAGCACGACGCCACGCGGCTGCATTACGACTTCCGGCTCGAGGTCGACGGCGTACTCAAGAGCTGGGCCGTGACCAAGGGCCCGAGCGCCGACCCCGCCGACAAGCGCCTCGCGGTGCGCACCGAAGACCATCCGATGAGCTATGCCGATTTCGAAGGCGTCATCCCCAAGGGCGAATATGGCGGCGGCAGCGTGATGCTCTGGGACCGTGGCACATGGGCGCCGACCGAAGGCAAGAGCGCCAGGGACATCGAGAAGGGCCACCTCCACTTCACCCTCGACGGCGAGCGGATGAAGGGCGAATGGCTGCTCGTCCGCATGAAGCCGCGCCCGGGCGAGAAGCGCGAGAACTGGCTGCTGCGCAAGGTCGACGATGCCTATTCGGGCGGCAGCGACGATCTCGTCGGGCGCCAGCTTACCAGCGTCCTCACCGGCCGCACGATGGCCGAGATCGCTGGCGACGAGGGCGGCGAACAATCGCTGAAGGGCGCCAAGGGCCAGGCCTTCGCCAAGAAGATGGCCGCCGCCGCCGCGCACAACCGACAGGTCGCAAAAGCCAAGCCCGGGGGTAAGCCACCCAAATTCCGCCCGCTCCAGCTCGCAACGCTCGTCGACGCGGTGCCCACGGGCAACGGCTGGCTCCACGAGATCAAGTACGACGGCTACCGCGCCGAAGTCGCCGCCGCGGGCTCGGAGGTGCGCGTCTATACCCGCAACGGCCTCGACTGGACGGACAAATTCGCGCCACTCGTCCGCCAAATCGCCGCACTCGATCTCCCGCCCTGCCTGATCGACGGCGAGATCGTCGCCTATGGGAAGGACGGCAACCCCGACTTCTCCTCGCTCCAGGCGGTGCTCAAGCGCGGCCACGGCGCGCAGGACGAAGGCACGGCGCTCCACTTCTTCGCCTTCGACCTCCTTGAGCAAAGCGGCGAGAGCCTCGCCAAGTTCGGGAACCTCGAACGCAAGGAGCGCCTCGAAGCGCTGCTTCGCGACGCCCAGCCCCCGATCGCGGTCGCCGACCATGTCATCGGCGCGGGCGAGAAGCTTTACGCCGCCATGTGCGGCGCGGCGCAGGAAGGCATCATCTCGAAACGCGCCGACGCGGCCTATGCGGGTCGCCGCACGAAGAATTGGGTCAAGGTCAAATGCACCCGCCGCCAGGAGTTCGTGATCGTCGGCTGGAACCCCTCGTCGACCAAGGCGCGTCCCTTCGCCTCCCTGCTCCTTGCGCAGCACGAGGGCGGCAAGCTCGTCTACAAGGGCAATGTCGGCACCGGCTTCGACGCCGCGACCATGGCCGACCTCGCGAAAAAATTCGCGAGCCGTGAGCGCAAGACCGCCGCGCTCGACATCGATTCCGCCACCGCGCGCAAGGTCCACTGGCTCAAACCCGACCTCGTCGCCGAAATCGCCTTCGCCGAGTTCACCGCGAGCGGCTCGGTCCGACACGCGAGCTTCCTCGGCCTGCGCCGCGACAAGGAGGCCAAAGCGGTGACACCCGAGAAGCAGCAGCCCGCCCCCGCGCCCGAAAGCGACGTGAAGATCAGCAGCCGCGACCGTGTCATCTTCCCCGAGGCGAAGGCGACCAAGGGCGACCTCGCCGACTATTATGCCGCGATTGCGCCAATCATGCTCCCCCACGCCGCGCGCCGCCCGATTAGCCTCGTCCGCTGCCCGCAGGGGCGCGCCAAGAAATGCTTCTTCCAGAAGCATGACTCGGGCTCGTTCGGCGACCATGTCCACCACGTCCCGATCCGCGAGAAGGACGGCGGGCACGAGGATTATCTCTATGTCGACGACGCCGACGGCCTGCTCGCCTGCGTCCAGATGGGCACGATCGAATTCCACGGCTGGGGCAGCCATGTCGGCGCGCTCGAAAAGCCCGACCGCATGGTGTTCGACCTCGACCCCGACGAAGGCCTCGCCTTCGCCGACGTGAAGAAGGCGGCGGCCGACATCCGCCGCCAGCTCGCCGACATCGGCCTCGCCAGCTTCGCGATGCTTTCGGGCGGCAGGGGCGTCCATGTCGTCGTGCCGCTCGATCCGGGGCACAGCTGGGACAAGCACAAGGATTTCTCGAAACGCTTCGCCGAGGCGCTGAGCCTCGCCGAACCCGAGCGCTATGTCGCGACGATGAGCAAGGCCAAGCGCAAGGGCAAGATCTTCATCGATTACCTCCGCAACCAGCGCGGCAGCACCGCGATCCTGCCTTACTCCGCCCGCGCCCGCGAAGGCGCCCCCGTCGCGGTCCCGATCGGCTGGGACGCGCTCGCCGACGTCGACAAGGCGGGGGCGTGGACGATCAGGGACGCCGACGAGCTACTCGAACGCGCCGCGGGAGCCGATCTCAAGGGCTGGGGCTTCGCGAGCCAGACGCTGCCGGATTTCTGACCTCCCGCCACTCCCCCAACCCCAAATCCCCGATCTCCCACGCGCCGATGCGCCACCGCACCAGCCGCAGCGTGGGCAAGCCGACCGCGGCGGTCATGCGGCGGACCTGGCGGTTGCGGCCTTCGGCGATGGTGAGTTCGAGCCAGCGGTCCGGGACGCTTTTGCGATGGCGGACGGGGGGATCGCGCTCCCAAAGCGCCGGCGGGTCGATGCGGCGGACCGCGGCGGGGCGGGTCGGGCCGTCGTTGAGCATCACGCCGCGGCGGAGCGCCGTGAGCGCGGCTTCGTCGGGCTCGCCCTCGACCTGCACAAGGTAAGTCTTGGGCATCTTGTGCTTCGGTGACGAAATCCGCGCCTGCATCGCGCCGTCGTCGGTGAGGATCAGCAGGCCTTCGCTGTCGCGGTCGAGACGGCCGGCGGGGTAGACGCCGGGGACGTCGATATAGTCGGACAAGGTCGCGCGCGCGCCGTCCGTTCCGCGGTCGGTGAATTGCGAAAGGACGCCCCAGGGCTTGTTGAACAGGATCAAGCGGGCCAACGCGTCCTCCTCCGCTACCCGAAACCCACCCTAACCGCTTGTGTCGAGCGAAGTCGAGACACCTGTGGGGAGCGCGCGCCTTTGCGTGTCTCGACTTCGCTCGACACGAACGGAAGAGGGGGTCGCGCAATGCAAAACCGGCGGCCGTTGTCGGGCCGCCGGTCTCAAACTTACGCCATTTCCTTCTTGCGCGACGCCTTCTTGCGCTCGTGCGGGTCGAGGATCGACTTGCGGATCCGGATGTTCTTCGGCGTCACCTCGACCATCTCGTCGTCGTCGATATAGGCGATCGCCTGTTCCAGCGTCATGCGCTTCGGCGGGGTCAGGCGGATCGCGTCGTCCTTGCCCGTCGAACGGAAGTTCGTGAGCTGCTTCGACTTCATCGGGTTGACCTCGAGATCCTCGGGCTTGGCGTTCTCGCCGATGATCATGCCCTCGTAGAGCGCCTCGCCGGGCGAGACGAAGAGGATGCCGCGCTCTTCGAGCGGGCCGAGCGCATAGGCGACGGCTTCGCCATTGCCGTTCGAGATCAGGACGCCGTTCTTGCGGCCCTCGATCACGCCCTTGTACGGGCCATATTTCTCGAACAGGCGGTTCATGATCCCGGTGCCGCGCGTATCCGACAGGAATTCGCCGTGATAGCCGATCAGCCCGCGCGACGGGCCCGAGAAGGTGATGCGCGTCTTGCCGCCGCCCGACGGCCGCATGTCGGTGAGGTCGGCCTTGCGGATCTGCATCTTCTCGACGACCGTGCCCGAATGTTCGTCGTCGACGTCGATGACGACGGTTTCATAGGGTTCGGTGCGCTTGCCCGACTCGTCCTCGCCATAGAGGACGCGCGGGCGGCTGATGCCGAGTTCGAAGCCTTCGCGGCGCATCGTCTCGATCAGCACGCCGAGCTGGAGTTCGCCGCGGCCCGCAACCTCGAAGCTGTCCTTGTCGGCGCTTTCGGTGATGCGGATCGCGACGTTCGTTTCGGCTTCGCGGTACAGGCGGTCGCGGATCATGCGGCTCGTCACCTTGCTGCCCTCGCGGCCCGCCATCGGGCTGTCGTTGACGGCAAAGCGCATCGACAGCGTCGGCGGGTCGATCGGCTGCGCGGCGATCGGCTCGCTCACGCTGGTGTCGGCGATCGTGTTCGCGACGGTCGCGTTGGTCAGCCCCGCGATCGCGACGATGTCGCCCGCGCGGGCTTCCTCGACCGGGACGCGGTCGAGCCCGCGGAAGGCGAGCAATTTCGACGCGCGGCCGGTCTCGATCACCTTGCCGTCCATGTCGATCGCGTGGATCGGCTGGTTGACCTTGACCGTCCCCGACTGGACGCGGCCGGTCAGGATGCGGCCGATGAAATTGTCGCGGTCGAGCAGCGTTGCGAGGAAGGTGAAAGGCGCATCGACGGGCAGGCCCGGCTCGGGGACGTGGCGGACGATCGTCTCGAACAGCGGGGTCAGGTCGCCGTCGCGCGCGTCGGGGCTTTCGGAGGCATAGCCGCCGCGGCCCGAGGCGTAGAGGATCGGGAAGTCGAGCTGCTCGTCATTGGCCTCGAGCGTCAGGAAAAGCTCGAACACCTCGTCGAGCACTTCGGCGGCGCGCGCGTCGCTGCGGTCGATCTTGTTGACGACGACGATGGGCTTGAGGCCCAGCGCGAGCGCCTTGCCGGTGACGAACTTGGTCTGCGGCATCGGGCCCTCGGCGGCGTCGACGAGCAGGATGACGCCATCGACCATGCTGAGGATACGCTCGACCTCGCCGCCGAAATCGGCGTGGCCGGGGGTGTCGACGATGTTGATGCGCGTCATCGCGGCGCCTTCGCCCCACTCGACCGAGGTGCACTTCGCGAGGATGGTGATCCCGCGTTCCTTTTCGAGGTCGTTCGAATCCATCGCGCGTTCCTCAACGCGCTGGTTGTCGCGGAAGGTGCCCGACTGGCGGAAGAGCTGGTCGACGAGGGTGGTCTTGCCATGATCGACGTGGGCGATGATCGCAATATTGCGCAAAGACATGCGGAAAGAGCCTTGATGGGAGGAGGCGGCAGCGGGGCCGCGAAACGCCGCGCCCCTATCAGAACCCCTGTTGCGGCGCAACAAAATTGCCGGTCAGTCGGGCGCTTTCGCGGGGGCCGCCAGCGCGCGGCGCAGGACCGCGGAATCGTAGAGCGAAAGCCGCTCGCGGCGCTCCAGCCGCGGCGCCAGACCGGCGGCGAAACGCGCGTGCCATTTGCGCAGCGCATCGGCGCCATCCTCGAGGCGCGCGAGATCGAGCGAGGCCGCGAGCAGCTGGCGGCGGAGCCCCGACAGGCCGGGTCGCGCATAACGCTCGTCGATGAGGCCGAGCTGGTGCCGCGCGGCGGCGATCGACTGGCGGCGGAGCAGCGGGTCGGCCTCGGCGGCCGCGGCGCCGGCAATGGCAAGCTCGATCAACCGCAACTGGTCGGCCAGCCGGCGCGGTTCGCCTGCTGCCGCCCCCGCCGGACAAGGGCCGATGCTGCGCACATAGGCGGACAGGGCATCGAGCATCGCGGAGCTCGGCTCGGCGCCCGAAAATTCCTCGACGACCAGCGTGCGGACGAAGCGCGGCAGCGCGGGATCGCCCGGGGCGCGCGACACCTTGCCCGGCATCGCGAGGTCGGGGATCGGCACGGGGTCGAAATGCGCATTGGCGCGGGCGGGGCTGAAGAAACTGTTCGTGACGTCCGCCGTCCCCGGCGCGCCCGACAATTGCGGCATCAGGAAATGCGGATTGCCGCGCCCAGTCCGATGGCAGGCGGCGCAGCTGAGCTCGGCCTTCGCCGCCTGGCCGCCGAGCAGCGCGGGGCTGTTGAACAGGGCCTCGCCCGCCGCGAGCATCGCCGGATCGGTCGCCGCGACGACATCGGTGCGCGGGCATGCATGCGGGGCTTCGGCGAGCACTGCCCATTCGGCGCCCGGCGCGGTCCATTGCAGCGTGCGCGACGCGAACAGGCCGTCGCGCGCCACGAGCGCGGCGGGAATGGCCGCCGCGACCAGCAGCGCCGTCGCTAGCCGGCGGATGGCTTCGCCTCGGCGATCCAGCGCCGGAGCTCGTCGGCCTCGTAGCAGCCGAAGCCGCACAGGCGGTCGAGCCGCGCGAGATTGGCGCGCGCGCCGGCGAGGTCGCCGCGCTCGACCTTCAATTCGCCATAATATTCGAGCGCGCCGCGGTGGTCGGGCGCGACCGCGAGCGCCGCGCGATAATAATCTTCGGCGCGGTCGAAGCGGCTGAGCTTGCGGTTCGCGAAGCCGAGATAGGTCAGGATGTCGGGATGCGGCCCCGCCGCCCACAGCGCCGAATCGAGCCGTGCAATCGCCTCGTCGTAGCGATGCTCGTTGATGAGCCCGACCGCGGCCACATAGCTGCCGTCGACCGACGCGGCGCTCGCGAGCCGGACCTCGGGCCGAACCACCGCCGAGGATTGCGTTCCCGCCGCCTGCGCCGCCTCGATCGCGGCGATTGCGCTCGCCAGCTTGGCGGCGTCGGGGCAGCTTTCGGCGCAGCCCGCTTGCAGCGCGCGGATCGCCGCGAGCTGCTCGTCGACGCGTTTGGTATCGCCCGAACGCGCGGCGGCGACCCCGAGGTCGCGGCGCGCCTCGATCAGCTTGCCGTCATATTTGACCGCGGCGTCGAGCGGGCGGACCGCCTTCTTGTAGTCGCCCGCGCCGAGCAGGCTGGCGCCGAGCATATATTGCGCCTGCGCGTTGCGCGGCACCGCGTCGACGACCTTGCGAAAGGCGCTGGCCGCCTCTTTATACTGGCCCGCCTGGAAGGCCGCGACGCCCTTCTGGTAATCGGCGGTCGGGTCGTAAGCCGAGGCGCTGGGCGCCGAACCGCCGCCGCCTCCCCCGCCACCACCGCCCGCTGCGAGCGCGGGCGCGAACGCCAGCATCGACAGGGCCAGACCGAGTCCAATGGATCGCCGCATGACAGCCTCCCTTTTGTGACTATGTCGCGGCGGCGCGCCGGGGCCGCCGGACGAGGCCGCAGACTACGCCCGATCGCGGCGGCGAGCAACGATGTTGGCGAACGTCGAGCATATCGCCGTGAAGTTTCAATAATTATTGAAACTTCAGAAACTACCCACTATAGGAGTCGGCGTGGAACCATCCCCCACCCCCGACTCTCCATCGCCGCCGTTCCGGCTCTCCCCGCTAGCGCAGGCTTTCGTCCTGCATTTCGGCGAGATGGGGAGTCGCTGGGGGATCAACCGCACCGTCGGGCAGATCTATGCGATGCTGTTCCTCGCCGACGGACCGCGCCATGCCGAACAGATCAGCGAAGCGCTCGCGCTGTCGCGCGGCAGCGTGTCGATGGGGCTCAAGGAACTCGCGAGCTGGAACCTCGTCCAGTTGAAGCACCTGCCAGGCGACCGGCGCGATTATTATGCGACCCCGCGCGACGTCTGGGCGATCTTCCGCACCCTCGCCGAGGAGCGCAAGAAGCGCGAGATCGACCCGACGCTGACGACGCTTCGCACGCTGCTGATGGAGCCCGCGACCGATGCCGGCGACCGCTTCGCGCAGGAGCGCATCGCCGCGATGCACGAACAGATCGAGCTCCTGACCGACTGGTATGCCGAGATGGAGCGCCTCGACACCGAACGGCTGCTCCAGCTTTTGCGGCTGGGCGAGCGTGTGGTAAAGGCGCTCGAGTTCAAGGACCGCATGCTCGGCCGCGGCAAGGGTGTCTCGACCGCCTCGACAAGCTCGGGACAGGCTTCGCTCGACAGGAACGGGGGGCAATAGACGACGATGGACGCTCTTGACCCGCTGATCCTCGCGCGCATCCAGTTCGCCGCGAACATCAGCTTCCACATCCTCTTCCCGACGATCACCATCGCCTTGGGCTGGGCGCTGCTCGGCTTCAAGCTCGCGTACAACCGCACCAAAGATGAAGCGTGGATGGACGCCTATCGCCTGTGGGTGAAGGTCTTCGCGCTCAGCTTTGCGATGGGGGTGGTGTCGGGGATCACGATGAGTTTCCAGTTCGGCACCAACTGGCCGGGCTATATGGAAAAGGTCGGCAATGTCGCGGGACCCCTGCTCGCCTACGAAGTGCTCACCGCCTTCTTCCTTGAGGCGGTGTTCCTGGGCATCATGCTGTTCGGGTTCAGCCGCGTGCCGAACTGGGTGCACACGCTCGCGACCTGCCTGGTCGCGGGGGGCACGACGCTGTCCGCCTTCTGGATCATCGTGCTCAACAGCTGGATGCAGACCCCGACCGGGTACGAGATCAAGGACGGCGTCGTCCATGCGACCGACTGGTGGGCGATTATCTTCAACCCGTCGATGCCGTACCGGCTGACGCATATGCTGCTCGCCTCGGCGCTCACCGTCGCCTTCCTGATCGCGGGGATGTCGGCGTGGCGCTGGCTGAAGGACGGCGGCGGCGAAGGCGTGCGGCGCACGCTGAAGGCCGCCGTCTATGCCGCCGCGCTGCTGATCCCGGTGCAGATTTTCGTCGGCGACCAGCATGGGCTCAACACGCTCGAGCACCAGCCGCAGAAGGTCGCGGCGATGGAGGCGAACTGGGAGACGCAGGCGCATATGCCGCTGATCCTCTTCGCCATCCCCGACAGCGAGGCGCGCACCAACCATCTCGAGATCGCGATCCCCTCGGCGGGGAGCGTGATCCTGAAGCATGAGGCCGAGGGCGTCGTGCCGGGACTCAACGACTATGTCGGCAACCACCCGCCGGTCGGCCCGCTCTTCTGGGGCTTCCGGATCATGGTCGGCATCGGGGTGCTGATGCTCGCCGTCTCCTGGTATGCGGCCTGGCGCATCCGCCGCCGCGGGGTCGATCAATTGCCGCGCTGGCTCGCGCGGGTGCTCGTCGCGATGACCTTCGCCGGCTGGGGCGCGACGCTGGCCGGCTGGTATGTCACCGAGATCGGGCGCCAGCCGTGGCTCGTCACCGGCGTGCTCAGGACCGCCGACGCGGTGGGGCCGGTCGGATCGACGATGGTCGCGGGGTCGCTGACGCTCTATCTTGCGGTCTATGCCGTGCTGCTCGCCGCGTATGTGGCGGTGCTGTACCGGCTGGCGCGGCTCGGCAAGACAGCGCCACAGGGCAAGCCGATGTTTCCGGTCCCCGCCGCCGAGGGCCCGGCGGCGCCGCAGGAGAGGCCGGCATGACCCCCTTCATCGATCCCTGGTGGCTGCCCGTGATCTTCGCCGGGCTGATGGGGCTGTCAATCCTGCTCTACGTCATCCTCGACGGCTACGATCTCGGCGTCGGCATGCTGACGCGGCTCGAGAAGGACGCGAATCGCGACCTGATGGTGGCGTCGATCGGGCCCTTCTGGGATGCCAACGAGACCTGGCTGGTGCTCGGCATCGGGCTGCTGCTCGTCGCCTTCCCGGTCGCGCACGGGCTGATCCTGACGCAGCTTTACCTGCCCGTCGCGCTGATGCTCGTCGCGCTGATCCTGCGCGGGGTGAGCTTCGAGTTCCGCGCCAAGGCGCCGCCCGGGCAGAAGCATCGCTGGGACACCGCCTTTTTCGCGGGCTCGCTGATCACCGCGCTCTGCCAGGGCTATATGCTCGGCGCCTATGTGCTGGGTTTCGACCAGAGCCTTGCCTCGGTGCTGTTCTGCCTGCTCGCGGCCTTGGGCCTCGTCGCCGGATACCTGTTCGTCGGGGCATGCTGGCTCGTCTACAAGGTCGAGGGCGATTTGCAGAAGCGCGCGGTGCGCTGGGCCGAACGGGCGCTGTGGGCGACCGCGCTTGCGATGGCGATCATCTCCATCGCCACGCCCTTGCTGTCCGAGCGGATTTTCGCGCGCTGGTTCCGCCTGCCCGAGATCATCGCCCTGCTGCCGATCCCGATCGCCGCGGCGACCTTGTTCGTCGGCCTCGCGATCTTCCTGCGTCGGCCCTTGCGCGACAAGGACGAACTGTCATGGGTGCCGCTGGCGACCGCGGGCATCCTGTTCGCGCTGGGTTTCGTGGGGATCGCCTACAGCTTCTACCCCTATCTGATCGCCGACCGGCTCGACATCTGGCAGGCCGCGGCATCGCCCGAGTCGCTGAGCATCATCCTGATCGGCGCGCTGTTCGTGCTGCCGGTGATCCTGGGATATTCGGTGCTGGCGCACTGGATATTCCGCGGGAAAGCGACGCACCTCAGCTATGAGTGAGGGAGGACCGGTCGACTTGGAGGCCTAGCCGTCGTCGTCTTCGGTCCTCGACCAAGGCTCACCTGCGGCGACGCGCGTGGCCGACCAGCCGGGTGGAAGGTCGGCAATCTCGTCCAGAACAGGGTGTCGATCCACTACTGATGACATGGCGACTACGAGGGCGGACGCCCCGTCGAACGGTGCCCCATCCAGAAATGCCCACGAATGGTCGTCTTCATAGTGGCAAACGACAAGAACAGGATGGCCCTCGATCACCGAGCGGCATGTGATGCACGCGACATTGGGCGCCTGATCGAATTTCCAAGTCATACCTCACATAGCCGCATGGGCGCGATAATCGCAAATGCCCGCTGTCGGGCGCTCCAACTGCGCAATTCCGAACGGTCGGCTCTATTATTTGTTTCACACAAAGGCGCGAAGGCGCGAAGAGGTTGTGCAGGCCGCGACGCAGCTTTTTCTTTCGATGCTGCGGCATGACGCGGCGATGATGAGAAGGCGACCGTGCGGTCGCGGGGCTGCTTCTTCGTGCCTTTGCGCCTTTGCGTGAAATCTATTTCGCCGACGGTGCCGAGCGGCACTCCGGGTCAAGTCCGGGGTAACGGTTGGGACGGGTTCGTGAGGCACGGCGAAGACGCCGCGTGATAGTCGGCGCCCCATCGGCGATATCCCGCCGTGTCGATATGGAAGCGGGTGACCCTGTAGATGCCGAGGCCGACGGCGAAGCGCGCGCCGGTGCGGGCGTGGAGGGGGCAGAGCCGCGCGATGAGTTCGGCGCGGGAGAGCGGGCGGACGGGGGTCAGGTCGAGCGCGGCGAAGCGCAGGTGGCGGCTCGCGCTCGCACCCTTGAAGCATTTGTTGGCGACGGGGTCGCGGTAGCCCGACACCACGCGCACCGGGCCGGTAACGGGAACCAGTTCATCGCGGATATAGCGCAATGTGGAAACCATCGAAGGCCAGAGGCGGCGCGGGGGGATGGCGAAGGGCTGGGCCGCCGTGCACGTCCGCCAGCGCGCGTCGCTGCGCAATATGTCGGCGAGGGGGAGGATGTCGGCGACGCCTTCCTTGCGTAAATAGGTCTCGATCGCATCGACGTCGCCCTTCGCGGCGCCGAGGCGCCAGGCGGCGAAGAGGTCGGCATCCTTCTGCGGCGCGACCTGCGCAATCGGGGCGACCGATCGGCTGAGCAATAGCCAGAGCGCGGCGCCCGCAAGCGCCAGCAGCAGCGCGGCGACCAGCGCCCGCTTCACAGCATCGCGACCAGTCGTTCAACCTCGGTCGCGGCCTGACGCGCGGCGCGCACGAGATTGGCCTGAAAATCGCCGCCGCTGGCGTCGTTGGCGTCGTCGGTGACCGCCTTGATCGCGGCCCAGGGCTTGCCGAGGCGCGCGGCGACCTGCGCGAGGGCGCCGACCTCCATGTCGACCAGCGTCGCGCCGAGGCTGGTTTTCAGGTCGGCGGCGGCGGCGGGGCAGGCGACGAAGCTGTCCCCGCTGGCGATGCGCGCGCGGGGGAGGCCGAGCCCGGGGTCGGGCATCGCGGCGAAATGCGCCTCCCCCGCCTCGCCCATCGGCCAGTCGCCGGCACGGTAGCGCCTGAAAAGGCCGGGTTCGTTGGCGCCATAGTCATGCTGCACCGCCTCGGCGAGCCAGTAGGCGCGGCCGGGCTCGGCGCCGAGCGCACCGCAGGTGCCGCTCATGAGGAGGATGTCGGCGTCGGCGGCGAAGAGGCCCGCGGCGAGCGCGGCGTTGACCTTGCCGAGGCCGCAGGTGGCGATGGTGACGGCGTGGCCGTGCGCGACGAGGCGGCGGACGGGGAAAGCGCCATGGATCGGGGTGCTGGCGCCGGCGAAGAGGGCGTCACCCTCTTCGGGGAGGGCGGCGAGGACGAGGAGGTTCATGGGGTTTGTGTAGCCCGCTTTCCGTTTGTGTCGAGCGAAGTCGAGCCACGCTGGCGCGGCGCCAGACGTCCCTCGACTGCGCTCGGGACGAAAGGGAAAGGAGCACACCTCCCTGTCGCGAAGCGATGGGGAGGTTCTGCGTGGCTTGCCAACGCCGCGCCGTCCCGCCATCGCCGTCCCATGCTATCGCGCATCTTTCCGGACCGCTTCGTTCCGCTGCTACTCGCGACGATCCTGCTCGCCAGCCTGCTGCCGGTGCGCGGGGCGGCGGTGCCGGTCGCGCAGGGAGTTTCGACCGCGGCCGTCGTCTTCCTGTTCTTTCTCAACGGCGTGCGGCTGCCGCGCGAGGAGGTGCTGCACGGCATCCGCAACTGGAAGCTACAGGGCGGCGCGCTCGCTTTCTGTTTCGGGGCGATGGCCTTGTTCGGGCTGGCGGCGGAGGCGGCGACCGCGGCCTTCCTGCCCGCGACGCTGGCGCTGGGGTTCCTGTTCCTCGGCATCCTGCCCTCCACCGTGCAGTCGGCGACCGCGGCGAGTTCGATGGCGGGGGGCAATGTCGCGGCAAGCGTCGTTGCGGCGGCCTTGCTCAACCTGACCGGGGTCGTGGTCTCGCCCCTGCTCTTCGCGGGGCTGGCGGGGAGCGCGGGCGAGATTCACGGCGAGGCGGTGCTGCGCATCGTCGCGATCCTGCTGCTGCCCTTTATCGCGGGGCAACTCGTGCAGCGCTGGCTGCGGCCGTGGGTGCTGGCGCACAGGGCGCTGGCGACCGTGATGGACCGCAGCGCGATCGCGATCGCGGTCTATGTCGCCTTTTCGGCGGCGGTGGTCGCGGGGATCTGGCAGCTGCTCGACGCGCGCGAGATCGGGATCGTGTGCGGGGTCGTCGCGCTGCTCCTCGCGCTGGCGTTCGGCGGGGCGTGGGGGTTCGGCGCGCTGCTCAAGCTGGCGCGCGCCGACCGGATCACCTTGCTGTTCGCAGGGGCGCAGAAGAGCATCGCGGTCGGCGCGCCGCTCGCCGCGACGCTGTTTCCGCCGGCGGTCGCGGGCATGGTGCTGGTCCCGATCCTCGTCTATCATATGGCGCAGTTGATCCTCTCGGCGTGGATCGCGCCCGGGCTGAGAAAGTCCGGCGAGGTGTAGTGCTTGAATAACACAGGTCCGCATGCCATATAGGCAGGCGGCAAAGGGGTGGAAGGAAGACGAATGAGCGAACTGACCGCAACCGCGACGGCGACCGACGAGCTGAAACTGACGCCGCCCGAGCCGATGCCCCCCGTGACCCCCGAGAAAGCCGCCGGCCTGGTGCCGCTGTCGAGCGAACAGCGCACCAAGCTCGACGAGCGCGTCGACAGCTTCATCGACGACCTGGTCGCGCAGGACGAGAACAGCCCCGCCTTCGGCCAGAAGATCGACCAGATCACCAACATGGGCCGCAAGGAAATGCTGGAAGCGGCGAACCAGTCGAACCGCTTCCTCGACCGCCCGATCAAGGCGATGGACCGCGACACCGACATCGGCAAGAACCTGATCGAGCTCAGGAACACCGTCGAGCGGCTCGATCCGTCGGCGAACGGCAAGCTGCTCGACAAGCGCGGCTTCTTCGACAAGATCTTCGGCAGCAAGATCACCAATTATTTCGCGCAATATCGCAGCGCCCAGACGCATATCGGCGGCATCCTGACCGCGCTCAGCAACGGCAAGGACGAGCTGCTGATGGACAATGCGGCCATCGACGTCGAGCGGCGCAAGCTGTGGGAGGCGATGGGCAAGCTGGAGCAGATGATCCACATCGCCGGCAAGCTCGACGAACGGCTCGAGGCGAAGGCGACCGAGCTCGACGGCACAAACCCCGCCAAGGCGAAAGTGATCCGCGAGAATGCGCTCTTCTATGCGCGCCAGCGGACGCAGGACCTGCTGACCCAGATGGCGGCGACGGTGCAGGGTTACCTCGCGCTCGACCTGGTCAAGAAGAACAATGTCGAGCTGGTGAAGGGTGTCGACCGCGCGTCGACGACCACCGTCGGCGCATTGAAGACCGCCATCACCGTCGCACAGGCGATGACCAACCAGAAACTGGTGCTCGAACAGATCACCGCATTGAACACCACGACCGCGAACATCATCGACGGCACGTCGCAGATGCTGAAGGACAATACGGCGCGCATCCACGAGCAGGCGGCGTCGAGCACGATCCCGATGGAGACGCTGCAGCGCGCCTTCCAGAATATCTATGACACGATGGACGCGATCGACACCTTCAAGCTGAAGGCGCTCGACACGATGAAGACCACGGTCACGACGCTGGAGGGCGAGGTCGCCAAGTCCAAGGGCTATATCGCGCGCGCCGAGGGCGCGAGCCAGGCGCAGGCGAGCGTCGGCGGCGCCGCGAGCCCGCTCGCCGCGCTAGAGGGATAAGTGGCGACGATGAGCATGAGCGAAGTCGACAAGGTCCGGCTGTCGGCCGCCTCGGCGATCGAGCGGTCGCGCGAGCGGCGGCGGCCGATCGGCACCAAGAGCGTCGCGCTGCGCCGCCAGCATCTCTACAAGAAGCTGGGCCGGGTGCTGATCGCGGCGGGCGTGGTGCTGATCGGCGCGGCGCTGTTCGGCGCGCTGATCCAGCCGCTGGGCTTCACCGGGCTGCTCGCGCTGTTCGTGCTGCTGATCGGGGTCGCCGTGTTGTTCGGGCGGACGCCCTTCCCCGAGCCGCAGCAGGCCGACCTGCCCAAGGCCGACCTGAAGCAGCTCGCGGGACGCACCGAAATCTGGCTCGAGGCGCAGCGCCCCGCCCTGCCCGCGCCCGCGCGCCAGCTCGTCGACGGGATCGGGGTGCAGCTCGACCTGCTCGCGCCGCAGCTCCAGACGCTCGACGCGACGAGCCCGGCGGCGGCGAACATCCGCAAGCTGGTCGGCGAGGATTTGCCCGAGCTCGTCGCGGGATACCAGCGCATCCCCGCGGGGCTGCGCAGCGAGGCGCACGCCGGGCGCACGCCCGACGAGACGCTGCTCGGCGGGCTCAAGACGCTGGAAAGCGAGATCGGGCAGGCGGCGCGCAGCCTGGCGGCGGGCGAACTCGACAAGCTCGCGACGCGCGAACGCTACCTGCAGCTCAAATATCAGGGAATCGACGACGAGGACGGCGCGCCTGCCTGATTTTTTTCGGGCTTTTCAACGCTCGCGCCCTGACCTAGCCTCGCCGGGCGGGGAGCGTTATGGCAACGGCAATCGGCGAAGCGGAAGAGGGAGCGCGGTACCGCGCCTTTTTCAGCTATGCCCGCGCCGACGGCAAGCTCGCCGCGAAGCTCCACCGTTTCCTCGACAGCTACAAGGTGCCCAGGGCCCTGCAGGGCATGGCGGGCAAGCGCGGGCCGGTGCCGGCAACGCTGCATCCGATCTTTCGCGACCGCGAAGACCTGGCCGGCGGCGGCGAACTCGGCGACCGGCTCCGCGCGGCGCTCGAATCGAGCGAGGCGCTGATCGTGCTGTGCACGCCCAATTCGGCGCAAAGCCACTGGGTTGACGAGGAAGTGCGGCTGTTCCGCGCCAAGAACGGCAATGACGCGATCTTCCCCGTCATCGGTGCGGGCGACCCCGACAGCGACGATCCCGCCGAGCAATGCATGCCGCCCAGCTTGCGCGAAACATCGGTGCTTGCGGCGGACCTGCGCGATATTCGCAAGGAGACCGGGCATATCATCGGCGACGGCGCGGCAGGCGGGCGGCAAAAATTGCTCGCCGGGCTGCTCGGGCTCGACCTCGACCAGCTGCGGCGGCGCGAGGAGGCGCGGCGGCGGCGGCAGATGATGGCGCTGGCGGGGGCACTGGTGCTGTTCGTGGGGCTGGCCGGGGTCGCAACGCTGCTGGGCTTCGCCGCCAACAGCAGTGCGCGCGAGGCCGAACGCCAGCGCGTCATCGCCGAAAAGCAGGCCGACCGCGCGCAAAGGGGCGAGGCGCTGGCCGAACGGCGCGCCGAGGCCGAGGCGCTGGCGCGGTCGCGCGAAAGCGCGGCGCGCAAGCTGGCCGACGAACAGCGAAAGATGGCCGAACAGCAGCGCGCGCTCGCGCTCGCCAATGCCGCCGAGGCCCAGCGCCAGGCGGGGATCGCGCGGAGCAATGCGGCGCGCGCCGAGGCGCAATACGCCCGCGCGCAGGGCGCCCTCGCCGACAGCTTTGCGCAGCGCGGGCTCGCCGCCGCCGATGCGGGCAAGCGCGACACCGCGCTGCGCTATGCGCTGGCGGGAGCGCGGATATCGCCCGCGAGCACCGACCGTCAGCGCGTGTTGCTGGCGCGGCTGACTGCGACGCCCCGCCAAACGGCGAGTTTCGCGAGCGGCAGCCGTTCGACGAGTTTCCTCGCGCTCGGGCCCGACGGGTCGCGGCTGATGTCGTCGGGGCTCGACAAGGTCGCGCGCCTGTTCGACGCGCGCACCGGCGCCGCAATCGATCTTGCGGGCTTTGTCGGCGCCGCAAAGGGGCTGACGGGCGGCGGCGCCTCGAAAGGCATGGTCGCGCGCCCGCGCGCCGGCGCGACGCGCGGGATGAACGCCGACGCCGCGGTCGGCGGCACCAAGCTCAACAATAATTGGTTCAGCGCCGACGGCCGTCATTTCCTGATCTCGCTCGAAGACGGCACGGTCGAACTGCGCGACAGCGCGAGCGGCGACGTCGTGAGCCGGTTCGGCCGCCACGGCGGCGCGGTGCTTTCGGCGAGTTTCCACCCCGACGGCGGACGCGCGCTGACCGCGTCGCTGGACGACAGCGCGCGCATATGGCGCATCGCCGACGGCGCCGAACTCGAACGTCTCGATGTGCCCGCGCTGCGCTCGGCGGCGTGGGGACCCGACGGCGCGAGCATCGTCACCATGTCGCTGACGAGCGGACTCGAGGTCTGGCGCGGCCGCCGCGCGGTGGCGCAATTGCCCAACCGCGCCGCCAACCGCGGCGCGCTGGCAATCACCGGCGACGGGACGCAGGCGATCGAGATCGACACCGAGGGCGTGATCCGCCTGTCGCGCATCGCCGACGGCGCAACCGAGGTGCGGCTTGATTCGGGCGACGTCGCGCCGGGGGCATTTGTCATCGGCGCCGACTCGCGCTTCGTCGCGATCGGACGCAGCGACGGACATGTGGTCGTCTGGGACATCGCCACGCGCCAGCCCGTCGCCGATTTCGCCGCGCATCGCGGGCCGGTTGCGGCATTGGGACTCAGTCCCGACAGCCGCCTGCTCGCGACCGCCGCCCGCGACGGCGAGATGCGCATCTGGGACCTGCTGCCGATCTTCGCACCCTTCGACCGGCTTGCCGCGGACTGGTGCCGCAAGCTGGCCCCCGACGAACGCCGCTTCACGCCGGACGAGCGCGCCGCCGACCCGCTGATCCCTGCGGTGTGGGGCATGCGCGATATCTGCGCGCCGTAGCGCCTAGGTTTCCGACGTCGCTGGCAGCCGCGCGAGGGTGGCGAGCAATTGCGCCTGGCTGGTCGCGCCGGTCTTGCGGAACACGCCCTTCAGCAGGAAACGCACCGCGTTGAGGCTGATCGCGCGCTCGGCGGCATAGTCGTTCAGCGACTGCCCCGCGTCGAGCGCGACCGCGAGCCGCGCCTCCGCCGGGGTAAGCCCGAACCATTGCGCGATGCGATCGACCGCGACCACCGGGGTCTCGCCCGGCGCGCTGCCCAAAGTGACGATCAGCGAAGCGCCGAGCGCCACGCCGCCGATCCGCGGCGCCGACTGGCGCGTGATCCGCGCGGCGAGCACGGGGCATTCCCGGCCGCCCTTTCCCAGCGCCTGGAAAGCGAGGCCCGCCGGGTTGGGGTTGCGGAGCAGGTCGAGCATGACCTTCTGGCTGGCGGGATGGGTGAAGGCGAAGCGCGCCCCCTCGAGCCGGACGAAGCCCGCGCGCTCATATTGCGGGGCGCGGCCATTGGCGGCGAGGATGGCGAGCTGGTCGTCGAGGCTGAAGATCGCGAAAGGCGCGGCGTCGGCGGCGGCGCGCGCGGCGCCCGCGGCGAGTTCGAGCGTCGCGAGCCGGTCGCTGATCCGCATCGCGCGCTGGATATGCGGCGCGAGCGTGCGCATGCCGCGCTTCAGTTTCTCGATATCGCGGTCGCCGGGGCCGGGAATCATCAGCCCCAGATGCTCGCTTCCGCGCCGGTCGAGCAGCACCCCCACGAGCCGGTCGATGCCCCAGGGGGCGAGGAAATTGCGCGAGAATTCGGTCTCGGCGAAGGCCTCGCGGGTCATGATGTCGTTGCTGTCGACGACGCTGCCGTTGGCGTAGCGCATCATCCTGCGCGACCATTCGTGGCGCCCGGCATAGACCGCGGCGTAGATTTCCTGCACCCCCGCGGCGAGCCCGGTCGCGGCGACGAAGCGCGCGGCGGGCGGATTGCTGCTTTCCCAGAGGAGGAAGGCGGCGTCCCAGCCAAGCGGGCAGAGCGTGTTGGTGATCTGCGCGAGCGTGTCGTTCCAATGTTCGGGGTGTAGCACCGAATCATAGATTTCGCCGATCAGCGCGCTCAGGACCTCCCATTCGGCCGCCGCATTGTGACCGGGCGGAAAAGGCGAAAGCGAATCGTTCGGCATCGACGTCCCCGGCAGGAAAATCGGTCAGGCGCGGCGGAAAAGCGCGATATCAACGCAAGATTACGAAAGAGAAAAAAGTTTGAACCCTACCCATATGGGTAGCGCGGGCCGGGGTCAAATGGGCCATTCCATGGCTGCGACCCAAGGACAGGATGGCCCCGCCGGGACCATCCTGTTCGTTTGAAGCCCGCCGGGAAACCGGCGGGCTTCCTTTTTGGGCGGATCAGGCGCTGCGCAGCCTTTGCGTGCCGCCGAACCACAGCAGCAGGATCAGCAGCAAGGGCGGCGCGAGGCCCCATTGTCCGGGGCCGGCGAGCGGGGCGAGCAAGGGCGTGCCCGAAAGCAGCCAAAGGCCGGCAAGCAGCGCCATCACGGCCAACGTCTCATAGAGGAAGCTGGTCCAAAAGCGCGACCGCGCGCGGGCATAGGCGGCCTGCGCATCGATCGCGCGATCGACCTGCACCGCGAAGGCGCGGTCGCCGGCACGCGCGGGCGGCGCGAGCATGGTGCCCAGCATCGCGTCGATCGCGCTGTCGTCCGAGCTGGTCATGCCGCGCCTCCTTCGCCGATCAGTTTCTGCGCCTTGGCGCGGCCGCGCAAGACCAAAGATTTGAGCGTGCCGAGCGGCACCCCCATGATCTCGGCCGCCTCGCCGTGCGACCAGCCATGACCGAAGCATAGGGTGAGCGCGGCGCGTTCCTGCACCGACAGGCCCGCGAGGAGGCGGTCGGCGTCGATCGCGGCGTCGGTCGCGCCGTGCGGGTTGCTGCTGGTGACGGCATCCTCGTCCTGCGCGGCCAGGCCCTCGCGGCGTTTCCTGGTACGGCGCTGGTCGAGGAAGAGGCGCCAGCCGATCCCCATGACCCAGGCGGCATAGCTCCCCTGTCCGCGATAATCGCCAGCGCGGCGCCACGCGCGCACGAACGCCTCCTGCGCGAGGTCGTCGCCGTCGGCCTCGCTGCCCGCCGCGCGCGACAGGAAGGCGCGGAGGCGCCCCTCGTGGCGCAGCACGAGGAGCTGGAAAGCGGCGCGGTCTCCCCCGGCGACACGCTGGTTGAGGGCAAAATCCTCATCGGCCACGCTTTCATCCGTGGTCCGCGATGCGGTCCTCGGCGGCCGCCGCGCGCGCGATGCGGCGGCGGACCAGCAGCGCGATGCCGACGAAAGCGGGGAAGAGCGCGGCGCCCGCGGCCTCGCGGATCATCTGCTCTTCGCCCTGGATCAGCCCGAAACCCGCCATCGCCAGCCCGATCGCGAGCAGGACGAGGCCGTTGCGGTCCTCGTTGTTGCCGCTGTTGCCGTTGGCGCCGAGCTTCCAGGGGCCGATATGCTCATAGGGTTTGTTGAGCTTTTCGATCAGCGGGGTGACCGAGTCGGACTTGGCGTCGAGCGCGCGGCGGATCGAGCGGTGCATCATCCACGCGTGGATCAGCCGCGACACGAGGAAAAAACCGACGACGAACAGCGCCACCATCGTGATATTTTCCATCAGGCGGAAGAAACTGTCGCTGATCGCAACCATCTCGGTGGTCGGCGGCGGCGCGGGCAGATAGGCGGCGATATCGCGCGGGTCGATATAGGCGGCGACGTCGGAGGCGCTGATCGTCTGTGCGGGGATGGTCTGCGCGGGCACGGTGATCGGGACGGCGACCGCGGCGGCGGGCGGAGCGGCCGGCGGGGCGGCGGCGGTGGCGGCGGCCTGCGTTGCGGCCAGTATCTGAAACATTATCTACCCTCCCTGCATGCCCCGGGGGCATGGTGAAACCACAGGCGGCGACCGCGGGCAAGGCCGGTCTGGCGGGGCGCCCCGGGGAGAGCAGCTGCCCGCCGACGGCCCGCATCGCGGCCGCCGCAAGGACCGGCTGTCGGGGCCGGTCAGGGAGTAGACGGTGCGGGGGTGAGGTTTGGATGCGGGGGGTAGGCAAAAATTCTCGTCCAATCTTCGTCATGCTGAACTTGTTTCAGCATCCATGGCCTGAGCTCGAATTCTACGCCGCGCCGAAGGAGGCGGCAGGCCATGGATCCTGAAACAAGTTCAGGATGACGAGAACTGAAATCCCGGCCCTATGACGCGTCCCACCGGCCGCCGAGCGCCCGGAACAAATCCACCTGCGCGTCGGCGATGCGCGCGTCCGCCAGAGCCAGCGCGCCCTCGGCTTCGGCAAAGGTGCGCTCGGCGTCGAGCGCGGCGAGGCCGTCGATCGCGCCCTCGCGCTGCTGCGCGCGGGTGATGCGCACCGCGACTTCGGCCTCGTTGCGCGCCGACTGCAGCGCGGTGCGGCGATCGAGCATATGCGCGTAGCCCGAAAGCGCGGTCTCGGTTTCCTCGAGCGCGCGAAGCACGGTGCCGTCGAAGGTCGCGAGCGCGGCCTGGGTATCGGCCTCGGCCCCCTCGATGCGCGCGCGCGTCGCTTCCTGGTTGAGGAAGTTCCAGCTGATCAGCGGGCCGAGCAGCCAGCGGAGCGGACCGCCGCCGAAGAGGTCGCCGAGGCCGCTGCTGGTCTGGCCGACCGATGCGCCGAGCGTGACCTTCGGATAAAGGTCGGCGGTCGCGACGCCGATGCGCGCGGTCGCGGCGGCGAGGCGCCGCTCGGCGGCGGCGACGTCGGGGCGGCGCGCGAGCAGCGCGGCGCCGTCGCCGACCGGGATCGGCTGGTCGAGGCGCAAGGTCGTCGTGCGCGCCGCGGCGACCGGCGGCAGGTCGGCGGGCGTGCGCCCGGTGAGCGTCGCGAGGCGGAAGAGCGCAGCGTCGCGCTCGGCGGCGATCGCGGGAATGTCGGCGGCGCGCTGATTGCGCAGTGCGGCGACACGTGCGGTGTCGAGGCGCGTGGTGAGCCCGACCTCGGCGCGGCGCGCGGTGAGCTTTACCGACTGGTCGAGCAGCGACACGATCTTCTCGGCGACCGCCAGCCGTTCGGCCGAGGAGGCCGCATCGGCATAAGCGCGCGCGGTTTCGGCGACGATCGTCACGCGCACCGCATCGGCATCGGCCTCGGCAGCGGCGAGATCGCCGCGCGCCGCCTCGACCCCGCGGCCGATGCGGCCGAAGAGGTCGACCTCGTAACCGACGGTAAGGCCGGCATCGACCTGCCACCCCTCGCGGTCGGCGCCCGCGGGCACCTGGCCTTCGCTGACGCGGCCGTAGTTGGCGCCGGCGCTGAGGTTGGTGCTCGGCAGCCGGTCGCCGCGGACCTCGCGCAAGGCGGCGCGCGCCTTGGCGATGCGCGCTACCGCGACGCGGACGTCGGTGTTGGCGGCGAGCGCGTCGGCGACGAGACCGTCGAGCACGGGATCGTCATAGAGCCGCCACCAGTTGGCGTCGGCGGGCGCGGTGGTGGTGGCCCCGGCCTTGGTCGAGAGGAAGGGGCCGGACGCCGTCACGGGGGAGGAGGGTGTGGCGAAGTCCGGCCCGACCGCGCAGGCCGCAAGGGTCAGCGCGGACACGGTGGCGATGAGAAAATTGCGCATGGGCTTTCTCCTTATTCGGCGGGCTGCAGCACGGGATCCGACGATCCGTTGCTGCGGCGGCGGGCGGCGAGGCGGTCGCCGAGCGTGCGGCAGACCACATAGAAGCTGGGCGTGTAGATCAGCCCGAAGAAGGTCACCCCGATCATGCCATAGAAGACCGCGGTGCCGAGCGCCTGGCGCAGTTCGTATCCCGGGCCCGATGCCCAGACGAGCGGCACCACGCCGAGGATGAAGGCGAAGCTGGTCATCAGGATCGGGCGGAGACGCGCGCGCGCCGCCGCGACCGCCGCCTCGACGATGCTCGCGCCGCGTTCCTCGGCCTGCTTGGCGAATTCGACGATCAGGATCGCATTCTTCGCGGCGAGCGCGATCAGCACGATGAGGCCGATCTGGGTCAGGATATTATTGTCGAGACCGCGCAGGTTCACCCCCGCCATCGCGGCGAGCAGGGTCATCGGCACGATCAGGATGATCGCGAGCGGCAAGGTCAGGCTTTCGAACTGCGCCGCGAGGACGAGGAAGACGAACACGACCGACAGCGCGAAGATCAGCGCGGCGATATTGCCCGCCGCCTTCTGCTGGAAGGCGATGTCGGTCCATTCGGCCGCGAAGCCCGCGGGGAGCTCTTCGGCGACCTTTTCCATCACCGCGATCGCCTGGCCGGTCGAGTAACCGGGCGCGGTCTCGCCATCGACCTCGACCGCGGGGAAGAGGTTGTAGCGGGTGACGCGATAGGGGCCGGTCCGGTCGCTGAAGGTCGCGACCGCGCCGAGCGGGACCATCTCGCCGCTGTTCGAGCGCGTCTTGAGCTGCGCGATGTCGGACGGATCGTCGCGCGCCGCGGCATCGGCCTGCGCGGTGACGCGGAAGGTGCGGCCGAGCAGGTTGAAATCGTTGACGTAAGCCGAGCCGAGATAGACCTGCAGCGCCTCGAACACCCGCGCCGGGGGAACGCCGAGCATGTCGGCCTTGGCGCGGTCGATGTCGGCGTACACGCGCGGGGTCGCGGTGTTGTAGAGGGTGAAGACATTGGCGAGCTCGCGCTGCTGGTGCGCGGCGCCGATCAGCTGGCCGCCCGCCTGTTCGAGCGCCTGATAGCCGGCGTCGCTGCGGTCCTGCACGATCATGCGATAGCCGCCGCCGTTGCCGATGCCCTGGATGACCGGCGGCGGGATGACGAAGACGAAGGCGTCGTTCACGTCGGCGAGCGCCGCGCGCATGTCGTTCTCGATATTCGCCTCGGTCCGGTCGGTGCCCGCGCGCTCGGCAAAGGGCTTGAAGGTGACATAGGCGGCGCCGGCGTTCGACGCCTGGGTGCCCGAGGCGCCGTCGAAGCCGGCGAACATCACCGCCGCCTCGGTGCCGGGCACCTCGAGCAGTTTCTTCACCACTTTCTTGAGCACCGCGTCGGTCTGCTGGATCGAGCTGCCCGGGGGAAGCTGGACCGCGGCGAGCGCATAGCCCTGGTCCTGCGCGGGAACGAAACCCGCCGGGGTGGCCCAGAAGATCGCGGCGGTGGCGACGATCAGGCCGCCATAGGTGGCGAGGGCCTTGCGCGGCGCGCCGAGGACGCGGCGCACGGTCGCCGCGTACCAGCCGCTCAGCCGGTCGAAGCTGCGGTTGAACTTATCGCCCGCCTGCCAGGCGTAGCGGCGCCAGCCCGTTGCGGGGGCTTCGGTGGCGCGCGGGTGGAGCAGCATCGCGGCGAGCGCGGGCGACAGGGTGAGCGAGAGGACCAGCGAGATCACGGTGGCGGTGGCGATCGTCACCGCGAACTGGCGATAGAATTCGCCGGTGATGCCGGTGAGGAAGGTCGTCGGCACGAACACCGCGCAGAGGACGAGCACGATTGCCACCAATGCTCCCGACACCTCGTCCATCGAGGTGTGCGCCGCCTCGCGGGGGCTGAGGCCATGTTCCATATTGCGCTCGACATTCTCGACGACGACGATCGCGTCGTCGACGACGATACCGATCGCGAGCACTAGCCCGAACATCGACAGCGTGTTGAGCGAGTAACCGAGCGCGGCGAGCACGGCGAAGGTGCCGATCAGCGACACGGGGATCGCGATGACCGGGATGATCGCGGCGCGCCAGCTCTGCAGGAAGATCAGGATCACGAGGACGACGAGGATCATCGCCTCGAGCAGCGTCTTCTGCACCGCCGACATCGATTCGCTGATGAATTCGGTCGGGTTCCAGATGATCTTGTATTCGAGCCCCTTGGGGAAGCTCTTCGATGCCTCGGCGAGCTGCGCCTTCACCCCCTCGGCGGCGGCGAGCGCATTGGTGCCCGGGCGCTGGGTGATCCCCATGATGATCGAATCCTGGCCCGAGAGATAGGCGTTCACGCCATAATCCTCGGCCCCCAGTTCGACACGCGCGACGTCGCTGAGGCGCGTGATCGCGCCGTCGGGCGCGGTGCGCACGATGATGTTGGCGAACTCGCCCGCGGTCTTGAAGCGGCCCTGCGTCTCGACGCTGAGCTGATGCGCGGCGCCGGTGTCGAAGGGCGGCTGGCCGACTGTGCCGGCGGCGACCTGGACATTCTGCGCGCGCAGCGCGGTGACGATGTCGCCCGCGGTCAGGTTCAGCGCGGCGGCGCGGCCGGGGTCGATCCACACGCGCATCGCATAGTCGCGCGCGCCGAACACCTGGACGTCGCCGATGCCGTCGACGCGGGTCAGCCGGTCCTTGAGCTGGGTCAGCGCGTAATTGGAGACATAGCTGCGATCGAGCGAGCCGTCGGGCGAGAGGATGTTGACCGCCATCAGCCACGAGGGCGAGGTCTTGCGCACGACGACGCCCTGCCGCCGCACTTCCTCGGGCAGGCTGGGTTCGGCGAGCGCGACGCGGTTCTGGACCAGCACCTGCGCGGTGTCGAGGTCGGTGCCGAGCTTGAAGGTGACGGTGATCGTCAGCCGTCCGTCGCCGGTCGATTGCGACGACTGGTAGAGCATGTTGTCGACGCCGTTGATCTGCTGCTCGATCGGCGCGGCGACGGTGTCGGCGACGGTCTCGGCCGAGGCGCCCGGGTAATTGGCGCTGACCGTCACTGTCGGCGGGACGACCGCGGGGAATTGCGACACCGGCAGCCCGAAATAGGCGAAGGCGCCGACGATCGTGATGATGATCGCGATGACGCCCGCGAAGATCGGGCGGCGGATGAAGAAATGGCTGAGACGCATGGCGAGCCTCCTCGGCCCCACGGGGGCCGGCAAGATGGAAATCGAATTGGGCGAGGCCACGCCGGCCGGGGCCGGCGCGGGCCCGCGGACCTAGGGCGCGAGGGTCGCCTGCGACGCGGCAGGCGGCTGGCTCGCCCCCGCCGGCGCGGCGGGCGCGGCCCTGGGCTGGATCGTCGTGGGCTTGGCGGTCACCTTCGCGCCCGGCTGGGCGAACTGGATGCCCTGCACGACCACCCGGTCGCCGGGCTTGAGGCCCGAGCGAATGACGCGGAGGCCCGCGACGAGCGGGCCGGTCTCGACCGGCCGCGCGGCGACGGTGCCGTCCTTGCCGACGACGAACAGCTGCTTGCGCGCCTGGTCGGTGCGCACCGCGGCGTCGGGGACGAGCAAGGCCGTCACCGTGCCGCCCTGCGCGAGGCGCATGTTGCCGAACATGCCGGGGGTCAGGAAATAGTCGGGATTGTCGATCACCGCGCGGACGCGCAGCGTGCCCGAATTGGCGTTGATCGCATTGTCCGAGAAATCGACGCGGCCCTTCCAGCGATAGTCGATTTCGTCCTGCAGCCGGATCTCGACCTGCTGCGCCGCGGCGCCGCCGGCCTGTTTCTCGCGCTGGCCCTTGAGGAACAGGGCCTCCGAGCTGTCGAAGTTGAAATAGATCGGATCGAGCGCGTTGATCGTGGTGAGCAGGCTGCCGCCCGCCCCCTCGCCCGCGGCGACGAGATTGCCCGAATCGACGCGGCGGTCGGAGATGCGGCCGCCGATCGGCGCACGCACCTGGGTGAATTCGACGTCGAGCGCGCGCGAACGGACGCGGGCATCGGCCGCGGCGAGCGCCGCCGAGGCAGCGCGGACGCGGGCATTGAGCTGGTCGAGGTCGCTCTGCGACACCGCCTCGTCGGCGATCAGCCGGTTGGCGCGCGCGAGGTTGACCCGCGCGAGTTCGAGATCGCTGCGCGCGCTCGCGGCGTCGGCGCGCGCTTCGGCGAGCGCGGCGTTGAACGGCCGCGCGTCGATGGTGAAGAGCAACTGGCCCTTGCGGACGATCTGGCCGTCGGTGAAGTGGACGCCGACGAGCTGCCCCGAGACGCGCGGGCGCACCTCGACCGCGCGGCTCGCCTCGAAGCGGCCGACATAATCGTCCCATTCGGTGATCTCGCGCACCAGCGGCGCGGCGACCGTTACGACCGGGAGCGAGGGTGCGGCGACCGCGGCGTGGTCGCGCGTCGAGAGCGCGTAGCCGCCGGCGACGACGAGCGCGATCGGCAGGCCGATCAGCGCCCGGCGACGCCAGCGGCTGGGGGTCTTGGCAGGGACGGGGGCGGCATCGGGGGCGAGTTCGACCTCCCGCGCTTTCGCGCGGTCGAAGGGGGAGAGCATGTTCATGTCTTTTACTTTCGGAAGAGGCGGCTGCTGAGCACTTCGGCGACGCGGCGGCCGAGCAGGTCATAATGGTCGGCGGTGAAGCCCGCGGCGAGGAAGTCGGCGATCTGGCCCGAAGTCACGGCATAGCCATGGTGCCAGGTCAGCACCGCCATGCGGCGCAAGGCCTCGAGCTTCGGGTCGGCCAGGCGCCGGTTGTAGCTGTCGCCGAAGATCGCGCCGAGCAGCTTGCCCACGCGGCCGGGCTCGCGGAGCGATGATGGCCGGTCGTGACGCGCGAGCATCACGACCGAACATTCGAGCGCCGAAAAGCCCGCGGGTCTGGCTTTCGGCGCTGCGGGGGCCGCCACGGGGGCAAGGGCGGCGACCCGGGAGGGAGCAAGCGCGAATTCCAGCGCTTCGTTGACGGCAAGATAGGCCATGGCGGATCCTCCTTGGATGGCGGTGCCGGGCGCAAGGGGGCTCACGCCCCGGAACGCTTGCGCCCGGCGAGGGGAGATTTCGGATGAGCGGAAGGGTTCGGCGCCAAGGCGGTGCCGACCGATCTCGCCAGAATTTTCGGTTATTTGCCCGGGTGGTCCCTAGGCGGTTCTACATGTCCGTTTGCGCATCGGCGTTCCCTTCGCGTCCTCGCAGCCGGTCGAACCGTCCAGCCACCTTCTGTACTAACCGGTATATATAACGCGGATCGGGACCGGTCAAGAGTTATATACCGTGCGGTAGGGAAATATTTTTAATGCGCCGTTCAGCCCAGCTTTCAGGGACTGGGCCAGAGCGTCATGCTGGTATCGACCAGTCGCTCGAGCTCGGCAGGGGTCGCCCCCGCGCCCGCCTGGACACTGATGCCCTGGAGCAACGCATAGAGCACGCTGGTCAGGCCCTCGGCATCGACATGCGCGGGGATGTCGCCCTCGGCCTTGGCGCGTTCGAAGCGCTCGACCAGCGCGCGCTGCGACGAGGCGCGGCGGCGCACGACATCGGCCTTGATCGACTCGGCCTCGGGGCTGCACGCGAGCGACGAGATCAGCCCCATGCACCCCTTGGGGTCGCTGGTGCCGCCATGCACATCGATCGCGCCGCGGAGATAATATTCGGCGACCTTGCGCGCGGTCGGCTGTTCGAGCGCGGCGCGGCCATATTCGAGCTTTTCCTGCTCGTAGAGGTCCAGCGCCTTATGAAACAAGGCTTCCTTGTTGCCGAAGGCGGCGTAGAGGCTGGGCTTGGTGATGCCCATCGCCTCGGTCAGGTCGGTCATCGACGCGCCGTCATAACCCTTGGCCCAGAACACATGCAGTGCCTCGGCAAGCGCCTGATCGACGCAGAATTCGCGCGGACGACCCTTTTGCGCAGCTGCCGGGGCGGGGATGACATCCTGTTCCATAACGGTCGGTATATAATGTGGCGGCGGCGAAAGTCCAGAGGCGAGTGGCGCGGTCATTCCCCCTTCCGCGTGCGGGACGCGAACCGCGCCGGTCACGCCTGCGCCGGCCCTGACTCCCGGCGCCAGCGGCTGCCGCGACGCTCCGGCATGTCTTCAACCGCGATCCCGTGCGCAACGCGGTACCCGCGCTCGCGAAGGAGCTGCTGCGCAGGGCATCGGCCCGACACGCCCCCCGGCGCCATGGGGTGCAATCTCCCGTGCGCGACGAAAAGCCAAATCCGCTCGTGCCCTCGCCAAAGATTTGGGTATAGAAACAAGGACAAGGCGATTCTTCGGGGGGGAGAAGGGCTATCACAGAACCGGTTTTTCGCTATGCCGCGTTCATAAGCTACAGCCACGCCGACGAAGAGGCGGCGACGTGGCTGCAGCGCGCCATCGAAAATTATCGCATCCCCGCCGCTTTCGTCGAACGCGAGCGGCGATCCCGGCTGTTCGGCAACCGCATCGGCAAAGTGTTCCGGGATCGCGAGGAACTCAGCAGCCAATCCAATCTTGCCGCGGCGATCCAGCAGGCGCTCGAGGAATCGGCGGCGCTGATCGTCATCTGCTCGCCCGCCGCGGCCCGCAGTCGCTACGTCAACGAGGAAATCCGTGCGTTCAAGGCCCAGGGCAAATCGGAGCGCATCTTTACGCTGATTGTCGACGGCGAACCCCATGCGGAAGGCAAATCGATCGGCGGACGCCGGCTGGCTGCCGACGACGAATGTTTTCCGAAGGCGCTCACCCACACGCTCAGCCCCGACGGAGAGATATCGGACGCGCCGGAGAGTTATGAGCATATCGCCGCCGATATCCGGCCCGGAAAGGACGACCGCCAGTCGGCGCGGCTGAAGCTGGTTGCCGGCTTGCTGGGCGTCGGTCTCGACGATCTGATCCAGCGCGAGCGCGTTGCCGAAAGGCGGCGCGTTCGCATCGCGCTCGGCGCCGCGGGGGTTTTCGCATCGGTGGCGGCCCTGGCAGGCTATTTCGGATGGGATGCTTCGCGCAAAGGCGCGGCACTGCAGGTCGCTCTGGCCGATGCCCGCGAGCAACGCGACGAAGCGCGCGCGCAGCGCGGGATCGCGATCAGGGAGCGCAACCAGGCCGAATATCAGCGCGGGATCGCCGAACGGCAGACGCGCGTCGCCGAAGAGCAGAGAAAGCTCGCCGAACTGCGCCAGCAGGAAGCGATCCGTCAGCGCGACCGCGCCACCCTGGCCCAGCGCATGGAGCGCGAGGCGCGGGTGCAGGAGGCCGCCGCCCGGCAGGAAGCCGATCGGCAGCGCGACGCCGTGCTGGTTCGCAGCAGCCAGGCGCTCGCGGCGAAAGCGCGGGAAGAGGCAGCGCTGGGACGCGGTTCGACGGCCTTCGCCCGCGCGCTCGAAGCGCGCATGACGGCCCCGGCCGCCCAGATCCCGCCCGAAGCCGACGCCGCACTGCTCGCCGCGCTCGCGGCCCCGGTCGAAAGCCTGTCGATCACCCGGACGCAGGCGCCGCTCACCACCGTCCATTTCAGCGGCGACGATCATTGGCTGCTGACCACGGCCGGCGATGGCGATGCGCGGGTGATCGAACTCGACGACGACCCCACGCATTACGCCGAGCGCGCCGTCCGATTTCACGCGCCTGCCGTTACCGGGACGCTCTTCAACGACAGCCCGGGCAAGCTCGACGTCACCCTGTTCCTGCCCCCGCGCAGCCTGGCCGGCGGCAAGACCTTCCAGGCGCATTACGACCTCTTCGAAACCGCCGTCTCGAATGCCGACGAACCCGCGATCACGGATCATTCGACCGTCATCGCCGAGGGCCGATCGCGCGCGCTGATCCGGCGCCCCGACGGCGTCGTCATGGACATCGAGAAGACGACCCTGTCGGGCGATGTCGTCGCCGTCGCGGCCGACCGGGTCCGTGCAGCGGCGCCCGACGCGAGGCGGCTGCTCGACGCGTCCGGCGGCTCCTTGTCCATCGTCGATTACCGGAGCGGACTGGTGCGAACCGCCCTGGTCCTGCCCTTTATTGCCGACAGGGCATCATTTTCGCGCGACGGTTCGAAACTCGTGCTGGTGGGGCAGGCGGAGGGCAACGGCTTCGGGCAGATCGTCGGGGCCGGCGGCGAACCGGTTGCCGCGCTGCAGTTTACCGACGGGATATTCCGGGGCGGCACAAGCTTTGTCGGCGTGGCGTTCCGCGACGAAGGCGACAATGTGGTCGCGCTTCGCGACGATGGCCGAACTTTTGTCTGGTCGGCTTCGGACGGGCGGCTCATCGACCATTTCGAAAAGCCCGAAGGGGTCTCCGGCACGGCCACCACGCTGTCGCCGGGTGGACGCTGGGCCCTGGCCCGAGACGGCATCGGCGGGTCGATATGGCGGACGGAGCGCCCGCTGACATTGACCAGCGTCACGGCCGACCGGGTCGATACCGGCCAGCCTCCTGAGCAATGCCGCCGCGATGAAGAAGCGCTGTGCCCCGCAGATCGCGCAACGCCGCTGCCCCGCGGCATGGAATGGTATCGGTTCGGCGGCGACCAGATGGCGTCACAGGACGGGCGCTACCGCCTGGCGCAGGTCGCCGACGACCAAGGCCGGCTGGCAGTCAGCCTCGTCGACGCAACCGGCGAACCCGCCGGCTGCGCCCGGCAATGGACCGACTGGCAATCGCGCCGCGCTTTCGTCCGGCAGGATGGCCGGATGATCCTTTTCGTGGACGGAGGGACCGGCTCGATCGTCGATTGCGACGGCGGCACCGCCGATCGCGCCATCGCCCACGGTCCATCGCGCCTGACCGGCATCAATGAAGCGATCCTGGCTGCAGCCTTTCTGCCCGGCGATCGCCTGGCGACCGCCGGCACCGATCAGCAACTCATGATCTGGGATGCGCGAACGGGCGCCTTGCTGATGGAAAGCTCGACCAGCGACGTGATCGACGAGATCGGTCTTTCCGAGACCGGCCATTATCAAGGGCGCGAGTATCGCACCGAAGAAGACCGCAAGTTGCTCGCCCTGATGATTCCCCCGGCGACGGCCGAAGCGCCATCATTCCACGGCAGGCGCGATTCGGCGCGCCACGCCCGGCGGCTCGTGCGCATCCCCGGTGGCGCCATGCCCAGCGCCCGCTTCATCGACAACGCCTTCGAGCTCGCGGGCCTCGACAAGGCGGTAGACGCGTCCGGGCTGGACAGGCTGGATCGCGATATCCTCTACATGCGCGCCGAAAGCCAGAGCATCGACGCCCTCCTCGAGCGCTATCCCTGGCTGCCCCGCGACGCTGTGCTCCGCCTGCGCCAGATACTCGGCATTCCCGGTCCCTGAGAACCGCCGCCGGTTGCCGCGGTCGCGCAGGATGCCGACGAATGCCCGGCTGCGCCGTCGCCGCGCAGACCCGCGATCATCGCCGGTCCGTCGCATCGGGGATGCCATGTACGGCCCGGCCGGGAATTTCGTCCGGCGGCGGGCGATCGACGTCAGGCTCCCGCCGCGCCGCCGGCGCAGAGGGGCGTCACAGGCTCGCGGTCATGACGCATGATCGCGCCTCGACGGCGGTCGAATTGGGCGGCGACCAGCCGGGCATAGGGCAGGCCATCGTCCTCGACGACGAGCCTGGCACCTTCCCAGTGAAGGATATGCAATCGCTCGAAGGGGGCGAGCGCCGTCCGCGCAGACCCGAGCCAACCCGGCTCAAGACGCGCGCTCCCCTGGCATAGCAACGCCTGGATGAGCCGTCCGCGCTCGCGGTCATCGGCGTCGATCGCAGCCCCCCGGACGGCGGGCAACCGACCCGCCGCGATGAGGTCCCGATAGACGCCCGCGCGTTTTTCATTCTGGACGATGAGATCGGGAAAACGGCTGATCGCACTGGCGCCGATGCCGATCAGAACGGGGCTGTCGTCTTCGGTGAAGCCCTGAAAATTGCGGCTCACCCGCCCTTCGCGCGCAGCGTCCGCCAGCGGATCGGACGGCAGCGCAAAATGATCGAACCCGACGGGAACATAACCCGCGCCGGTGAGGCGCTCATGACCGCGCCTGGCCTGCTCGAAGCGCAGTTGATGGTCGGGCAGTCTGCCGGCATCGATCCGGCGCTGGCGCGGGATCATCTGCGGAAGATGCGCATAGCCGAAAAGCGAAATCCGGCTCGGCGCGAGACGGATCGTTTCGTCGAGCGTCTCATCGAGATCGGCGAGGGTCTGACCCGGCAGGCCGTACATCAGATCGAAATTGATGGCGTCGATATCGCGCAGCCGCAGCCCGGCCACGACCCGTTCGATATGCGACAGCGGCTGGATGCGCCCGATCGCCTCCTGGATATGCGGCGCGAACGTCTGCACGCCGAGGCTCACACGCGTCACGCGGGCGGCAGCCAGCACCAGCGCCCATTCGGCGGAGAAGCCGCGCGGGTCGAGTTCGATCGATATTTCGGGCCGGTGCGCATCAAACAGGGTGAGCAACAGGTCGAGCAGGCGCACCAGCTCGACCGGGGCGATCGCGTTGGGACTGCCGCCGCCGAAGGCAATGCGATGGACGCGCCCGCGGCCTCCGAGCCGCCGGGCGACAAGCGCAATTTCCGACTGGAGCGCCGCGAGATAGTCGGCCAGCCGATGCTTGCGTCCCGCCGCGCCCGTGTTGCAGCCGCAATACCAGCAGATCTGCTCGCAAAAGGGGATATGGACATAGAGCGAGATCGGCGTCGCTGCCTCGACCGCGTCGAGCGCCTGCCCATAGGCGTCGGCGTCGACGTCGTCGGCGAATTCCATCGCCGTCGGATAGCTGGTGTATCGCGGCACGGGCCGGGCGAGAAGATCGGGATGATAGGACCACATGCAGCGATGCTACGCAGCGCCGGCGGCGGCGACATTGACCGGGATCAAAACCCGCCCGCGTCAGCAGCATCCTCGCTTGCCGGACAGCCTGTCCCGGCGGTCGGTCATCGCATGACACGCCTTGGCGCAGTTGCCGCCATCGTCGCGCGGCCGGGCGGGATCGGCGGGAACGACGAGATATTGCGCAGCGCCGCCGCACGCCCCGACGCGTAGGACCCGCGCGCCGGTCTCGAGCGGTGCGACAGCGAGGCCCGCCGCCGCCGCAAGGGCCGCGATCCGGCGAGCGATCATGCGATCCGCTCCTCTTCATCCTCGACGAGGATTCGCAACGCCGCGCCGTCGAGATCCTCGAACTGCCCCTGGCGCAATGACCAGAAGAACGCCGCGAGCCCGAGCAGGCCGAGACCGAGCGCGATCGGAATGAGCAGTATGAGGCCGTTCACCGGATTGCGCCTCTGAGGCGCAAGGCGTTGCCGACGACGAGAAGCGACGATCCCGACATGGCGATCGCGGCGATCAACGGGGTGACGAGTCCGGCGAAAGCAAGCGGCACGGCGACGACGTTATAGACGATCGCGAGCATGAAATTCTGCCGCACGACCGCCTGGGTTCGCCGCGCCATGCGCACCGTCTCGACCACGGGCATCAACCGGTCGCCCAGAAAGATGCAGTCAGCGGCATTCTTGCCGGCGTCGCTCGCCGAGCCCGGCGCCATCGAGGCATGCCCCGCGGCGAGGGCGGGACCGTCGTTGAGGCCGTCGCCGAGCATCAGCACCTTGTGCCCGACCGCCGTCTGCCGTGCGATCGCGGCGAGCTTGTCCTGCGGACTCATGCCGGTCTGCGCCGTGAGGCCGAGCTCGCGCGCCACGGGCGCGACGGCTTCGGCGCGATCTCCTGACAGGATCATGGCCGCGATTCCGGCCTCGCGCAGCGCATCGACGGCACCGTGGGCGTCGGGGCGTAGCTGGTCGGCGAAGCGGATCGTCGCCACCGGACGCCCGTCGACGGCGAACTGGGTCGCGAGCGCATCGCCCAGCCCGGTGCCGACCGGCCGCCCGAGCGTCACGACATGGCCAGCCCAGCGGGCCTCGACACCGAACCCCGGGGTTTCGCGGATCGAAGCGAGCTCGGCGGGACGAACGTCAAAGGCTTGCAGCCCGCGGGTCAGCGCTTCACTGAGCGGGTGACGGCTCGACTGAGCCAGCGCGAGGATGAGCGACTTGACCCCGACATCGAGCTGCCCGAGATCGAGCGCTTCGGGGCGACCAAGCGTCAGCGTCCCGGTCTTGTCGACAAGCGCGAGGTCGACTTCGGACAGGCGCTCGAGCGCCGAGCCATCCTTGATGAGCACCCCCTTGCGCATCAGGGCCCCCGCGGCGACGATTTGTGCGGCGGGCACAGCAAGGCCGAGCGCACACGGGCAAGTGATGATCAGCACCGCGGCAGCGATGAGCAGGCTGTGATGCCAGCCGGCCCCCGCGACCATCCAGCCGGCAAAGGCAAGCAGCGCAAGGCAATGCACGGCCGGCGCATAGAGGCGGGCCGCGCGGTCGGCGATCCGGACATAGCGCGACTTGCCCTGCGCGGCCTCGCCCATCAGCCGCGCGATGTCGGCGATCGCGGTGTCGGCGCCCGCTGCAGTGACGCGAACCTTTAGCGGCGCATCGAGGTTGAGGGTGCCCGCATGAACGACGTCGCCCGGGCGAACCGCCTGCGGCGCGCTTTCGCCGGTCAGCAGCGACAGATCGACGCTGCTCGATCCGCTTGTGACGACGCCGTCCGCCGCAAGCCGCTCGCCGGCGGCGACGAGCATGACCATATCGGGTTCCAGCGCAGTCGCGTCGACCCATTGCGTCGCGCGGTCGTGCTGAAAGACCATCGCACCCGTGCCCATGTTGCGCAGCAGCGCGGTGACGCCGCCGCGCGCGCGGTCGCGCATGACGCTGTCGAGCCAGCGCCCGCAAAGGAGGAAAAAGAGCAGCATCACCGCGCCGTCGAAATAGGCATGGGCGCCGTGCGTCGCCGTCTCGTAAAGGCTCATGACGCTGACGAGCAGCACCCCGATGCTGATCGGCACGTCCATATTCGTGCGGCGATGACGCAGCGCGCGCCAGGCCGAACGAAAGAACGGGCGTCCGGCATAGGCCACCGTTGGCAGGGCAATCGCCGCCGACAACCAGTGGAACAGGTCGCGCGTTGCCCCCGCGGCGCCCGACCAGACCGAAACCGACAGCAGCATGATGTTCATCATCGCGAAGCCCGACACCGCGACCGCCCGCAGTAATTCGCGGCTCGTTTCGGCTTCGGCGTCGGCTTCGTCGGGACCGGTCCCGATCGGGTGGGCCTCGAACCCCAGGCTCGAAAAGGCGCCGATCAGGTCGGGCATGCCGGTGTCGGGGGTGCACGACAGGTGCACGCGCCTTTCGGTGAAATTGACGCGCGCGGCGGCGATGCGCCTGTCGCGCACCAGCCCCTGCTCCAGCTTTGCGATGCAGCCGGCGCAGCGGATGTCGGGCACCGCGAAATCGCGCTCGACGAGGGCGGCGGCGGTCATTGCAGATCCTCGCGATAGCGGGCTTCGTCGGCACCGTGCCGGACGATGAGGTCGAGCCGCCAGCGCCCCACCGCCAGCGGCTCGACCGAGCGCAGCACGCCGCCCGCCGCCGGCTCGAAACTGAGCGCGACGGGCGCGGTGCGCCCAACGGGATGGTTGATCGTCGCCGAGGCCCGGACGCCGCCCAGCGGCGCGCCGTCCTTGCGGACCGCCAGGAGGACGTGCCGGGTCGCATCGAGGGTGATGCGATCTTCCCATCCCAGGCGCTCCTGAGCGTCGGCGCGTTTCAGCCATTCGTTGTAATTCTGGCTCGCGACATAGCTGTTCTCGACGACCTTGCCGCCGAAGGTCGACATGGCGAAGCGCGCCATCAGGACATTGACCGCGATGACAACGGCAAAAAAAGCGACGAGGATCGCCGTCATGTCCCGGCCGGTGAAGGGCCTGGGTTTAAGCCTTTCGGTCATTGTCCTGCCTCCGGCCGGTCGAACTGGATGATATCGCTGTCGCCGCGCGGATCGCCGTCGAGCCCGCGCGTGCCGATCGTGAAATCCTGCCGCGCCGGGCCGGTGCCCGGTGCCGCGATGAAGAGCCTGAGGCGCGTAACGCTATCGGGGGCGAGCGTCAGCGTCACCGCCTGCCTGGCGCCCGCGCGGGCACCGCCCTCGGTCCAGACGGCCGCCCCCGGAAGCCCGCTGACCGTCACCGCGACGCGGCGCGGGCGCGTTTCCATGTTGCGCAATTTCAGCGTGTAATTGTTGCGGATGTGTCCGTCGGACAGCGGGACGTACAGCGGGCTGCGCTCGTGCTGGACGGCGAGGTCGAGCCGCGTGCGCTGGCCGAGCGAGAAGAGCATCGCGGCGCCGATCGCGCTCCAGACGCCGAAATAGATCAGGGTGCGCGGCCGCAACAGCGTCTTGCGGATCGGTCGGCCCGCGCCGCCCGCCTTTTCGCTCGCCGCGTCGTCGAGCGTGCAATAATCGACGAGGCCGCGCGGCCGCCCGACCTGCGCCATCACCCCGTCGCACGCATCGATGCAGAGCGCGCAGGTGATGCAGCCGATCTGCGGGCCGGTGCGGATGTCGATCCCGGTCGGACACACCGCGACGCACTGGTTGCAATCGACGCAGTCGCCGATGGCGCCCGGGTGCGCCTGCGCCTTCTTGACGCTGCCGCGGGGTTCGCCGCGCCAGTCCTTATACGTCACCAGCAGTGATTTTTCGTCCATCATCGCGGTCTGGATGCGCGGCCACGGGCACATGTAGATGCACACCTGCTCGCGCATGAAACCGCCGAGGATGAAGGTCGTGGCGGTGAGGACGGCGACGGTGCCGTAAGCGATCGGCGCCGCCTGTCCGGTCCAGAACTGGGCGGTCAGTGTCGGCGCGTCGGCGAAATACATGATCCACGCGCCGCCGGTCCAGAAGGCGATGACGAGGTAGATCAGATATTTGACCGTCCGCTTGGACAACTTTTCGAATGTCCACGGGCCATTCGCAAGCCGCACCTGCGCGTTGCGGTCGCCGTCGACGAGCCGGTCGACATGCTGGAACAGGTCGGTCCACACCGTCTGCGGACAGGCATAGCCGCACCAGGCGCGACCGACCGCGCTGGTGACGAGAAACAGCCCGATCCCCGCCATGATGAGCAGGCCCGCGACATAGTAGAATTCATGCGGCCAGATTTCGATCTGGAACATGTAGAAGCGCCGGTTCGCGAGATCGACGAGCACCGCCTGATCGGGCGCATGGGGTCCGCGGTCCCAGCGGATCCACGGCGTCGCGTAATAGATCGCGAGCGTCACCGCCATGATCGCCCATTTGAAGCGCCGGAAGGGGCCGTTCACCGCCTTCGGATAAACGCCCTTCCGCGCTTCGTAGAGCGGCGCCGGCCGGCCGGAGAGGTCTTCAGGGCTGGCCATCGGCTCCCTGCTCCCCGACGGGCGGGGCAAGCCCCTTTTCACCGCCGCCCAGCGAATAGACATAGGCCGACAGCATCTTGATCGTCACCGGGTCGAGCCGGCCGCCCCAGCGCGGCATCACGCCGTTGCGCGGCTGGTTGACGGTCGCGGTCAGGCTGTCGCGGTCGCCGCCATAGAGCCAGATCGCGTCGGTCAGTTTCGGCGCGCCGACCTGCCGCCCGCCTTCGCCGCCCGCGCCGTGGCAGACCGCACAATTCGCCCCGAACAGCGCCGCGCCGCGCGCCGACGCGGCGCTCGGCCGTTCCTGCTTGCTGATCGTGCGCACGAAGCTGACGACATCGCCGATCTGCCGGGCGTCGAGAATGCCGTCGCGGCCGAAGGCGGGCATCAGGCTGGTGCGCGTCGCCTTGTGATCGGGGTTACGGATGCCGTGCGTCACCGTATATTCGATGCTCGCAAGGTCGCCGCCCCACAGCCAGTCGTCGTCGGTCAGGCTGGGATAGAGGTTCCTCACGCCTGCCCCGCCCGCACCATGGCACTGGACGCAATGGACGCGAAACGCCGCGCCGCCGCCCTGCACCGCGGCCTGCATCAATTCCGGCTTCGCCGGCAGATCGGCGAGCGCCGTCGCGGCGATGGCATTGACCGTGGGCGCGCGGCGCTTCGCATCGGCCGCCATTTCCTTTGCGAGGTCGCCGCGGCTCGACCAGCCGAGCACGCCCTCGGTCGCGCTGCTCACCATCGGCCAGGCGGGGTACAGGACGACATAGGCCAGCCCCCAGACGATCGTCGCATAGAAGGTCCAGAGCCACCAGCGCGGCAGCGGCGTGTTGAGTTCCTCGACGCCGTCCCATTCGTGTCCGACCGTGCTTGTCCCGGTGGCTTCGTCGATGCGCTGTTTCAGGTCAGCCATGCTCGTCGTCCTTGAAGATCATGTTCGCGGCCTCCTGGTTGCGCGCGCGGGCGCTCGGCCGGAACGGCCAGGCGATGAGGGTGAGGAACAGCAGCGCCATGGCGAGCAGGCCCCAGCTGTCGGCGAAATGGCGGAGCGCGTCGTAACTCATCGCGCCGCCTCCGTTTCGCCCGGCCGTTCCTGCGGCGCCGCCTTGTCGACATCGACCAGCGTGCCGAGCATCTGGAGGTAGGCGATCAGGGCATCCATTTCGGTCACGCGGCCCGGATCGCCGTCGAAGTCGCGCACCTGCGCCTTCGGATAGCGTTTCTGCAGGTCGCCGGCGCCCGCGGCCGGATCGGCCTGCGCGCGGATGTCGTCATTGGCCTTTTCGATATCGGCCTTCGTATAGGGGACGCCGACGCGATAGAGCGCGGTCAGGTCGTTCGCCATGTCGCCGGTCCGAAGCTCGCGCTCCGCGAGGAAAGCATAAGGCGGCATGATCGATTCGGGCACCACGCTGCGCGGGTCGATCAGATGCGCCTTGTGCCATTCATCCGAATAGCGGCCGCCGACGCGCGCGAGGTCGGGTCCGGTGCGTTTCGATCCCCATTGGAACGGATGGTCGTACATGCTTTCGGCGGCGAGGCTGTAATGGCCGTAGCGTTCGACCTCGTCGCGGAACGGGCGGATCATCTGGCTGTGGCAGGTATAGCAGCCCTCGCGCATGTAGATGTTGCGCCCCGCGAGTTCGAGCGGGGTATAGGGCCGCATCCCGTCGACTTTCTCGACGGTGTTGTCGATCCAGAAGAGCGGCGCGATCTCGACGATGCCGCCGATCGTGACCGTGAGCAGCGCGAGGGCGCCGAGCAAGGTCACATTGCGCTCGACCTTCTTGTGGCTGAAGCCCTTTTCGGCGGGTTGGGTGGCCATGGTCCGGGCTCCTTATTCGGCGGGAACGGGCACGAGCGGACGGTCGGCCGCGGCGTTGTACGGGGTTTCGGCCATCGGCTTTTCGGTGCGGATTTTGCCGGCAAGCGTCGCCCAGACGTTGACGATCATGATCAGGAAACCCGCGAGGTACATCGCCCCGCCGGCGGCGCGGATCAGGTACATCGGATGCATCGCCGCCACGCTCTCGGCGAAGCTGTAGACGAGGTAGCCGTCGGCGCCATATTCGCGCCACATCAGCCCCTGCATGATGCCCGCGACCCACATCGACGCGGCGTAGAAGACGATGCCGACGGTCGCGAGCCAGAAGTGCCAGTTGACCATGCGCAGGCTGTAGAGCCGCGGCCGGCCCCACAGGCGCGGCACCAGATAATAGACGCAGGCGAAGGTGATCATGCCGTTCCAGCCGAGCGCGCCGCTGTGCACATGGCCGATCGTCCAGTCGGTGTAGTGCGACATCGAGTTGACCCATTTGATCGACATCATCGGGCCTTCGAAGGTGCTCATCCCGTAAAAGGCGAGCGCCATCACCATCATGCGGATGATCGGGTCGGTGCGGATCTTGTCCCACGCGCCGTTGAGCGTCATCAGCCCGTTGATCATGCCGCCCCAGCTCGGCATCCACAGGATCACCGAAAACACCATGCCCAGCGTCTGCGCCCAGTCGGGCAGCGCGGTGTAATGGAGGTGGTGCGGTCCCGCCCAGATGTAGAGGAAGATCAGCGACCAGAAGTGGATGATCGACAGGCGATAGCTGTAGACCGGCCGTTCGGCCTGCTTAGGCACGAAATAATACATCATCGCGAGGAAACCGGCGGTCAGGAAGAAACCGACCGCATTATGCCCGTACCACCACTGCGTCAGCGCATCCTGCACCCCGGCAAAGGCGGCATAGCTCTTCGACCCGACGATGCTCGCGGGGATCGACAGATTGTTGACGATGTGGAGCATCGCGATGGTGACAATGAAGCTCAGGTAGAACCAGTTCGCGACATAGATGTGCGGCTCGCGGCGCTTGACGATCGTGCCGACGAAAACGGCGAGGTACGCGACCCAGACGATGGTCAGCCACAGGTCGACATACCATTCGGGCTCGGCATATTCCTTCGCCTCGGTGACGCCCATCAGATAGCCGGTCGCGGCGAGGACGATGAAGAGCTGGTATCCCCAGAAGACGAAGCGCGCGAGGCTGGGAAAGGCAAGCCGCGCGCGGCAGGTGCGCTGGACGACATAAAAACTCGTCGCGATCAGCGCATTGCCGCCGAAGGCGAAGATCACCGCCGAGGTGTGGAGCGGGCGCAGGCGCCCGAAGGTCGTATATTCGAGATTGAGGTTGAGCGCGGGAAAGGCGAGCTGGAGCGCGATGAAGAGGCCTGCGGCCATCCCCGCAATGCCCCAGAACAGCGTGGCAACGACGCCCCAGCGCACCGGGCCGTCGTCATAGAGGCCCTGATCGCCCGGCATCTTTAACAGGCCGCGCGCGATCGCCTCATAATCGGCGCGCGACACGGTTGCCCAGAGCATCAGCAAAGCGGCCAGCGCGACGATGATCATATGGACGGCGAAGGGCGCATCGACCGCGACCGCCGCCATCACCAGCGCGATCAGGGCTAGGCCGAGCCAGCCTCCCGCCTTTGCCACCAGAGTGTCCATAACGCTTGCCCCTGTTTTCGCGCGGCTTCGCTGCCGCATGGTTCGGGACCGCTCTTGGGGGTGCAGCGGGGCAAAAACATTGATCAGGATCAAGGATTAGATTGCGCGGCATCAATGCCCGGCGGGCAGGCCGGGTGCAGGGAGCCCGGGTCAACGCAAGGAGCAACGACCATGAAAAAGCAGCATCTCTCCCTGATCGCGCTGGCTGCGGCCGCCGCGGTCCCCGGCCAGGCCGCGGCCAAGGCCGGCGATGTCCAGTTCAAGATCTTCGCGACCTATGTCGCGCCCGACGGCAAGATCAGCGATCTGAAGCTCGACCGGATCGGCCTGCCGGCCGGGACGCAGGCGAAAGCCGACGACAATGTGACGCCGACGGTCGCGATCGAATATTATGTCGCCGACCATATCTCGCTCGAGACGATCGCCGGGGTCACCCAGCATGACGTGAACGGCCGCGGCGCGCTGAACGGCGCGACGCTGGTATCGAACGCCAAGATCGTGCCGGCAACGCTCACCTTCAAATATCATTTCGGCAAGGAAGGCGGAATCCAGCCCTATATCGGGGCGGGTCCGAGCTATTTCATCTTCATCGACGAGAAGCCCGGCGCGACGACCCGGGCGCTCGGCGCGACGCGGCAGAAGATGGGCGACAAGCTCGGCGCCGCACTCCAGGCCGGGGTCGATATTCCGGTGAACGACAAGGGGCTTGCGCTATCCCTCGACGCCAAGCGCTATTTCCTGCGCCCGACCGCAACCTGGTATGCCGGAACGACCGAGGTGCTCAAGACGCGGCACAAGCTCGACCCCTGGGTAATCAGCGCCGGCGTCGCTTTTCGTTTTTGACCTCCCAACTCGCGCCGGTGGCCGGTCAGCCTGCCATTTCGTTCAGAGCCGCAAGGTCGTTGATGACGATTTTGCGGCGGGATGGAAGGTCGATCAGGCCAACGGCGCGCATTTTGGTGAGCTGGCGGCTCGTGGTCTCTATGGTGAGACCCAGGATGTCGGCGATCTGCTGACGGCCGAAGGGCAGCTCGAAGCCGCGCGCCGTATCCGCCGCACTCGGAGGAGGCGACAAGCGATCGGCCATTTCTAGCAGGAAGGATGCGACCTTCTCGGGCGCCGACTTGCGCCCGAGCAGCAGCATCCAGCGGCGCGCGCGATCGAGCTCCGCGAGCGTGCGGCACAGCAATTTCTGCTGCAGGTCGGGGTGGTCGGCGGCGAACTCGTCGAACTGGTCGCGATGGAAGATGCAAAGCTCGGCCTCGCTGATCGCGCTGACGCTGTACGGGCTTTCCTTCCCGAACGGACGCCCGATGAAGTCCGACGGAAAGACGATCCCGACGATCTGCTCGCGCCCGTCGGCGGTGGCGGCGACGAGTTTCAATACGCCGTCGAGGACATTGGCGACGACGGGCGCGTCGTCGCCCTCCCACAGCAGCGTATGTCCGCTGCTCACGCGCTGGCGCCGGCCCATCCGGCCGAGCAGCCCGAGCTCGTCGGGCCGCAGGCTCGCACAGATGGCGCGGTTGCGCACGATGCAGGACAGGCAATCGGTCATGCGCCGGGCGCCCGGCAGGCATGTATCGCGGTCAATGGGCGAGCAGGAGCGGCGCCGGCGCGGCTTCGAGCAGATAGCGCGTCACTCCCCCGAACAGGGTCTCGCGCAGCCGCGCACGCCCATAGGCGCCCATTACCACGAGCCCCGGCGCCAGCTCTTTCGCCGTTCGCTCGATAATCTCCTCGGGCGTGAGCGCCCCGCGATCGAGGCGGCGCAGTTCGCCATGAATGCCGTAACGCGACAGATAGCAAAGCGCGTCCTCGGCGGGCACGCGCCCCTCGTCCGCGCCGACCTGAACCATCGTCACGCTGCCCGCGCCCGCCATCAGCGGCGTCGCGGCGCGCAAGGCGTGCGCGGCTTGCGGGCTGCCGTTCCACAGGATCATCACCGGCGCGTCGAGATCGAGCGGCTTCGCTTCCGCGGGCAAGGCCAGCACGGGCGCCGGCACGGTCATCGCGAGGTCGCCCGCCAGCGTCGGCTGCGCGAGGCCGCGCCGGTCGCGGGGGCCCAGCGAAACGATGGCCAGATCGGCGAGCGTGGCGGCGAGCGAGAGCGACGCGAGGGCATCCCCGTCGGCGATTGCGACATCCCAGGGCACGTCCTCGCGCGCGAGCTGCGCCGCGAGCCGGCTCTCGAGCTCGGCATCGGCAAGCTGGGCCTTGGCGAGCTGTTCACGCGCCAGATACATGCCGCCAAAGGGGTCGGAAGCGATGAACTGCTGGAAGGGCGAGCAGATCAGGAAACTGAGATGGGCACCGAGGCGCCGTCCTATAGCGAGTGCCGTCTCGGTACGCGCGGCCATGGCCGGGCTCGCGTCGGCGTGTATCAAGAGATTTCGCATGTCTTGCCCTCCTTCAGGACCAAGAGGGAAGCGCTTATGCGGGGCGGCTTCATTGACCCTGATCAACAAAGCCGCGCTTTCAGCCCGGGCCGCACGATGGCGCTGCTCCGTATTATTACGAAGTGCGCCGACCGCGCGGGGCGCTAGCCTGACTTCGCAAAGGAGCAGGCGATGCCGAAACCCCCTCCGGTGACACCCTGTCGCGCGCACCCGCGCCGGACCGCCGTGAACCGGGCGCCGGCGGACCCGCGGCGCGAGCAGAACCGCATCGCGGGCACCCTCACCCTGCGCCCTTCCCCGCTCCGGCGGTCCGACCCCAATCAAGGAGACAGAGGATGACGCTCACCAATGCGCCCGACGCCACACTGAGCGAGGCGACCGAGACCTGCCTGCAGACCCGCAGCGGCGTAGACCTTCGGCTCCGGCCGGTCGCCGACAGCGACGCGGATATTGTCAATCATTTCTTCGACGGCCTGACGGCGGACGATATGCAGTTCCGCTTCCTGAGCGGCCAGTCGCACCTGTCGAGCGCCCAGCTCGCCGCGATGATCGGGGTCGATCACCGGCACCGCGAGCATCTGCTCGCGTTCGATCGGGCGACCTCGGAGCTGATCGCAAGCCTGCTGATCGCCGCAGACGAGGCCTTTGTGACCGCCGAGGTCGCGATTTCGGTCGCGCCGGCGTATAAGACCCGCGGGGTCGGCTGGACGCTGCTCAACCACGCCGTCGATCTTGCCCGCGCCCGCGGTCTCAAGCGGCTGCGGTCGATCGAAAGCCGTGCCAACCGGGGCGCGATGGAGGTCGAACGGACGCTGGGGTTCAAGGCGAGCGACTATGATGGCGACCCCACGCTGGCGCTGCTCGAACTCGAGCTTCGCTGACCTTCGCCGTCGGTTCGGCGCCCGACAGGCCTTCGGCGGGAGACGCTGCCCATGCACCAGGGCTTTCATGCCATGCAGCTCGGCTCGGCGGGGGCGCCGCTGCGCCGTGTCGAGCGGGCGATGCCGACGCCCGCAGACGGCGAAATCCGGATCGCGGTCACCGCCTGCGGCGTGTGCCGGACCGATCTCCATATCGCCGACGGCGACATCGGCGACCGGCTTCCGATCATCCCTGGCCATGAGATCGTCGGCCGCGTCGATGCGCTCGGCCCAGGCGTCACGCGGTTCGGGCTGGGAGACCGGGTCGGCGTGCCGTGGCTCGGCAGGAGCTGCGATACCTGCCCCTATTGCGCCGCAGGCCATGAAAATCTCTGCGACGCGCCCGAGTTCACCGGTTTCACGCGCGACGGCGGTTTCGCTTCGCACGTCGTCGCCGATGCGCGCTTCTGTCTCGCAATCCCTGCCGCCTTCGACGACGTTCACGCGGCGCCGTTGCTCTGCGCCGGACTGATCGGCTACCGGGCCTATCGCATGGCGGGGGGCACGAAAAGGCTTGGCCTCTACGGCTTCGGCGCTGCTGCGCATATTCTCGCGCAGATCGCGATCGCCGACGGCGCCGACGTCTTTGCCTTCACGCGCGCTGGCGATGCGGCAGGCCAGGATTTCGCGCGCCGCCTGGGCTGCACCTGGGCGGGCGCATCGAACGAGGCCCCGCCCGCCGCGCTCGATGCCGCCATCCTCTTCGCGCCGGTCGGCGCGCTGGTGCCCGAAGCCCTGCGCCGGGTGCGGAAGGGCGGACGCGTCATTTGCGCCGGCATCCATATGAGCGACATCCCGTCCTTTCCTTATGCCGATCTTTGGGAGGAACGGTCGATCCACTCGGTCGCCAATCTGACCCGCGCCGATGGCGCGGCGTTCCTCGAAGCCGCTGCGCGCCGCGGCGTGCAGACGCATGTCACCGCGCTGCCGCTCGCCGAGGCCAACCATGCGCTCGACCGGTTGCGCGCCGGCGGGGTGGAAGGCGCGCTCGTCCTTATTCCCGAGGGAGCGGAAGCCGTGGCTAGGGGGAATCCCTGATGGCGCGCCGCCGCCAGCGGCGCGAAAGGAGCGAAGGCCAGGCCGGCCTGTCAGGAGACACTGCCATGGATCGTTTCGAGCGAGACCCCGCCAGCGTAGCGCGCCCTCCCGAGTGTCCGGATTGCGACCCGCCGGCCCAGCCCGACAAGGTCTATCCCGAGACGCCCGCGCCGAGCCCCGATCGCCAGCCACTGCGCACGTCGCCCGAAGCGCCGGTGCTTCCCGACAGCCACCCGGAAACCACCCCGCGCGAATATCCCGAATAGGCCCGCCCGCGGCCCGCAGGTCAAGGGTCGAGCGCCTGGCGATGCGCGCCGCTGCGTGTGAGACGTGTCACGGCGTCGACAAGCATATGCTCGCGCAGCGGCTTTTCGAGGACGAGTGCGAAGCCCGCCTCGCGCGCCCGCGCGCTCAATTCCCAGGACGGATAGGCCGAGATCAGGATGGCCGGCCCATCCCAGCCCTGCGCGCGCAGCGCGCCGAGCATTGCGATCCCGTCGCTGCTCTCGAGCCGGTAATCGGCGATCAGGCAGTCGGGCGCGGCGCGCGCCGCCTCGGCGAGCGCGGGACCGGCGGACGACCAGGCGTTGGCCGCAAATCCGCGTCCCTGCAACAGCAGCAGGAGCGAGCGCCGCACCGCCGGGTCATCCTCGACGATAAGGATGGTCGGCGGCGCCTCGCGCCCACCCGACCGGGCGATCAACATGTCCATGGCCGCGTTAGCAAAGCCATTGGATGGCGGGCGGTTCCCGGCCATGTCCGCCGCCCGCTTCTTGTGAAACCCGCGGGCTCGCCCGGTCGGAGGCGCTAGCCCGAAGCCCGCGATCAGAACGAGAGGCCATCGATCAATGGCTCATCAGCAGGGGAAATTTGCTCGTGGAAAGCAGGTTCTTCGTGGTGCCGCCGAAGGTCTCGCGCAGCCGGCCGCGACCATAAGCGCCCATCACGATATAGTCCGCACGGAACAGCTCGGCCTCGTCGGAGATCAGAATATCCGCGCGAAACGTGCCGATGTCGGTCGCGCGCACATTCGCCTTGATGCCGTGGCGCGACAAATAGGTCGCAGCATCCTCCGGCGCGACATGATCGGCAGGCCCTTGCGCGGTGAAGATCTCGACCTCCCTGGCAAAGGCGAGGAGCGGGAGCGCGGCGCGGAGCGCTGCCGCAGCCGAGGGACGGCCGTCCCATGCGACGAGCGCGCGCTCGAGTTCGAAGCGTTCGAGCGTCTCGGGCACCGCCAGCACGGGCGCGCTCGCACGCGCCACGATGCGGCTCGTTATGTCGCGCATGTCGGGCATCGCAAAGCCGTCGAGCGCGCGATTGAGGACGATGAGATCGGCGAGGTCGGCGGCGTCGAGCACCGCTTTCGCGATCTCGTCCGTCGCGTCGATCCAGCTCCAGCTGACATCCTCGCGCGACAGGCGGCCGCCGATCACCGACTTGTTCTTCGTTTCGCTTTCGCGCTCGTCGAGAAGGACGACGGTTTCGGCGAAGCCGAACCCGTCGCCGGCAACGAGCGGATAGGGGGTGACGTCGATACAGGTCAGATGGCCTTCGACCGCGCGGGTGATATCGAGCGCCGCCTGCACGCGGGCTTCCTGGCCTGCGTCGTCATGTATGAGCAACAGGATGTTCTTCATGCGCCGTCTCCTTGATTCCCGCGCTGGCCTTAGGTGTCGCCGGGCAAAGCCGATATGCGCAATCATACGGATAGGTGGCGGCCGCCCGGACGTCGCCTAGCGATCCGGCACGCCTTCCTCGTCACCGCCCAGAATCTCCACGGGCACCGGGCTTCCGGCACGCAGCGAATCGGGCGTGATGATGACGCTGGTTCCCGCCGCCAGCAGCGGGACGAGCAGCGCGCGCAGGTCGGCCACGATATGAACGCGCCCGGCGAAGGACGTCGGCGCCCTCGCGGCGATCGCGCCCGGCAGCGGGACTTCGATCCATGATCCCGGCTCCTCAGCGTCCGACCGCCGGACGAAGGCCGAAGTGCCCGTTATCGGCCCCTCGATGCGCACGGGCGCCGACCCGATGATCGTGCCGTTGTGGAGGATCAGAATATGCTGGTCGGCGGCGCTGGCGATGATCGAGACGGGACCGGCAGGCGCGCGTTCGGGCGTCCAGCGCATCGCGCCGTCCCCCGGGAGCGTTCCGGCCCCGGCGAGCGGGTCGGCGGGGGCCGCACGCGGCACCGCTGCCGCATCGGTGACGATGACCGTCATGCCGAGCCGGGTAACGCCATAGAGGAGGCGGGCGAAGCCGTGCGGCAGGCGGATGCAGCCGTGCGAGGCGGGATAGCCCGGCAAGGTGCCGCCGTGCAGCGCCACGCCGCCCCAGGTCAGGCGCTGCATATAGGGCATCGGGGCATCGTCGTAGAGGTTCGAGCGATGATCGACGTCGCGCTGGAGGATGGTGAAGACGCCGGTCGGGGTTTCATGGCCGGCCTTGCCCGTCGAGACGGTGGTGATCGCGATCGGGACGCCGTTGCGATACAGCGTGCCGCGCTGGGTCGCGAGGCTCACAATCATCATCACGGGTCCGCGCGACGCGATCTCCGGCGCCCAGATATAATCTCCGGGCTTCAACCGCTCGGCCGCCTCGAGAACGCTCCCGCGCAATCCGGCGGGCTCGGCCGACGCCGCGAGCGGCAGCAGCAGCGCCGCTCCCAGCACAAGCGCCGCCCAGCCGGCCAGCTTTGCGCCCGCCCCCATTGTCTCAACCGGCCATGGCCGCCACTCGGCCGCGATCGTTGATCCGCACCGCGCGCCGCGAGGGCAGGTCGACGAGGCCGTCGCTGCGCATGCGGGTCAGCTGCCGGCAGGTCGTTTCGATCGTCAGCCCCAATATGTCGGCGATCTGCTGGCGGCCGAAGGGGAGTTCGAACCCGCCGGGCGTCGCGCCGGCGTCGGCGGGCAGCCGCGCTTCCATGTCGAGCAGGAAGGAGGCGACCTTCTCGGGCGCCGACTTGCGGCCGAGCAGCATCATCCAGTGCCGCGCGCGGTCGAGCTCGTCGAGCGTGCGGTGGAGCAGTTTCTGCTGAAGATGCGGATGACGGGCGGCGAAGTCGTCGAATTGCTGGCGATTGAAGATGCAGACCTCGGCGTCGGTCATCGCGGTCACGCGATACGGGCTTTGCTTGCCGAACGGCCGGCCGATGAAGTCCGACGGAAAGACAAGCCCGACAATCTGCTCGCGCCCGTCGGCGGTGGCGACGACGAGCTTGAGGACGCCCGACAGGACATTCGCGACGGTGGGAGCTTCGTCGCCTTCCCACAGCAGGGTATGTCCGGCCTTCACGCGCTGCCGCCGCCCCATGCGCCCGAGTTCGGCGGCTTCGTCGACAGCGAGGCTGGCGCAGATGGCGCGGCAGCGCACGGCGCAGGAAGCGCAATCGCTCATTGCCGTGCGCCCGCAAGGCATGCGCGCACGGCGCTCAGGCCCGGTTCCGGGCGGTGGCCGCCATGGCGGCGGGATGGATGTGGCTGACCCCTCATGCGGTCCGGATAGCGAACCGCCGCGCCCAGGTGACTACGCAACTGTACGTATGCCGTCATCCGATGCGTCACAGGCACCGTCGTCGGCCCGGACGACGCCAGGCGCGAGCATTGCCTGACCTCGGGCGGCGCGTCCGGGCGCAATCCGGCGGGGCAAATCCACGACGAAAGAACCGATCATGAGCCAAGTCCGCCGCGGTCTTCAGGCGCTGTTTCCCGATCGCGGCCCGGCGCTCCATGCGCTCGAGCGCTGCACCGGCTCCGACAAGACATGCCCGGCCCGGACGGCCTGGGGTCTGTAACCGAGCACGGACCCTAGCGCTTGCGCACGAACTCGGCGCGCAGGACGAGGCCCCGGATGCTTTCGTGGCGGCAATCGATCTCCTGCGGATCGCCGGTCAGGCGGATAGACTTGATGACCGTCCCGACCTTGAGCGTCTTGCCGGCGCCCTTGACCTCGAGATCCTTGATCAGCGCAACGCTGTCGCCGTCCCCCAGCAGGTTCCCGACCGCGTCGCGAACCTCGACCCGCGACGCTGCGGCCTGGCGTGAAGCAAGCTCCGACGCCGGCATCCATTCGCCGCTCTCCTCGTCATAGACATAGTCGTCGTTGGCACTCATCTCATTCTCCGGACTTGATCGGAATTGGGTCTTCCCCGCCCGCCGGCGGCTCGACAAACGGAGCGCGCGAATAGCCTGTCGCTCACGGGAGCCACCGTCATTTCGCCTGCGCCAGATCGACCGCGAGCGCCTGCGCGCTCGCGTAATCGGCCGCATAGGCGACGCGCCGCGCGGTTTCGCCCAGTCCGATCCGCCCGAGCATCGCCCGCGGCTGGGGCTGAACGCCCGAGACGATCACCCGCGCACCCGCGAGCCGGGCCTGTTCGACAAATTCCTCAAGTGCCTGCGCGCCGCTCGCATCGAGGAGCGGCACGAGCCGCATCCGCAGGATGATGACGCGCGGCGACTGACCGACGCGGCGCAGCGTGTCGAGCAGCTCGCCCGCGACGCCGAAGAAGAAGGGGCCGGCGATCCGGAACACCTCGACCCCGGGCGGCAGGTCATCGCGCTGGTCGAGATCCTCGGCATCGAGTTCGGCGTCGCGCCGCCCGCTTCGATCGACCTCGACCGCTTCGGCCATACGCGCCATGAACAGCAAGGACGCAAGCGTCACCCCGACCGCGATCGCCACCGTCAGATCGACGAGGACCGTCAATCCGAAGGTGATGAGCAGCACCGCGCGGTCGCTGTTCGGCATCCGCAGCAGCGTCAGGAAGCGCTGATACTCGCTCATGCCCCAGGCGACCATGAACAGGATCGCGGCGAGCGCCGCCATCGGCACATAGGCCATCAGGTTCGTGCCGAAGAGGATGAAGACCAGCAGGAAAGCCGCGTGCATCATGCCCGCGACGGGCGTCTTCGCACCCGAACGGACATTGGTCGCGGTGCGCGCGATCGCTCCCGTGGCCGGCAGGCCGCCGAACAGCGCCGAACCGAGGTTGGCGACGCCCTGCCCGACCAGCTCCTGGTTCGAGCGATGCCGCGTCCCCGCCATGCCGTCGGCGACGACCGCCGACAGCAGCGCTTCGATCCCCGCGAGGAAGGCGATGGTGAAGGCCGACGGCAGGACGGCATTGATCCTGGCGAGCGAGATGTCGGGAAACGACGGCGCCGGGAGCCCGGCCGGCATATCGGGAAAGCGCGATCCGATCGTATCCACGGGAAGGTTCAGAAGCGCGGCGGCGAGCGAGGTCGCGACCACCGCGATCAGGAAACCCGGCAGCCGCGGCGCGAATTGGCGGAGCGCGACAATGATCGCCAGCGCGCCGCCGCCGACGCCTATCGCGGCCCAGTTCGCGCTGGGCAGCGCCCCCAGATAAGCCTGCCACTTGGGGAGGAAATCGGCCGGCACCTGATCGATGGCGAGGCCGAGAAAATCCTTGACCTGGCTCGAGGCGATGATGACCGCGATCCCCGCAGTGAAACCGGTCACCACCGGATGCGGGATATATTTGATCATCTGGCCGAAACGGAGCAGCCCCGCCGCGATGAGGATGAGCCCCGCGAGCAAGGTCGCGATCAACAGGCCGTCATAGCCGTGGCTCGCGATGACGTTGAAGATCACGACGACGAAGGCGCCCGTCGGCCCGCCCACCTGCACGCGCGATCCGCCCAGCGCCGAGATCAGAAACCCCGCTACGACAGCGGTAACCAGACCTTTGTCGGGCGAGGCGCCGCTGGCGATGCCGAGCGCCATGGCCAGCGGCAGGGCGACGATCGCAACGGTCAGCCCGGCGATCGCGTCGGCGCGAAAGGTGGCGGCAGAATAGCCTTCGCGAAAGACCGTAAAGAGCTTCGGCGTGTAGGCCCCGGACTTCACCGGATTGCGGGCCGGCTCGGAAATTTGGCGGACAGGAGGGCGCGGCCGGCCGCCTTGGGATCGGCGCCGGCGGGCTCGCGAAGCCGGACACCGCGTCCGGACCCGGCACTCGACGAATATTCGCCGAGCAGTTCGATGCCCGCGCCTTCCAGCGCCGCAATCACTTTCACCAGCGTGTCGACGACCCCGCGAACCTGACCGTTCGATGCTTCCATGCGCTGGATGGTCGGCAGCGAGAGACCGGCAAGTTCGGCCAGTTCGCGCTGGTCGATCCCGAGGAGCGCGCGCGCCGCGCGCATCTGCTGCGACGTGATCATATCAGCCTATTGATGTTTCATGCATCATTTATCATCATTAACATTACAAATCGATGCTGTATATATGCATCATGCTCGCAATTATATCGACCCGCCTTGCTCGGACGTGCGCCTGCCTTCGCGCAGGGGGCCGCTGATGCCCGATAGCATGCAAACCCCTCTGGATCGCTCCTATCGGGCGGACCGTGCCCGAAAGTCGCCCATCTCTGGCGATCGCGGGCCCCTTGCGGCGGAGAGCGTGGATTTTCCCGCCTCGGCCTGGCAATCGATGCTCCGCGGCGCGCGGGGCCGCTGCCCCCGCTGCGGCGACGCGAAGCTGTTCCGTCATTTTCTCAAACCCGTTCGGATTTGCCCCGCGTGCGAGCAAGACTGGACGCATCAGCAAGCCGACGATTTCCCCGCCTATGTCGCGATACTCCTGACAGGCCATATCATGGCGCCGGTCATCATTGCCCTCGTTCAGGAGACCGAGCTGTCGCTCGCCGCAATGGCCGGGATAATCGTGACCGCCATGCTCGTCTTGATGATCGGGTTCCTCCAGCCCGCCAAGGGCGCGATCATCGCCTTGCAATGGTGGTGGGGTATGCACGGATTCACCAGGGAACGACGCGCGCCGGAAATCGCCGGCCGCGACGAATGAGGATATCCGGCAGGCCGCCCCCGCCCCTCGCGCGGGCCGTGGCTATCAGACGGGTCCGGCAGGGCGGCGCTGCATCCGGCGCGCGGCGGCGCGGCTGGCGGCCGTTTGCGATCGGGCCCCATCGACTATCGCCTTGAGGCCGCGCGCGCACTCGGGCGCCGGCCCGATCCATCCGATCGCCGAGCGCTGCGGCTCTTCGTGACACGCGCGGAAGCCGGTCAGGCCGAAAGCATGGCTGTTGCCGGGGCCAGCGACGGCATCGCCGATATGTCGGCGACGCGCAGGCCGGCCACGCCGCGCACCCTCAGGGGGCGATGCCTTCCGGGAATCTACGCATGCGCTGCGGACCCGCGGGGCGATAGTATGCGCTGGATGCGGTCCGGCGCCAATCCTGCGGCCACGCGACATCGGAGAAGATATGAAAGCGCTAGTCTATCACGGTCCGAACGCGAAATCGCTCGACGAGGTCGCCAGACCTTCAATCATCGATCCGGGCGACGCACTTGTCCGCATCACGCACACGACGATCTGCGGGACCGACCTGCACATATTGAAGGGCGACGTGCCGAGCTGCACACCGGGCCGGATTCTCGGTCATGAAGGCGTGGGCGTGATCGAACAAAAGGGCGCGGCGGTCACTTCGTTCGAGGTCGGCGACCATGTGCTGATCTCTTGCATCACCTCGTGCGGCCGCTGCGGCAATTGCCGGCGAAGCATGTATTCGCATTGCGCATCGGGCGGCTGGATGCTCGGCAACACGATCGACGGCACGCAAGCCGAATATGTCCGCATCCCGCACGCGGACACGAGCCTTTATCCGATTCCCGCCGGAGCCGATGAGGAAGCCCTGGTGATGCTGAGCGACATCCTGCCGACGGGCTTCGAATGCGGGGTTCTGAACGGGAAGATCGCGCCTGGGGCCACGGTCGCGATCGTGGGCGCGGGTCCCATCGGGCTCGCCTGCCTGCTCACCGCGCGCTTCTATTCGCCGGCGGCGATCTTCATGGTCGACGTCGACGACAAGCGGCTCGCCGTGGCAGGGCGGTTCGGCGCGACGCATCTCGTCAACAACAGCACGACCGACGCCGCTGCCGCGATCGCTGCGCTGACGGAGGGCCGGGGCGTCGATACGGCGGTCGAAGCGGTGGGCATTCCCGCCACGTTCGAGCTGTGCCAGGACCTCGTGGCCGCGGGCGGAGTCATCGCCAATATCGGTGTCCACGGCGCGAAGGCCGATCTCCACCTCGAACGTTTATGGTCGCACAATGTGACGATCACCACGCGCCTGGTCGACACGGCGTGCACTTCCATGCTGCTGAAGACCGTGACGGCCAGGACGCTGGACCCTGCACCGCTCATCACGCATCGTTTCGCGCTGAGCGACGCTATCGACGCCTATGATGTATTTGCCCGCGCCGCCGAGACCGGAGCGCTCAAGGTCATCATCACGCCATGACTTCGCGCGGGTCCGGGGCACGGCGGCAATGACCGCACGCAGGAAAGATCTCGCACGCCGGATCGTGCATCTCCACACCCAACTCGACCGCGAAAGCGAGAAACGCCGGCGGGCGTTCGGCTGGTCGATCGCGGGAAGCCGCCGCCGATCCGTCAGCCATCTCGTCGCAGACCCGTCCCGGCAAAGTCGGCAGTCGAACGGGCCGGGGCGGTTTCATGGCCCGCCGCTCGAGCGGCACCGGGAGCGACGTTGCCATCGCTCCCGGCCCTTTGGTCACCCGGGCCGAAACCCCGGCGACGGATTTGGTTTAGCGGAGGCCCGCGCCGGTCCCAATACGCAATGATCCGTAAGTATGTGCAGCCGCGCGACCCTAGGTCACCGACTCATTGTGTCGGAGCCAAATTCTGATGGAAGCGAGCTGGACGGAGGCTAGGAAGTTATCGTCGCGTTTGTCGTAGCGCGTGGCGACAGCCCTGAAGTGTTTGAGTTTGTTGAGGAAGCGCTCGATCAGATTGCGGTATCGAGAGGGGAACGAGCTGAACGCCGGTCGTCGTCGGAGCGCACGGGGCGCACCCGAAAGGCGAAACCGCTGTCGGTCACCGGGTCGCGGGCCCATCCCATCGGCGGCGCGCGGATGGCGAGCGGCGCCTCGGCCAGGGGCCGCTCTTCGAGCCGGACCCGCGCGTCGAGCGCGATGACCCCGGCCGGATCGGCGAGGAGCGGGTTGATGTCGAGTTCGGCAATATCGGGCAGATCCTCGGCCATGGCCGAAAGCGCCTCGATCGTCGCCGCGATCGCATCGATGTCCGCTGCAGGCTCGGCGCGATAGCCCGCGAGCAGTTTCGAAATGCGGGTGGCCGCGATCATCGCGTGAGCTCCGGCATCGTCGAGGGGCGGAAGCGCCAACGCCTTGTCGGCCACGATCTCGACCGACGTCCCGCCTGCGCCGAACACGAGCAGGCGCCCGAAGACCGGATCGGTTGCGATGCCGGCGATCAGTTCGTGCGAATGAGGCCTGTCGATCATCGTTTCGACCGCGAAGCCCTCGATGCGCGCCTCGGGGTGCCGGGCGCGAACGCGGGCCTCCATCGCACAGGCGGCCCCAGCCGCGGCCTTGCGGCTCGCGAGGCCGAGGACGACGCCGCCGACGTCGGACTTGTGGCTGATATCGGGCGAGACCAGCTTCACGGCATAAGGGGGAGGAAGCCCGTCGACGGCATCGGGCATGACGTCCGGCGAGGCCGCGAACCGCGTGCGCACGACCGGAACGCCATAGGCCGCGAGCAATGCCTTCGCCTCGATCTCGCCGAGAAGCGTCCTGTTCGCCCTTCGCGCGCCGGCGACGATCGCCCTCGCCTTGCCAACGTCCCGACGCAAGTCGCGGCGGCGCGCCGGTGCGTCGCGCAGCGCCGGACGCGCACGATCCGCCTCGAGCAAAAAGCCGAAGCCCTCGACCGCTTCCTGGGGCGTCGCGAACGACGGAATCCCGGCTTCCGCCAGAATCCGCCGCGCCGCTGCGCGATTGCCGTCTCCCAGCCAGCAGGCGATGACCGGCTTGGCGACCCCCTCTCGCCGCGCCGCACCGACCGCGCCCGCCACCGCCTCGGCGAAAGCCTCGGCCGGGGCCATGGCCGTCGGGCAATTCATCACCAGCAGGGCGTCGACGCCTTGGTCCCCAAGCACGGGTCCGATGGCGTCCGCATATCGCGATGGGCCGGCATCGCCGACGATATCGACGGGATTCGCGCGCGACCAACCCGGAGAAAGCCGGGAATCGAGCGTCGCGAGCGTCCCGGCCGACAGCCTCGCAAGTCCGGCAGGCGTGTCCTCGATCGCGTCGACAGCGAGAATGCCGGCGCCGCCCCCGTTGGTGACGATGGCAAGACGGCCGCGCGGGCAGCGGCGATAGAAGGACAATATTTCCGCGGCGTCGAACAGCTGCGAAAGCGTGTCGACCGTGACGATCCCCGCGCGATCGAAGGCAGCGCGATAGACGTCCCACGTTCCGGCCAGCGTGCCGCTGTGCGACAATGCGGCCGCAGCAGCGGCGGGGGAACGCCCCGCCTTGATGGCGATGACCGGTTTGTTCGGCGCGGCGGCGCGAGCGGCGGACATGAACTTCGCGGCATCGCCGATTCCCTCGAGATAGAGCAATATGGCATCGGTCTGCGGGTCGACGGCAAACAGGTCGATGAGGTCGCCGACATCGACATCGGCCATGTCGCCGACCGAGACGATTGCGGAGAAACCGAGCGCCCGCGCGTCGGCCCAGTCCAGAAAGGCCGTCACCAACGCCCCGCTCTGCGATATCAGCGCGAGGCGGCCCGGCCGGGCCCGCGTCCGCGCGAATGTTGCATTGAGGCGGGCATGCGGCGCCATGATCCCGAGGCAGTTCGGCCCGACGATGCGAAGGAGGTGCGGTCTCGCCGCGTCGAGCATCGCCTGCCGCAGGCCGGAATCCGATGTGATGCCCGCACTGAGCACGACCGCGCACCGCGTGCCGAGAGCGCCGAGCTCGGATATGATCCCCGGCACCGTGGACGCGGGCGTCATGATGATGGCAAGTTCAGGAGCGTCGAGAACCTCGCTGATCGAGGCGAACCACCGTGTTCCGGGAATATCGACCCGCTGAGGATTGACGATAACGATGCTGCCTTCGAAGCCTTCTCGAAGAAGATTGCTAAGAACGAACGCGCCCAGCGACCCCGGTCTTCCGGACGCCCCCACCAGAAGAAGGCTTTGCGGTTTCAGAAGAAATTGGAGGTTTCGGATGGACACGGGCCTGCCTTGGACACGGGAGAAGCGACGCGATGATGATGGGGTCCGGCCCTGCATGGCTATCAGTAGAATCCCGCAATGAAGCAGCGCGCTGCCCGGTCTAAACCGTCTGGATCGATGTCGTTGCAGGCGAGGCGGTATGCCGGGTTCCCATGCGTCCATCCGTCCGGTGCGTGACGGTTTCTGGAAAGAGGTCTCCGTCCTCGAGGTCGGCGTTGCCGCGGGCCTCCTCCTTCTCTTTTTCCTCTCGGACACGTTCGTCGAGACGATAGCGGGCATCTACATCCTGATGGCCGCGATGCTCTTCGCGGCGGCAGTCCAGGCGAGAATGGCCGCAGCGTGCCCGGCGCCCTTCGACCGCCGGCTCTGGCTCGCGGGGGCGACGGCGTGCCTCGTCGAAGCGGTCATTCTGTTCGTCGATCCGCTGCTTGGTGGCCAGGCCACGAGCCTCGCAATCGCAGCCGCCCTAGGCGCTGGCGCGGCGGCGCGCCTTGCATTGGCGCTCGTCCGCCAACACCCCGGGCGCGGCTGGCTATATGTTTCGGGTGCGGTCGGCATGGCCATAGCCATGGCGATCGGTTTCGGCTGGCCCTTCGCGTCGATAATTCCGGCGGCGCAAACGCTTACCCTCGACCTTCTCGCCGTTGCGACCATGCTGGCGAGCGTGACCGGAAAGTTACGGACGACCCGCGCGGCATGACCGCGGCACCCGGCGCCGCCCTCCGCGTCGCATGGCCAGCCGGGCGTACCCCCGCTCAGGTTCCCTGATCGGCCTCAAAAGTCCGTTCGAGAAGCTTCATGCGATCGACGATCGAGAAGAAGAAGGCGGTCGACCAGCCGATCAGGATGATGCCGCTGGCCCCTTCGATCGCGCCGAGGATGCGCAGACCGGGCGGGAGGACGAGATCGCCGTAACCGATCGTGACATAGGTCGAGGTCGAGAAATAAAGCGCATGCTCGAAGTCCGCGAAAGCACCGAGCACCTCGTACAGCCCGGCCCAGATCCAGATTTCGGTCGAGTGGAGTCCGAAAAGGCCGAAGGCGGCGACGAGGATGGCTCCGCCGTTCAGCAGGACCACCAGGTAGCGCCGCGAAGCGCGGCGGTAACGGCGGAGTACAGCGAGCAGGAGCGCGAGCCCGGCAAGGTGCACGATGACCGTCACCCCGACGACGAGCGTGGCCAGGATGAGCTGATGCGCGAGGGTCACCGCCCCGCATACGCGCGGAACCGCGACGTCCCCTTCATGCCGCGACGGCCGTCCCGGAGGGGACCGCATCGCGGGCAGCGTCGCCGTCATAGACGAACTCGGCACCCCTGAGGTCGATGCGAGGAAATGCGTCCTTCTCGGCCCAATAATCCTGGTTATGGCGCCACTCGGGCTTGTCGCCGCGCCGCGGCATCGCGTCGAGCGCGCGCATCAGATAGCCCGGATTGAAATTATCCTCCTCGATCCAGGGAAGGATCGCCATGTCGGCATCCTCGGGCCGCAGCGCGACCTCGACCTTCTTTGCGCCGATGTCGTCCATATGATTGAGCAGATTGCAGACGAAGTCGCCCATCATGTCGACGCGCAGCGTCCAGCTTGCCCGGAAATAGCCCATCACCCAGGCGAGATTCGGCACGCCGGTCATCATCATGCCGCGATAGGTGACGGTCTTCGACCAGTCGACCGGGACGCCGTCGACCTCGAAAGGAATGCCGCCCATGACCGACAGGTTGAAGCCCGTCGCGGCGACGACGATGTCGGCCTCGATTTCCTCGCCGCCGGCCGTGAGGACGCCCTTTTCGGTGAAGCGGTCGATCGTGTCGGTGACGACGGTCAATTTGCCTGCCGTCGCCGCCTTGAAAATGTCGCCGTCGGGGCAGAAGGCGAGCCGCTGCTGCCAGGGACGATATTTCGGGGTGAAGTGCGGCTCGAGCGGGAAATCCGGATCGCCCGAATAGGCGCGGATCAGCGCCTTCAGCTCCTCGAACACGGCGTCGGGCTCGCTTGCGCAGCGTCGCGTCATCAGGTCCTGGTCGTGCATGATCTGCGCGCGCACGACGCGGTGCACCGTCGGCTCGTCGATTCCGATCTCGCGCAGCCGGTCGGCGAGTTCGTTCCGGTTCTCGCTGCAATAGAAATAGGTGGGCGAGCGCTGCAGCATCGTCACATGCGCCGCCTTTTCGGCGAAGGCCGGAACGATGGTGGCGGCGGTCGCGCCCGACCCGATCACGAGGATGCGCTTGCCCGCATAGTCGATCGCCGGATCCCAGAGCTGGGCGTGGACGAAGCGGCCGCGATAGTCGGAAATGCCCGGCCAGTCGGGAATATGGGGCTTTTCATGGTCATAATAGCCCTGGCACATCCAGAGGAAGCCCGCCGTGAAGACGACGATCGCGCCGTCCGGCGCGCGCACGGCCTCGACCGTCCAGCGATTGTCGGCGCTCGACCAGCGGCACGCGGTGATGCGGTGTCCGTAATGGATATGGACGCCGATTTCGTTCTCCTCGATCACCTCGCCCATATATTTGAGGATTTCCGCACCACTCGCGATCGGCGCGCCGACCCAGGGCTTGAAGCGGTAGCCGAAAGTGTAGAGATCCGAGTCCGAGCGGACGCCGGGATATTTGTGCGTTTCCCACGTACCGCCGAACGTCGGCTTCGCCTCAAGGATCGCATAGGTCTTGCCGGGGCATTGCTGCTGGAGATGATAAGCCGAACCGATGCCGGAAATTCCGGCACCCGCAATCAGCACATCGACATGAGGCGCCTCGGCCCGCCCCGGGGCGCGGGATCGCTTTCCTTTTCCGGTCATCCTTCGCACTCTCCGCAATGGGACCCTGTCAGATTGACGACGGCAAAATCGCCGGCATTGATTTCGATCAAAAGCTGCAACGGTGGTGCTTTCGGTCGATGCTCACTGGCGGAAATGCATGAACCAGATGGTTCCCAGCACCGCAAAGACAAGGAAAACGATCCAGAAGCCGATGGCCGCCGCCCGTTCGCGCCGACGTTCGACCGGATCGTCGAGTTCGGGTGCCATCATCAGCGACCACGGCGCGCTATCGTCCGCGCGGCAAAAAATCCGGCAGTCAGAAACGGCACGAGAGCCGCCGCGATCTTCAGCTTGGGCGAATGCGACGCGCGCCGGATTTTCTTGCGCATCCGGCGTGGAACGCCGATCTTCGCGAGTGACTTGTCGACGTCCGGAATATCCATTTCGACCTCCTCGATCATGCTGGAGGCACAGGATGGGCGCTCGCGGCGGCAGCCGATATACGTAACTTCCGCATGGCCGCGGAAAGAATGGCGGCCGCATGGCTGTTCATGGTATATGCGGCGAATATTTTCGGGCAGCCTGCGCAGGGGAAAGAGGGAAAGGCCGTTGGAGAGAAAAATGTCTCCGCCGGTTCCCCACCGGCCTTTTGCTATTCGCGTGGCTGTCGCCGTCGCGATTGTCGGCCTTGCAGCCCTCGTCCGCTTCGCCTTCGATCCCTGGCTCGGCACGCAGGCGCCCTATCTTCTGTTCGCGCTCGCGGTTCTGGGGGCGGCTATCGCAACGGATCCGCTAGCCGCGTCCTTCGCGACCCTCCCCGCGCTTGGTTTCGGGGTCTATTTTTCGAGCCGTCGCGGCTTCGACTCTGCCGATTCTCTGGAAATCGCTTTCTTTCTCGTCGTCGCCGGAGGGATCATTCTGCTCACGCGCGGCCTCCATCGGTCGCGAGCCCGGATGGACCAGAATGAACGTACGACAGCGACCGAGGCCGCAAAAGCGACGGTGATCGCCGAGGAGCTCAATCTGCTGATCGACGGCGCGCACGGTCACGCGATCTACCTGCTCGATGCGTCCGGCAAGGTTGCGATCTGGAACCAGGGCGCCGAGCGGCTGTTGGGCTGGAGCGAGGAGGAAGCCATAGGGCGCGAAGAGACGATCTTCTACCCCGCCGACGCGATTGCGGCCGGCAAGCCAGCGCACGACCTTCGCGAGGCGGCACGGTGCGGTAAACTGGCGACGGAGGATTGGCGCGTCCGCAAGAACGGCTCCGAATTTCTGGCCGACATTTCGGTGACCGCCCTCCAGGGTGAAAATGGCGTTCGCGGCTATGCCACCGTCGTGTCCGACATCACCGGCCGCCGCGCGACGCAGGATGCGCTGCGGGCGCAGGAAAGCCACTTGCGATCGATCCTCTCGACCGTTCCCGACGCGATGATCGTGATCGACGACCAGGGCAAAATCCTGTCGTTCAGCGCCGCGGCCGAGCGCCTGTTCGGTTACAGCGAAGCCGAGTTGCTCGGCGCCAATGTCAGCGCGCTCATGCCCGCCCCCGACCGCGATCGCCACGACGGCTATATCGCGCGCTATCTCGCGACCGGCGAGAAACGCATCATCGGCATCGGGCGCGTCGTTTTCGCGCAGCGCAAGGATGGCTCCACTTTCCCGATGGAACTGTCGATCGGCGAGGCGGCGGGCGATTCGCATCCTTTGTTCACCGGCTTCATCCGTGACCTTACCGAACGGCAGAAGACCGAGGCGCGGCTGGAGTCGCTGCAGTCGGAGCTCATCCATGTCTCGCGCGTGAGCGCGATGGGCACCATGGCTTCGACCCTCGCGCACGAACTCAACCAGCCTATCACCGCCGTCGCCAACTATGTCGAGGCCATCCGCGACATGCTCGCCGCGCCCGATCCCGACGACATGCCGATGATCCGCGAGGCGCTCGACGACACGGCGAAAGAGGCCCTGAGGGCGGGACATATCGTACGCCGCCTGCGCGATTTCGTCGCGCGCGGCGAGGTCGAGAAAACGATCGAAAAACTGCCCGCGCTGATCAACGAAGCCGCCGTACTGGGGCTGATGGGCGCGCGCGAAAAAGGCATCGAACCGCGGTTCGACCTCGACCCCTATGCGTCGCCGGTTCTCGTCGACAAGGTCCAGATCCAGCAGGTGCTGATCAACCTCATCCGCAACGCGGTCGAGGCGATGGCGCCCGGCCCCGAGCGCCGGCTGACCGTCTCGAGCCGGCCCGACCAGCCAGGCTTCGTGCGCGTGATCGTCGCCGATACCGGACCGGGCGTTTCGCCCGAGGTCGCGGCGCAATTGTTCACCGCCTTCGTCAGCACGAAAGCCGAGGGCATGGGGCTCGGCCTGTCGATATGCCGCACTATCGTCGAGGCCCATGGCGGCCGGATATGGATGGAGCAGGCCAAGGCGGGCGGCACCGAATTTCATTTCACGCTTGTGAGCGCCAAGGCGGGGGACAAGGATGACGGATAGGAAGCTGATCCATATCGTCGACGACGAAGATGCGATCCGGCGCTCGGCAAGTTTCATGCTGAAAACGTCGGGCTACGCCGTGCAGACATGGGCAACCGGGGTGGCTTTCCTGAAGGAAATCCGGCATGTCCCCGAAGGCTGCGTGCTTCTCGACGTGCGGATGCCGGAAATGGACGGACTCGAAGTCCAGGAAGCCCTGCGTGATCGCGGCGTGACCATGCCGGTCATCATCCTGACAGGACACGCCGATGTATCGATCGCGGTACGCGCAATGAAGGCGGGCGCGGTCGATTTCCTCGAAAAGCCCTTCGAGAAGGCCGTCCTCATCGCCGCCATCGAAGCGGCGTTCGACCGGCTGAGTGCCGCCGGCGGCGCGGCGGCGCGCGCCGCCGAGGCGAATGTCGTTCTGGGCGTGCTGACACCGCGCGAGCGCGAAGTGCTGGAGGGGCTTGCGCAGGGACTGCCCAACAAGACGATCGCCTATGACCTCGGCATTTCCCCGCGAACGGTCGAGGTCCACCGTGCCAATCTGATGGCAAAGCTCGAAGTGCGGAGCCTGTCCGACGCCCTGCGTCTCGCCTTCGCCGCCGGGCTCGGCGTCTGACCCATATAGGGACCAATACGTAACGACGGGAAATCGCCCTCCGGTACAAGGGAGGCATGATTGCAGAGGTTCCATCCGCATGAGCGGTCCGGTTACCCCCCGCCGCTTGATCGAACTCCTCACCCTGCGCGAGCGCGAGGTCGTGGCAGGGTTGATGCGGGGCCTCACCAACAAGAAGATCGGGCAGGAACTCGGGATCAGTCATCGCACCGTGGAAATCCATCGCGCCCGCGCGATGCGGAAACTCGGCGCGCCTACGCTCGCCGCTCTGCTGACGCTGGTCCTGCCGCACCGCGGCGAGCTCCCCGATCTGCACAGGCAGGGCCCAGAATTGGTCCGGCCTATCCCTACCGAAGGGCGAAAGGGACCATCGTAAGACCGACGGCAACGCTGCCAAGCAGCGGCAGGGCGGCAACCCAGCCACGGCGCGTCCGCGTGATCACCGGCGGTATCGCAGCCTTGAAGAGCGTATTGGCCATCACGGGCGCGGCAACGACGAGCCCGGCCGTGCGTGCGTCCAGCACGCCAGCCGGAAGGCCGCCGATTGTGATGATCGCCGCGTCGACATCGGCGATACCGGAGATCGCCAGGATGATCGCCATGGCCGACTCCCCGATCCGGTCGATGAACCAGCGGGCGACCAAGGCCATCGCCATGACGAGCGCCGTCAAGACGAGAGCGGATCCGAAATTGAGCGGGTTGCGGAGGTTTACGGGGTCTTCCGGCCCAGGCGGAGCCCGTCGTGCCAGCGCCACTGCCCAGGCGGCAGCGACGATGCTGGCCAGTGCGGCCGGCGCCAGAATCAACGACAGCGCGCCGAGCGCTATCGGCGCAAGAAGGGCGACGAGGATGATGACGCGGACGATCATCACCGCCGAGGCCGCGGCGATGCCGGCGACCAGCGCCGGTGCGTTTTCCTGCTCGTCGCGCAGGCGGGTCGCAAGCGCCATCGTCACCGCGGTCGAGGACACCATTGCGCCGGTGCCGGCCATCGCCAGCGTGCCGCGCGTCGCGCCGAACCTTTTGGAGGCGATATAGCCCGCAAAGGAAAAGCCCGATACGAGAACGACGACCAGCCACAGCTGGCGCGGGTTCCAGGCGTCATAAGGACCAAGGTGGCGATCGGGCAGCAGCGGCAGGACGACGAGCGCGATCAGCGCGAAGCGCGCGATCGCGCTGACTTCCGCTTCGGTCATGCCTTCGACCCAGCGATGGAGTTGTGGCCGCAACGTGAGGAGCAGCGTGACGGCGACCGCGACGACGACCGCGAGCTGCCCTTCTCCCCGGGTCGCGAGAAAACCGGTCGCGAGCGCGACGAGCGCAGCAAGGCTGCTCGTGCCGCTGATGCGGCCGTCCCGGCCGGCAGTTCTGGCATAGCCGATGAAGACGAGGAGCGCGGCCGTTCCGAACAACAGCGCCGCCAAGGCCGCTTCGATCGGTTCCAGCACGCCTGCAAGACCGCCGACCAGCCCGAGGAGGCCAAAGGTCCGGACGCCCGCAAACCGGCTGCCGTCGGCTTCATGGCGCAGCGTCCAGCCGCGCTGGATGCCGATCAGCAGTCCCAGTCCGAGCGACGTGCCGAGCCCGGCCAGAACCGGCCATTGGTCAAAGGCGTTGGAACCCATGACGGACACCGCCCTATGTCTCCCGGCGATGGGCAGACCGTCGGCCCGGTCCTCGCCTCACGGCCGCCTCACCGTTTCAATCGGCGTCGTCGCTGGCGCACGCGATGCACCGGGCCGCGGTGGGCGAGGCCCGGAGGCGCGCCTCGGCGATCGGTTCGCCGCAGGCCAGACATTGCCCAAAGGTGCCCGCTTCGATCCGCCCGATCGCCTGCCTGATACGGGCGATTTCCGCCATCGCGGCGCGTTCGACGCCGTCGAGCGCTTCGTCGTCCTCGCGAGCGACCGCCTGTTCGGAAAGATCGTCGTCGAGCGGTTCGCGCTGCGCCTCCTCGATCGCCTCGACGCGCGCCCCGAGCGCGGCGAGGCGCGCCTCGAGCGCGGTACGAATCGATATGGCGTCCGGTTTCATTTCTTGCCCTTTCGTTCGGCGATCATGACGGCGACTTCGTCGAGCAGATTGACGCGCTGCCGCTTCAGTTCCTCGAGCCGCTCGTCCGACGCTGCGTCGAGGCCGTTGTCGATCCGCGCGATTTCGCGTGACAAGCGGTGATGGCGCTCGGCGAGCGCGCGAAATGGACCGCTCTCCAGCTTGAGGGCGTGGAGGTGCGTCGCTTCGCCGGGGAACATGGCGTGCAGATCGTGACCGACTTCGCTCATTACATTGCCTCCCGAACGACTGAAAAGGAGCGCCCGCAATATCGCCTTCGGCGACGGGCGCACCGCATGCTGATGCGGCGGATTCGCCGCCGCGTCCTTACGCAATTCCCCTTATGCGCGGCGGCCGGGATGGCGGCTTCGGGCCGATCGCGCCTGCTGATAGCGGGTGAGCACGTCGCGCATCGCCGCGACAGCCTCGGCGCGCACCGCGGCATTGTCGATCCTTGCGAGTTCGGATTTGAGGTGGGTCGCGAAGTCGGCATAGCTGTTCTGCCAGTCGCGGCCGACCGCCGCCTGCAGCGCCGGGTCTCCGGTCTGCGTGCGTTTCGCGGGAACCCCGGCGGCGAGCCGGTAGCTTTCCCGCAACGCCGGTGCGACCACGGAGGCTGCGTACCCGCGCGACCGGGCCAGCCGGCGCAGCGCTTCGACAGACCCGGCCTCGCCATGCGAAAGGAACAGGCTGCCAGCAATCGGCCCGCGGTCGCCGATCCACGCGAGCAGATCATCCTGGTCGGCATGCGCCGAATAGGTATCGATTCGCCGGACCTGCGCGCGCACCGCAACATCTTCGCCCGACAGGCGGACGCGCGTGGCCCCGTCGAGAATGACCCGCCCCAGCGAACCCTCTGCCTGATAGCCCACGAAGAGGATGGTCGAGTCGCGCCGCGCGAGATTATGCTTGAGATGATGGCGGATACGGCCGCCTTCGCACATGCCCGACGCCGCCAGGATAATCGCGCCCGAGACGCTGTTGAGGCGGATCGAGGCGTTGACGTCCTCGACGAAATGAAAGGCGGGATGGTCGAAAATCCTGCCGTCGACATCTTCGAGCGCGTCGGAATATCTGGCGAAGACTCTCGTCGCGCGGCTCGCGAGCGGCGAATCGATGAAGATGCGCGGCGCCGCCAACTGTCCGCCATCGATCAGGGCAGCCAGGTCGAGCAGCAGCTCCTGCGTCCGCTCGAGCGCGAATACGGGGACGATGAGGTTGCCGCCGCGATCGAGCGCCGCCTTCACCTCGCCCCCCAGCAACCGGCGTCGTTCCGCGATCGTCACATGATCGCGCGCGCGATCGCCGTAGGTCGCTTCGCAAATGACATGATCGAAGCCCGCCGGACTTTCGGGATCGGGATGAAAGGCCTTGTGTTCGGGCCCAAGATCGCCCGAACATAGAAGATGGACGCCGCCAATTTCGAGCTCGACCGATGCAGAGCCAAGGATGTGCCCCGCGTTCCACAGCCGGGCGCGAAATCCGGGAATCGGTTCGAACCATTTTTCAAGTTCGACGGACCTCGCAAGCCGCCACGCCGAAAGACCGTCCTCTTCGGTGTAAAGCGGCTCGAAGGGCGGCTGACCGGCGCGGTCGCGCCGGCGATTGTGGCGCATCGCGTCGCTTTCCTGGATCCGCCCTGCGTCGGCGAGCATATACTCGAGAAGGTCGGCGGTTGGCTCGGTACACCAGATGTCACCGTCGAACCCTTCGGACACGAGCCTCGGCAGCAGGCCGCAGTGATCGATATGGGCATGGGTGAGAATGACGACGTCGACATGCCTCGCGTCGAAGGCAAAGGGTTCGCGATTGAGCGTCTCCAGCGTGCGCGATCCCTGGAACAGTCCGCAGTCGACAAGCAGGCGCCTGCCGCCGAAGCGATATTCCATGCACGATCCGGTAACCGTGCCGGCGGCACCGTGAAAGGCGACCGAAAGATCATTGCCCATATTTCCTCGCTCCATGCTCTGCCGGCAATGGGCGCGGGCCAGAGCCCCGCGAACCGCTTGGCCGCCCCGAGAGCATGGCCCGTCGGCGCCGCATTCCACATACGTACTGTTCCTGACTCACGGGCCCGTGCGGCTTTCCCGGGAAGGCGGGCATGACCCATGCGCCGGCCATTCCAGGCTCCCTTCGCGGCATGTCTGGGTGAGCGGTTGTTCGTCGTGCGGGGTGCACGGCCGCACGGCAGGCAATGCCGCCAAAGCGCGTGTCGCCGCGCCGCGCACCGGCGTGTCAACCGGCACGGCGTCCGTCCGGATCGCGGGCGATACCCCAATCCCGAGCCGGACGAGCGTCCGTTCGGGACTGGCGCATCGCCAGTCAGCCGTCGATCTTGATCTTCCGAACGCGCTTGCGCGCGGCCGCATTCTTGCCGATCTCGAGAGTCAGCAGGCCATGTTTGAACCGGGCCTTGACCTTGTCCTCGTCGGCATCGACTGGCAGCGCGATCTGCCGCGCGAAATGGCCGTGCCGGCGCTCGTTGATCAGGCAGCCTTCTTCGCGGCGCTCTGCCGACTCGTGTTTTTCGGCGGCGATGGTCAATATGCCCTCGGCGATCTCGACCTTGACATCCTTGTCCGTGAGGCCCGGGAGCTCGGCCGAAAGCCGGTAATTGTCGCCGGCATCGGTAAGTTCGATCGCGGGCTTCGGAATGACGAAGCGCGGCACGAAGCTCAACAGGCTGCGTCCGGGCTTGCCCATTTCCTCCACAAATCGATCGATTTCGGCACGAAACCAGTCACCGGCACCAAAACCTGCCGGTGCAGCTGCGGGGGCGGACGCCTTTTCGGCGGCGGGGGCCATATCGTTCATGGTCTGTCTCCTGAGTGAAGCGAGGCTGGCGACGGGCTTCGGCGCCCCGACATCGCCGCCCGCGAACGCGCGCCGCAATCGGCGCAATCCCTGCCTATGGCGGCTGCCGCGCACACTGAATCGGGAAACCTACGTAGGGGCGCCGGTTGGCGGCGCTTACACCGGCGCGCCGAACCCTTACGGATAAATGCGAATAGGCCGGATACGGCGGACCGACCAGATTGGCGGCGTTCGGAAAAGGCCAATGCGGCCCGTCCAGAAGATAGCCGGGCTCAGGCCCGGCAGGGCCCCGCGCCATGCGCAGTCGGCGCCGGTCTTCACGGACGCCGCGGCGGCCTTGCCGGAACATCCCCGAATCCATGTCAATCATCCGGCATCGGGTTTTTGACCGGTTCGTTCGGGGAACAGCGCTGCGGGGAGTTGTTTGCGACCCTGCTTCCCGCAGCGCCATTGCCCGGTCCGTGGCGCTTCGGCGCCGCTCCCTCGAATAAAAGGAGACGAGTGATGAAGAAAACCGACAGCCAGCTTCAGCATGACGTGATGGCGGAACTCGAATGGGAACCCGCCGTCGATCATGCCGACATCGGCGTCGCGGTGAACGACGGCGTTGTCACCCTCTCGGGCTATGTGAAGAATTTCACCGAAAAGCTCGCCGCGGAAAAGGCGGTGCGCCGGGTAGCCGGCGTGCGCGCGATCGCCGAGGAGATCAAGGTCCGCCTCGCGTCCGACAGCAAGCTCGCCGACCACGAGATCGCCAAGCGCATTCTCGACATGATCGCATGGACGGTCTCGATCCCCAACGACGCGGTCAAGGTGAAGGTCGAGCATGGCTGGGTCACGCTCAGCGGGACCGTGGACTGGTATTTCCAGAGCAACGAAGCGCGCAAGGCGGCCGCCAAGGTATCGGGTGTCGTCGGGGTCAGCAACCTGATCGAGGTGAAGCAGCATCCGGCGCCCGCCGACGTCAAGGACCGCATCGTCTCGGCCTTCAAGCGGCAGGCGGATCTCGACGCCGCCGCGGTTACCGTGATCACCGACGGCGGCACGGTGAAGCTGAGCGGCAAGGTCCACGCCTGGAACGAACGCAGCATCGCCGAGCGCGCGGCCTGGTCGGCGCCAGGCGTCACCAGGGTCGAGGATCATCTGACGGTATCCTACTGACCGCCGCCCCTCTGCGGCCACCCCGGAGGCGGGGTGGCCGCCATTCCTTTTGCCGCTGGTCCGAACAACGGCCCATAATTCGTGGCCGCCTTCGACCGCTTCGGCGACGCGCGGATCGTGCTGCTCGGTGACGGGCGGCATCTTCCGTGTCCAGCCGCCGAGCGGCGATAAAAGATCATGCCCGCGCTGCCCGGATCTCCCGGCGGCGCTTCGGGATTCAGCCGACGTTCGCGGCGCACAGCCCGCGCCCCAGGATCGTGTCCGACGCGCCGCGTCCCAGAGCGATATGGACGGCTTCATCGATCTCGCCAAGCGTGAAGGGACCGGCCATCGCGGTCGCCTCGCCGGAACGCGCAGCGGCTCGCGCCGGATCCCCGCTCACCAGGAGAAGAGGAATCGCGCCTTCCGAGGCGAGGGTCCGGGCGGCCTCCAGCGCTGGACCGACGGTATCGTCGCCGATGACGATCATGTCGGGGGCGTGTTTTCGCGCCGCTTCGAAGGCCTGCCGTCCGGTGCAGCTGTGGTCGAAAGAGCGAAAGCCGAGCGGTTCCAGATAATGCTGGATCGCGCGACTGACGATCCGGTTGTCGTCGATGATCAATGCATGTCGCATGGCCGCCTCCTCGCGATGCAAAAGCGGAGAGTGGCGGGAATGGACCGTTCGCGCCCTCCGTAAATCACCCTAGTCGAGCGTTGGGCGATGCACCTGTCACAAGGCGCCTTGAGAGGATTCGGGGGCCGAGCTCCAAATCGCGGCTCGCGGCGATCGCCGACGAGCCATGATGCGTGCCGGGCAGCGGGGCGGCCTTCCATCCGTATCATTGCGCATATCGGACGGTTCGCGCCGCCTCTAGCTTCGGGACAAACGAAGGAGATGCATCATGAAGAATATGCTGTTGCTCGTGCATGACGATGCCGGCCAGGAAGCCCGGCTTCAGGCGGCGCTCGACATAACGCGGGCTCTCGGCGGGCATCTCGACTGCCTCGACGTCACGCCATATCCGGTGGTCGCCGGCGGCGCGGTGATGGGCTATGGCGAAAGCGTCGTGGTGATGGACGAGCGCGACAGCGAAGCAAAGAACAAGGCGGCCTTGACCGCACGGCTCGCGCGCGAGGACGTCAGCTGGGACTGGGCCGATACAATGGGCGAAATGGCGACCTCGGTTCTGGAGGCGGCCGACCTTGCCGATCTCATCATCCTCAATCGTGCCCTCGAAGGCTACCCGCTCCCGAACATGCGCGACATCACGAGCCGCATCGTCGCGCGCACCAATGCGGGGGTGCTCGCGGTTCCCGAAACGCTCGAGCGCTTTGCATTCGATCGCGGGCTCGTGGCGTGGGACGGCGGGCGCTCGGCGGCGGCCGCGCTGCGCGCAGCGGTGCCGCTCCTCGCGCTCGCCAGCGAGGTCGAGATTTTCATGGCGCGCGACGATGGGGAGGAAGACGCGCGCAACGATCCCGAAAAGGCGGCCACCTATCTGTCGCGCCACGGAATCCATGCGCGCGTTAAGATCGCCGACGGGGCCGGGGACCGGCCCGATGCGATGATCGCCAGGGAAGCCGAAAGCTGGCGGGCCGACTATATCGTGATGGGCGCCTACGGGCGCGGGCGACTGCGCGAAACCTTCGGCGGCGTTACCAAGCGCATGCTGATCGACAGCAAGCTCCCGCTGCTGCTCGGTCATTGAGCGCCCGGACGGCCGTTGCCGGCGGCTGGGAAAAATATCGCCCGTTCCGGGCGAGGCATGGCGCGGTTACGCGGCGCGGGCCAGTCGGCGCCAGCGGCCTTGCATGCTCGATATACGAAATATTGATACCGGACGCCCGGCGATGGCCCAAGAGACGATTTCCGATAGGCCTGATGCGCACCGCGTTCTCATCGTCGAGGACGATCCGGGCGCGCGGCGATCGCTCTTGTTGCTCCTCACCGGTCGCGGCTTCGACGCGGTCGCCTTCCCGTCTTGCGATCAGGCGCTCGCCGATGCGGCCCGGCACCCCCCGGCCTGCCTCGTCGCCGATTACCGTCTCGAGGACCGCGACGGCATAGCCCTGCTGCTCGCGTTGCGTGCCGGCGGCTGGACAGGACCCGCGATCCTCATCTCCGCCTATAGTTCGCGCGGCCTCTCGGACCGGGCAAACACCGCGGGCTTTGCCGCCATTTTCGACAAACCGCTCCGCGAACATGCGCTCGTCGATGCCGTGGGCCGACTGATCGCGGGCGGAGCATGAGAGACAGGGCCGGATGGTCAGCCAAAGGGAAAGGTCATGCGCGACATCTATTGCCGGTGAACGGCCATCCCGAACCTGCCCCGGATCGGGCAATCGAGCAAAGCGCGAGTATCGCGGCCCGGCTTTGCCTGCGGTCCATCCTAGACGATACGAAGCTTCGGTTGCTCATGTCGCATCGAGGACCGCGCGATTGGGAACGCATGACTGACTTCGGCGGGGCTGCCGCGATGCAGATGCGCGCCTCCGTAGCATTGCGAATGGCGCCAGGGCGCTCCGCCCCGCAACGTCCGGCAAAAGGCTGGAGGCGATCATGAAGACGATAGTCCTGCTGGTACATGACGACGAGGGACAGGATGCACGGCTCGAAGCCGGGCTCGGCATAGCGCGCGCGCTCGATGCCCACCTCCTTTGCGTCGAGGTGACCCCGGGCAAGGCGATGGCCACCGAGATCTACGCCGGCTTGGGCGAGACCTCCCTGATCGCGACGGCGCCAGCTGGCGCCGCGCGCGCCAGGGAGGCCGTGGGCGACAGGCTTGCGCGCGAGGATGTCGCGTGGAGCTGGGCCGATGCAGAGGGCGATATCGCGAGTTGCCTCATCGCCGCGGCGAGGCTGGCCGATCTCGTCATCCTCAATTGCGCCCTCGAAGACCGCGCGATCCCCGACATGCGCGCCATCATCGCCCGGCTTCTCGCACATCGATGCCCGCCGATCGTGGCGGTTCCGTCGTCGCTCGAGCGCTTCGAGTTCGATCGCGCGCTCGTCGCCTGGGACGGGCGGCCGTCGGCCGCGACGGCGCTTCGCGCCAGCGTGCCGCTGCTCGCGCTCGCGAACCGGGTCGAATTGTTCACCGCCGGGCACGTTGCGGGCGACACCACCGCGGCCGAGGCGGCCGCCTATCTCGCACGGTACGGGATCAAGGTGGAAACCCGGCTCGCCGCGCTCGATGGCGTCGGAGTCGAGGCGCTGATCCGGGGCGAGTGCGAGAGCTGGTGTGCCGACTATGTGGTGATGGGGGGTTTCGGCCGCGGCGCCTGGCGAGAGACATTCGGCGGCGTCACGCGCGGCCTCCTCGATCAATGCCGGGTCCCGCTCATATTGTGCCATTGAGGTATCGCGGCGTCCGGGTTTCGCAACTGGCGACCGCCAAGGTTACGTACTCTTCCTTACGGCGCGCCGTCTCTCCTTTGCCTAGGGTCGCCACGCGACGGCGCTCGTCGCGAAAACTGGCGCCACTTGCAGAGGAGGCCGACTTGTTCCGCAGCATAGTTATTGCCGTCGATCCCGACCGGCGTGCGGACGCCCGGCGACTGCTCGCGCTCGCCGCCGAACTTCGCTGCTGTTTCGGCGCGTCGCTGACGGTGGCAACGGTGCTGACCGATTGGAGCATGGTCACCCGCGCGGAGCGCTCGCCGGGTGCCGCGGATCGGCTTTTCGAAGTGGCCCGGGCAAGACTGGCCGCGCTTACCCACAAGATCCCGGACATGGACGACGCCGAGCATCGCGTCGAAACAGGGCCCGTCCACCGCGGCATCTTGCGAGCCGCGGCGCATGCCGACGCCGACCTCATCCTCCTCGCATCCTCCGCCTCGGGTTGGCGAGCGATGCTGTTCGGAACCGCCGCGCGGGTGGCGCGCCGCGCCGCCTGTTCGGTGTTCATCCTCCGTGGCTGAGGCAGCGAGGAACCCGGACCGCGCCGCATCCACGCCAACCGCCCCCGGCCAACCGGTCCCCGGCCTGACAGAAAGCGACGCGCGGGCCAGGCTCGCTGCGGACGGCCCCAACGCGCTGCCAGGCGAAAGACGGCGGACGACGGTGCGGATATTCGTCGATGTCCTGCGCGAGCCGATGCTGGCCCTGCTTGTCGCGGGCGGCGCCATCTATTTTGCGCTCGGCGACTTGCGCGAAGCCCTGATTCTCGGGCTTCTCGCGGGACTCTCGGTCGGGATCACCGTCCTCCAGGAGGCGCGAAGCGAAAGGGCCCTCGAAGCGCTGCGCGACCTCGCCAGCCCCCGCGCCATCGTCGTACGCGACGGCGTGCGCCAGCGGATTCCGGGATGCGAAGTGGTTCGCGGCGACCTGCTTGTGCTTGCCGAGGGCGACCGTGTCCCGGCCGACGGCTGGGTGATCGAAGCCGACGGTCTCCGTCTCGACGAATCGCTCCTGACGGGCGAGTCGGTACCGGTCCGCAAATCGGGCTGCGCGGCGCCCTTTCCCCCCGAGGCGCCGCGCGCTGGAAGCGATGACCTCGCATATGTGTTCTCGGGGACCCTGGTCGTGGCCGGCAGCGGACTATCTGTCGTACAGGCCACCGGCGCGCGCAGCGAAATCGGCCGGATCGGCCAGTCGCTCGCCGCCCTCGAAATCGAAGCGCCGCGCCTGTATCTGCAGACGCGGCGCCTCGTCCTGCTATTTGCCGCCGGCGGCGCCGGTGCGACCCTGCTCGCGGTGCTTCTCTACGGGTTGCTGCGCAACAATTGGCTGGAGGGAGCGCTCGCCGGGATTGCGCTTGGCATGTCGCTGCTGCCCGAAGAATTTCCGGTCGTGCTCGCGGTCTTCCTGGCGATGGGCGCGATGCGATTGTCGCGCGTTCGCGTGCTCGCGCGCCGCGCCGCCGCGATCGAGACGCTCGGATCGATAACGGTGCTTTGCACCGACAAGACCGGTACGCTGACCCAGAACCGGATGTCGATCGCCGAATTGCGCCTGCCCGATGGGCCCAGCTGCGACGTTCGCCCGGACGCGGTTCTGCCGGAGAGCTTCCGGCCGCTCGTCGAACTCGGCCGATTGGCGAGCGCGCCCGAACCTTTCGATCCGATGGAGATCGCCTTTCATGACCTGGGGGCGCGCGGGGTCGCGGATGCCCGTTCCCCTCGCCCTACCGACGGCTGGCGCTTGCAGCACCGTTATCCGCTCGATCCCGCGCTGCTCGCGGTATCGCACCTGTGGGAGACGGGCGGCGGCGATCGGATCGTCGCCGCGAAAGGCGCACCCGAGGCGATCGCCGATCTGTGCCGCCTCGGTTCGGAGGCGCGAGCCTCGATGCAAGCGGCGGCCGATGCGATGGCGGCGCGGGGCCTGCGCGTTCTCGGCATCGCCGAAGCCGCCTGGCGCGGGATCGCGCCGCCGCCGAGCGCCCGTGATTTCGGCTTCGCCTTTCGCGGCCTTGTCGGCCTTCATGACCCGCTACGCCCCTCGGTCCCCGACGCTATGGCCCAATGCCGCAGCGCAGGCATCCATGTGGTGATGATTACCGGCGATTATCCCGAGACGGCGCGCGCGATCGCGCGCGAGGCGGGAATCGCGGAAGGCGACGTCGTGACGGGCGACCGGCTCGCGTCGATGGATGACGTCGCACTCGGCGCCTTCATTCGGCGCACCACGATCTTCGCGCGGATCATGCCCGAGCAGAAGCTGCTCATCGTCGCGGCTTTGAAGGCGGCGGGAGAGGTCGTCGGAATGACCGGCGACGGCGTCAACGATGCCCCCTCGCTCAAGGCCGCTCATATCGGGATCGCCATGGGCGGACGCGGCACCGATGTCGCGCGCGAGGCATCGTCGATCGTATTGCTTGACGATGATTTCGGGTCGATCGTCACCGCGATCCGCGTCGGGAGGCGGATCTTCGACAATCTGCGCAAGGCGATGGGATTCATCGTGGCGGTGCATATCCCGATCGCGGGCCTGGCGATCGCGCCGCTGCTTTTCGGCTTTCCGATCCTGCTCGGCCCCATTCACATCGCGCTGCTCGAGATGGTCATCGACCCCGTCTGCTCGCTCGTCTTCGAGTCCGAGGTCGAGGAGCGTAACGTGATGCGGCGCCCGCCGCGTGAGCCCGAGAGCGCGCTCATGCCGCGCGCCCTCGTCGGCTGGTCGATCGTGCAGGGTGCAACCGCCGTCGCGGCGATCGCCGCGCTGCTCTGCTGGGGTTGGATTTCGGGTCTCGCGGAGGCGCAGTTGCGCAGCCTTGTCTATTATGCGCTGCTGACGATCGTTCTCGGTCTCGTGCTCGTCAATCGGTCCTTTTCGACTTCGCTGGTGCGCGCGGTGATGCGCCCGAACAGGGCGCTCGTCGCGGTAGTCTCGACCGTATTCCTGTTCATCGCGGTGGCGCAATATGTTCCGCCGGTCGCCGGGTCGTTGTCGTTCGCACCGCTCGGGCTCCGCGAGTTCGTCGCGCTGGCCGCAGTCGCGCTGGCCGTTCTCCTTCTGCTGGAAACCCTCAAGCGCGGGATCAACGTCGGCGGCGCCCGATGACCGCACTTTCCGGTAGCGAGATCAGTGCCCGGCCGCCGCTCGGGCCCAGCGGACCAGCGACGCGCGGTCCATCGCGCCCGATTGCCGCGCGACCTCGCGCCCGCCGGCGACGAGCACGAGCGTCGGGATCGAACGTATCGCATAGCGATGGGCGAGCGACGGCTGGGCCTCGGTGTCGATCTTCACGAGACGCATGTGCGGCTCGAGATCGCGGGCCGCCGCCGCGAAGGTAGGCGCCATCGCCTTGCACGGCCCGCACCATTCGGCCCAGAAGTCGACGAGCACGGGCAAGGTGCCCACGCGGATCAACCGGTCGAAGCGCGGCGCATCGAGCGCGAGCGGCTCGCCCAGGAATAGCGCCGCCCCGCATTTACCGCAGCGCGGGCCGTCGGCCAGCCGCGCGCGCGGGACGCGGTTGCCTGCGTCGCAGTTCGGACAGATCAGGATTTCTGCTTCGCTCATCACCTCTGTTGTCCCTCGTCGCTACGGGTCCTCAAAGTCGTTGCTGGCCAATCTGCGGTATACTTGAACCCGTCGAAGAAGACCGACGACGCGAATGAGGAAGACCGTCGACCAGCCGATCATCATGACAGTTGAAGGCGCCAGCTCGCGGATCATCGGAACCGCCACGGCATATTGTGCCTGCGGTGGCGAGCCCGTCATTCATCGGGCCTGAATTGGAAACCGTCCGGAGGCCGCTCGCTGCAGCAATTCGTCCAAACAGGTAGCCAATGCTACGCTGATCGACCGCGCCCGAAACGGGTGAGAGCTCTCCTTCTCACGCAAACAGCGAAGGCGCTTCTTGCGCATTGAGCGGCTCGGGTATTGAAAGCTGCTCATGCGGACCATGGTGATGAGTTCGCGAACTGGACGGCAGCCACAGCATTGCCGCGCTATTCCACCAGAGCATCATGAACGAAACCGGGAGTCGCCAGCTCTGCAGCCAGGCCGACCACAAACGACCTTCGGACGACATTCTCGAATCCTCAGGAACCTCGTAGCGCATGTCCATCCTCCTTGCGCGAAGAGACTGCACGGCGGCGACGGGCTCCGGAATCAGCAATGCTACTTACGTCACAGGCAAAGACGTCGTGTCAGCCGAGCACTGCGGCCGCGCTGCGATAGAGCGCCGGTCGCGCGGCGCGCGGTTTCGACCATGACGGCGGCCGTATCCCGGCTAAGATCGGTCACCGGCCACCCTTTAATATTAGTTATATCAAATATTGGGACCAAGTGGCGAAAGTCCGGGCGGATTATTCGATCCCGCAAAGCAGGCGCAGCCGCCATGCGGCGACCTGCACCGCCGCCCGCGCCTCGGCAAGGCGCGCGGTCGCGGCGATCGCCTCGCGCTCGGCGTCGAGTTCGGCGAGCGGCGGCCTGGCGCCCGAACGCACCTCGAGCCGCGTGCCGCGCAGCGCCTCGCGCGCCGCCGCGTCTCCCTCGTGCGCGGCCTCCAGTCCGCGTTCGGCGCTTTCGAGGCCGCTCCACGCTTCGATCACCGCCTGCGTCACGTCGTCGCGCGCCTGCCGCAGCCGCGCCGCGCTTGCCGACCGCTGCGCCTGCGCCTCGCGCACGCGCGCGCCGCTCGCGCCGCTGTCGAAAAAGGTCCAGCGGCCGCGCACCCCGACGGTCATGCTGTCGGCGCGATAGTCGGGGAAAAACTGGTCGCGCACGCGCGCGCCCTCGGCAAAGACGCCGATCGTCGGGCGGGTCGAAGCCCTCGCCGCACGCACGCCGGCGTCGGCGCCCTCGGCCGCCGCGCCGGCCTGGGCGAGCATCGCATTTGCAGCGACCGCCGTCTCGACGGCCTCAGCGAGCGTCGTTGGAACCTCGGGGCGCGGCGGCAAGGGGGCGAGCACGCCGAGGGCTTTTCCGGTCAAGCGTTCCAGCCGCGCCTCCGCTGCCGCGAGCCGGCCCTGCGCCTGGACGAGGCCCGCCTGTCCTTCGGCGCGGCGCGCCCTCGCCTGCGCTACGTCGCTGCTCGTCGCGTCGCCGACATCGTAACGCAGCGCCGCGTGGCGCACGATCTCGTCGAGCGCAGCGACCAGCCCGGCATAACTCGCGACCAGTTCGCGCGCGGTGAGGACCTCGGCATAGCTCGACACCGTGGCGAGCGTCAGGTTCTGCCGCGCCATGTCCGCGCCGATCTTCGCCGCGCGATGGCCCGCGACCGCCTGATCGAGGGCCGAGGCGATCCGTCCGCCGGCATAAAGCGGATATTCGCCGACGAACTGGACCGCACTCGGCGTCACATCGTCGGCGGACAAGCCGAAATAGCCGCCCGGATCGAGCCGGCCATAACCGACGCTGCCCTCGATCCGCGCGGTCGGCCCCGCCGCCGCGCGCGCCTGCGCAACCCTCGCCTCGGCAGCGTCGGCGTCGGCGGCCGCCGCATCGAGCGCCGGTGAATGCGCGCGCGCATCGGCGATCGCCGTTGCCAGATCCTGCGCCAGCGCCGCGCGCGGCAGCGCGACCGCAACGAGGCTCGCCGCAATCAGGACGGTGACGCGCTTCACCGAAAGGCGGCCCCCGCGCGCAGCCCGAGCCGCTTGAAGAGCATCGCGGCGGGGCAAAATCCGGTGAAGCTCGCCTGGATCAGATTGAGTCCGGCAAAGGCGGCGAGCGCGATCCAGTACGGATGAACGAACCAGGCGAGGCAAACCCCCAGCAGCACGACAAAACCGGCGAAGCGCAGCACGGCACGATCGAGATTCATCCCATTTTCCTTTCGTCAGAAGCGGAGCTTGCGGATTCCCAGCGCGTGCATCGCCAGCCTTTCGTAGAAGGGCTCGCTCTCGCCCTTGCGGACCTTGCGCAGGAAATATTTCTCGAAGCCGATTTTCGCGAGATGGACCCACTTGCCCGACGCGGACCAGTTCAGGTTGCGCGGCGGGATTTGCGGCTGCGCGACGAAGGCGACCCCGCCGTCGCCGAAATCGGCGAGGCAGACCGCGTTCCACGTCGCTTCGTGCACCGGCGGCTGCCCTGCGAGTTCGAGCTTCAGATTCTCGGCGATCGCCGCGACCATCGACTCGATCATGAAACCCGTCTTGGGCACGCCGACGGGCACCGGCGTCGGGCCGACCGGCGGGATCGCGACGCAGACCCCGAGCGAATAGATGTTGGCGAAGGCCGGATTGCGCTGGTGCTTGTCGGCGAGGATGAAACCCCGCGGGTTGGTCAGCCCGTCGATCCCGAACACCGCATCGACGCCGCGAAAGGCGGGCAGCAGCATGGCATAGCCGAAGGCCAGTTCCTGCTTCGCCTTGACGCTGCCGTCCGCGGCGACTTCCTCGACATCCGCCTTGCCCGGTTCGAATTTCGCGACGCGCGCATTGGTGATCCATTTGATGTGGCGATCGCGCAATTCGCTTTCGAGCAGGCTCTTGGTATCGCCGACGCCGTCGAGTCCGAGGTGGCCGATATAGGGCTCGGCGGTGACGAAGGTCATCGGAACGCGGTCGCGGATCTTGCGGCGCCTGAGCTCGGTGTCGAGGATCAGCGCGAATTCATAGGCAGGGCCATAGCAGGAGGCGCCCTGCGCCGCGCCGACGACGATCGGGCCGGGGTTCTCGCAGAACCGGTCGAAGGCCTCGGCCGCGGCGGACGCGTGACCGGTCGTACAGATCGAGACGGTATTCGCTTCGGGGCCGAAGCCTTCGATCTCGTCAAAGGCGAGCTTCGGCCCGGTCGCAAGCACCAGATAGTCATAGTCGACGAACGATCCGTCGTTGAGCTCGATCCGGTTTTCGAGCGGGCGGACCCGCCGCGCCCCGACCGCGGTGAAACCGATGCCCTTGCGTTTCATGACGGGAGGCAGGTGGACGCGGATCGCCTCGGGCTCGCGCCAGCGCACCGCCACCCACGGATTGGACGGCACGAACCAGTAATTTTCCTGGTCGCACACGACCATGACCTCTGCCTTGCCCTTGACCGCATCGCGAATCTCGTAGGACGCGATCGTCCCGCCGAGCCCGGCGCCCAGGACAACGATCTTCGGCAGCGACATTCGCTCTCTCCTTGCTCCGCATGGCGGCGCCCCATCGGGTTCGAAACCCAGACGGCAGGCCGGATCATGGCTTCCCGTCTCGATCGACGCTCATATTAGGTATTTCTAATATGCGATATACGTAATATTAGCAATATCTGAAATTGTCGGCCGTCCCTAGGATGCCGATCGATCGAGGAGTTTCACCATGCTGAGCCTGTTCCGCCGTCCGCGATATACGGGAATATCCGCACCCGCCCTCGCGGCTCTCGCGCTGACGCTATCCGCGTGTGGCGGCAAGACGCCGCCGCCGGCCGAGCGAGCCGTGGAGACGAAGGGCGAAACGCTGGTCCTTCGACCTACGACGGTCACCGAGTGGAAAGATGTCGGCGCGCTGGTGACGAGCGTCGACATGGCCGACGCGCGGGCGCGCATTCCCGGCGTCCTCGAAAGCCTGACCGTCCGCGAGGGCGATCTTGTCCGCAAGGGGCAAGTGATCGGCCGCGTCGTCGACAGCAGGCTCGGCTATGAAGGCGCGGCTTATGGCGCGCAGGCGGCCGCGGCGACGGCGCAGGTCGCGCAGGCCGAGGCCGAGCTGGCGCGCGTCAGATATCTCCACGCCCACGGCGTCTACGCGCAGGCGCGGCTCGATCAGGCCGAAGCCGCGGCACGCGCCGCGCGCGCGCAGGTCGCCGCGGCGAAGGCGCAGCAATCGGCTGTCGGCGCGGTCGCGGGACAGGGCGCGGTGATCGCTCCATCCGCAGGCCGCGTGTTGATCGCGCAGGTGCCGGCGGGCTCGGCGGTTGCGGCGGGCACGTCGATCGCGACGATTACCTCGGGCCCGATGGTGCTGCGCCTCGAGCTTCCCGAAACGCTGGGATACAAGGTTCGTGTCGGAAGCGCCGTCCTCGCGACCGGGCTTGCCGAGGACAAGGCGGCCGCGGCGCCGCGCGCGACCGTCGGACGCGTCTATCCCGCGGTCAGCGGCGGGCAGATGTCGGCCGACGTCTCGCTTCCCGGCCTCGCCAGCGCAATGGTCGGCCGCCGCGTCACCGCGCGCGTCGCGGTGGGCGAACGGCAGGCGCTCGTCGTGCCGCGCCGCTTCGTCGAAACCAGCTACGGCATCGATTATGTGACGATCCCCGTGGCGGGGAACGCCCCGTCGCGCGTCCCGGTCCAGATCGCGCCGTCGGACGATCCGGCGCGCGTCGAAATCCTGTCCGGCGCCGCCAGCGGCGACACGCTGGTCGCGGCGCAGGCGGGGCCGCGCCCATGAGCCTCGGCATCTCCGGTCGTCTGACGCGCGCGACGATCCAGAGCCCGCTGACGCCGCTGATGCTGCTCGCGGCGATCCTCGTCGGGCTGCTCGCGATTCTGACGATACCGCGCGAAGAAGAGCCGCAGATCAGCGTGCCGATGGTCGACCTGCTGGTCGCCGCGCCCGGCCTGTCGGCGAGCGATGCGGTCGAACTGGTCGGCAAGCCGCTCGAGACGATCGTGAAGAGCGTCGACGGCGTCGAGCATGTCTATACGCAGGCGGAGGATGACGGGGTGATGGTCACCGCGCGCTTCCTGGTGGGGTCCGACCCCGACGATGCCGCGACGCGCATCAACGAGCGACTGTCGGCGAACATGCACCGCATCCCGGCGGGCATCCAGCCGCCGCAGGTGACGGTGCGCGGGATCAGCGACGTGCCGATCGTCGTGCTGACGCTGTCGCCGAAACCCGGAGCGCGCGGCGAATGGACGGGGCAGGCGCTCCACGCGCTCGCGACCCGGCTGCGCACCGAGGTGGCGAAGGTCGACGATGTCGGGCTGACCTTCATCGCGGGCGGGCAGGAGGAACAGCTTCGCGTCACGCCCGACCCCGCGAAGCTCGCCGCGCATGGGGTGTCGCTCGGCGCGCTGATGGACGCGGCGGCGCAGGCGAACCGCAGCTTTCCGCTCGGCACGGTGCGCGAAGGCGGGGCGGCGACGGCGGTGGTTGCGGGGCAGACGGTGCGCAGCGCCGCCGAGCTGGCCACCATCACCGTGCGCGCCGCGAACGGCAGCCCCGTCTATCTGCGCGACGTTGCGACGGTGACGCAGGGGCCGGGCGAGGCGCAGGCGCGCGCGTGGCGGTGGGCAAAGGCCGAAGCCGGACATTGGGCGATGGCGCCCGCAGTCAGCCTCGCCGTCGCCAAGCGTTCGGGCGCCAACGCGGTCAACGTCTCGCACGCCGTCGTCGCGCGCGTGGAGGCGCTGCGCGGCACGCTGATCCCGGCCGAAGTCGAGGTCGCAGTGACGCGCAATTACGGCGAAACCGCCAACGAAAAGGCGAACGAACTCATCTTCCACCTCGGCCTGGCCACCGTGTCGATCGTCATCCTGATCGGCTTCGCGATCGGCTGGCGCGAGGCGGCGGTGACCGCAGTGGTGATCCCGACGACGATCCTGCTCACCATGTTCGCCTCGAACCTGATGGGCTTCACGATCAACCGCGTCAGCCTGTTCGCGCTCATTTTCTCGATCGGCATCCTCGTCGACGACGCGATCGTGATGATCGAGAATATCGCGCGCCACTGGGCGATGGCGGGCGCGCGCAGCCGGATCGACGCGACGGTCGATGCGGTCGCCGAGGTCGGGAACCCGACGATCGTCGCTACGCTCACGGTGGTTGCGGCGTTGCTGCCGATGCTCTTCGTCTCCGGGCTGATGGGCCCCTATATGGCCCCGATCCCGATCAATGCCTCGGCGGCGATGCTCTTTTCCTTTTTCGTCGCGGTGATCGTCGCGCCATGGCTGATGGTGCGCTTTGCCAGAAATGCGTTGGCGCACGGCCACGACGACCATGCGACCGGCGGCAAGCTGGGTGTGCTTTACGGCCGCGTCGCGGCGCGCGTGATCCGCGACCGCAAGAGCGCGCGCCATTTCCTGATCGCGGTCGGCGTCGCGACGCTCATTGCCTGCTCGATGTTCTATTTCAGGGCGGTGACGGTGAAACTGCTCCCCTTCGACAACAAGTCGGAGGTGCAGCTCGTCCTCGACATGCCCGAAGGCACCTCGCTCGAAACCACGGGACGCACGCTCGACGCCGCCGCGGCGATTGCGCGGCGATTGCCCGAAGCGCGCTCGATGGAGGCTTATGCGGGCACCGCGGCGCCGTTCAATTTCAACGGCCTCGTCCGCCACTATTTCCTGCGCAGCCGTCCCGAGATGGGCGACGTGATGGTGACGCTCGCGCCCAAGGACGAGCGCGACCGGTCGAGCCACGCGATCGCGCTCGACCTGCGTGAGAAGCTGCAGAAGGCGTTGCCGCTGCCACCGGGCGCGTCGATCAAGGTCGTCGAGACGCCGCCGGGGCCACCGGTGCTCGCGACGATGCTCGCCGAAATCTACGGCCCCGACGAGGCGACCCGGCGCAGGACCGCCGAACAGGTCGAGAAATTGTTCCGCACCATCCCCTATGTCGTCGACGTCGACAACAGCTTCGGCGCGCCGCGCCCACGGCTGCGCCTCGTCCCCGACCGCGCGCGGATGGATGCCTATGGCATATCGGAACGCCAGCTTTTCGACAGCATCGGCGCGCTGCTCGGCGGGCAGACCGTCGGCTATGCGCCGCGCGGGCAGGGGCGCGACCCGCTGCCGATCCGCATCGCGCTAGATCAGGCGCAGCGGACGTGGAGCGCCGGCCTCGCCGCGACCCCGGTCGCGAGCATGGGGCCGGGCGGCCGGCTCGTGCAACTGGGCGAGGTCGTCGAGGCGCGCGAGGAAAGGGGCTCGGCGACGCTGTTCCGCCGCAACGGCCGCGCCGCCGACATGGTCACCGCCGAGCTGGCGGGCGATTATGAGGCGCCGATCTATGGCATCTTCGCCGTCGACGACGCGATCGAGGCGTTCGACTGGAAGGCGCACGGGATGACGAAACCCGTCATCCGCTTCAACGGCCAGCCCGATAACGAACAGGTGCCGACGCTGCTCTGGGATGGCGAGTGGGAGATCACCTGGGTGACCTTCCGCGACATGGGCGCCGCCTTCATGGTCGCGCTGCTCGGCATCTATGTGCTCGTCGTCGGGCAGTTCCGCAACTTCAAGGTCCCGTTCGTCATCCTGACCCCGATCCCCCTGACGCTGGTCGGCATCGTGCTCGGGCACATGCTGTTCGGCGCGCCTTTCACCGCAACCTCGATGATCGGCTTCATCGCGCTCGCGGGGATCATCGTGCGCAACTCGATCCTGCTCGTCGATTTTATCAACCATGCCAAAGGGGCAGAAAAGCCGCTGCGCGACACGTTGCTCGAGGCCGGGATGATCCGTTTCAAGCCGATCGTGCTGACCGCCGCGGCGGCGATGATCGGCGCGGCGACGATCCTGACCGACCCGATCTTCCAGGGTCTCGCCCTATCTTTGCTGTTCGGGCTTGCCTCCTCGACACTGCTGACCGTGCTGGTTATTCCCGCGATCTACATCGTCCTGCGCGACGATGGCCGCGAAGGGACTCTCTCTCCATGACCAAGCCGACCGACCTCTCGATCCTCAAGCGCGATGCGCATGAAATGGCGGGTTATCTGAAGCTGCTCGCGAACCCCGAGCGCCTGCTGATGCTGTGCCAGATGGACGAGCGCGAGGTATCGGTCGGCGAACTGACCGAGATTTCGGGGCTTTCGCAGTCTGCGGTGTCGCAGCATCTGGCGCGCTTCCGGAAACAGGGAATCGTGTCGCTGCGCGGCGAGGCACAAACGCGCTACTACACATTGGCCGACCCGAAGATGCAGCGGATCATCGCAGCGCTATGCGAGGCATGCAGCGGAGCATAGTCGGCAGGGGCATCCCGGCCAAGCGCGCCGCGCATACGTAACAGTCCTGATACGGGGCTTCCGGCCCGCCTGCTAACTCCGGGCCATGAAAGCCGCGCCACGCACCCTTTCGCCTCCGGCCGCCACCGCCGACCCAGCGGTTGATCGCGCGCCTACGGGAAATGGCTTCAAGATCCGCGGGCTTCCCATCGACACTTATCCCGAAAACACGGCGTTCCTGCTGCGCGGCGGCGGCGACTTCGCGCCCGAGCAATTCCAGGCGATGCGCAAGGTCGCCATCGGCGACGGCAAGAAGTCGATCCTCGCCACGCTGGCGATCGTCGATGGCGAGGGCCTGCTGGCGCCGGGCGAAATCGGGCTTGGCGAACAGGCTTTCCGGCGTCTCGGCGTGCCGGAGGGGCGCGAGGTTAGCGTCCGCCAGGCTCCGCCGCCGCACAGTCTCGAGTTCGTCCGCCGCAAGATCGATGGCGACACGCTGGACGACGCCGAGATCGGGGAGATCATCCGCGACATCGCCGCCTATCGCTATTCGCCGATGGAGATCGGGGCCTTCCTCGTCGCCTGTGCGGGCTTCATGACCACCCAGGAGACGCTTGCGCTGACGCGCGCGATGGCGGACGCCGGCAGCCGGCTGCATTGGCCGCCCGGTCCGATCGTCGACAAGCATTGCATAGGCGGCGTGCCGGGCAACCGCACATCGATGATCGTCGTGCCGATCGTTGCCGCGCACGGCCTCGTCATGCCGAAGACGTCGTCGCGCGCAATCACCTCGCCCTGCGGCACCGCCGATACGATGGAGGTGCTGGCGTCGGTCGATCTGTCTGCCGAACAGCTGACTTCGGTCGTCGAACGCGAGCATGCCGCGCTCGCCTGGGGCGGACGCGTCAACCTGTCGCCCGCGGACGACATCCTGATTTCGGTCGAACGCCCGCTGCGCATCGATACGTTCGACCAGATGGTCGCCTCGATCCTCTCGAAAAAGCTCGCGGCCGGATCGACCCACCTTCTCATCGACATTCCGGTCGGACCGAGCGCCAAGGTGCGTTCGCAAGCCGAAGCCATCCGGCTGCGCAAGCTCTTCGAATATGTCGGCGGAAAGCTCGGTCTCACGCTCGACGTGCTATTCACCGACGGGACGCAGCCGGTGGGGCGGGGGATAGGACCGGTCCTCGAGGCCCGCGACGTCATGGCGGTGCTCCGGCGGGATCCAGCCGCGCCGGCGGATCTGCGCGATCGCGCGCTCATGCTCGCGGGGCGTGTGCTCGACTTCGATCCATCGCTGAAGGGGGGCGCCGGCCTGGCCCGCGCCCGCGCCCTGCTGGATTCGGGAGCAGCGCTGACGGCCATGGAAAGGATCATCGATGCGCAGGGACGGCGCGCGATCGCGATCGAGGCCGGCCCCCTCCATCACGACGTTCCCGCCAGCCATCGCGGGACCGTGACGGCGATCGATTGCCACCTCATTTCCCGCATCGCGCGCGCCGCAGGCGCACCGATGCACAAAGGCGCCGGGATCGACCTGCTGCGCAAGATCGGCGATCGTGTCCTCCAGGGTGACATTCTGTGTCGCATCCATGCCGAATCGCCGACCGGCCTCGCCTTCGCGCGCGAGCTCGCAGAAGGCTCGCCAGCCTACACGATCGCACCATGACCACTGCGATCTTCGCCTTCGCGGAATGCGTGACACAGGCACAGGCGCTGGCCCGGGAACTCGCGGTGCCCCTCCGCCCGATCGAGTGCCGGGCCTTTCCCGACCGCGAAAGCCTCGTTCGCGTACCGGTCGACGCCCCACCGGTCACGAGGGCCATCCTCTTTCGCTCGCTGCACGAGCCCAATGCGAAACTGGTCGAGATCCTGCTGGCTGCTGCCGCGCTGCGCGCCAACGGCGCGCGGCGCGTCATGCTCCTCGCGCCCTATCTCGGCTATATGCGCCAGGACATGGCCTTCCGTCGCGGCGAGGCCGTCAGCCAGCGGGTTATCGGCCGGCTCATCGCCGACCATTTCGACGGCCTGGTCACCGTCGACCCCCATCTCCACCGCACCGCTTCGCTGGACGAGGTTGCGCCTTCCATCGCCGCGATGGCGGTTCCGGCGGCACCGGCGCTGGTGACCGCCCTCCGCCGCGATTTCGATCCCGGCACCATGATGGTCGGCCCCGACCGGGAAGCGCTGCCCTGGGTCCGCAAGATCGCCGAACCCCTGGGGGCCGCGATGCTGATCGGGGAAAAGTGCCGCAGCGGGGACCGGGATGTCGCGCTCGCCCTGCCCGGCATCGAGCGGGTGCGCGGTCGCCCGGCGATCATCGTCGACGACCTTGTGTCGAGCGGGTCGACGCTGGTCGGCAGCGCCGCGATGCTCCATGCCGCGGGCGCGACGCGCGTCGAAGCCATCGTAACCCATTGTCTCGCCGACGCCGTCGATCTCGCGCGGCTGCATGGCGCGGGCATCGATCGCATCCGCGCGAGCGATTCGGTGCCGGGACCGGCCGCCACGATCCCTCTCGCGGCGATATTGGCCGATGCGATACGCACGCTCGGCTGGACGGACGGCGCACAATGACCGTCACCGGCCCTGATGACGTGCCCGCGTTTCGCTGCTCGGGCCTGGCCAAGATCTACCGGACCGGCGAGACCGAAGTCCACGCGCTCCGCGGCGTGGACCTCGTCATTCCCGCCGGCGAGATTCTTGTCCTTCTCGGCCCTTCGGGCAGCGGCAAATCGACGCTGCTCAACATCATCGGCGGACTCGACCGCCCCTCCTCGGGGACACTGCTTTATCGCGACCTCGACCTCACCGCGATGGACGATCGCGAATTGACCCGGTTCCGGCGCGCGGACGTCGGTTTCATTTTCCAGTTCTACAATCTGATTCCCAGCCTGACCGCCGAAGAGAATGTGCGTCTCGTCACGGACATCGCCGAGCGCCCGATGAACGCCGCCGAAGCACTGGAAATGGTCGGCCTCGCCGATCGGCGCGACCATTATCCCGCGCAGCTGTCGGGCGGCGAACAACAACGCGTCGCCGTCGCCCGGGCGATCGCCAAGCGGCCGGGCGTCCTGCTCTGCGACGAGCCGACCGGCGCCCTCGACAGCCGCACGGGCATCCGGGTTCTCGAGACGCTTGCCGAGGCGAACCGGACGCTCGGCACCACCGTGGTCCTCATCACGCACAATATCGGGATCGCCGCGATGGCGCACCGCGTCTTCCACTTTCTCGACGGTCGCATCGCGCGCGTCGAGGTCAATGCGGCGCCGATCGATCCGGCCGGCATCTCGTGGTGAAGGCGCTCGACCTCAAACTCGCGCGCGACTTGTGGCGCATGCGCGGCCAGGTCGTTGCGATCGCCCTTGTTCTGGCAGCGGCGAGCGCGACCTTCATTCTGTCGCTCGGCGTCCATCGTTCGCTCACCGCGACGCGCGATGCCTATTACGCCGAAAGCGCGTTCGCCGACATCTTCGCCGACATGACCCGCGCACCGCGGAGCATCGTGGAGCGCGTCGCTGAAATTCCGGGCGTCCGGCGCGTCGAAGGTTCGATACGCCAATATGCGACGCTCGATCTTCCCGGCGAACGCGCTCCGGCGCGCGCGCTGGTCAATTCGCTAAGCAACAGGGAGCATTCCCTGCTCAACCGGCTGACATTGCGTGCCGGCCGGCTCCCCGATGTCGCCCATCCCGGCGAGGTCGTGGCCGACGAGGCGTTCGTCGAGGCCAATGGCCTCGCGCTCGGCGCCCGGCTCGACGCAGTCATCTATGGCCGCAAGCAACCGCTGACCATCGTCGGGATCGGGCTGGCTCCCGACTATATCTATTCGATCGCGCCCGGCGATCTCATCCCCGACAACCGCCGGTTCGGCATTTTCTGGATGGGCGAAAAGGCGCTGGAGGCGGCGACCGACCGCACCGGAGCGATCACCCGCCTCGTGTTGACCCTCGAACGCGGCGCGTCCGAAGCCGACGTGATCCGGCGGGTCGACGCGTTGCTCGCGCCCTACGGCGGCACCGGCGCCTATGGCCGCGCCGACCATATAAGCCACGCCTTTCTCGACAATGAGCTGATGCAGCTCGAGGCGATGACCCGGGTCATCCCGCCGGTGTTCCTGATCGTATCGACCTTTCTCGTCTATATCGTGCTCGGACGCATGATCCAGACCGAGAGATCGCTGATCGGGCTCGTGAAGGCTTTTGGTTACTCCGATCGGGCGATCGGCTGGCACTATCTCAAATTTGCCCTCGCGATCGCGCTCGTCGCCACCATCCTCGGGTCGCTGGCCGGCGCGTGGATGGGGCGCGGCATGACCAGCCTCTATGCCGAATATTACCGCTTTCCGATTCTGCGATATCATATTTCCCCTGCCGTCATCGTCGGTGCGGCGGCGCTCGCGGCAGCGTCGGCGGGCCTTGGCGCGCTCGGGGGCATGCGCGCCGCCGTCCGGCTCAGCCCGGCCGTCGCGATGGCGCCGCCCCCGCCCCCCGTCTATCGCGCCGGAGCGATCGAGCGCCTCGGCAAGCGCGCCGGTCTTTCGGTCACCGGCCACATGATTCTGCGCCATATCGCCCGCTGGCCGGCGCGTTCGGCGATGACCGTCTTCGGCGTGGCGCTGTCGATGGGCCTGCTCTTCGCGACAATGCAGTTTGTCGATTCGAGCCGGAGCATGCTCGATTCCTATTTCTTCCGGTCGCAGCGATACGATCTCGCGGTGACCTTCATCGAGCCGCGCGGTGCGGACGCGATCCATGCGCTCGCTCGGATTCCCGGCGTGTTGCGGGTCGAGCCGACGCGCGCCCTCCCCGTGAAATTGCGATCGGGCAGCCGGACCGAGCGCACGGCGATCGAAGCGAGCGCATCGGACGCGCGGCTTTCGGCGCACATCGACCGCGACGGGCGCGAGCTCGCCCTGCCGCCCGCGGGCCTCATGCTGAGCCGTCAGCTCGCCGACCAGCTCGGGGTCAATGCCGGCGACATCGTCGACGTCGAGCTGCTCGGCGGGCGCCGGACCCGGCTTCGCCAACCGGTTGCGAGCATCGTCGACGAGTTCGTCGGCGCGCGTGCCTATGCGAGCGCGGCCACGCTGGAGGCGATTTCGCGCGACGCCGCGCCCGCCGGGGGCGCCTTCGTCCGCATCGATCCCGCCGCGCGCGCGCCGATATTGGCCCGGATGCGAGATATGTCCGCGGTGCTCGGGGTGACCGAGCGCGACTCCGCGTTCGCGCTGTTCGAGCGGATGATCGACGACAATATCTTCACCATGCTGTTTTTCTACATCGCCTTCGCCTCGGCCATCACGATCGGCGTCGTCTACAACAGCGCGCGCATTCTCTTCTCCGAACGCGCGCACGAACTCGCGACCCTGCGTGTGCTCGGCTATCATCGGCGCGAGGTCGGCCTCATATTGCTCGGCGAGCTTGCGCTCCTGGTCATCGCCGCGCTGCCGCTCGGCTGTCTCGTCGGCTACGCGATGGCGCAGCTGATGACCGCGATGTTCAGCTCAGATCTCTTCCGCCTGCCCTTTGCGCCTGCAAGGTCGACTTACGGTTACGCCGCGCTGACCGTCCTCGCCGCAGCCTTGGCGACCGCCGCGATCGTCGCCCGGCGCGTTCTGCAGCTCGACATGGTGCGGGTATTGAAGGCGCGCGAATGATGGGACGGATATTTACACGCTGGCGCTGGCCGTTCCTGATCGGGCTTCTCCTGATCGCAGGACTCGCCTTTGCTTTCTGGCCGTCGCCTCAGCTTCTCGATACCGCACGGGTGACCCGCGGCGCGATGGCCGTCGGTGTGACCGACGACGGCGTGACCCGTGCCGAAGAGCAATATGTCGTCACCGCGCCGGTCAGCGGATATCTCTCGCGCATCGAACTCGAAGCGGGTGATCGCGTGGTGAAAGGCGCGCTGATCGCTCGCATGACGGGTCGTCCGGCTACGCCGCTCGATCCGCGCAGCCAGGCCGAGCTCAAGGCATCCCTATCGTCCGCTCTCGCTGCAGCCCAAGGTGCCGCGGCATCGCTCGCGCAGGCGAGGAACGACCTTGCACGCGCCGAGGCGCTTGCCGTCCGGGGATTCATGCCGAAGGCGCAGCTGGAAGCCGCCCGGACGCGCGTGTCCGCCGGGGAGGCTGCGCTCGCGCAGGCACGCGGGGAAGCGGCGCGGCTGCGCGCGGCCTTGTCGCAGCCGTCCGACACGCAGGCCGGCGGCGTCCCGGTTCGCGCGCCTGCAGCGGGATCGGTGCTGTCGGTCATCACCGAAAGCGAAGGCATGATCGCCGAGGGAACGCCGCTGCTGTCGATCGGCGATCCGCACCGGATCGAGCTGGTGGTCGACCTGCTTTCGCGCGAGGCGGTCCGGGTGAAGCCCGGCGACCGGGTGGAAGTGACGCAATGGGGCGGAACGCAGCCGCTGATCGGCCATGTCGGAAGGGTCGAACCCTTCGGCCGGCTCAAGGTCTCCGCGCTCGGGGTCGAAGAACAGCGCGTCAATATCATCATCCGGTTCGACGATCTGTCGACGGACGAGGCGGCGCGCCTCGGCCATGGCTATCAGGTCGATGCGACGATCATCCGCTGGAGCCGGCCCGACGCCTTGCGGGTGCCGATCGGCGCCCTCTTCCGAGGACCAGACGGCGGCTGGCGCGTCTTCGTGATCGCGGGGGACCGTGCGGAAGAGCGCCGGATCGAGATCGGCCACATCAACGATCTGTTCGGCGAGGTCAGGAACGGGCTTCGCGAGGGCGAGATCGTCGCGATCAATCCGCCCGGTTCGCTCGAAGACGGCGACGCCGCGACGAGCCGCTGATCGACCGTCAATCACGCACTGCCGGTCAAGAAGGCCCGCTCAAGAACTCTGCGCAACCCCGAAAAGCGGATATGCGCCGGCGCGGCGACTCTTCATGGTTCTGCACTGCGACGGCGGGGCGAGACTGTCGGGCATCGAGGCTTCGAGCGTAAGCGAGTCGCCATGTTGCATCGATGTTGCGTGCAGCCGAGACTTGCTGAAACTGACCGGAAAACCATGGGAATGCGCGGGAATCACGGCTCCCCGGCAAGAAGCGCCCGGCCACCTCAAACGAGTATAAGACGTTAAAATATAAGAAGAAAATTGGATGCCCCGTGAGGATTCGAACCTCAATAGACGGAATCAGAATCCGTAGTCTTACCATTAGACGACGGGGCAATGAGGCGGGCGCATTATGATTCCCGGCGCGCGCTGTCAAGGCCGGTGCGGCGCGGCGATCGCTTCCCCTTGCCCTGCCGGTTTTCGCCGCTAGCATCGCCGCGATAACAAACAGGGGGCCGCGCCCCGCGCGGACATCCCGAAGGAGTGGGCTGAATGCGTCATGTCGCGATCGTCGGGTCGGGTCCCGCGGGCTATTACACCGCCGAAACACTGCAAAGGGCCGAGGATATCGCGGTCGACGTCATCGACCGCCTGCCCGTCCCCTATGGCCTGATCCGCACCGGCGTCGCGCCCGACCATCAGTCGATCAAGGCGGTGTCGCGCCGTTACGAGGGCGTCGCGCTGACCGATAACGTGCGCTTCGTCGGCCATGTCTCGGTCGGCGCCGATGTGACGATCGACGAACTGGTGGACCTCTACGACGCGGTCGTGCTCGCGACGGGGGCGCCGAACGACCGCCCGCTCGACATTCCGGGCGCCGGTCTTCCGGGGGTGATCGGCAGCGCGGCCTTCGTCGGCTGGTACAATGGGCATCCCGATTTTGCGACGCTCGACCCGCCGCTCGACAGTGCCGGGGTGGTGGTGATCGGCAACGGCAATGTCGCGCTCGACGTCGCGCGCATCCTCGCCAAGACCCCCGCCGAATTCGCGGGGAGCGACATCGTCGCGCACGCCCGCGACGCGCTGGCGGCGAGCGCGGTGCGCGAGATCCACATCCTCGGCCGCCGCGGCCCGCACCAGATCGCGATGACACCCAAGGAACTCGGAGAGCTCGGCCATCTCGAACGCGCAAGCCCGCGCGTCGACCCCGCCGACCTGCCGGACGAAGGCGACGATGCGCTGCTCGAACCCGGCATGCGCAAGTCGGTGACACATTTGCGCAGCTTCGCCGCCAACCCCGTCGCCAAGCCGGTGACGATCGATTTCGATTTCTTCGCCATGCCGGTGGCGATCGAAGGCGAAGGCCGCGTCCAGCGCGTGATCGTCGAGCGCACCACGCTCGACGGCGAGCTGCGGAGCCACGGCACGGGCGAGACCTATGCCGTCGACGCAGGGCTGGTGATCAGCTGCATCGGCTATCAGACCCCGCCCATCCCCGGCGTACCCTACGAGCATGGCCGCGGGCGCTTCGCGAGCGACGAGGGGCGCATCCTGCCGGGGCTCTATGCCGTCGGCTGGGCGCGGCGCGGGCCGTCGGGGACGATCGGCACCAACAAGCCCGACGGCGCGCGCATCGCCGAAATGCTGCTCGCGGATATCGGGCGCGGCGCGGGCAAGGCGGGGCGCGCAGGGCTCGATAGCTTGCTCGCGAGCCGGGGCATCGTGCCGGTGACCTTCCGCGACTGGCGCAAGATCGAGGCCGCCGAGGTCGCCGCCGCGCCCGACGGGCACCCGCGCGAGAAATTCACCAGCATCGAGGCAATGCTCGCGGCGATCGGGCGGTAGGGGCCTCGCCTCGCCGTTCGTGCTGCGACCGCTTCGGGGTGGGGAGCAGGCCAACATAATCCTCCCTGTCGCGAAGCGATGGGGAGGGGGACCATGCGCAGCATGGTGGAGGGGCCGAGGCCTTGAGCGTCGGTTTCGGGCCGCCGCCCCTCCACCACCGCTTCGCGGCGGTCCCCCTCCCTACGGCTTCGCCGCAGGGAGGATTAAACGGCAGCAACCGCCCGATACCTGCCATTCGGGCGCTGCCGATCAGCCACCATCGGCCAGCAACGGATCGAGCGCAGCCTTGAACTCGCGTTCGGTAAAGGCGCCCTTCTTCGCGTGACGCACGACGCCCTTGCGGTCGATGATGTAGGTCGAGGGCACCGCATTGTCGATCGAGCCGTAATTGCCGGTCATCCGGTTCGAAAGCGGATAGGACAGCAGCTCGGACACCTTCTTGAGCTGCGACTTGGACACGCTGTCCTCGGTGGTCACCCCGAACATCTCGAGCCCGCGCGCCTGATTGGCTTTGAAATAGCGGTGCATCATCGGCATTTCGGCCTTGCACGGCGCGCACCAGGTCGCCCAATAGTTGATGACGACGACCTTGCCCTTCATCTCGGCGAGCGTGACCTTGCGCTTGTCGAAAGTCGTGAGGGTGAAGGCGGGCGCCGGATGGCCCGGGGTCGGGGTCTTGCCCGGTGCGGCGCCGAGCAGCAGGACGGCGAGGGCGGGAGCAAGCAGCAGGCGGGCGGGCGAGGCGATGGTCATGCGGCGAATAGACGAAAAAACATGAAGCCAGGCAAGCCGGAAAGCCGCGGGCGCACGCTGCTGCGCTGGCTGCTCGCGATCGCTTACGCCTATGCGGGATATCGCCATCTCGCGACCCCCGCGCCCTTCCTCGCGATCACCCCGCCGTGGGTGCCCTTCCCCGCCGAGGTGGTTGCCTTTACCGGCATCGCCGAACTGCTCGGCGCGGCGGGGCTGCTGGCCCGGCAGACGCGCAAGCCCGCAGGTTGGGGCCTCGCGCTCTATGCGCTGTGCGTCTGGCCGGCGAACTTCCACCACGCGCTCGCCGACGTCGCGATCGGCGGCGAGACGCTGAGCTGGTGGTACCACGGCCCGCGGCTGGCGCTGCAGCCGGTCATCATCTGGTGGGCGCTGTGGGCGGGCGGCGTGACCGATTGGCCTTTCAGGCGAAAATAGCCGTCGCCTCCGCGAAGGCGGGGGCCGCTTTGGTTCTGCTCGACAATGCAGGATAAGGCCGATCGCGGCCCCCGCTTTCGCGGGGGCGACGAATATTACTTCGCCACCGGCGTCTCGATCGGCAGCGCGCCCTTCTGGCTCGCGGCATAGGCCTCGACCGCCTTCAGCACGCGCAGCATGTTGCCGCTCGAAATCTTCTCGAGCTCGGCCTGCGTATAGCCGCGCCGCGCGAGTTCGGCGAAGAGGCGCGGATAGCCCGAAACGTCCTCGAGCCCGACCGGGGTCGCATCCATCCCGTCGTAATCGCCGCCGATGCCGATATGATCGACGCCGATCGTCTTCTTGAGATGGTCGATATGGTCGGCGGCGATGCCGATCGGCACCTGCGGCGCGGGGTTGGCCGCCTCCCACGCCTTGAGCGCCGCCGCAGCGGCGTCGGGATCGCCCACGTACAGCGCATCGAGCCGCGCCTTTTCGGCGGTCCTGGACAGACCGTGTTCGCGCAGCTTGGGGTCGAGGAAGGCTGCGTAGAGCACGACCATCACCACCCCGCCGTTCGCCTTGACCGCGGGCAGCACCGAGTCGGGGACGTTGCGCGGGTGGTCGTTGACGCCGCGCACCCCCGAATGGCTGAACATCACCGGCGCCCGCGACACTTCGAGCGCGTCCTTCATCGTCGCTTCGCTGACATGGCTCAAGTCCACGATCATCCCGAGGCGGTTCATTTCGCGCACGACCTGTTTGCCGAAATCGGTGAGCCCGTCATATTTGGGCGCGTCGGTCGCGCTGTCGGCCCAGGGCGTGGTCTTGCTGTGGGTCAGCGTCATGTAGCGCACGCCCATGCCGTACATCTCGCGCAGCACCGCGAGGCTCGACCCGATCGACTGGCCGCCCTCGATGCCGAGCATGCCGGCGACCTTGCCCGCCTTCATCTGGCTTTCGAGTTCGGCCGAGGTGAGCGCGAAGCCGAGGTCGTTCGGGTAACGCGCGATCAGCCGCTTGGCGACGTCGATCTGCTCGATCGTCTGCTGCACCGCCTGCTGCTCGTTCGTGTTGCTGGGCACATAGACCGACCAGAATTGCGCGCCGACATGGCCCTTGCGCAGCCGCTGGATGTCGGTGTGCATCACCGTGCCGTCGGGCTTGGGCCTGGTGGTGTCGTTGAAGTCGAAATTGTTGATGACGTTGCCGACGCTCCCGCGCAGCTCCCAGGGGACGTCGTTGTGCCCGTCGAAGATGGGCGCCTTCTTGAGCGCCGCCTCGGCGACCGCCTCGGGGGTCTTCTGGGCCAGCGCGGGGGTGGAGAAAATGGCGAGAGCGGCGAGGCCGGCGAGCAGGGAAGGCTTGTTCATGGCGCGCGACCCTAATGCGTTGACCGGGCGGTGCAAGCCCGTGGCGGATGCGTATAACGGGAAGGCATAGGCTATGCCATTTCGCGGTCGGGGAAAGGTCGCTTGACGTTCACGTCAACCCCGCGCAGCATCGCAGGCATGACAGCTTTCGACGACTGGCGCGCGCGTTCGCCCCATTATGACGAGACCCATGAGGCGCTGGCGCAGAGCGTGCGGCGCTTCGTCGAACGCGAGATCGCGCCCAACATCGACCGCTGGGAGGCCGAGGGCGAGCTGCCGCGCGAGCTGCACAGGAAGGCGGCGGAGGCTGGCATATTGGGGCTGCGCTACCCCGAACAATATGGCGGGCACAGCGAAGGCTTCGACAATTTCCACGGGCTGGTGCTGACCGAGGAGCTCGCCGCGGTCGGCGCCGGCGGGCTCGGCGCCTCGCTGATGACGCACGGCATCGGCCTGCCGCCGATCCTCGCGCTCGGCTCGGAGGAATTGAAGCAGCGCATCGCGCCGCCGGTGCTCGCGGGCGAGAAGATCATCGCGCTCGGCATCACCGAGGCGGGGGGCGGCAGCGACGTCGCCAATCTCAAGACCACGGCGGTGCGCGACGGCGATTCCTATGTCGTCAACGGCGGCAAGATGTTCATCACCAGCGGCATGCGCGCCGACTGGCTGACCTGCGCCGTCCGCACCGGCGGCCCCGGCGCGGCGGGCATCTCGCTGCTGCTGATCGAGATGGACGACCCCGGGGTCGAGCGGACGCGGCTCGACAAGATGGGCTGGCGGTGCAGCGACACCGCCGCCATTCACTTCAGCGACGTGCGCGTGCCGGCGGCGAATCTGATCGGGCAGGAAAATGCCGGCTTCATCGGCATCATGCGCAATTTCAACAGCGAGCGGCTGGGCATGGCGATGGGCTGCTGCGCCTATGCGCGCGTCGCGCTCGCCGAGGCGGCCGAATGGGCGCAAAATCGCGAGACCTTCGGCAAGCCGCTCGTCGGCCATCAGTCGATCCGCATCAAGCTCGCCGACATGGAACGCCAGATCGAGGCGACGCAAGCCTGGGTCGACCTCGCCGCCTGGCAGGTGAAGGAGGGCAAGGACCGCCCCGCGGACTTCGCGATGCTCAAGGTGCAGGCGACGCGTATGCTGGAAAGCGTCGCGCGCGAGGCGGCGCAGGTGCTCGGCGGCGCCTCCTATATCACCGGCAGCAAGGTCGAGCGCATCTACCGCGAGGTGCGCGTGAATGCCATTGGAGGAGGCAGCGAGGAAATCATGCTCGACCTGGCGGGACGGCAATTGTTCGGGGGGAAGCGTTAGCATAGCCCTGTCCTTCGCCACTCGACACGGCCGGACCTTGGCGGCACATTCGCCATATGGACACCCGATCACACAGCTGGCCCGCTGAGGCCGACACCATCCTCCCCGACCTCGTCGACCTCCGCCGCGCAATCCACCGCGAGCCGGAGTTAGGCCTGCAGAACCCCAAGACGCTCGCGAAGATCAAGGCGGCGCTCGCCGGGCTGCCGCTCGAATTTCGCGAGGGGCCTTCGACCACGGGGCTCGTCGCAACCTTGCGCGGCCCCGCGAACGGGCGCACCGTGCTGCTGCGCGGCGACATGGACGCGCTGCCTTTGGTCGAGGACACCGGGCTCGACTTCACCTCCGAGACGAGCGGCGCGATGCACGCCTGCGGCCACGACACGCATGTCGCGATGCTCGTCGGCGCGGCGAAATTGCTCTGCGCGGCGAAGGACCGGCTGGCGGGGACGGTGATGTTCATGTTCCAGCCCGGCGAGGAAGGCCATCATGGCGCGCGCTTCATGCTCGACGACGGGTTGATCGATCCGCTGCCCGACGCGGCCTTTGCGCTTCACATCATGCCCAATGCGCCGCACGGGGTGTTCGCGGGCAAGCCCGGGCCGCTGCTCGCCTCGTCCGATGTCCTGTCGATCACCGTCAAGGGCGCGGGCGGGCACGCGTCGATGCCGCACGACGCGATCGATCCCATTCCCGTCGCCTGTTCGATCGTCACCGCGATCCAGACGATGGTCACGCGCCGCGTGTCGGTCTTCGACCCCGCGGTGATCACGATCGCGAAGATCGCGGCGGGCACGACGAACAATATCATCCCCGAGACCGCCGAGCTGCTCGGCACGATCCGCACGCTGTCGCCGCACCGCCGCGCCGCGGTCGCCGCCGAGCTCAGGCGCCTCGCCCCCGCGATCGCCGAGGCGCACGGCTGCACCGCCGCGGTCGAGATCGTCGAGGGCTTCCCCGTCACCGTGTGCGACAGCCGCGCCGCCGCCTTCGGCCAGCGCGTCGTCGAAGAGACCTTCGGCGAGGCCGCCTGGCTGACGATGGACAATCCGGTGATGGGGGCGGAGGATTTCGCCTATGTGCTCGAAAAAGTGCCCGGCGCGATGTTCTGGCTCGGCGCGAGCCACGAAGGCAGCGACTGGCGCAGCTGCTGCGGCCTGCACTCGAACCGCATGGTCCTCGACGAGAAGGTGATGGCGCGGGGCGCGGCCTTGCACGCGGCGCTGGCGGAGCGGTTCCTGAACGAAGGGTTCGCCCCATGATCAACATCCTCAGCGCCATTATCTCGGGCCTGCTGATCGGGGCGCTCGCGCGGTTCTTTTATCCGGGCGCGGTCGCCATGGGGTGGGTCGCGACGATCCTGCTCGGGATCGGCGGCTCGCTGCTCGCGGGGCTCGTCACCTCGCGCGGGCAGCGCGAGTTTCATGGCGCGGGCTGCTTTGCCTCGGTCGTCGGGGCGATCGTGCTGATTCTTGCAGGGCGGCTGCTGGGGATCGGCAGCTAAGGCACCAGCACCGTATCGCGCGCCTCGGGCAGCATCGCCGGATAGTCGAGCGTATAGTGCAGCCCGCGGCTTTCCTTGCGGTGGAGCGCGCTCTTCACGATCAGCTCGGCGCATTGGAGCAGGTTTCTGAGCTCGATGAGGTCGGTGGTGACGCGGAAATGGCCGTAATAATCCTCGACCTCGTGCGTCATCATGTCGATCCGGTGCCGCGCGCGCTCCAGCCGCTTCGTCGTCCGCACGATGCCGACATAATTCCACATGAAGCGGCGGATCTCGGTCCAGTTCTGCTTGATGATCACCTCTTCGTCCGAATCGGTGACGCGGCTTTCGTCCCAGGCGCGGATCGGCGGCGGGGCTTCGAGCTGGTCCCATCTCGCGACAATGTCCTTCGCCGCGGCCTCGCCGAAGACGAAGCATTCGAGCAGCGAGTTCGACGCGAGGCGGTTCGCGCCGTGCAGCCCGCTCTCGGTGCACTCGCCCGCCGCGTACAAGCCGGGCAGGTCGGTGCGGCCGGCGAGGTCGATGAGGATGCCGCCGCAGGTATAATGCTGCGCGGGGACGACCGGGATCGGCTGCTTCGTCATGTCGATGCCCAGCGTCAGCAGCTTGTCGTAGATGTTCGGGAAATGGCCGGCGACGAAATCGGGGTCGAGGTGGCTGATGTCGAGGTGGACATAGTCGAGCCCGTAGCGCTTGATCTGGTCGTCGTTCGCCCTCGCCACGACATCGCGCGGCGCGAGTTCGGCGCGCGCGTCATAATCGGGCATGTAGCGGTGGCCGGTGACGGGGTGCTTCAATATGCCGCCCTCGCCGCGCACCGCCTCGGTGATCAGGAAATTCTTGACGTCGAGATTGTAGAGGCAGGTCGGGTGGAACTGCATCATCTCCATGTTCGAGACGCGGCAGCCCGCGCGCCAGGCCATGGCGATGCCATCGCCGGTCGCGCCTCTTGGAGCCGTGGAGAATTGATAGACGCGCCCCGCGCCGCCGCTCGCGAGGATCGTCGCGCGGCCGACATGCGCGCGGACCGTGCCGCTCTTTTCGTCGAGCGCATAGACGCCCCACACGCGGCCGGAGCCCGAATAGCGCTCTTCGTGGCGGCCCGTGATCAGGTCGATGCACGCCTGCCCGGGCAGCAAAGTGATGTTCGGATGCGCCTCGGCGGTCTTCAAGAGCGCCGCCTGCACCGCCCAGCCGGTCGCGTCGTCGACATGCACGATGCGGCGGTGCGAATGCCCGCCTTCGCGCGTCAGATGGAGCGCACCCACGTCCTTGTTGAAGGGCACGCCCATCTCGACCAGCCGTTCGATCGACGCGGGCGCATTTTCGACGACGAACTCGACCGTCTCGCGCCGGTTGAGCCCCGCGCCCGCGACCATCGTGTCCTCGATATGATTTTCGAAGGTATCGCCCGCATCGAGCACCGCGGCGATGCCGCCCTGCGCCCAGGCGGTCGATCCGCCGGTGAGTTCGCCCTTGGCGAGCACGAGCACGCGGCAATGATCGGCAAGCGCGATCGCGGCGGTGAGCCCCGCGGCGCCGGAGCCGACGATGATGACGTCGCGGGGGGTGGAGGACGTCTCGGTCATGCTTCTCCCCTCCCGCAGGCGGGAGGGGTTGGGGGTGGGCCTGAATTCAGCGCCGCCACTATCGTCATCAACACACCTTCCAGATTGGACATCACATCGGCGTTGGAAAAACGTAGCGTCCAATAGCCTTGCGCGCGCAGATAGCCATCCCTGCAGCGATCGTCTTCCTGCCGGACGTCATGCGAAATGCCATCAAGTTCGACGACAAGCTTCGCCTCGCGGCAAAGAAAGTCGGCCACATAGGGACCGATCGGCATCTGCCGACTAAATTTCCAGCCTTCAAGCTGGCGCTTTGAGATGGCGCGCCACAGCCTTCGCTCGGATGGCGTGGCTTCGCGGCGAAGTCGCTGGGCATTGAGGGTCTCGCGTCGGCGAAACTTGCGAACAGGCCCACCCCCGACCCCTCCCGCCTGCGGGAGGGGAGAAGAAGCGTCGGCCTTTTCCTCACCCATTCGCCGCGCGCGTCAGGTTCAGGAAGACGTCCTCGAGGTCGGCTTCGCGGGTCGAGACATCGACGATGCCATGGCCCATCGCACCCACCGCGGCGAGCACTTCGCCCGCGTTGACCCGATCCTTGTTGTAGTGGATCGCGAGGCCCCGCTCGCCCTCGCGCTCGACCTTGTCGAAGGCGGCGTGCGACGGCAGGTCGGTGACGTCGGCATCCAAGGTCACGACGACGATCTTCTCGCGCGCCATGTCGACCAGCTCGCGCGTCGGCTTGTTGGCGATCAGTCTGCCGTGGTTGATGATCGCGATGCGATCGCACAGCTCCTCGGCCTCCTCCAGATAGTGCGTCGTCAGCACCACGGTGACGCCGCGGTCGTTGAGGCTCTGCACATATTCCCACAGCTGCTGGCGCAGCTCGATGTCGACCCCCGCGGTCGGCTCGTCGAGCACGATGATCGGCGGCGAATGGACCATCGCCTTGGCGACGAGCAGGCGGCGCTTCATGCCGCCCGACAGCGTGCGCGCATAGGCGTCGCGCTTGTCGCTCAGATGCACCGCGGCGAGCAGCGCGTCCGAGATGCGCTTCGCCTTGGGCACCCCGTACAGCCCCGCCTGGTTCTCCAGCGTCTCGAACGGCGTGAAAAAGGGGTCGAAGACGATTTCCTGCGGCACGATGCCGATCGAATATTTGGCGTTGCGGGGGTCGGCATCGATGTCGAAGCCCCAGATGCTCGCATGGCCCGCGGTCTTGTTGACCAGCCCCGCGAGGATGTTGATCAGCGTCGACTTGCCCGCGCCGTTCGGGCCGAGCAGCCCGAAAATCTGCCCGCGCGGCACGTCGAAGCTCACATTGTCGAGCGCCTGCTTGCCGCCGGCATAGGTTTTGGAGACGGCGTCGATGCGGATGGCGGCTTCGGTCATGGCCGCCTCCATAGCCGCGCCGGTCCCCTCGCGAAAGCCCGCGCAACGGCAAGGAATTCTTTACCATGGCGGGTAAGCATATTTTGGCACCTTGGCCTTATGGGGGGTGATGTGAGGACCAGACACACCCTACGCCCGCCGCATTGCCGGCGCGGCCTCGCTGCCATTGCGCTCGCTTTTGCGCCGTTCGCCGCCCCGTCGGCGCACGCGCAGAACAACACGCAGGGCGAAGCCGAAGCCATCGTGCTGCGGCCGCTTTCCTTCTTCAAGGTTAACGACCTAGATTTCGGCGACGTCATCGCGTCGAACACCGCGGGCACCGTGCGCCTCTACCCCGACGGATCGCGCACGCGCACCGGCGGGGTGACGCTGGCCGGCAGCGACGGCGAGCCCGCGCGCTTCGCGGGGCTCGGCACCTATAATCGCCAGGTCAGCATCTCGCTCGGCGCGAACCAGATCTGGATCACCGGGCCGGGGGCGCCGATGCGCGTTCGCGATTTCGAGATCGGGTCGACCCCGACCGCGATATTGTCGACGACGCCCACGCGCTTCCGCATCGCTAGCACGCTCGGCAACTATAACTTCCCGGTCGGCGCGACGCTCGAGGTGGGCGCCAACCAGGCGCCCGGCGACTATGCCGGCAGTTTCACGATCACCCTCAATTATCTCTGACCGCGTGGGGAGACGGCACCGGGGGACCACTTGCGCGTTTCGGGGGAGATGCGCTCGCCGGTGCCGTCATGGCGGCATTTAATCCTCCCTGTGGCGCAGCCATGGGGAGGGGGACCGCGCCCGAAGGGCGTGGTGGAGGGGCGAAGGCTCGGCACCAAAGCCCCTCCGTCAGCCCTGCGGGCTGCCACCTCCCCATGGCCTTCGGCCACAGGGAGGATCGTCATGCACCCGATTGCCCCGTCCCGCCGCGCTTGCTATGGGCGCGGTCGATGACCCAGAGCGCTCCCGAAACGATCCGCACGCCCAAGACCCGCATTGCCTGCGACGGCACCGGCGACGGCCTCGCCGACGCCGCGCTCGGCCACCCGCGCGTGTGGCTGGAGATCGACCCGGAGACCGGCTTCGTCGATTGCGGCTATTGCGACCGGCGCTTCATCCTGATCGGCGGGGTGGCCGACAGGGGTTAGGAACCCAAGGCGTAAACGCCGCCTTTACCACGCAGACGCATCATCGATTCACGTCCGGCTGGCATGGTCCGTGCCAGACAGGAGCAGAATCGTGGGGATTCGAGGGACCAGTATTCGCCGGGCCGCGGCGCGCGGCCTGACCATCGCAGCGCTGACCGCGCTGTGCGCCCCCGCATATGCGGCCGGTACCAACGGCACCACGACCGCGACCGTCGTCCGCCCTAACACGCTGGTGAAGACCGACGACCTCGACTTCGGCACGCTCGTCAGCGGCACCACCGGCGGCACCGTCACGATCAACGCGGTCACCGGCGCACGCACGACGAGCGGCGGCACGACCCCGGTCGGCGCGGGTTTCCAGCGCGCGCAGTTCCAGGGCACCGGCGGCATATTGCTGATCACCGTGTCGGGCAGCACGTCGGTCACGCTGACCCGCGCCGGCGGCGGCGCCGCGCCGATGACCGCGACGCTCGTCCGCGCCGCGAGCACCAGCGGCGGCGGCATCGCACTGCTCGGCGCGACGGTGCTGCCGAGCGGGGTGCAGACCTATTATATCGGCGGCACGCTGACCGTCCCCGCGAACCAGCCCGAGGGCGACTACAGCGGGACCTTCACGCTGACGGTGAATTACCTCTAAGCACTGCGGCCGGTTTCGGGCGGAAGCGGACCTTCTTAATCCTCCCTGCGGCGTAGCCGTGGGGAGGGGGACCACCCGAAGGGTGGTGGAGGGGCCGATGCCCCAAGCCCAGGTTCCAGACGGCCGCCCCTCCACCATGCTTCGA
>SCNT01000030.1 GCA_005503165.1 Sphingomonadaceae bacterium 3R27E2-A
GTAAAGGAGTCGAAAGGGTCCGCCTATGGCCGCCGACGTTCAATCAGGCGCAGTGGTCGCTGGGCCGCTTTACATCGACAATAGCGCCAATCCGCGGAGCGGTTCGTGCAACGCCCGAAACCGGACGGTCGCGGCGAAAGCGCGGGCTACGCGCCTTTCCTCCGCCGCCAGAAGCGCCAGTCGCTGCGGCCGCTGAGGACGCCGGCGCGGAAGAGGCGGACCGAGACGAAGATCACCAGCGCGACCCAAAGCGCCTGCCAGCCGAGCGCGAGCAGGTGGACAGACTTCGCCTCGTCGGTGGCGGCGCGCGCCGCCATCGCGAGCGGCGAGGAGATGGGGAAGATCTGCGCGAAGGTGGCGAGGCTGCTGCCCGGCGCGCTTGCGGCGGCCGCCGACAGGCTGAACATGCCGACCTGGAAGATGGTGATCGGCAGGCTGAGCATCTGGATCTCGCGCACCGTCGCCGCCTGCGCGCCGACGCCGAGGAAGACCGCGCCGAGCAGCAGGAAGGACAGGACGAAATAGACGAAACCGATGCCAAGGAAGAAGCCCCAGCCGGTTGCGGGCATCGACGAGAGCGCGGCGGCCGCCTTGCCGGCGCGGCCCGCGGCATCGAGCGCGGCGGGGTCCATCTGCGCTGCGGCGACGAATCCGCCCGCAAAGGCCATCACGATCCAGAAGGCGATGAAGAGGATCGCGACGCCGAGGAAACCCAATAATTTGCCGAGGAAGACGCTTTCGAGCGGCACTGCGGCGGCGAGAATCTCGATCACCTTGTTGCCCTTTTCCTCGGCGAGCGAACTCACCGTCTGGCCGGCAAGGAGGAGCGTCAGCAGGAAGATCGCGAACACCGCGCCGAAGCCGAGGCTCTGCTGGAGCGCGATGCTGGCGCCGCCGCGCGACAGGCTTTCGAAACGCGGCGCCACGGCGGGGAGGTCGCCTGCGGCGCGCGCGCGTAATACCTCGCCGGCGAGCAGCGCGACGTAGCGGCCCGATCCGCTGTCCTTTTCGCGCTCGACGATGCGCGGGGCGGCGAGCGGTCCGCTCATCACGGCATAGGTGTCGCTGCCCTTTTCCTTGGCGATTGCGATGGGATCGGGCGCGGTCGGGCCGGCGATGCGCACGACCAAAGTCGCCGGTTCGCGCGGCATTGCGGCGCGCAGCCGTGCGTCGGCATCGCGGAGCGCCTCGGCATCGCTCGCGTCGGCGACGATGACGATGCGCCCGGCGCCGCGCGCGCTGTCGGCGAGCTGCGACGCGCCCATGCCGCCCGCGAGCCCCATGCCGATCATGAACAGCGGCGCGAGCAGGAAGAGCAGGAAGGTCGGGGTCGCGACGATCGCGAGAAAGTCGCGCCGCGCCACGACGAACATGTTGCGGAGGAAGGGGGTCATGCGCTCGCCTCCTCGATCGCGTCCTCCGATGCGTCGGCGGTGAAGCCGGCGTCGACCTGGCGGACGATATGGACGAAGGCGTCGTGCAGCGCGGGGCGGCTGATCGAGAGGCCGGTGACGCCAAGACCGCTCGCGGTGATGCGCGCGAGCAAAGGCTCGACATCGGCGTCCTCGATCGCGAAATGCCAGGCCTCGCCCCTGGGTTCGGCGTCTGCGGGGAGCAAGGCGGCGATGGCGGCGGTGTCGCGGCCCTGGCGCGGCGTGTAGCGCACCTGCATCGGCAGCAGCGCGCGCGCGTCGTCGACACTGCCCTCGAAGCGCCGCTGCGAGCGCGCGATGATCGCGAGCCGGTCGCAGAGGCGTTCGGCATGCGCCATGACATGGGTCGAGAACAGCACGGTCGCGCCGCGGTCGCGCTCGCGCTTCACCAGCATTTCGAGCCGTTCCTGGTTGACCGGATCGAGCCCCGAAAAGGGCTCGTCGAGTACGATGAGATCGGGGGCGTGGACGATAGAGCCGATCAGCTGGATCATCTGCGCCATGCCCTTCGACATCTTGCGGATCTTCGAATCGATCACGCGTTCCAGCCCGAGTTCGGTCATGAAGGTCGCGGCGCGGCGGCGGCCCTCCGACCAGTCGAGCCCGCGCAGCGCGCCCATGAAGGCGATCGCCTCGCGCGCCTTCATGCCGGGATAGAGGCCGCGCTCCTCGGGGAGGTAACCGATGCGGTGGCGCACCGACTGCGGCTTGTGCCCGCCGAGCAACCGGCTCGACCCCGCGTCGGGGTCGATGATGCCGAGCGTCATTCTGAGGCTGGTGGTCTTGCCCGCGCCATTGGGGCCGAGCACGCCGTAGATGCTGCCCGCGGGGACCTGAAGCGACACATTGTCGACCGCCTTGTAGGCCTCGAAATATTTGGTGAGGCCCGTGGCCTCGACGGCGAGATCGGTCAAAAGCTGGTCCTGCGAAATGTCGTTGCTGCCCCTATGACACGCCGAGGCGGCTCGCGTATAGCGCGCATATGGTTGCCGAAGCCTTGCCCTCCCTCGAACAGCGGCTCGAGACCGTCGCGCGCGAACATGGCTTCGCGGCGTTCGGGATCGCACGCGCCGATGCGGCGCCCGACACCGCGGCGCGGCTGAACGCCTGGCTCGCCGAGGGCTGCCATGGCGAGATGATCTGGATGGAAAGCCGCGCCGAACAGCGCGGCTCGCCGCGGGGGCTCTGGCCCGAAGTCAAATCGGTGATCGCGCTGGGCATGAGCTATGCCCCCGCGACCGATCCGTTGGCGCTCGCCGAAGCGCCCGACCGCGGGCGCATTTCGGTCTATGCGCTGGGCGGCGACTATCATGACGTCGTCAAGAAGGCCCTGAAGCATGTCGCGCGCTGGCTGGTGGGCGAAGTGCGGGATGCCCAGGTCAAGGTGTTCGTCGACACCGCGCCGGTGATGGAAAAACCGCTGTCGGCGGCGGCGGGGCTTGGTTGGCAGGGCAAGCATACGAACATGGTCAGCCGCGAACATGGCAGCTGGCTGTTCCTGGGGGCGATCTACACTACGCTCGACCTCGCGCCGTCGGTGGCGGGCCGCGATCGCTGCGGCAGTTGCACCGCGTGCCAGCAGGCGTGCCCGACCGCGGCCTTTCCCGCGCCCTATCGGCTCGATGCGCGGCGCTGCATCTCCTATCTGACAATCGAGCATGCGGGGCCGATCCCGGTCGAGTTCCGCCGCGCGCTGGGCAATCGCATCTATGGCTGCGACGATTGCCTCGCGGTCTGCCCGTGGAACAAATTCGCCGACACGGCGGCGCGGCACAAAGCCTTCCTGCCGCGCGCCGAACTCGCTGCGCCTGCGCTCGGTGACCTGCTCGACCTCGACGACGCCGGCTTCCGGCAGGTCTTCGCGGGGTCGCCGATCAAGCGCATCGGGCGCGACCGCATGATACGCAACGCCGCGATCGCGGCGGGGAACAGCGGCGATGCACGCTTCCGCCCGCTGCTCGAGCGGCTGAAAAGCGACGAAAATCCGGTGGTTGCCGAGGCGGCGGCGTGGGCGCTGGGCGAGCTGGCGTCTTGACGCCAGCCTAGCGCCGCAGCGCCGCGACGCAGCTTTCGGGCTCGGCGTTGCGGCCGTCGGGGGTGCGTGCGTCGACATGCGTCGCGACCGCATCGGCGCCCGCGCGCGGAGCATAGAAATAGATGTCGATCACGCAGGCGCTGCCTTCATATTGCAGTTTGCGCGCGGCGCCCTCGACCACGTCCAGCCGCGGCTTGCCGAACATCCGGCCCACCGCGTCGGCGCTCTGGCCGATCAGGCTGTTATTCTGCACCGGACGCACCATGGTGGGCGGCGGCGCCGTGGCGACCGGGGGCGGGGTGCTGCGCGGCGGCGGGACGGCGGACGAGCAGGCGCCGAGCAAGAGGATTGATACGGCGGCCAGAAGGCGGGTCATTCGATATCCCTGTCGCGCAGGTGGATGAGGTGGACGGCCATAGCCGCGCCGATGATGGGTGCCAACAGGTTGACGACGGGTACCAGGAAAGCTGCGGCGGACAGCGCGCCGAGCGACCAGCGCGCGCCGCGATCCAGCCGCGGGCGCTCAGGGTGGCGCGCGAGCACCATCGCCTCGAGATCGCGGCCGAGCAGCAGCGCGTTTAGGAAGAAGGCAAGCAGGGGCGCGCCGATCGCGGTGAACAGCAGCGGGATATAGACGGGCAGCGCGAGCAGGTTTACCGCGACCAGCCGCACCACAGAGGCGAGGCCGAGGCGCAGGCTCTTGGCGAAGCTGACGTCGACCGCGAATTTGGCGGCGGCGGGATAATGGCGCTCCTCGACATCGGCGACGATCGCGTCGCCGAACAGCCCGACGACGAGGATCGCGACCGCGCGGAAGAGCAGCCAGCTCGCGCCGATCAGCCCGAGGATGATCAGGATGCCCGCCATGTCCAGCTCGACCTCGCCGAGCCAGGTCCAATGGTCGAGCGCCCAGCGCGCGGCGAAGAAGATCGCGGCGCCCGCGGCGACGAAGATGACGAGCGTGAGGGCGAGGCTCTGCGCGAGGACGGCGAGCACGGGGCGGCGTGGCAGGTCGCCGAGGGCGAGCATCAGGGCTTGGATCACGCGGGCCATGCCGCGGGATGCGCGGGTGCGCGCAGCGCGTCAAGCGCGCCATGCTTGCGTTGCGCCGCCGCCATCCCTAAAGCCGCGCGCAATCTTTTTCCCATCATCGACAGGAATTTTCATGGCCTCCACCGCCCGTTTCGACGTCGTTGCCGTCGGCAATGCCATCGTCGACGTCCTTGCCCGCGCTTCCGACGAGCTGATCGAGGCCGAGAATCTGGTCAAGGGGTCGATGCGGCTGATCGACGCCGCCGAGGCCGAGCGGCTCTATGCGGCAATGGGGCCCGCGGTCGAGATGTCGGGCGGCAGCGCGGCGAACACGCTGGCGGGCATGGCCGCGCTCGGGCGGAAATGCGGCTTCATCGGCCAGGTCGCCGACGACCAGCTGGGGCAGGTGTTCACGCACGACCTGACCTCGCTGGGCGTCGCCTTCGATACCCCGGCGGCGTCGGACGGCGCGCCGACCGCACGCTGCCTGATCCTCGTCACCCCCGACGGCCAGCGCACGATGAATACCTTCCTCGGCGCCTCGCAGAGCCTGGGCCGCGAATCGCTCGACGCGGGGCTGATCGCCGACGCCGACATCCTCTATCTCGAGGGCTATCTATGGAACGCCGACGCCTCGCGCGCGGCGATGGCCGAGGCGATCGGGCTGGCCAAGGCGGCGGGCCGCCGCGTCGCCTTCACGCTTTCGGACACCTTCGTCGTCATGGGCCATGGCGAGGATTTCCGCCGCATGATGGCGGCGCGCGAGATCGACATCCTCTTCGCCAACGAGGCCGAGCTGCTCGAATTGGCGCAGGAAGGCGATTTCGAAGCCGCGCTGGCCAAGGTCGCAGCCGAAGTGCCGCTGCTCGTCGCGACGCGCAGCGAACATGGCGCGGTCGCGGTGGCAGGCGGCGAGCGCATCCATGTGGCCGCCGAACCGATCGATACCGTCGTCGACACCACGGGCGCGGGCGACCTGTTCGCCGCGGGTTTCCTCTCGGGCCTCGCCGAGGGGCGCCCGATCGCCGACTGTCTGACGATGGGCGCGGTGTGCGCGCGCGAGATCATCGCGCAGGTCGGCCCGCGCGCGCAGACCGACCTCAAGGCGAAGGTCGCCGCGCGCCTAGGCTAGGACGTCTTTTCCGCTGACGCGGGCCGGTGCCGGAACGAATGATGATCTGACGCGTCCTAACCGCCATCGGACGGATAGGAGGCTCTAATGGCCGATGAGATTCACACCACGCGCGAGCCCGACGGCACGACGCACACCACGACGATCGTCGACCGCGGCGAAGCGCGCCGCGGCGGCGGGATCGGGATGCTTGTGCTGCTCATCGCAGTCGTGATCGCGGGTTTCTTCGCCTTCCAGTTCCTCGGCAACGAAAAGGCCGAGACCGGGGCGATCGCCGAAGCGGCGCAAAAGGTCGGCGACGCCGCGCAGGATGTCGGCGATGCGGCGCAGGAAGCAGTGAAATAAGCTTCAGGCCGGGCTGGCGGCTTCGGTCGCCGGCCCGGGATGCTTGCGGAACAGCGCGCGGTCGGCGGGGCCAAAGCCACGCGTCCAGATCAGCCAGGCATAGATGCCGAGGATCACCGGCACGCCGATGAGCAGCTCGGCCCATTCAGGCAGCTGCGTCGCGCCCCAGCCGAGCACCGCCGCGCCGCCGGTCGCCCAGACCAACGCCCAGCGCAGGCTGTTCACCGGCGCGTCCAGGATTTTCGACAGCAGCCGCGCCTTGACCAGCGAGGCGAAACCCAGCGCGAGCATCAGCGCGAGCGCGACCGCCCCGGCATAATAGATCGGCGGCCACCCCATCGCTCGCGCGATCAGGATGAAGCCGACGCTGAGCGCGGCTTGCAGGGCCAGCGTCGCAAGGCTGATCAGCAGGTTGCGGTGGCGTGCGACATAGACGAGCGCCGCCTCGCTGACCACCGCGGTCGCCGCGACGACTTCGGCCGCGAGCAGGAAGGCGAGCGCGCCGGTGCCGCCGACGAACTCGGGGCCGACGAGGCCCATGACCGCCTCGCCCGGAATGCCGAGCGCGAGCGCAACGCCGGCCTGCGCAGCGATAATCCAGAAGCCGACCTGGCTGACCTGTGCCGCCACGGCGGCAAGCTTCTTTTCGGCGAGGTTGCGCGTGATGACAGGCCCCAGGATCGGTTCGAAGCTGGTCTTGAGCTTCTGCGGCAGCGAGGCGACCTGCTGCGCCATATAATAGATGCCGTAGATCGTCGGCGAGGTGAACTGGCCGAGGATGAAGAGGTCGAGCCGGCGCGTGCCCCATTCGATCGCGTCGGCGGCGGCGAGCGGCGCGTTGCGGCGCGCGAGGCCGATCAGGTGCGTTGGCTGCGGCCGCCACACGCCCGGCCCGCCATAATGGCGGATCATCGGCCACAGCGCGGTTGCAAAGGCGCCGAGCATCGCCGCGGCATAGGAGAGCATGAGCCCGTCGGGGGGCGAGACATACCAGAAGACCGCCGCTCCGAGGCTGATCACCCAGGGCTCGACCACCGCGCGCGCGCGGACGGTCGCGCCGATATCGAAGCGATAGGCGCAGGCGGCGAGCGCGATCTCGGTCCCCGCGATCGCGAAGACGAGCAGCGCCATGAAACGATCGGTCGGGCTGATCGACCCGCTGGGGAACATGAATTGCGGGAAGAGCAGCAGCACCGTCGAGCCGAGCGCCGAAGCGAGGAAGGCAACGAACATGCCGTCCCAGACGGTGATCCGCGGGTCGGCGCCGGGTTTGCTGAGTTGTTCGGCGAGCCCGCGCTTGAGCCCGAGCGTCGATAATTGCGCGACGAGTTCGATGACGAGCACCGCGAACGCGAAGCGCCCGACCGCCTCGGGTCCGTACCAGCGGCCGGCGACGTAGAGGAAGGGCAGGCGCGCGACGAGGCGCAGGATGAAGCCGAAAAAGTTGGTGCGCCCGCCCTTGGCGAGCGCGGCGGTGTCGGCGTCGCGCTCGGGCGCATCGGGGGCGACCCCTGGCGCCGCGCTGTCCGTGTGGCTCAAGCCTGGCGCCCCTTCTGCTTCTCCCCGGCGCGCAGACTAGCGCGGCAGCGGGGGGCAGGCAATCGCCGCGATGTTCTCACCGGCCCTCGCGTCGCAGCGGGCGGCTGAGCAGCGCCTGAATGGCCTCGGGCGCGCGGATCCCGCCCGCGACGAGCCGCGCCACCGCATCGGTGATCGGCATGTCGATGCCGTCGGCGCGCGCCGCGGCGGCCACGACCGGGGCGCTGAACGCCCCCTCGGCGACGGTGCGGCGGTCGGCCATCAGCGCCGATGCTTCCTCGCCGCGGCCGAGCCCCTGGCCGAGCGCGAAGTTGCGCGAATTGGCCGAGGTGCAGGTGAGGATCAGGTCGCCGAGCCCGGCGAGCCCGGCGAGCGTCTCCGCTTCTGCGCCGCGTGCGAGGCCGAAGCGCGTCATTTCGGCGAAACCGCGGCCGATGAGCGCGGCGCGCGCGTTGAGCCCCAGCCCCGCGCCGTCGACGATGCCGCTGGCGATCGCGAGGATATTCTTGACCGCGCCGCCGATCTCGGCGCCGGTCACATCGCCCGAGACATAGGGGCGGAAATACGGGCGCGCGATCGCCTGCGCCAGTGCGTCGGCGAGCGCAGGGTCTTCGGCGGCGAGGGTGATCGCGGTGGGCAGGCCGGCGGCGACCTCGTGCGCGAAGGTCGGGCCCGACAGGACCGCGACGGGGCGGCTTGGGGTCACCGCGCGCGCGATGTCGACGGGGAAGGCGAAGCTGTCGGCCTCCATGCCCTTGCTGCACAGGATCAGCGGTGCTTCGCCGGGGAGCAGCTCGGCCAGCACGCTGCGCATATAGGGCACCGGCACGACGACCAGCAGCGCGTCGCACGCGGCGAGGTCGGCCAGGTCGCGGGTCGCGGTGAGCGAGGGCGCGAGCGCTGCGCCGGGCAGGAAGAGCGGGTTGCGATGCTCGGCATTGATCGCCGCCACGACCTCGGCCTCGCGCGCCCAGAGGCGCACCGGCGCCCCGCCCGTGGCGAGCAGCTGCGCGAGCGCCGTGCCCCAGGCGCCGCCGCCGACGACACCGAAATTCCGGTACGACGTCATGCTTTCACGCCGGCGCCGCGCACCGCCTCCGCGTCGGGATCGAGCGGCCAGCGCGGGCGTGCGGGCATATCGAGCGGATCGGTGAGCCCGGCGGCGAAGCGTTCGGCGCCCGCCCAGGCGATCATCGCGCCATTGTCGGTGCAGAGCCACAAGGGCGGCGCGACGAAGGGCTTGCCGTGCTGTGCCGCGAGATCGGTCAGAGCCGAGCGGATCGCACCGTTCGCCGCGACCCCGCCCGCGACGACGAAGGCGGTGGCTTCGGGGCAGGCGGCGAGCGCGATGCGGCTGCGGTCGACGAGGCAATCGACCACCGCCTGCTGGAACGAGGCGGCGAGATCGGGGGTGCTGTGCTGCCCCGAAGCCACGGCGCGCACGACCGCGCTCTTGAGCCCCGCGAAGGAGAAATGCGGCTCGGCGCTCCCGACGAGCGGGCGTGGGAAGGGCACGGCTTTCGGGTCGCCTTCCTTGGCGACACGCTCGACCGCCGGGCCGCCGGGATAACCGAGCCCGAGCAGTTTCGCCGTCTTGTCGAAGGCTTCGCCCGCGGCATCGTCGATCGTGGTGGCAAGGCGGCGGTAGTCGCCGACGCCGCGCACGAGCAGCAGCTGGCAGTGGCCGCCCGAGACGAGCAGCAGCAGATAGGGAAATTGCAGGTTCGGGTCGGCGAGGCGCGGCGAGAGCGCATGGCCCTCGAGATGGTTGACCGCGATCAGCGGCTTGCCCGCGGCGTGCGCGAGCGCCTTGCCGGTGACCAGTCCGACCATCACCCCGCCGATCAGCCCGGGACCTGCGGTCGCAGCGATCGCATCGACGTCGGCGAGGCTCTTCCCCGCCTCGGCAAGAACGCGTTCGACGATCGGCGCTAGGCGGTCGACATGCGCGCGTGCGGCGATCTCGGGTACCACGCCGCCATAGGGGGCGTGATCGGCCTCCTGCCCCGCGACGCGGTGCGCGAGAATCCGCCGTCCGTTGTCGACGAGCGCCGCCGCGGTTTCATCGCAGCTCGATTCGAGGCCGAGGATGAGAGTCATAATCTTGCGCGCCCTTTACCCGCCCCTTGGCGGGCAGGGCAAGGGAGGCTAGCAGCACCGCATGGCTTCGATCCCGCTTCCGACCCCCGACCGTCCGCTGCGCATCGGCACGCGCGCCTCGCCGCTGGCGCGCGCGCAGGCCGATATGGCGGCGGCGGCGCTTGTCCGCGCGTTCGCGCTCGACCCCGCGGCGCTCGACATCGTGCCGATGACCGCGACCGGCGACCGGATCCAGGACCGCGCGCTCGCCGAGGTCGGGGGCAAGGCGCTGTGGACGCGCGAGCTCGACGCTGCGCTCGACGCCGGGACGATCGACATTGCGGTGCACAGCCTCAAGGACGTCGAGACCTTGCGCGATGCGCGCTTCTTCCTCGGCGCGATGCTCGAGCGCGCCGATCCCCGCGACCGGCTGGTGGTGCGCGAGGGGATCGTCGCGGCGACGATCGACGCTTTGCCGACGGGCGCGCGGCTGGGCACGAGCAGCCCGCGCCGCGCGGCGCAGGTGCAGCGGCTGCGCGGCGATGTCGAGACCTTGCTGCTGCGCGGCAATGTCCAGACGCGGCTCGCCAAGCTCGCGGCGGGCGAGGTCGATGCGACCCTGCTTGCGGCGGCTGGGCTCGACCGGCTGGGCATGCGCGCGATCGGCACGGTGCAGGATGCGGCGACGCTGCTGCCCGCGGCGTCGCAGGGGGCTATCGGGATCGAGTGCCGCAGCGACGATGCGGCGACGCGCGGCCTGCTCGCGGCGGTGGACCATCACCCGACGCACCGCGCGGTCGCGGCCGAGCGCGCCTTGCTCGCGGCGCTCGGCGGCGATTGCCGCTCGCCGGTGGCGGCGCATGCGGCGTGGCAGAGCGATGGCGGACTGCGGCTCGACGCCGAGCTCTTCTCGGAAGACGGGCGCGAGCATGTCGCGGGCTGGACGCTGGTCGAGGGGGATTACGCACCCGAACAGCTGGCCGCGCGCCTGCTGGGCGAAGCGCCCGAATCCGTGCGAATCCTGTTCGGCGCATGACGCTGCCCGTCCTCGTCACGCGCGCCGAACCGGGCAATGCGGCGACGGTGGCGCGGGCGCGAGACGCGGGCCTCAGCGCGCACGCGGCACCGCTGTTCGCTGCACATGCGCTCGACTGGCAGGCACCCGATCCGGGCCGTTTCGACGCGTTGCTGATCACCAGCGCGCAGGCGTTGCGACTTGCCGGGCCCGAACTGGACAGGCTTGCGGCACTGCCCGTCTATGCGGTCGGCGCGGTGACGGCTGCTGCGGCGGAGGGGGCGGGGCTGACCGTTGTGAAAACGGGGTCCGGCGACGCGCAATCGCTGCTCGACGCCATGGCGTCATCCGAAAAAACACCAGATATCTTATGGCTTTGCGGGCGTGAGCGGACGGCCTTCAAGGCGCGCGGGGCAACACTCGTGCCGCTGCCCGTCTATGCCGTGGATCCGGTCGATCCGCCGCCGGATTGGAAAGCGCTGACGACTGCGCCGGCGATCCTGCTAGCGCATTCGGCGCGCGGCGCGGCGCGGATTGCCGAGCTGGCGGGGTGCGATCGCGGCCATCTTTCGCTCGTCGCGATCAGCGCCGCCGCGGCCGCTGCGGCGGGCGAGGGCTGGGCGGCTGTTACCGTTACGGAGCGCCCCGACGATGCGGCGATGGTGACAGCGGCGCATCATTTGTGCCAAAAGGCGCAAAAATAGGGTCGTTCGAAAGAGTTTTATGGCAATCGAAAGCAGCGACAACCCCGTCCACCCGGGCGAGGCGGGTTCGGGCAAAAGGCCATCTTTCCGCAGCTTGGTGATCGCGGCACTGTTGCTGCTGCTGATCGGCGTGGTCGCCGGCGGCTGGGCGATGAACCGCTTTCTGGTCGGTGATCCTGCGCCGAAGGCCAAGGTCATCGACACCGCAACCCCCGGCGGGACGCTGACGGCGGTGGATGCCGGCGAGGCGCCGGCCGCGGTCGGCACGACGCCGCAGCCCATGGTGGCGCTCCCGCTCGACGGTTCGACCTTGCCCGCGCGCGTCGCCGAACTCGAACAGCGCCTGTCGCGCATCACGCTCGAAGCCGCCTCGGCGTCGGGCAATGCCTCGCGCGCCGAGGGGCTGCTCGTCGCTTTCGCGGTGCGCCGCGCGCTCGATCGGGGACTGTCGCTCGGCTATCTCGACGCGCAGCTGCGGCTGCGCTTCGGCGACGACCAGCCCAATGCCGTCAAGACGATCATCGAGACCTCGCGCGACCCGGTGACGCTCGAACAGTTGCGCGCCGAACTCGATGCGATCGCCCCCGAACTCGTCGGGCGCAGCGGCGACGACGCGAGCCTGTGGACCGGGATCCGCCGCGAACTCGGCGAGTTGTTCGTCGTGCGCGCCGCGGGCACGCAATCGCCGCGCGCGACCGAGCGCCTCGGCCGTGCGCGGCGCTATCTGGCGGGCGGCATGGCCGACAAGGCGATCGCCGAGGTCGAGGCGATGCCCGGCGCAGCGGCGGCGAACGAATGGCTGATCGACGCGCGCCGCTATCACGAGGCGCGGCGCGCGCTTGACCTGATCGAGACCGCGGCGATATTGGAGCCGCGCGGCGGCCAGCCCGCCGCGACGGCCGGAAAAGCCCCGGCCGCGAACACCCCTTAGCGCGCGTTCCCTCCCGGGCGCTCGCCCGAAGAGAAAGCCCAGCCCATGGCCCTCGCCGATCCGCAGCGCGTCGTCGCGCTCGACCCGCTCGATCCCCTGATGCTCGATGCACAATTGAGCGAGGAGGAGCGGATGATCGGCGATGCCGCGCGCGCTTATGCCGAAGGCGAGCTGCTGCCGCGCGTGACCTCGGCCTTTCTCGAGGAGCGCTTCGACCGCGAGATCATGTCCGAAATGGGCGCGCTCGGGCTGCTCGGCGCGACGGTCGACCCCGAATATGGCGGCGCGGGTCTGAGCTATGTCAGCTACGGACTGATCGCGCGCGAGGTCGAACGCATCGATTCGGGTTACCGGTCGGCCTGTTCGGTGCAGAGCAGCCTCGTGATCCATCCGATCAACGCCTATGGCAGCGAGGAGCAGAAGCGCAAATATCTGCCCGGGCTGATCTCGGGCGAACTCGTCGGCTGCTTCGGGCTGACCGAGCCCGACGCGGGCAGCGACCCCGGCGGCATGCGCACCCGCGCCGAAAAGATCGAAGGCGGCTACCGCCTCAAGGGCGCGAAGATGTGGATCACCAATTCGCCGATCGCCGACGTCTTCGTCGTCTGGGCGAAATCCGACGCGCACGACGGCGCGATCCGCGGCTTCGTGCTCGAAAAGGGGATGAAGGGCCTGTCGGCGCCGAAGATCGAGGGCAAGGTGAGCCTGCGCGCCTCGATCACCGGCGAGATCGTCATGGACGGGGTCGAGGTCGGCGAGGATGCGTTGCTGCCGCATGTGTCGGGACTCAAAGGCCCGTTCGGCTGCCTCAACCGCGCGCGCTACGGCATCGGCTGGGGCGCGATGGGCGCGGCGGAATTCTGCTACGAGGCGGCGCGTAATTATACCGGCGAGCGCAAGCAGTTCGGCCGACCGCTCGCGGCGAACCAGATCGTCCAGCTGAAGCTCGCGAACATGCTCACCGAGATCGCGCTCGGCCTCCAGACCGCGCTGCGCGTCGGCCGGCTGATCGACGAGGGGCATGTCGCCCCCGACATGATCAGCCTTCTGAAGCGCAACAATTGCGGCAAGGCGCTCGATATCGCGCGCGTCGCGCGCGACATGCACGGCGGCAACGGCATTTCGGCCGACTATCATGTCATCCGCCACGCGGTGAACCTCGAGACGGTGAACACCTATGAGGGCACGCACGACGTCCATGCGCTGATCCTGGGCCGCGCGATCACGGGCATTTCGGCCTTTGCCTGAGCCCCAGGGCTTCAAACCGTTACAGGGCATCCGCGCCGTCGAACTGGCGCGGGTGCTCGCGGGGCCGTGGTGTGGGCAGTTGCTCGCCGATCTCGGCGCCGAGGTGGTCAAGGTCGAGCGGCCGGGCGTCGGCGACGATACGCGCAGCTGGGGGCCGCCCTTCATCGTCGGCGGCGACGGCGAGAATCTCGGCGCGGCCTATTATCACAGCGCCAACCGCGGCAAGTCCGGGGTGGCGATCGACATCGCGACGCCCGAGGGGCAGGCGGAAGTGCGCGCGCTGATCGCCGATGCCGATGTGGTGATCGAGAATTACAAGCTCGGCGGGCTGGCCAGATATGGGCTCGACCCCGCGACGCTGCGCGCCGATTTTCCGCGGCTTATCGTCTGTTCGATCACCGGCTTCGGCCAGACCGGGCCTTATGCGCACCGCGCGGGCTATGATTTCATCATCCAGGCGATGGGCGGCGCGATGTCGCTGACCGGCGAGCCCGACGGGGCGCCGCAAAAGGCGGGAATCGCCTATGCCGATATCTTCACGGGGATGTATTCGGCGGTGGCGATCCTTGCTGCCTTGCGACGCCGTGACGTCATCGGTGCGGGCGCGCATATCGACATGGCGCTGCTCGATTGCCAGGTCGGAGTGCTCGCCAACCAGGCGGCCAATTATCTCGCGAGCGGCGTGCCCCCGAAACGCATGGGCAATGGCCATGCCAATGTCGTACCCTATCAGGCCTTTGCCACCGCCGACGGCCAGCTGGTGATCGCGGTCGGCAACGACGGGCAGTTTCGCAAGCTCTGCGCGGTGCTCGGCGAGCCGGGGTGGGCCGACGATGCTCGCTTCGCGACCAATGCGGCGCGGCTGGCGAACCGCGCCGACCTGATCCCGCTGCTTGCGGCGAGGATCGCGACGTGGGAGGCGCAGCCGCTGTCGCTCGCGCTCGAGGCCGAAGATGTTCCCGCGGGGCCGATCAACGACCTTGCCGGGGTGTTCGCCGACCCGCAGGTGATCGCTCGCGGGATGCGCTTCCGGCCCGAGGGGGCGTTCGTCGATGGCGTCGCGAGCCCGATCGTGATCGACGGCGAACGCATGGTCGCGCCGGGCGGGGCGCCGGTGCTCGGGGGCTGAGGTTGGGCGGAAACCTGCCGAAGGCCGCCCTTTTTCGTGTTATCGGGCGAAAACGCGACATCTATAGTATCGTCATCCTGAACTTGTTTCAGGATCCATGATCTGCCGTTTCCTTCGGCGCAGCGCCGGACGAGAGTTCAGGCGATGGATGCTGAAACAGGTTCAGCATGACGAGAATTGAAGGGCAGCTTCCCACCTCAAAGCCGTCTCTCCCTGGGGAGGGTCCGCCGCGGCCGTGCCCTGACCGCGGCGGACCTCCCGCCCCGTCCCTCGCGGGACGGGGGGAGAGTTCGTTAGAACTGGCCGCGCAGCGTCAGGCCATAGGTGCGCGGCTCGCCCGGGAAGCCGACGAACAGCTGGTTCGCGGTCCCCGCCAGCCCGCTCGTGGCCGGCGCGGCGACGGCGCGGAAGGTGCCGCCGCCCTGCAACGGCATGTCGGCGCCGATCTGATAATATTTCTTGTTGAAGATATTCTGCGCCCACAGCTCGACGCCCCAGCGCCGCTCGGCGCCGTAGATACCGAGCCGCCCGTTGAACACCGCAAAGCCGTCCTGGACCTTCTCGACGTCGAGGTCCGATCCGGTGTTGGTGTCGCTCTGCAGGCGGGTGTCGAAATAGACGAGCCCGGTCAGCCCCGAATCGCCGATCGGCGGGGTCCAGCTGATCCCCGCGGTCGCGACGTAACGGGCGGCGTTCGAGACGCCGCGCCCGGGCAGCTGGAACAGCACCGGCGACAGCGGCCGGCCCCCGGTCCCGACCAGATTGCGGCGATAGAGGGTGTCGACATAGGTCAGCCCCATATTGACCGTGAAATAGCGCGCGGGGCGCAGGAAGGTCTCGATTTCGATCCCCTTGGCGCGCACCCCGGGCTTCAGCTGGTCGGGCGCGCAGGCGCCCGTCGCCGCCGATCCGTCGCTGTCGGCGCCGCCCAGATCGGTCTTGCACGCCTGGATGTTGGTGACCTCGAAATTGACCCCGTTGAAGGTGTTGAGCTGGTAGTTGCTATATTCCTGGTAGAAGGCTGCCAAGTTCACGTCGACGCCGTCGCCGTCATATTTGACCCCGAATTCATAGGCATCGACCTTCTCGCTCGCGAATTGCAGGTCGCTCGCTTCGGGACGGCCGTTGCCCGGGGTGTTCGCGGGCAGCGCCAGCCGCGCCGCGCAGGCGGCGTCGAAGGCGGTGTTGCACGGCCGGTCGAGCGCCGAGAAGTCGAGGTTGAAGCCTCCTGCCTTATAGCCCTTCGATGCCGAACCATAGACGAGCAGGTCGGGCGTCGGCTTCCAGCTGAGCACCACCGTGCCCGTCCATTCATTGTCCTTGAACCTCGTCCCCGGGCTGCCCGCGGGCAGGTCGGGCGCGGTGCCGTTGATCACGCACGGCAGCGAGGCGAGCGACTGGAAGGGCGAATTGACCACCAGCGAACAGATCGAATTGTTGAAATTCGCATTGGCATCCAGCGTCTTGCGCTCGCTGGTGTAGCGCGCGCCGACCGTCAGCGTCAGCGTGTCTTCGATAATGTCGAAACTGTTGTGGGTGAAGATCGCGAAGTTGCGGCTCTTCTGCTCGAAGGTCGACCCCTGGTTGCCGGTGCCGTTGATCGCGAGCCCCGGCTGGCCGAGCGCCGCGGCGAGCGAGCCGAAGCCCGGGCGCGCCGGATTCGCGATCAGCGCCGACAGGAGCGGGATCGAGGCGCGGCGCGGATCGCCGACCGGCAGCGCCGACAGCCCCGCGATCGTTCCCTGCACCACCGGGACGTTCACGCAGCTCGCATTGGTCGGCAGTACCGCGGTCGGCAGCGCCTGGGCAAAGAGCAGGCAGTTGGCGAATTGCTCGTAATTGGCGCCGTAAACGATGTCGTCGTCGACATCGAGCCGCTCGTTGGCGTAATAGCCGCCGACCAGCCAGTCGAGACGTCCGTCGAACGCCTCGCCCTGGAGCCTGAGCTCCTGCGTGAACAGCCGGAAGCGGCGGTCGAGGTCGGTGCGCCGCAGGATGTCGAGCGCGTTGAAGTCCGCGTCCTGCCCCTGCGCGTTCTTGTAGTCGCGATAGGCGGTGATCGAGGTCAGCGACGCGCCGCCGAGGTCCCAGCTGACCTCGCCCGACACGCCCCAGTCCTTGGTGTCAGAGCGATAGGTGACCCCGGGGGTCGTCGCCTGGCGGCGCACGAAGCTGTCGCCCGCGGGCGCCTGCTGGTGATTCGAGCCGAGCGCGAGCAGCAGCGGCAGCAGCGTGTTCGGCGAGGCGACGGGAAAGCCGTCGGCGCCGCGCGCGAGGTTGCGCACCGGGTTGAGCAATATGCCGCCGCAGCAATTTTCGTTGCGCTGGCTGTAATCGGCGATCAGCCGGACCTTGAGGCTGTCATTGGGTTCGAACGCCAGCTGGCCGCGGACAAGCCAGCGATCGCGATCGTTGATGTCGGGCTCGCCGGGGGTGACGTTCCGGATGAACCCGTCGCGCTGTTGCCAGACGCCATCGATGCGCACCGCGGCGGTATCGCCAAGCGGGGCGTTGACCATGCCGTCGACGCGCCAATAGTCGTAATTGCCGTAACTCACCGACCCCTTGGCGCCGAAGCCGGTCATGTCGGGGCCCTTGGTGACGATGTTGATCAGGCCCGCGGTCGAGTTGCGGCCGAACAGCGTGCCCTGCGGCCCGCGCAGCACCTCGACGCGCTCGATGTCGCCCAGTTCGGACAGGCCGACCCCGGTGCGGCTGCGATAGACGCCGTCGATGAACAGCCCGACCGAGCTTTCGAGCCCCGGGTTCTCGCCGACGGTGCCGATGCCGCGGATGCGCGCGGTGAAATTGACCTCGCTCGTCGCGCCCGAGACGAGCAGCGACGGGGCGACCTGCCCCAGCGCGCGGACGTCGGTGGCGCCGGTCTTTTCGAGCGTGTCGCCGGAGACCGCCGACACCGCGATCGGCACGTCGGAGAGCAATTCGCTGCGCCGCGTCGCGGTGACGATGATCGTGTCGTCGTCGGTCTCGGCGGCGGGCGCCGGCGCGTCCTGCGCCCAGAGCGGCGTCGCCGCGAGCATGGCCCCGAGCGCCACTCCGGCCGCACTGCCACGGGCGAAACGCGCAATTCTCCTGTCGGTCATTTTCATGTCATCCTCCCACCAAGCTTCTTTTTATTCTCAGCGATGATAACAGATTTTTCGCGATGCCAAAACCAAAAACCGCCCGCATCCGGCGGGATGCGGGCGGCCTTGAAGTCCGGAAAACCAGAGGTCGCGCGTTTAGAACTTGCCGCGCAGCGTCAGGCCATAGGTCCGGGGCTCGGCCAGGAACTGCGAGAAGATCTGGCGCCCGCCGGGGAAGCCGTTGGCGTCGGTGAACGGCGCCGAGGTCGTGCCCGCCTGGAAGGGCGAGTTGAAGGCGACCTGGGCATAGTCGGCGTTGAGGATGTTCTGCGCCCACAGTTCGACCGCCCACTTCTCATCGGGCCCGCGCACGCCAAGGCGCGCGTTGAACACCGTGAAGCTTTCCTGTTCCTTCTGCGGGAACAGGTCGGAACCGGTGTTGTAGCCGCTGGTCGCCCGGCCATCGATATAGACGAGGCCGGTGAGCCCGCCGCTGCCGATCGCCGGGGTCCAGGTCATGCTGGCGGTGCCGACCAGTTCGGGCGCGTTCGACAGATTGTCGCCCGGCAGGAAGCGCAGCGCCGGGTCGAGTGGCCCGCCGGCGTTGGTGCCGACCAGGTTCTTGCGATATTTGGTCTTCGAATAGGTCACGCCGGCCGCAAGGCGGAGGTCGTCCGCCGGTGCGAAGGACGATTCGAGCTCGAAGCCCTCGGCGCGCACGCCCCAGCTGACCTTGTCGGCGGCGCAGGCGCCCGTCGCCGCGCTCGCGTCGCGGTCGGCGCCGGCCAGGTCGGTTTCGCAGCCGTTGATATTCTGGACCAGGAACACCGTGCCGTTGAAGGTGTTGAGCTGGAAGCTCGAGAAGTCCGACCGGAACAGCGACACGCCGAGGTTGAACCCGCCTGCGGAATATTTGGCGCCGATTTCATAGCTGTCGACCTTTTCGGGTTCGAACTGCAGGTTGTTCACCAGCGCCTGCGCTCCGCCGGCAAGGGCGAAGGGCGTGATCGGCGATTTCAGCGCCGAACGGTCGAGGTTGAAGCCGCCTGCCTTGTAGCCGCGCGAATAGCTCGCATAGGTCAAAAGATCGTCGACCGGCTTCCACGACAGGATCGCGGTGCCCGTGAACTCATCCTCGCTGCGCTTGCTGTTGATCGATACGCCGTTGAGTTCGGCGGTCGAATTGCCCTGGCAGCTGAGGCCGATCAGCGCGCCCGCCAGCGCCTTAGCCGTGGCATTGGTCGTCGTGCTGGTCAGGTCGTCGAGGACGAGCCCCTGCACCGTCGTACAGACCGTATTGTCATTGGTGAACGATGCGCGGAACTTCTTCTTGTCGTTGGTGTAGCGGACACCGAAAGTGAAATCGACCGTGTCCGTGATGTGGAAGATATTGTGCGTGAACAGCGCCCAGTTCTTGCCGTTCTGGCGGTAGGTGTCGTTGATCGTTCCGCGGTCGTTCAGTCCGTCGAGCGCGGTAAAGGCCGCGACGATGTCGGCACCGGTCTGGCCGCCACCCGAGGCCCCGGCGATCGTCGCCGGACCGACGCCCGGTGCGACGCAGAGCGGGCTGGCCGCCGAATAGAGCCCGGCAAGGCCGCCGCCCGAAATGATGCGGCAATTCGCGAAACGCCCATATTGGTTGCCGAAGCGCAGGTTGTCGCGGACGGTCAGCTTTTCATTGGCGTAGAAGCCGCCGACCAGCCAGTCGAGCTTGCCGTCGAAGGCCTCGCCCTGCAGGCGCAATTCCTGGGTGAAGGTGTGGAACTGGCGATAGGCGTCGTCGTCGGGCGCGCGATAGAGGATGTCGACCGTGCCATAATCGACGTCGCCCGCCTGACCCGAGCGATATTCGCGATAGGCGGTGATCGAGGTCAGCGTCGCGCCGCCCAGATCATAGTCGATCTGACCCGAGAAGCCATAATCCTTGGTCTCGCCGGCGTAGCTGCGCCCCGGGGTGACCGACAGCGTGCGCGCATAACCCTGGTTGAACGCCGGCAGGGCCTGGCCCAGGTCGCGCAGCACGTTGATGATGTTGTTGCCGTTGGGCTGCAGCGGGGACAGCGGCACCGACGGGTTGTTGAGGTTGCCGACCGCGGTGTTGACTGCGCCGCTGACATAGGTCGCGCCGCAGCATTTCTCGTCGCGATAGGTGTAATCGGCGATCAACCGGATCGACAGCGCGTCGGTCGGCTCGAACAGCAATTGACCGCGCAGGAAATAGCGGTCGCGGTCGTTGACGTCGGTGTTGTTGTTGACGTCGCGATAGAAGCCGTCGCGCTTGACCCAGATGCCGTCGAGGCGCGCGGCCAGCGTGTCGGTGATCGGGCCCGTGATGCTGCCGCCGAGACGGAAATAGTCATAATTGCCATAGGTCGCCTCGGCGGTACCGCCGAAGGTGAAATCGGGCTTTTTGGAATAGATGCTGATCAGGCCCGCCGACGAGTTGCGGCCGCCGAGCGTGCCCTGCGGCCCGCGCTGCACTTCGACGCGGTCGATCTCGCCCAGTTCGTTGAGGCCGATGCCCGAACGCGAGCGATAGACGCCGTCGATGAATACCGGGACCGAGCTTTCGAGGCCCGGGTTGTCGCCGACGGTGCCGATGCCGCGAATACGCGCCGAACCATTGGCTTCCGAGCCGGTCGACGACACGAGCAGCGACGGCGCGACCTGGTTGAGCTGGCGGATATCGTTGGCGCCGCTGTTCTGCAGCGCCTCGGCGTTCACGGCCGAGATCGCGACGGGCACGTCGGACAGGAGCTGCGAACGGCCCTGCGCGGTGACGACGATTTCGCTGTCGGCAGCGCCGTCGTCGGTGGTCGCGGTGTCCGTCGCCGTATCTTGGGCATAGGCGGGAACGGCCAGGCTGACGATCGCCAGCGAGGCGCCGAGCGCACTGGTGCGCAGCAAGCGGGCAGCACAAAGCGTATAGGATTTCATTTCGGGCACTCCTCTCAACATTTCGTTGTTTTTATTGGGCCCACTTCATACGCATAATTATGCGGTGATCCAGCCGAGGGCGCGCGTTTCCGTCATGTTTTCGGCGAGTGCGGCTTTTTGGTCACACGCGGAAATGCGCGGGATTCGCCCCGATCAGGCGCGGCGCGGCATTGCCGTAACGTCATCTGCGGCGCTCGCGCCGCAGGGCAGCGACAGCAATTTTCCGCCCGCAACCAGCATTGCGCGATAATCGCCGGCAAAATTGGCCGCGATCGCACCGTCGCCGACGTCGAGCCCGCCGGCCAGGCTGCCGAACGCGGGCAGAATCAGACGCTGCCCATCGCCCGCGAAGCACGGCCGCGAGACGAGTCGCCCCCGCAAATGCAGCCGCAGCTTGGGATGGAAATGCCCCGATATCTCGGGCCGCGTTTCGCCGGCCCGACATGCGTGGCGAAAGACGATGCCGTCGACCTCCATCTCGTCGGCAACCGCGCCGCCCCACGCCCCGCCGGCCAGCCCGTCGTGATTGCCCGCGATCCAGGTCAGCCGGACGCTGCCGGTCTGGCGGATCAGCCTCTCGGCGACCGCGGGCGCGATGCGCTCCGCCGCCGCGCGGTCGTGGAAACTGTCGCCGAGGCACCAGATCGCGCCGGCCTCCGTCTCGGCGGCGAGCCGCGCGAGGCGGTCGAGCGTGTCGTGGCTGTCATAGGGGGGCAGCGGCTGGCCGCGCGCGGCGTACCAGCTCGCCTTTTCGAGGTGCAGGTCGGCGACGATCAACGCGCGGTGCCGCGGCCAGAACAGGGCGCGGCCCGCAAGCGGTACGAACCGGTGTCCGGCAAAATCGAGCAACGGCGCGGCGGGCATCGCGGCGCTATGCCGCGCTGCCGCACCTCTGTCCAGTATATGTTCTCCTTGCCGCGATGGATCGAGCGCTTTCGCCTAGCTGCCGCGGCCCGCGAAATTCGCGGCGAAACGCTGCCCCGTCGGGCGTCCCGCGCGGTCGGGCAGGTCGAAGACAACGCGCTTGTTCGGGAAGTCGATCTCGACCCGGTCGAACAGCGCCAGGCTGTCCATGCCGAGCAGCAGCGCCGGCCGGCCGTTCAGCCCCAGCGCGCGGAACGCCTGGCTGTCGGCGAAGCTGACCGGCAGGTCGTTGACGTCCATGCCCGTAATCACGATGCGCTTGATCACGGTGCGCTTCGCGGGAACATTCTCGCCGGTCACCGCGCCCAGCACTGTGTCGACGAAGGGAAAGCTGTTCGCCCGCTTCGACGCGACCAGCTGCTGCAGCGCAAGGTTGCCGACGCTCGTCTGCGCCCCGGTATCGACGATCACGTCGATGCGCTTGCCGTTGAGCCGCGCGTCGGAAAGGATCAGCCGTCCCGCCGAATTACGCGCGGTCACCACGATCGCATCGTCGTCGCGGATGATCGGCCGCGCGCGCTTACGCGTCTCGAGCACCTGCATGCTTTCCTTGGTGAAATCGATCAGGATGCGCCGGTCCTCGAGCATGTCGACGCCGATCAGCCCCGCGGCGCCGATATGCCGGCCGAAGAAGGAGGGCGCGTCGAAGCCGTGCATGCTGAGGTTGGTCATCTGCAGCGCAGCGATGCGGAAACTGGGCACCGTCGCCGACCCGCCGATCGTCGCCATACGCAGCTTGGCGCCCTCGGCCAGCTTCAGCCGGTCGGCGAGTTCGCGCGCGATGATCGTGCGCTCGGCGCCGGTGTCGACCAGGAAGGAAAAGGGCCCCTGGCCGCCGACCATCACCTGCACCGCCATGCGCCGCGTCGCGTCGAGGTCGAAGGGCTGGATGAAGGGGGTGATCTCGCTGGTCAGCGCGGGTTCGACGATCGCGGGGGTAGCGGGGGCAAGCACGGCGGGCGGCGCCGGCGGCTGGCTCGCGCCCAGCAGCAAGGGCGCCGCGGCGAGCGCGCGCCAGATCATCGGCCGCTTCGATATAGGGGTCATCGCGGGCATCCTCTTTATATTTGCGCGCAGTCTACGCCTGTCCGCGGTTCGCGGCAAGCGGAGCGCGGGTTACGGACGGGCCGGTCGGGAGCGGCTGGTTTGGGGTAGGGAGCGGACATAATAATCCTCCCTGTCGCGCAGCGATGGGGAGGGGGACAGTTTGGGGTCGTCCGGTCCCCCGGACCGGACTTGGATTGCCGGGGGCAATCCAACCCCAAACTCGAAGCATGGTGGAGGGGCCGAGGCCTTGAGCGTCGGTTTCGGGCCGCCGCCCCTCCACCACCGCTTCGCGGCGGTCCCCCTCCCCACGGCTTCGCCGCAGGGAGGATTAGGGCGTCCCCTTCCGCCCCAAAGCCGCCGCCGTCCGCTCAGCGATCGCCGCCGAAGGTGTAGCTAAGCGCCACGCCGACCGACGGCTGGTCGCGCGAGCCGAGTTGGCGGACGACCGGCGAGCGGGCGGCGTCGCCGATGAGCCGGTCGTAGCGGCCGTAGAGGGCAAAGCCCCAGGTCGAGCTCAATTGCCGCAGATAACCGGCGGTCAGGCCGACCGCGTGGATGCCGCCATCGATATCATGAACCGGCAGCCCCGATGTCGCCGCGGCGGCGGGGCTGACGCCGAAATAGGCGCGCTGATATTGGCCATCGCCCAGCGTCACGCGCGGGCCGATCGAGAAGAGCCAGTCGTCGCCGTCGCGCGCGATATAATCGGCGCTGACCTCGCCGACGAAGCCGTCGTGGCCGCCAAGCCCGCGCCGGACTTCGGCGCGGAGGCGGAAAGCGGGGGCCGGCGACACCTGCGCAAAGCCGCCCGCCTCGATCGTCAGCCCGACCTTGGGCAGGTTCGCGCCGGCATCGGCAGCGGTGCGCTTGCCGACGAAACCGAAGGCGGGGCCGAAGGCGAATTTGCCGCTGGCGATCAGCGGTGCGCCGAAGCTTTCGTCGGCCGCCTCGAAGGTGAATTCGGTCCCCACGCGCTCGCGCGACAGATCGACAAAGGGGCCGATCGAATATTGGTCGGCGCCCGGCCACGACGGGGCGAGCTGCGGGCCGAGGATCAGGCGGGTGCGCTTGGGCGCTTCGCCGTCCTCCTGGGCATGAGCCGGCACCGCAAGAGCGAGCAGCGGAAGGGCGGCGAGGGCGATGCGGCGGATGACCATGCGGAACTCCTTGATGTTCCCTGGTCAATCCATCGCACCCGCGAACGTTCCTAGACCGGCGACCACGCGCCTTCGCCATCCTCGGCGGGATCTTCGCCCGCCTTGTCGCCGGCGATGATCTCGAGCAATTTGTCGAGCACGGGCTCCAGCCCCGCGCCGCTGGCGCCCGAGAGCGCCATCACGGGGTGGCCGCTTTCGGCTTCGAGCTCGGCGGAGAGCGCGGCGATCAGCTCGTCGTCGAGCGTGTCGATCTTGTTGAGCGCGACGATCACCGGCTTGTCGATCAGGTCGGCGCCATAGGCTTCGAGTTCGTCGCGGACGATGCGGTAGCTGGTCGCGACATCCGCGTCATTGGCGTCGACGAGGTGGAGTAGGACGCGGCAGCGCTCGATATGGCCGAGGAAGCGGTCGCCGACCCCTGCGCCTTCGGCAGCGCCCGCGATCAGGCCCGGGATGTCGGCAACGACGAATTCATTGCCCTTGTGGCTGACGACGCCGAGCTGGGGGCGGAGCGTGGTGAAGGCATAGGCGCCGACCTTGGCCTGCGCATTGGTCACCGCATTGATGAAGGTCGACTTGCCCGCGTTGGGCAGCCCGACGAGCCCCGCATCGGCGAGCAGCTTTAGGCGCAGCCACACCCACATTTCCTCGCCCGGCCAGCCCGGACCGTGCTGGCGCGGGGCGCGGTTGGTCGATGTCTTGTAGCTGGCATTGCCGCGCCCGCCGTCGCCGCCGCGCAGGAAATGGATGCGTTCGCCCTCTTTCGTCAGGTCGGCGAGCAGGCTGCGCTCTTCGTCGTCGGCCAATATCTGGGTGCCGACGGGGACCTGGATGACGAGGTCGGGGCCGCCCGCGCCGGTGCGGTCGCGGCCCGCGCCGGGGGTGCCGCGCCTGGCCTTGAAATGCTGGGTGTAGCGAAAGTCGATGAGCGTGTTGAGCCCCGCCACCGCCTCGAAGATCACGTCGCCGCCCTTGCCGCCGTTGCCGCCGTCGGGGCCGCCATATTCGACATATTTCTCGCGCCGGAACGACACGGCGCCGGGGCCGCCGTCGCCGGACTTGATGAAGATCTTGGCTTGGTCGAGGAAATGCATGGCGGGGCCTTTGGGCGCGGAAACGGAAGACTAAACGCTAGCGCCCGGTCGTGTCGAGCGAAGTCGAGACACCCCGCAGCATGGCGCCAAGCCGGGGGGCATCTCGACTTCGCTCGATGCGAACGGGGATGGGGAAGGCGCGCCCTTAGCGCCTTCGGACCGATATTGCCAGTTTTGTCATCGCCCCGCGCGCGGATCGGCGAAACGCATCGCTGCGGCGCCGGGACGAGGCAACTTTGCGCGCAGTCGGTCGTTGAGCGGACAAGATGCCGGCGATCGTCGGCATCGCTTTTCCCGAAAGGATTTCAAATGTTTGACAACAAAAACGTCAGCACGCTCAATTCGCTCATCGCGACGACGCTCGACAGCGTCGACGGCTATCGCAAGGCTGCCGAAGAGGCCAATGCCGCGCAGTTCAAGGATCAGTTCCTGAGCCGTGCGAACGAACGCCAGGCCGTGGTCGGCCAGTTCCAGGCCAAGGTGCGCGAGCTGGGCGGCAACCCCGAGGATGACGGTACGGTGCTCGCTTCGGCGCACCGCGCCTTTCTCGGCCTGCGCGATGCGCTGACCGGCGACCGCGACGACAAGGCGGTGGTCGCCGAGGTCGAACGCGGCGAGGATCACATCAAGGCCAAGTTCGAAAGCGCGCTGAAGGACGACGATCTCGATCCCGCGGTGCGCCAGCTGATCCAGACCGGCTTCACCTCGGTCCGCGAAGGCCATGACCAGATGTCGGCGCTGAAGCACCAGATGAACGCCGGCTAATCCGGCTCCCGCTGGACGACAAGGAACGGCGGTCCCGGCAAGCCGGGCCCGCCGTTTCTCATTTCCCGCCGTGCTCGGCCCAGAATTTCGCGATGCGCCCCGTGATCAGCTCGGTCGCGAGCACGCGCGAGGTGTCGCGCGGCAGGTCGAGCGCCTCGGCCATCGGGCCGCCGAGCTGCGCGTCGCCGAGCGCCATCAGCACCAGCGCCAGCGTATCCTCGTGCATCAGGCGCTTTTCGTGCGCGTCGGGGGCCATGCCGTCGATCAGCCGGTGGATCGCCTCGACGATCGGGTCGAGCGCGTCGTCGTTGCCCGTCGCCGCCATCCACGTCGCGAGCGCGCCGGCGCCGCCCTCGTTGAAGGCGTCGAAGGCGAGGTCGACGATCTCGCGCACATTGCGTTCGCCCGGGGGCGATTCGGCCATCTTGCGCCCGATCGTCGCGCACACCGTCTCGGCCTGATAGGCGGCGAGCGCCTTCTGCAGCCCCGCGGCGCTGCCGAAATGGTGCAGCAGATTGGCGTGGGTGCGGTCGATACGCGCTGCGACGGCTTTCAAGGTGACCGCCGCGGGCCCCATTTCGACCAGGATCTGCCGCGCCGCCTCGAGCGCCGCCGACCGGCTCTCCTCGGGGCTCAGGCGCTTTTTCGCTACTATTGACACCACTGTAAGTAACCTTTAACATATGCCCCATAGGACGTCCCCACGTCCTTCCTCTCCTTTTCGACGGTGCAGCCCATATGTCCAGTCTTTCCCACTCGCCGACCCCCGCCGACCTTGCCATCACCCCGCGCGACATGCGCTTCGGCCGCGACGACCGGCAGGGGCGCTGGTGGCTGAACGGCGACCCGATCGCGTCGGCGTTTCACACCGCGTTGTCGGTGACCTTCCCGCGCGGCGAGGCGATGTTCATCGAGGCGGTGAAGGCGCACCGCGAGGGCGTGCCCGACAAACTGGCGCGCGAAATCCGCGCCTTCACCCAGCAGGAAGTGATCCACAGCCGCGAGCATGTCGTCTTCAACAAGAAGGCGGCGGAAGCGGGCTACGATCTTTCGGAGCTCGAGGACGACGTCAACCAGGTGCTCGACCTGATCAAGCAGCGGCCGCAGATCGTCAACCTGATGGCGACGATCGCGCTCGAACATTATACCGCGATGATGGCGGCGGTGATGCTGAAGGACCCCAAGATGTATGCGGGGGCCGAGCCCGAATGGGCCGCGCTGTGGAAATGGCACGCGATCGAGGAGATCGAGCACAAGGGCGTCGCCTACGACACCTGGCTGCACGCGACGAAGGACTGGAGCCGCTTCCGGCGCTGGCGCGCGAAGTCGATCATGATGCTGCTCGTCACCAGCCGTTTCTGGCCGAAGCGCGTGAAGGGGATGAAGGCGCTGCTGCGGCAGGACGGCCTCACCGGCTGGCGCGTAACGCTACGCATCTGGTGGTACCTGCTCGGCAAGCCGGGGGTGCTGCGCAAGAGCTTCCTGCCCTGGCTCAGCTATTTCCTGCCGGGTTTCCACCCGTGGAACCACGATGACCGCGCGCTGATCAAGCTCTACGAGAGCGACTATGCCGATGCGGTGATGCCGCAGCACAGCTCGGCCTCGGCGCCGGTGCGCGAGGAATTGGCGGCGGCGGCCGCCTGACGGACTCGCGAAGGCGGGGCCTCCAAGGGCTCTCTCTCCCCGTATTCGGGGCTCCGTCTTCGCGGGACCGGCGGCTTGCCGCGCGGCGCGAGCGCTGATAGCCCCGCGCGCATGTTCACCGCGCCCCCGATCATCGATACCCCCCGCCTGCGCCTGCGCGAACATCGCCTGTCGGACAAGGCCGACCATGTCGCGATGTGGGCCGACGAGCGCGTGACGCGCTTCATCGGCGGCGAACCCCGCGCGCCCGACGTGAGCTGGGGCAAATTCCTGTCGGCGGCGGGGCTGTGGCCGGTGATGGGCTATGGCTATTGGGTGTTCGCCGACAAGGAAAGCGACAAGCTGATCGGCATGGGGGGATTGTCCTACTTCGGCCGCGGCATCCCCGAGCTCGAGGGCCAGCCCGAGGCGGGCTGGGCGTTCGACGCCGACCATTGGGGCGGCGGCCTCGCGACCGAGGCGATGGCGGCGGTGCTGGCCTGGGCGGACGCGAACCTCGACGCGGCGGAGGTGCGCTGCATCATCGAGCCGGGGCATGGCGCGTCGGAGCGGGTGGCGGCGAAGCTGGGGTTTGCGCTGATCGGCGAGAGCGACGTGCTGGCCGAGGCGGTGAATATCTACGCGCGGGTGCGAGGCGGCTAAAGATATTCGTCATTGCGACCCCGGCGAAAGCCGGGGGAAGCAATCTCCAGCTATCGACCTTGAGCAAGGCCGATAGCTGGAGATTGCCGCGTCACCTTCGGCTCCTCGCAATGACGAGCTTTGTTTAGCCTAAGCCAGCTCCACCACCAGCACGCCGCCGTCGGCGCTGACCACGCGGACCTTGCTGCCCTCCGCCGCATCGGGCCCGCGCACCGGCCATTCGCCGTCGCCGACCCTGGCGCGGCCGCGGCCGTTCTCGATGCCGCAGGTCAGCGTCAGCACTTCGCCGACCAGTCGGCCGCCGCGCTGGTTGAGCAGCGGGTCGGTGGTGGTGATCGGGTTCGCCTTCAGCCAGCGGCGCGTCGAATAGAGCGCGACGAAGGACAGGACCGCGAAAATGACCATCTGCACCGGGATGCTGTCGATCGGCAGCACCCAGGCGAGCAGGCCGGTGACGATCGCCGCGGCGCCGATCCAGACGAGGAAAAAGCCCGGCGCGACGATCTCGGCGGCGGCGAGCAGCACGCCGAGCGCGAGCCACGCCCAGTGCGGGTCGAGATTGGCCAGCCAGTCGGGCATGTCACTGCCCCCCGTTGCGGTTCGCGAGGGCGTCCTTGGCGAGCTCGCCGATGCCGCCCAGCGTGCCGATCAGCTGCGTCGCCTCGACCGGGAAGAGGATCGTCTTGGCGTTGGGGCTGGTCGCGAACTGGCTCACCGCCTCGACATATTTCTGCGCGATGAAATAGTTGATCGCCTGCGCATTGCCGCCGGCGATCGCGTCGGACACCATCTGCGTCGCCTTGGCTTCGGCCTCGGCCTCGCGTTCGCGCGCCTCGGCGTCGCGGAAGGCGGCTTCGCGGCGGCCCTCGGCTTCGAGTATCTGGCTCTGCTTCTGGCCCTCGGCGCGCAGGATTTCCGACGCCCGGCTGCCCTCGGCCTCGAGGATGTTGGCGCGCTTCTCGCGCTCGGCCTTCATCTGCCGCGCCATCGCGTTCGAGATGTCGGCGGGCGGCCGGATGTCCTTGATCTCGACGCGGGTGATCTTGACCCCCCAGGGCGTGGTCGCATCGTCGACGACGTGCAGCAGGCGGGTGTTGATCTCGTCGCGCTTCGACAGCGTCTCGTCGAGATCCATCGAGCCCATCACGGTGCGCAGGTTGGTCGTCGTCAGGTTCATGATCGAGAGATAGAGGTCGCTGACCTCATAAGCCGCTTTCGCTGCATCGAGCACCTGGAAGAAGACGACGCCGTCGACCGCGACCATCGCATTGTCCTTGGTGATGATTTCCTGCCCCGGGATGTCGAGCACCTGTTCCATCATGTTCACCTTGCGCCCGACGCGGTCGAACACCGGCATGATGAAGTTGAGCCCCGGCTGCGCGGTGTGGGTGTAGCGGCCGAAGCGCTCGATCGTATAGGCATAGCCTTGCCGCACGGGCGTCAGCGCCCACAGCACGAACACCAGCGCCAGCACGACCCCGGCAATCGCCACATAACCCATCGCTCGTCCCCCTCCGCAAATTGCACCTGCAAGTCCTTCTTTATTGCGGCTTTGGGCCCTTTGCGCCAGACAAAAGCGCATGACCGACTTCGCACCCCGCTCGCTGCTCTATGTCCCCGGCTCGAACGCGCGCGCGCTCGAAAAAGCGGGCGGGCTCGCCGCCGACATGCTGATCGTCGACCTCGAGGATGCGGTGCCCGCCGAGCGCAAGCCCGAGGCGCGCGAGGCGATGCGCGCCGCGGTCATCGCGGGCTTTCCGGGCAAGCGCGTCGCGGTGCGGATCAACGGCGCGGGCAGCGCGCACCAGGCGGCGGACATCAACGCGGTCGCGGGGCTGGCGATCGACGCGGTGGTGCTGCCCAAGGTCGATGCGATCGCCGACCTCGAGCCCGCGCGCGGCCTGGGCCTGCCGCTGTTCGCGATGATCGAGACCCCGGCGGCGATCTACGCCGCGCGCGACATCGCCGCCGACGCATCGGTTGCAGCACTGATCGCGGGGCTCAACGACCTCGCGCACGAGCTGAAGCTGCCGGACGGCATGGACCGCGGCGCGATGAGCCATGCGATCCAGGCCATTGTTCTGGCCGCGCGCGCGAGCGGGGCATGGTGTTTCGACGGGGTCTATAATGCGATCGACGATGCCGCGGGCTTTGCGGCCGAAGCCGCCGAGGGACGCCGGCTGGGCTTCGACGGCAAGACGCTGATCCACCCGTCGCAGGTCGACCCGTGCAACGCCGCCTTCGCGCCCTCGCCGCGCGAGATCGCCGCCGCCGAGGCGCTGGTTGCGGCGGCGACGGGCGGCGCGCAGCGGCATGAAGGGCGGATGATCGAGGACATGCACGTCGCGGCGGCGCGGGCGCTGCTCGAGCGGGCGGGCGGTCGGTGACGGGTTTCGGGGGGAACACGCCATTTGTAGCATCGTCATCCTGAACTTGTTTCAGGATCCATGGTCTGCGGTTTCCTTCTACGCAGCGCCAAATTCGAGCTTAGGCCATGGATGCTGAAACAAGTTCAGCATGACGAGATTTAATGGGCAGCCCCCATCCCAAAGCCGATACCGAACCACCCCCACCTGACCAACACCCGGCCTGTTTCGACAAACGCGCCTTGCCCGCGTTTCGCCGCCGTGCCATGCCGCGCGCCCATGCACGCAACTAAATTTCGCGCCGCGATCGCGGCCGTCGCCCTCCTGGCCTTCGCCGCCCCCGCCGTCCACGCCAAGCCCGTCGACGCCCCGGTCACCGAGGCCGAGCTCGCCGCCGACATCAAAGTCCTCGCCGGCGACGCCTTCGAAGGGCGCGCGCCGGGAACCGAGGGCGAGGATCGCACCATCGCCTGGATCGTCGGCCAATGGGCGAAGCTGGGGCTCGAACCCGTGCCGGGCAGCGCGACGCCGTGGCTGCAGCCGGTGCCGCTGGTCGAAAGCCAGTCGGTGGACGGCAGCGTCAGGTTCAAGAGCAAGGGCCGCGAGGTGAAGCTTGCCGCCGACAGCCTGATCCTGACCGGCCGCGACCCGTCGCTGGCGCTGGCCGATGTGCCCGTGGTTTTCGTCGGTTATGGCGTCGATGGCGCGGGCAAGGTCAATGCCGATGTCGCGGGCAAGCTCGCGGTTCTGCTTTATGAAAATGCGCCCTTCGGCGAGAAGCTGCCGCGCTATCGCGAGCGGCGCCAGATGCTTGCCGACGCCGGCGCCGCGGGCGTGCTCGTGGTCGCGCCCGACAGCCTGCCGTGGGAGGATCTGCGCGCCGCGCTCGGCAGCAAGAGCGTGCGCCTCGCGAGCGCCAAGCCCGGCGCGCAGGCGAGCGGCTTCATCGCGCAGCCCGCGCTTCAGACCCTGCTCGGCAAGCAGGCGGAAGCCGCGCTCGCCGCGGCGACGAGCGCCGACTATCGCGGGCTCGCGCTGCCGCTGACCGCCGACCTGTCGGCGACCACGACGGTGCGCCCCTTCGCGAGCCACAATGTCATCGCCAGGCTGCCGGGCGCGAAGCCCGACGGCAAGGCGGTGCTCTTCCTCGGCCATTGGGACCATCTCGGCATCTGCGGCGAGGAAGGCGACGCCGACCGCATCTGCAACGGCGCGGTCGACAATGCGAGCGGCATCGCGGTGCTGGGCGCGGTGGCGAAGCGGCTGACCGCGGGCCCGCGCCCCGACCGCGACATCTATTTCATGGCGACCACAGCGGAGGAAAAGGGGCTGATCGGCGCCTATCATTTCGCCGACAACCCGGTGGTGCCCTTGAGCGACATCACCGTCGCGCTCAACATCGACACCATCGCCATCTCGCCGCGCGGCACGCCGGTGGCGACGATCGGGCGCGGGCGCCCCGCCTATGACGCGGTGATCCGCAAGGTCGCGGCCGACCTGGGGCGGACACTCGACGAGGATGGCGAGGCCGACGCCTTCGTCCAGCGGCAGGACGGCTGGGCGCTCGGCGCCAAGGGCGTGCCGTCGCTGATGGTCGGCGGCAGTTTTTCCGACATGGCGCTGCTCGAGGCGTTCCTCGGCAGCGATTATCACCGCGCGACCGACAATTTCAGCGACAAGATCCCGCTCGGCGGCGCGGCCGAGGACGCCGACCTGCACGTCGCGCTGGGCCGGGCGTTTGCCGATACGAAGGTCTGGTCGGGGACCGAGAAGTAGGACCGGACGTAGAGGTTCGTCATTGCGAGGAGTCGCAGGCGACGCGGCAATCTCCAGCGACGGGCCTCGCGCAAGGTCGATGGCTGGAGATTGCTTCGCTTCGCTCGCAATGACGAGGGAAGTGGCGAATTACGCCGCCTGCTTCGCCCGTTCGGCCATTTCCTGGTTGAGCATCTCGGCCAGCAGGAAGGCCAGCTCGAGCGATTGCCCCGCGTTCAGGCGCGGGTCGCAATGGGTGTGATAGCGGTCGGCGAGGTCCATCTGGGTCACGTCCATCGCGCCGCCGGTGCATTCGGTGACATTCTGGCCGGTCATCTCGATATGGATGCCGCCGCCATGCGTGCCCTCGGCGCGGTGGACGGCGAAGAAGCCGCGCACTTCGGCGAGGATGCGCTCGAACGGGCGCGTCTTGTAGCCGTTGGGGGTCTTGATGACATTGCCGTGCATCGGATCGCACGACCAGACGACGGGGTGCCCCGATTCCTTCACCGCGCGCACCAGCCTGGGCAGGTGTGCCTCGATCTTGTCATGGCCGTAGCGCGTGATCAAAGTCATGCGCCCCGCGACATGGTTCGGGTTCAGCGTGTCGAGCAGCCGCAGCAGCACGTCGGGCTCGAGGCTCGGCCCGCATTTCATGCCGACCGGATTGCCGATGCCGCGCAGATATTCGATATGCGCCGACCCCTCGAAGCGGGTGCGGTCGCCGACCCAGAGGAAATGGCCCGAGGTGTCGTACCAGCCGCCGGTCAGGCTGTCCTGCCGCGTCAGCGCCTGCTCATAGGGGAGCAGCAAGGCCTCATGGCTGGTGTAGAAGCTGGTGCCCTTGATCTGCGGCACCGTTTCGGGGGTCACGCCGCACGCCTCCATGAAGGCGAGCGCTTCGGAGATGCGCGCCGCGGTCTCCTGATATTTCTTCGCCCAGGGGCTGCGGTCCATGAAGTCGTGCGTCCAGGCGTTGACCTGGTGCAGATTGGCATAACCGCCGCCGGCGAAGGCGCGCAGCAGGTTGAGCGTCGCCGCCGACTGGTTGTAGGCCTTGACCATGCGCTGCGGGTCGGGCGCGCGGCCCTCGGCCTCGAAGGCGATGTCGTTGATGATGTCGCCGCGATAGCTCGGCAGCTCGACGCCGTTCACATCCTCCATGTCGGCCGAGCGCGGCTTGGCGAACTGGCCGGCCATGCGGCCGAGCTTCACCACGGGCATCTTCGACGCGAAGGTCAGGACGACCGCCATCTGGAGCAGCACGCGGAAGGTGTCGCGGATGTTGTTCGGGTGGAATTCGGCGAAGCTCTCGGCGCAGTCGCCGCCCTGCAGCAGGAAGGCCTTGCCCTCGGCGACGCGGCCGAGCTCGCGCGTCAGGTCGCGCGCTTCGCCCGCAAAAACCAGCGGCGGATAGTTCGACAGCTCGCGCTCGGCCGCGGCGAGCGCCGCGTCGTCGCTGTAGGTGGGGAGCTGGCGGGCTTCGTGCGAGCGCCAGCTGTGCGGCTGCCATTGCTGTGTCATAACCAAAAAAATCCAAAATCCGAATCGCGCGCCGCCATGGCGCGAACGCGCGCGGGAGGCAAGGATAAGGAAATTAGCATCGGCGGCGCTTTTGCGCACCTATGCTTTTCTTTGCGCGCAAAAACTGATAGTTTGCTATGGTTTTCGGGCGTGCGCCGGGGAGGGCGCAGCCGGGCGTTCGGCAATCCGTAACCTTATGTACTTAGTGACCCTGGTGTAGGGGCCGCAACGACGAAAAGATGGATATGGCGAGTTTGGATCCCGCATGGCTGGGGTACGGTGCGCTGCTTGCGGTCCTTGCGACCAGCTTTGCCCTGCGCCTCGTGCATGTCCGGATCGGGCTGGCGATCGCGGCGGTCTTCGCGCTGCCGATCGCGCTCTCGCACTGGCCGGGCCCCGGCTATTCGCTGCTCGTGATCCTGATCGTGGCGGTCAACCTGGGGCAGGCGGTGCGCGGGCGGATCGGCGAGGGCCAGATCCGCTTCACGCCCGAGGAACAGGAACTGCGCCGGCTCCATTTCGAGAAACTCGGCGCAGCGGACGTGCGCCGGCTGATCGACCATGGCCACTGGATTTCGGCGCGGCGCGGCGAGGTGCTGATCCGCGAGGACCAGGCGGCGCCCAGCCTCTTCTACCTCGCCGACGGCAGCGCGACGATCCGCCGCGAGGGCGTCGACGTCGGCACGCTGGCGGGCGGCGCGCTGATTGGCGAGGCGACGGTGCTCGACGGCAGCCATGCGACGGGCACGGTGCTGCTCGCGAGCAACGCCCGGCTGTGGTTCATGCCCGCTGCGGCGCTGCGCGCCTATCTCGGCGCCAATCCGAATATCGCCGCGGCGCTCCACGAGGGCTTCGCGCGCGCGCTCCGCGGCAAGCTCGCGAGCGCCAACGCCCGCATTGCCGACCTGCCGCCTATCGCTTAGGGTCTGCCGCATATTTGTCATCTGCAGCTTCTAGCGTGGGTTTACATGGCACTGACACTCTACGGGATTCCCAATTGCGACACGGTGAAAAAGGCGCGCCGCTGGCTCGATGCGGCGGACGTCCCGCATGCGTTCCACGATTTTCGCAAGGACGGGCTCGACCCGGCGAAGCTGCAGGGGTGGATCGACGCCGTAGGCTGGGAAAAATTGCTCAACAAGGCGGGGACGACCTTTCGCCAGCTGCCCGATGCGGACAAAGCGGGGCTCGATGCGGGCAAAGCCAAGGCGCTGATGCTCGCGCAGCCGGCAATGATCAAACGCCCGGTCGTCGAAGCGGGCGGCGGGGTGAGCGTCGGCTTTTCGGCCGACGAGTGGCAGCAGCGCTTTGCATGATCCGGCGCCCCGCCGCGCTGTTGGCGCTGCTGCTCGCGGCTTGCGGGGCTGAGCCGATGGCGGCGCAGGCGCCCACGCTCGACGGCCAGCCGGCGATCCTAATCGCGCACCGCGGCGCCTCGGGCGAGCGGCCCGAGCACACGCTGGAGGCTTACAGGCTCGCGATCGAACTCGGCGCCGACTATATCGAGCCCGACCTGGTGCTGACCAGGGACGGGGTGCTCGTCGCGCGGCACGAGAACGAGATTTCGGAAACGACGGATGTCGCCGACCACCCCGAATTCGCGTCGCGCAAGGCGACCAGGACGATCGACGGGCAGGAATATACCGGCTGGTTCACCGAGGATTTCACCCTCGCCGAACTCAAGACATTGCGCGCGAAGGAGCGGCTGCCGCAGCTCCGCTCGACCGATTACGACGGGCGCTTCGAGGTGCCGACTTTCGACGAGATCCTCGCCTTGCTGGTCGAGGCCAACAAGGGCCGCGCGGTCCCGATCGGCGTCTACCCCGAGACCAAGCATCCGAGCTATTTCAGCAAGATCGGCCTGCCGCACGAGGCGGCGCTGCTCGCGGCGCTGGGCAAATATGGCTATAAGGGCCGCAGCGCGCCGGTGTTCATCCAGAGCTTCGAGGTTGCCAACCTCAAGGCGATCCGCGCCAAGAGCGACCTGCCGCTGATCCAGCTGATGGACGCCGAGGGCGGCCCCGCCGACGACGCCAAAGCCAGCTATGCGGCGATGGCGACGCCCGCGGGGCTGAAGGCGGTCGCGGCCTATGCCGACGGCATCGGCCCGAACAAGGCGATGGTGATCCCGCGCGGCGCGCTCGGCACGCTCGGCGATCCGACCAGCCTGGTCAGGGACGCGCACGCAGCGGGGCTCAAGGTCCATCCCTGGACCTTCCGTCGCGAAAATTATTTCCTGCCGCTGGGCGACAGGGCGGGGATCGACCCCGCGGGGCACGGCGACCTGGGTGCCGAGATTTCGGCGTATCTCGCGACCGGTATCGACGGGCTGTTCAGCGACAACAGCCGCGAGGCCGCGGCGGTGATGAAACGCGTAAAATGACCGACCGCGCGCTGGGCACCAGCGGCCTTTCGATCCGGCCGTTCGTGCTCGGCGGCAATGTCTTCGGCATGACCGCGGACCGCGACGCAAGCTTCGCGGTGCTCGACCGCTTCGTCGAACGTGGCGGCGGCATGATCGATACCGCCGACGTCTATTCGGCGTGGGTCCCGGGGCACAAGGGCGGCGAGTCCGAGCGCATGGTGGGCGCGTGGCTGCAGGAAAGCGGCGCGCGCGACCGGGTGCTGATCGCGACCAAGGTCGGAATGATGCCCGGCGGGCTGAAACCCGACCGCATCCGCGACGCGGTGCAGGGGTCGCTGGGTCGCCTCGGTGTCGACCGCATCGACCTCTATTTCGCGCACAAGGACGATCCCGGCGTGCCGCTGGACGAAGTGCTCGGCGCCTTTGCCGAACTGGTTGATGCGGGCATCGTGCGTGCGATCGGCGCGTCCAACTATTCGGCGGACCGCCTCGCCGAGGCGTTGCGCGTCGCCGACGAGAAGGGCCTGCCGCGTTTCTCCGCGATGCAGCCCGAGCTCAACCTGCTCGACCGCGGGCAATATCGGGGCGCCCTCCAGGATCTGTGCATCGCCGAGGGGCTTGGCGTGGTGACCTATTTCAGCCTCGCCTCGGGCTATCTCTCGGGCAAGTATCGCAGCGACGACGATGTCGGGAAAAGCCCGCGCGGTCCGCGGGTCAAACCCTATATCGCGGGCAAGGGTCCCGCGATGCTCGCGGCGATGGACCGCGTCGCGGAAGAGACGGGCGCGAGCCTATCGCAGATCGCGCTCGCCTGGGTCGCCGCCCAGCCGGGGGTGACCGCGCCGATCGCGAGTGCGACGAGCGTCAAACAGCTCGACGAGATCATGGGTAGCGAGGATCTGACGCTCAGCGAAGAGCAGCTTGCGGCGCTGACCGCGGCGGGCGCCTAGTCCAGCGCGCAGCTCGCGCCGGCTATTGCGCGTTCGTTCAGGAAGGCGTCGATCGCCGCGAGTGCGTCGGCGTGCGCCTTGGCGTCGAAATCCTTCTCCGGCCTGGCGCTCGCCGGATCGTCGGTCGGATGCGCGACGTCGAAGCGGTGCTTGGCACCGGGATAGAGCTTGATCGTGAAGGGATATTCGGGGTTCTGCACCCGGTCCGCGGCCAGCGCGTCGAGCTTCTTCGCCGGCGCGATGCCGTCGGCGTCGCCCTGAAGCGCGAGCACCGGCATGCGCTGCGGCCAGGGCGAGGGCTGGCCGCCGACCGAGGGGTAATAGACGATCGCGGCGCGGATGCCGCTGTCGGTGCCGCTCGCGCTCGACGCCAAAGTGAGCGCGCCTTCGCCGCCGCGCGACCAGCCGACGACCAGACCGGGGCAGCGCATGTCGAAGCGGCCGGCGGCGCGGAGTTTCGCCAGCGCATCGACTGCGACCGCCGCGCGCTTTTCGCCCGCCGAGCCCGACGGCCCGAGCCGCTTGAGCGCCGCGTCGTCGTCGACCACGAGCACGTCGATCCCGCGCTGGTTGAGGAAGGCCGCGAGGTCGGCATATTGATTGCCCGGCGCGAGCCTGCCGATACCCATCGCGCGCGGGAAGAAGATCGCCCAAGGCCTGGGCTTGCCGTCGTCGGCAACGGCGATGATATGCAGGTCGGCGGGCAGCGGCGTCGCCTGCTGCGCGAAGACGGGCGCGGCGACCAGCAGGGCGGACACGAGCAGCGACGGGCGGCGCATCGGCGGGACTCCTTATCGTGCGCCCAGTCTACCCCCATTTGTCGCCGGGGCCAAATATCGGCCCGGCATCCGCCCCGGGGAGAGCCTGATGCCGGGCCGGCGCGGCCGCGCGTCTCAGCTCATTCCGTCGGTCCACTGGAACACCGCCTCGAGCGGCTTGTCGAAGGTGCGCGCGATGCGGAAGGCGACTTCGAGCGAGGGCGAATATTTGCCCTGTTCGATCGCCGCGATCGTCTGGCGGGTGACCCCGACGCGGTCGCCGAGCTCGCCCTGCGTCATCTCGCCCGCGAGGAAGCGCAGCGTGCGGATGTCGTTGGTGAAGGGGAGACTAGCCATGCCAGCCCCTCCGGTAGCTCATCAGCACGACGACGCTGTTCACCAATCCGGAGGCGACGATCGCGAACAGGCCGGCATTCGCCAGCGGTACGCCGCTCGTGACGAAGGGCATATAGACCGCGACGATCGTCGTCCCCACCAGCAGAACATAATAGGCGATGGTCGCCCCGCGGCGGTGGATTGCGCGGTCGCGCTCGTCGGCGCGTGCGCGCTCCGATTTCGGTGCCCGCGCCCACAGGATTGCGGTACCGATCATGGCAGTGATCGCATGCGCGATGGCGATCGATCCGAAGAGCCATAGCATCGGAAACACCTCGCGCCCGGCGGGATGCCCGGCGAGGATGAGCCCGAAATAGAGGGTGTAGGCGGCGAGCGGGGCGATGGCGTTCAGCCAGGCGGTTTTTTCACGGAAGTTCATCGACGAGTCTCCGGTGTCGTCGCCGGCAAGCTGCCGGGCGGATTCAAGGATCGCGGGGGACATGGTTCAATAGCCCCGACGATAAAGGTAGAGCTGGGTGCCGATGCGCACGAGCTCGGCGACGACGAGCGTCGCGATCATCATGTTGAGCTGCTGCGCCTGGCTGATGCCCCAGAAGATCAGGAAGATGTTGACCCAGATGCCGACCACGAGCGGGTAATAGGCATAATGCGTGCCGCGCATGTGGAAGCTGCGGTCGCGCTCGTCCTCCTTCAAGTCGACCTCGGCGCGGTTGCGGATCGCGAGGAAGGCCGTCGCCACCGTCATCGCGACGATGATCGCGATGGTGACGGGCACGAGCAGCCCCGCGGTCGCCCACACGCCCGCGGGGCTGTCGGCGATCTGCCAGGGATAGACGAGGAAATACCAGCCGAACGCGGCGGCCATCGTCACCAAGGTGACCCAGTGAATCTTTTCGCGGAACGCCATTTCAAACTCCATGTCAGGTGATTCGAACTCTATGTCTAATATTTCTAACATCGAGTCAAGATAGGATGACATGGCCCCGGCTTTGCCGCTTTCGCGTCCGGACAGAAGCCGCTAAGCCGCCGACCCATGTCCACGACCTCCAAAACGCTCACCTTCGACACCTCGACCAGCCGCGCCAATCCGACGCCGCAGCCGATGAAGCGCCTGACGGTGCCGCGGATCCGGCAGCGCAAGGGCGGCGAGCCGATCGTCATGCTCACCGCTTACACGGTGCGCCAGGCGCAGCTGCTCGATCCGCATTGCGACATGCTGCTGGTCGGCGATTCGCTGGCGCAGGTGATTTACGGCCTGCCGCACACGGTCGGGGTGACGATGGACATGATGGCGCTGCACGGCGCCGCGGTCGTGCGCGGCAGCTATCACGCGGCGGTGATCGTCGACATGCCCTTCGGCAGTTACGAGGGCAGCCCGCAGCAGGCGTTCGACAATGCGGCGCGGCTGCTGAAGGAAACCGGCGCGGCGGCGGTCAAGGTCGAGGGCGGCAAGGTGCTGGCGCCGACGATCGAATTCCTGACCCAGCGCGGCATTCCGGTGATGGGGCATGTCGGGCTGACCCCGCAGGCGGTCAACATCCTGGGCGGCTATGGCGTGCGCGGCAAGAGCGAGGAGGAAGCGCGCTCGATCGTCGAGGATGCGGTCGCGGTCGCGCAGGCCGGCGCCTTTTCGATCGTCATCGAGGGCGTGCTCGAATCGATCGCGATCGAGATCACGAACAAGGTCGCCTGCCCGACGATCGGCATCGGCGCCTCGGCGCAGTGCGATGGCCAGGTGCTGGTCACCGACGACATGCTGGGCATGTTCGAACGCGTGCCCAAGTTCGTGAAGAAATATGAGGATATGGCAGGCGTCATCGGCAGCGCGGTCAAGGGCTATGCGGAAGAAGTCAGGTCCCGTTCATTCCCCACCGAAGATCAGATCTACGCCGGATAAGCGGCAGCGTCGGCGGAGTGAAAAGCTTGGCCTTTTCGGGCGCCGTCGCTAAGGAAACCACCGGCCGCGCCGTCGCGCGGTCCGGACATGGAGGATATGCGTGGCGCTGAGCCCGACGAACAATGCGGCCCTGATGCAGGAAGTAGACGACGCCGTCCGCAAGGACCGGCTCGACAATATCTGGAAGCGGTTCGGGCGCTGGATCGTCGTGGGCGTGATCGCGGCGCTGCTCGCCTTCGGCGGCTATCTCTATTGGGGCCACAGGCAGGAAGAAGCACGCGGCGGACATGCCGAGGCGCTGCTCGCCGCGATCGACAAGGCGAAAGCCGGCCAGCCGACCGCGGCGACGACCGACCTCGCCAAGCTGGAAGCCGACGGCGGCGAGGCCTATCGCGCCGCGGCGCTGTTCCAGCAGGCGAACATGAAGGCCGAGCGCGGCGATACCAAGGCCGCCGCGGCGCTGATGGGCAAGGCCGCCGCCGACCCCAAGCTCGACCAGTCGCTCCGCGACCTGGCGCTGCTGCGCCAGACCGCGTTCGAATTCGACACGCTGAAGCCCGAGGTCGTGATCGCGCGGATGAAGCCGCTGGTCGACGCCAAGGACCCGCCGTCGAGCTTTTTCCCGAGCGCCGCCGAGCTGAGCGCGATCGCGCATTACCAGCTCGGCCAATATAAGCAGGCGGGTGCGCTCTACGGGCGCATCACCGACACCCCCAATTTGCCCAAGTCGCTGCAGTCGCGCTCGGTGCAGATGGCGGGCATGCTGGGCGTCGACACCGTGAAGGATCGTGCGGCCGAAAGCGCCGCCAAGGACAAGCAAGCCGGGGCCGCGCCCAAGGCGGCCACCGCCGCTGCAGCTGAGGAAAAGAAATAATGCATAATGCGAAATTTGCCGGCGCGGCGCTGATGGCCCTGTCGCTCGCCGGTTGCGGCGTGTTCAAGGGCGACGGCGGGCCGAAGACACCGACCGTCGGCGAGCGCGTGTCGATCCTGTCGAACGACAACAGCGTCAAGGTCGATCCGGCCACGGCGAGCGTCGCGGTTGTGCTGCCCGAACCCGCGGTCAACGCGAACTGGGCGCAGTCGGGCGGCAACGCCTCGAAATCGATGGGCCACCCCGCGCTCGGCGCGTCGCGCAGCCAGATCTGGTCGGCGAGCATCGCGGGCGGCAACAACAAGCAGCGCCTCGCCTCGGCGCCGGTCGTGTCGGACAACCGCCTGTTCGCGGTCGGCACCGACGCCGTCGTCTATGCCTTTTCGGCCGACACCGGCGCGGCGCTGTGGCGCGTGCCGATCGGCAGCGAGGGCAAGGATTTCAAGGATTCGCTGTTCGGCGGCGGCGCGTCGGTCGACGGTAACGTCGTCTATGCGACCAGCGGCGTCGGCGACGTCGCCGCGCTCAACGCCGCCGACGGAACGGTGCTGTGGAAGGTCAAGCCCGCGGGACCGCTGCGCGGCGCGCCGACGATCGCTTTTGGTGGCGTCTATGTGATCAGCCAGGACAACCAGATCATCGCGCTCAACGCCGCCAACGGCGCGGTGCTGTGGCAGGCGACCGCCTCGCTCGAGGCCGGCAGCATCTTCGGCGCGGGTTCGCCCGCCGCCGGGCAGGGCACGATAGTCGCGGGCTATTCGTCGGGCGAGGTCCAGGCCTATCGTTACGAGAACGGCCGCGACCTGTGGGAAGACGCGCTGGCGCGCACCTCGATGGCGCTGTCGGTGTCGACGCTGTCGGACGTCGACGCCGACCCGGTGATCGACCGCGGCCGCGTCTTCGCGCTGGGGCAGGGCGGGCGCATGGCGAGCTATGAACTGGTCACCGGCCAGCGCACCTGGGAAATCTCGATCGCCGGCATTTCGACGCCCTATGTCGTCGGCGAGTGGGTCTATGCGATGACCGACGACGCCAAATTGCTGTGCGTCGCGCGCGCGACGGGCAAGGTGCGCTGGATGCAGCAGCTGGCGCGCTTCCGCGTCGAGACTGAAAAGAAGAAGAAGGATCCGATCCGCTGGACCGGCCCGATCCTGGCCGGCGGCCGGCTGATCGCGGTGAACAGCGAGGGCCAGCTCGCCGAATTTTCGCCGGCCGACGGGTCGACGCTGGCGACGACCGATTTCGACACGCCGCTGTCGCAGCCGCCGATCGTCGCGAACAATGTCCTCTATATCTTGGCGGACGACGGGCGCATCACCGCCTGGCGCTGAATTGAAGTCGGGGCCGGGGCGGTCCCGACAGGAACAGGAATAAATGCATGGCGCGGTCCGCAACGATCGCCATTGTCGGCCGGCCCAATGTCGGCAAATCGACTTTGTTCAACCGGCTGGTCGGCAAGCGCCTGGCGCTGGTCGACGACCAGCCCGGGGTGACGCGCGACCGGCGCGAGGGCGACGGCGAACTGCTGGGCCTGAAGTTCACCATCGTCGACACCGCAGGTTTCGAGGATCAGGACGCGGCGACGCTGCCCGGACGGATGCGCGTGCAGACCGAGAAGGCGGTGCGCGAGGCCGATGCCGCCTTGTTCATGATCGACGGCCGCGCGGGGGTGACCCCGCTCGACGAGGAAATCGCGCGCTGGCTGCGCAGCGAGGACACGCCGATCATCCTGCTGGTCAACAAGGCCGAGGGCAAGCAGGGCGAGACCGGCCTGATGGAAAGCTATTCGCTCGGTTTCGACAATCCGGTCGCGCTCAGCGCCGAGCATGGCGAGGGCGTCGTCGACCTGTTCGACGCGCTGCGCCCGATCGTCGAGGGTTTCGACGCCGAGGCCGCGGCGGCGGCGGCGCCGGCGCTCGACGGCGAAGAGGATGCGGACGCGCCGCTCGGCCCGATGAAGCTCGCGATCGTCGGGCGGCCGAATGCGGGCAAGTCGACCTTGATCAACCGCATGATCGGCGAGGACCGGCTGATCACCGGGCCCGAGGCGGGGATCACGCGCGATTCGATCCGCGTCGACTGGCAATGGGAAAAGGACGGCGAGGTCCACGAGATCCAGCTGTTCGACACCGCGGGCATGCGCAAGCGCGCCAAGGTGGTCGACAAGCTGGAAAAGCTGTCGGTCGCCGACGCGCTGCACGCGGTCGATTTCGCCGAGGTCGTGGTGCTGCTGCTCGACGCCACCAAGGGGCTGGAGGCGCAGGACCTGCGCATCGCCGACAAGGTGCTGCAGGAAGGGCGCGCGCTGATCGTCGCGCTCAACAAATGGGACGTCGCCGAGGATCCTTCGTCGCTGTACAATGGCGTGCGCACCGCGCTCGACGACGGGCTCGCCCAGGTCAAGGGCGTGCCGGTGCTCACCGTATCGGGCGCGACGGGCAAGGGGATCGACACGCTGGTGCGCGTCGCCTTCGAACAGCGCGCCATCTGGTCGGGCCGCGTCTCGACCGCGAAGCTCAACCGCTGGTTCGAAAGCGCGGTCGACGCCAACCCGCCGCCGGCGCCTGGCGGCAAGCGCATCAAGCTGCGCTACATCACCCAGGCGCGGACGCGGCCGCCGACCTTCGTCGTCTTCGGCACGCGCACCGACGCGCTGCCCGGCAGCTACGAGCGTTATCTGGTCAACGGCATGCGCAAGGAACTGGGCTTCCAGGGCGTGCCGGTGCGGCTCAATTTCCGCAATTCGCGCAATCCTTATGACGAGTGACGCGGATAGCGTCGTGACCGTCGACACGCGCGGCATGCGCTGCCCATGGCCCGCACTGCGGCTGGCGCGCGCGATGCGCAGCGACGCCGCGGTGATGCTGCTCGCCGACGATCCGCAGGCGGGGCGCGAGATCGCGGCGCTGGCGGCCGAGCAGGGCTGGGCGCTGGCGCCGGAAGCCGAGGGTTGCTGGCTGGTCCGTCGCAGCTGACCCAAAACGGGCCGCATTCGCTTCGCGAGGCCCAATCGTAACGGCTTTTTTACCGGGTTCGCGGCATGACGGGCGCGGGACCAAGGACCGACTTTAACGCCAAGGGACAAACGAGTGGACGATATCCTGGTCGATTGGGATGAATTCCGCGCGACGCGCACCCAGCTCGGGGCCGCCTTCGTGCGGATTTTGGGCTATTTTCGTGAGGACGGCACCAAATCGGTCGCCGCGATCGAGGAAGCCATGCGCGCCCGCGACGCCCGCGGCCTCGTCATGCCCGCGCATACGCTGAAGGGCGAGTCGCGCCAGTTCGGGGCGGAGAAGCTCGCCGAACTCGCCGAGGATATCGAAACTTTCGCGCGCCACTGCGTCGAGGCGCAGATCAGCCCCGAGGAATATCTGCCGCGCGTCGTCGAACTGCGCCCGCTGTTCGAAAAGACGCTCGCCGAGCTGGAGCGCGAGGCCAATCCGCTGGTCCAGCGGCGCCCTGCCGGCTTCGGGCGCGCCGTCGGTTACTGAGGCAATCTTACGTTGAACTGACCGTGCGTGTCGAGCGAAGTCGAGACACCCATGGGGAGCGCCTGCCTTTGCGTGTCTCGACTTCGCTCGACACGAACGGGGATGAAGGCTCAGGTGGTCCGCCGCATCGGCTGGAGCGATCCGCGCGCGAGGCTGCGCCACAGCCATTCGAGCGGGCCGTAGTTGAAGCGGTCTAGCCAGGGCTTCGACCACAGCAGCATCGCCGCCCACATGCCGAAGCAGAAGAGATAGAGCAGGGCGCGGCCGATGCTGCCGAACAGTCCCAGCCCATAGCCATAGAAGATCGTGGTCATGACGACCGAGGTCACCAGGTAATTGGTGAAGGCCATTCGCCCCGTCGCGGCGAGGCGGGCGCGCACCGCGTCGCTCGCGCGCGTCTGGATCAGCAGCATGATCAGCGCCGCCCAGCCGACCGCCATCAATATGTCGAAGGGGAGCGAAAAGACGAGGCTGGTGGAAAAGACCGTCATCGTCGCAAAGCCCGTCTCGACGCTGTGCCACGCCATCCAGGCCAGCGGGGGCGCCGCGACCGCGAAGCAGATGCCCGCCCATTTGGCGTAGCGCGCCGCGCTCCATGCGCCGGTCAGCATGCGCGATCTGTAGAGCGCCATGCCGATCAGCATCAGCGCCATCGTCTCCCATGAAAAGAGCATGACCTGGATCAGCGGCTCGATCGCGGCTTCGCCCATGCGCGCGCCGGCGATCTGGGCATAGCTGCCGAGGAAATGGGCGACGTCCTTGGCATAGGCCGGAGAGTCGGGGCCCATCATCGCGTTGAACTGGTCCATCTGTTCGCGCATCGCGGCGGCGGCGTCGGCGGCGGGCAGTTGCCCGGCCTCGAGCGCGGCGAAGGAGAACCAAGTCGAGCCGAGGATGGCGAGCGAAACGAGCAGGAACACCCCCGCCCAGATCAGCAGCGCGCGGATCGAGAGGCCCCGGAACAGGAAGAGCAGCAGCCCGCACACCGCGTAGAGCGAGAGGATATCGCCGAACCAGATGAAATAATAATGGGCGAGGCCGAAGAGCAGCAGCCAGAACATGCGCATATAATGGCTGCCCGCGGCGCTGCGCCCGCCAGCGGTGGCATTTTCGATCACGAGCAGCGTGCTCGCGCCGAACAGAATCGAGAAGAGCCCGCGCATCTTCGAATCGACAAGCACGAAGTTGAACGCCCAGGTCGCGAGGTCGCTGCCGCCCGGCGGTCCGCCCGCGGCGGGATTGAAATAGGCGCTCATCGGCAGCGCGAAGGCGACGATGTTCATTGCCAAGATGCCCATCACCGCAACGCCGCGGATCGCGTCGAGGCTTTCGTAGCGGGTCGCCGCGCTGCCGTTCGTCATGCCCATTCCCCCTCAGGACCGGTGCGCAGAGCTATCGCTCCGCCCGTGCAGCGTCGAGCGGTTTCTTTTCGCGGTCCGGCCGCCGTTCATCAACTATTGACATCTATGTCAGTAGTGCTAGGTAGCCATCAGCAACGATTCGAGACGAGGCGCTCCCATGACTTCGACCACAGCGACGATTCCGACCGTCTTCTCCCACCCCGATCGCCAGCCCGCACGCTTCCGCCCCTTCAGGGCGCTGGCGCACTTCCGCAAGCTGATCCGGGACAAGGAAGACACCGAACAGGTGTTCCACATCTTCGAGAATCTGCCGCGCAAGGGTTTCATGGACGACGCGCGCGCCTTCGTGACAAGCGAGAAGGGCCGCCAGCTGATGGCGAGCGAGCCGTATCTGCCCGACCTTCTCGACGATCACAGCTGGATCGACGAACTGCCCGAGGGGACGGTGGGCCACGCCTATGTGACCTTCATGCGCCGCGAGGGCCTGTCGGCTGCGGGGCTGGTCGCCGAGGCCGACAAGATGGGCCGCCCCAAGTTCGACGACCAGATCCAATGGTATGCGAACCGCCTGCGCGACACGCACGACCTGTTCCACATCCTGACCGGCTATGGCCGCGACGCGCTGGGCGAGCAGTGCGTGCTCGGCTTCACCTATGGCCAGACGGGCAATTACGGCAATTTCTTCATCGCCTATGCCGGCGGCTATGAACTGAAGCGCCGCGTCGACGGCGGCGCGCCGGTGATGGGGGCGATCCGCCAGGGCCAGCGCCACGGCAAGGCGGCGAAGGCGATCATCGAGCAGGACATCCGCGCGCTGCTCGCCGAGCCGCTCGACGCCGCGCGCGCGCGCCTCGGCATCGGCGAGCCGACGCTCTACAAGGAAGCGCACCGCGCGTACCGCAGCCGCGGCATCGACCCGTATAATTTTCTCGCGGCGCAGGCCGCGGCGGCTTGAACCAAAGGTCCTCCCCTTGGCGAAGCCATGGGGAGGGGGACCGCCCGCGAAGCGGGTGGTGGAGGGGTCTTACCTCTCGGTGCAGAGCCGCACGACGGAATCCGCGACGGCGTTTGGATCGGCGAGAACGTCCTTGGCGCTGATACGCAACATCCGTATGCCCTGCGCTTCGATCCATCGGTCGCGTTCTTCATCGCGAGCCGGTCGGTCGCCTATATCATGGCTGATACCGTCGATCTCGATCCCGAGCTTCGATTCGATCACGTAGAAATCGAGCACATATCGACCGATCGGATGCTGGCGCCGGAATTTGATGTAGCCCGGCTGCTTGCGCAATATCTGCCACAGCAGAACCTCTGGCAGCGACATTTTGCGGCGGAGCCGTCGGGCGTTCCTATAGGCGTGGTTGCTTGCCGGCACGCTCTACCCCTCCACCACGCCCTTCGGGCGCGGTCCCCCTCCCCAACGCTTCGCGAAGGGGAGGATCTATCACAGCCGCGCGATCAGCGCCTGCGCGGCGGCGGGATTGCGGACCTTGGCGCCCGATATGAAGAAGAGGAAGACGTCGCGGTCGCCCTTGGCCCAGTCCTGGGCTTGCTTCGCCCAATGGTCGAGCGCCGCGCCGTCATAGCCGGTTTCGATTTCCTCCTGGCTGCGTTGCAGCCGGGCATAGGTGAAGTCGGCGGTCTGTTCGTCGATGCAGGGGAATTCGTCGCTGTCGGCATAGACGAGCGCCATGTTGCGTTCGCGCAGCATGGCGAGGAAGGCCGGGTCGCGGAAGCTTTCGTGGCGCACCTCGATCGCGTGGCGGAGCGGCACGCCGTCCTGGCTGTCGGGGAGCAGGTCGAGGAAACCCGCGAAATCGTCGGCGTCGAATTTCTTCGTGGCCATGAACTGCCAGTGGATCGGGCCGAGCCGGTCGCCGAGGCGGGTCAGCCCCTGCGTCAGGAATTTCTCGATCGACGCGGCGCCGTCGGCGAGGACCTTGCGGTTGGTGGTGAAGCGCGAGGCCTTGACGCTGAACTTGAAGCCGTCGGGGACCGCGGCGGCCCAACCCGCGAAGGTCTCGGGCTTCTGGCTGCTGTAATAGGTGCCGTTGATCTCGATCCCGGTCAGGTGCTGCCCGGCATATTCGAGCTCGCGCTTCTGCGGGTGCTTGTCGGGGTAGAAGGTGCCGCGCCAGGGTTCGAAGGTCCAGCCGCCGATGCCGATGTGGATGCTCATATGCGCGTCACTTCCGTGCCAAATAACACTTCGTCATTGCGAGCGTAGCGAAGCAATCCAGAGCGGTATACGCCTACTCTGGATTGCTTCGCTACGCTCGCAATGACGATTTAGGCGAGCGCCGCGTCGGCGCCCATCAGGTTCGGGAAGAAACCTTCGTGGGCTTCGCGCAGCTCGGAGAGCGTCACCTGATGGTCGCTGTCGGGGAGTTCGAAGACGATGCGGTCCTTGATCGTGCGGCCGACCGGATCGACGGGCACGTCGGCGCGGCCCGCGGCGTCGAGGAAGTCGGCGAGGCAGGTGTCGCAGACGGTGACGAGATAGAGGCCCTGGTCCTCGCCGAAAAAGCTTTCGGCGATGCCGAACGGTTGTTCTTCGCTGACCAGCACGCCGATGTTCGATTTCAGCGCCATTTCGGCGAGCGCGACCGCGATGCCGCCGTCGGAGACGTCGTGGCAGGCGGTGATCCAGCCGGCGTTGATTGCGTTGCGGATGAAGTCGCCGGTGCGCTTTTCGCAGCGGAGGTTCACCGGCGGCGGCGGGCCTTCCTCGCGGCCGTGGATTTCGCGCAGCCACACCGACTGGCCGAGATGGCCGGCGCGTTCGCCGACCGCCATCACGATGTCGCCGGTGCGCTTGAAGCCGATGCCGACCGCCTTGTTCAGATCCTCGATCACGCCGACGCCGCCGATCGCGGGGGTCGGCAGGATCGCGCTGCCGCCGCCGGTGGCCTTGCTCTCATTATAGAGGCTGACGTTGCCCGACACGATGGGATAGTCGAGCGCGCGGCACGCCTGTGCCATGCCGTCGAGGCAGCCCGTGATCTGGCCCATGATTTCGGGGCGCTGCGGGTTGGCGAAATTGAGGCAGTTGGTGATCGCGAGCGGCGTGGCGCCGACCGCGGTGATGTTGCGCCAGGTTTCGGCGACCGCCTGCTTGCCGCCCTCTTGCGGGTCGGCGTAGCAATAGCGCGGGGTGCAGTCGGTGCTCATCGCGAGCGCGCGGTTGGTCCCGTGGATGCGGACGAGCGCGGCGTCGCCGCCGGTCTGCACCGTGTCGGCGCCGACCTGGCTGTCATATTGTTCCCAGATCCAGCGGCGGCTGGCGATGTCCGGGGTGCCCATCAGCGTCTTGAGGTCGGCCGCGACGTCGGCGGTCTCGGGGACGTCGGTCAGCTCGGGCTGCTTCGGGGTGGGCACATGCGGGCGATCATACAGCGGCGCGTCGTCGGCGAGCGGCGCGAGCGGGATGTCGCAGACGATTTGCCCATGATGTTCGAGCACCATGCGCCCCGTATCGGTGACGGTGCCGATGACCGCGAAGTCGAGTTCCCATTTGTGGAAGATCGCTTTCGCAAACTCTTCCTTGCCGGGCTTGAGGACCATCAGCATGCGTTCCTGCGATTCGGACAGCATCATCTCATAGGCGGTCATGCCGGTTTCGCGCTGCGGGACGTCGTCCATCTTGAGGTGGAGGCCGACGCCGCCCTTCGACGCCATTTCGACCGACGAAGAGGTGAGGCCCGCGGCGCCCATGTCCTGGATCGCGACGATCGCATCCGACGCCATCAGTTCGAGGCACGCCTCGATCAGCAATTTTTCGGTGAAGGGATCGCCGACCTGCACCGTCGGGCGCTTTTCCTCGGCATCCTCGCCGAAGTCGGCCGACGCCATCGTCGCGCCATGGATGCCGTCGCGGCCGGTCTTCGATCCGACATAGACGATCGGATTGCCGACGCCCGATGCGGCCGAATAGAAGATCTTGTCCTGCTCGGCGACGCCGACGGTCATCGCGTTGACGAGGATGTTGCCGTCATACGCCTTGTGGAAATTGACCTCGCCGCCGACGGTCGGCACGCCGACGCAATTGCCATAGCCGCCGATGCCGTGGACGACGCCCGAGATCAGATGCTTCATCTTCGGATGGTCGGGGCGGCCGAAGCGCAGCGCGTTGAGGTTCGCGACCGGGCGCGCGCCCATGGTGAAGACGTCGCGCAGGATGCCGCCGACCCCGGTGGCCGCGCCCTGATAGGGTTCGATGTACGAGGGGTGGTTGTGGCTCTCCATCTTGAAGATCGCGGCGAGCTTCTTGCCGTCCGGCCCTTCGCCGATGTCGATGACGCCGGCATTCTCGCCGGGGCCGCAGATCACCCATGGCGCTTCGGTCGGCAGTTTCTTGAGGTGGATGCGCGAGCTCTTGTAGCTGCAATGCTCGGACCACATGACCGAGAAGATGCCGAGTTCGACGAGGTTCGGTTCGCGCCCGAGCGCGGACAGGACGCGCCCATATTCTTCCGGCGAGAGGCCGTGTTCGGCGACGATCTCGGGGGTGATGACGGAGGCGGGCGCGGTTGCGGTCTGAGTCATGGCGCGCCTTTAGCGACACAGGCGCAAAACGAACAGACCCCATAGCGCATTTCGCGCCATGGGGCCTGCGGTCGGAGATGGATCAGCGTGCCGCGAGAACCGTCACCGACGCCTTCAGCGGTTTGACGTCCTTCAGCGCGAATTCGACCTGCTGCGAGCCGACGGTGCCGCGGACCCTGTGGGCGCCGACGCGGAGCGAGAAGCGCTTGCCGGTCGCTTCGTCGACGCCGGTGATGACGCGGCGCTCGCCGACCGTCTTGATCGTATAGCTGTAGATGCGGCCCTCGTGCTCGAAGCGGCGGACCTCTTCGGCATGCGCCGCCGCGGGAACGAGCGCGAACAGGGCCAGCATGGGGAGGAAGATCTTTTTCATGATGCAAGTCCTTGTTTGTGGAACAAAACTTGCCTTTACGCCCCTCTCTTCTTGTGCAGTGCAGCATGACGGGACCGCGCGCGCGCGGCAATTGCAAAAAGCGGAATCGTGATTGCGCGGCGCGCGGGGGGTCAGGCGCCGCGCGGGAGCAGCGTCAGCACCAGCCAGGCGGCGGCGCCCGCCGCGAGGCCCGTCGCGGCCGTTCCCCAGGCGATGTCGGCGAGCGTCACCTTGAGCGACCAGGTCTTCATCGTCGCATGGTTGGTAAGGTCGTAGGTCATATAGCAGAAGAAGCCGAACAGCGCCCCGTAGAGCGCCGCGACCTGCCAGCGGCCCGCGTCGAGCGCGGGGGCGACCGCGAAAATCTGGATGCCGAGCATGTAGAGCGCGTAGAAGACGAGCGCAGGGGCGGGGCGCCAGCCGTCCATCAGCAGCTCGCCGATTTCGGGGCGGTAGAGCTTGGGTCCCACCCTGGTCAGCCAGACGGCGTCGAGCAGGCCGAAGATCAGCGCGGTGAAACCATAAGCGGCCAGATATTGCGGGGTCATGCGGGGGCTCCGGCGGGTTGGCGGCCCGCGCCGGCCCAGGCGGCGGTGGCGGCGAGCAGGGTGTAGGCGAAGAGCATCGTCGCGGGGATCGCGAGCGAATAGGCGGGCTCCTTGGGTCCGAACCAGTCGACGCCTTGTGCGAAGGCGAGCAGTGCGGCGAGGATCCAGAGGCGTTTGTTGCCGGTCGGCGCCTGCGTGCGGCGCGCGTAATAGAAGAGCGCGGCGCCGATGAAGGCGATCTCGAGCGGCATCGCGATCGCGGGATGGTTCCACAGGCCGAGCCCGAGCTTGGGCGGCGCGCCGAACAGCGTGAGGTCGGGGATATGGACGAGCAGGTCGACGAACCAGTGCGACAGCACCACCAGCGCCGCGCCGATCGCCGCGGCGCGGCGTTTCGTCGCGGCGAGGACGAGCGCGCCGAAGGCTGCGGCCCAGAGCAGGCTCCCGAGCAGGCTGTGCGTATAGGGCATGTGGTGGAGGTCCATCGGGTTCATCGCGGTGATGCCCGGCTCGATCCGCATCGCTTCGATCCCCGGGACCAGCAGCGCGGCGAAGCCGATGTCGACGAGCTGCGCCGCGACGAACAGCGTCCCGAGGCCCGCGGCTTTCGGCCGGGCGGCGGCGACCAGCGCCGGGGCGAAATGGCCGATGAACATGGGCGCCAGCCTAGCTTGGGTGGCGCGTGGGTCAATGGGCCGTGGGCGCGTGCGAGATTCGGCTTCGGGGTGGGAAGCGGACATAATAATCCTCCCTGTCGCGAAGCGATGGGGAGGGGGACAGTTTGGGGTCGTCCGGTCCCCCGGACCGGACTTGGATTGCCGGGGGCAATCCAACCCCAAACTCGAAGCATGGTGGAGGGGCGGCCGTCTGGAACCTGGGCTTGGGGCATCGGCCCCTCCACCACCCTTCGGGTGGTCCCCCTCCCCACGGCTACGCCGCAGGGAGGATTAAGAATGTCGTGTTTCGCCCGAAAGCGGCCGACCCGCCGCACCCTCGCGCCCCACGTCATGCTTGACCATCGGGGGGCGAAGGGGCCAAAGCAGGCGCCATGACGGACACCCCCGATAGCCCCGCCGCCCCCGCCATTTCCGCGCTGTCTTTCGAAGCCGCGATGAGCGAGCTCGAGACGATCGTGCGGCGGCTGGAAAGCGGCGACGTCAGCCTCGAGGAATCGGTCGCGCTCTACGAACGCGGCCATGCGCTGCGCGGCCATTGCGAGGCGCGGCTGGCCGCGGCGCAGGCGCGCATCGAGCAGGTAAGCCTGGGCGCCGACGGCCGCGCCGCGGGCACTACGCCGTTCGGCGAGGGTTGAGCCCGGTGGCGGTCGCGGAGGGGGAGATCGATAGCGGCGCGGCGTTGGTGCACGCGGCGCAGGCCGATGTCGCCGACGCGATCGACCGGCTGTTCGACCAGCTGCTGCCCGTCCCCGACGACCCGCGCGGGCGCCTGTATGAAGCGATGCGCCACGCCGCGATCGGCGGCGGCAAAAGGCTGCGTCCCTTGCTCGTCCGCGCGGCGGGCGACCTTTATCATGTCGACCGCGCGCCGAGCCTGCGCGTCGGGGCGGCGGTCGAGGCGATGCACGTCTATTCGCTGATCCACGACGACTTGCCGTGCATGGACGACGACGACCTCCGCCGCGGCAAGCCGACGGTGCACCGCGCCTATGACGAGGCGACCGCGGTGCTCGCGGGCGATTCGCTCCACGCGCTGGCGTTCGAGTGGCTCGTCGATCCCGCGACCCATGCCGACCCCTTCGTGCGCAGCGAGCTGATCCGCGAACTCGCGCGCGCGGCGGGCCCTGCGGGGATGGCGGGCGGGCAGATGATGGACCTTGCCGCCGAGACCGCGCAGTTCGACCTGCCGACGGTGACGCGGCTGCAGCAATTGAAGACGGGCGCGCTGATCGCCTTCTCGGTCGAGGCGGGCGCGATCCTCGCGCGCATCCCCGCCGAGGGGCGCACGCCGCTGCGCGGTTATGCGCGCGACATCGGGCTGGCCTTCCAGATCGCCGACGACATCATGGACGTCGAGGGCGACGAGGCGCTCGCGGGCAAGGCGCTGCACAAGGACGAGGCCGCGGGCAAGGCGACCTTCGTCACCCTGATGGGGCTCGACCGCGCGCGCGACCAGGCGCGGATGCTCGTCGACCAGGCGGTCCGGCATCTCGCGGGTTTCGGCGAAGAGGCGGCGCTGCTGCGCGCGATCGCGCGCTATATCGTGGAAAGGGATCGCTGATGCGGGTCGGGGTTTATCCGGGGACGTTCGACCCGATCACGCTGGGGCATATGGACATCATCACCCGCGGCGCGAAGCTGGTCGACAAGCTGATCATCGGGGTCACCACCAATATCGCCAAATCGCCGCTGTTCGACGACGACGAGCGCATCGCGATGGTCAAGGCCGAGGTCGCGGGCATCGGGGGCGACATCGAGGTCGTCGGCTTCAACTCGCTGCTGATGGATTTCGCCGACGCGCAGGGCGCATCGGTGGTGGTGCGCGGCATCCGCGGGGTCACCGACTTCGAATATGAATATCAGCTCACCGGCATGAACCGCCAGCTCAACGACCGCGTCGAGACGGTGTTCCTGATGGCCGACGTCAACCTGCAGCCGATCGCCTCGCGGCTGGTCAAGGAAATCGCGGTCTTCGGCGGCGACATCCATAAGTTCGTGACCCCTGCCGTCGAAAAGGCCGTGGTTGCGCGAATTGCGGAGCGGGGGCTCAGGCAGGGTTAGCCCTCATCCCAATCATTGAGCGTTCAGCTTTTTCCCGCTAGGGCGCGCCAAGACGGGGCGCAAATCGCATTATTCACAAAGGCCGATCCAGCATGAATTTTTCCCTCCGCCCCCTGATCCTGACGGCGATGGCGTTCGGCCTTGCGGCTTCGGCCATCGCCCAGGAAGCGCCGCCGGCGCCGATGCCCGACGGCAGCGCGCCGCCGGCCGAGGCGCCCGCCGAGGCGCCGCCGCTCGAAACGCCGGCGTCACCGCCCGTCGAGGCCCCTGCGCCCGCGGCCGATGCGACCGCCGCGACCGCGACTCCCGCAGCGGCGTCGATGACGCCCGACCAATATATCGGCGTCCCCGAATATATGCTCAACATCGACCTCTCGACCGGCGGCCGGGTGGTAGTCCAGCTCTATCCCAATGTCGCGCCGAACCACGTCGAGCGCGTCAAGCAGCTCGCGCGTGCGGGTTTCTACGACGGCGTGAAGTTCCACCGCGTGATCGACGGCTTCATGGCGCAGACGGGCGATCCGACCGCGACGGGGCAGGGCGGTTCGCAGCTCCCCGACCTCAAGGCCGAGTTCAACCCCTCGCCGCACCTGCGCGGCACGGTGTCGATGGCGCGCGCCGAGAGCGAGGACAGCGCGAACAGCCAGTTCTTCATCATGCTCCAGCCGCGCTTCAGCCTCGACCGCCGCTACACCGCCTTCGGCCGCGTCGTGTCGGGCATGCAATATGTCGACGCGATCCAGAAGGGCGAGCCGCCCGCGGTGATGTCGCGCATGGTCCAGGTGTCGGTCGCGGCCGACAACAAGCCGGTGCCGCCGGCCTCGGCGCTGACCGAGGCGCAGCCGGCGCCGGCCGAGATCACCGCCGACCAGCTCAACGCGCCGATCCGCTAAGGAGAGGCGCGCGATGCGCGTCGAGGCCTTCGATTTCGACCTTCCGAACGAGCGCATCGCGCTCCGCCCCGCGCGCCCGCGCGACGCGGCGCGGATGCTTGTGGTCGAGGGGCGCGCGATGCGCGACATGGGCGTGCGCGACCTGCCGTCGCTGCTGCGCGCGGGCGACTGCCTGGTCTTCAACGACACGCGGGTGATCCCGGCGCAGCTCGAGGGCCGCCGCGGGGACGCCAAAATCGGCGCGACCCTGCACAAGCGCATCGACCTCCGCCGCTGGCAGGCGTTCGTACGCAACGCGAAGCGGCTGCGCGCCGGCGAGCGCGTCGATTTCGGGGCGGGGGTCGCCGCGGTGGCCGAGGAGCGGCTCGCCGACGGCAGCTTCGTGCTCGCCTTCGCGGGCGACGAGCCGGTCGAGGTGCTGCTCGAACGCGCGGGCACGATGCCGCTGCCGCCCTATATCGCTGGCAAGCGCCCGGCCGATGCGGAAGACCGCCGCGACTATCAGACGATGTTCGCGCGCGAGGACGGGGCGGTCGCCGCGCCGACCGCGGCGCTGCACTTCACGCCCGAACTGCTCGCCGCGCTCGAGGCCGCGGGGGTGCGGCGCGAGACGCTGACCCTGCACGTCGGCGCCGGAACCTTCCTGCCGGTCAAGGCCGACGATACCGACGACCATGTCATGCACGCCGAATGGGGGCGCATCGAGCACGACACGGCGGCGCGGCTGAACGCCGTGCGCACGAGCGGCGGGCGCCTGATCGCGGTCGGCACGACGAGCCTCCGCCTGCTCGAAAGCGCCGCCGGCGAGGACGGCGTGATCGGGCCCTTCGCGGGCGACACGTCGATCTTCATCACCCCCGGCTATCGCTTCAGGGCGATCGACGGGCTGATGACCAATTTCCATCTGCCCAGGTCGACCCTCTTCATGCTGGTGAGTGCGCTGATGGGGCTGGAGACGATGCAGGCGGCGTACCGCCATGCGATCGAAAGCGACTATCGCTTCTACAGCTATGGCGATGCGAGCCTGCTGCTGCCGGGCTAGGCCCGGTCCTCAGGCATTTACGGATTTTCAAGGCCTTATGCGCTAAATGCTCCCTATTGGTGGGGACCATTATGACCATGTGCAATGAATAGGCCGGTGCTGCGCCCGGAGGAGCCGGAAAATAATGCGGCGACAGACGGCGGCGGACGGGGATTTCTGGGCAAGTTCGGTGCGGGTCGCGCCGCGGCGCGGCGCATCGAGGCCGCGCCCAGCATCCACACCAAGGAAGCCTTGCTGCTGCTCCAGAATTACGAGGAAAGCGGGCAGGGCTGGTTCTGGTCCACCGACGCGAACGGGCGGCTGACCTATATCACCGACACGGTCGCGCAGCAGATGGGGCGGAGCGCCGCGGCGCTGATGGGCGCGAGCTTTGCCGAGCTGTTCCTGCCGGTCGACAGCCATGGCGAACGCCAGCGCACCTTGCCCTTCCTGCTCACCAGGCAGTCCAAATTCGACGAATTGCCGCTGCGCTGCGCGTTCGAGGGCGACCGCTGGTGGGCGGTGTCGGGGCGGCCGCATTTCGACGGCGGCGGGCGCTTCACCGGCTATCGCGGCAGCGGCATCGACATCACCGAGCAGCGGCGCTCGGCCGAGGACGCCTCGCGGCTCGCGATGTACGACAGCCTGACCGGGCTCGCGAACCGCTTCAACATCTCGAAGAAGCTCGACACCACGCTCGCCGCCTTTGCGCAGCAGCAGCGCAGTTGCGCGATCATGCTGCTCGACCTCGACCGCTTCAAGCAGGTCAACGACACGCTGGGCCACCCCGCGGGCGACGCGCTGCTCAAGCAGGTCGCGGGCCGGCTGCTCAAGATCGTCGGCGACAAGGAGATGGTCAGTCGTCTCGGCGGCGACGAGTTCCAGATCATCCTGCCCGACGTCGAGGACCGCGGCAAATTGGGCGACCTGGCGTCGGACATCATCAACAGCCTGTCGCAGCCCTATTCGGTCGAAGGCAGCCGTTGCATCATCGGCGCGTCGGTCGGGGTCGCGATCAGCCCCTTCGACGGCGACAACAGCGACAACCTCGTCCGCAACGCCGATCTCGCGCTCTATGCCGCCAAGGGCAATGGCCGCGGTCGCTTCGCTTTCTATTCGAGCGACCTGCACCAGGCGGCCGAGGATCGCCGCGCGCTCGAGGAAGATCTGCGCGACGCGCTGGCGCGCGGGGAGATGGCGCTGGCGTACCAGCCGATCGTCAAGGCGAAGACCAATGTCGTCACCGGGACGGAGGCGCTGGTGCGCTGGACGCACCCCGAGCGCGGGCCGATCTCCCCCGCCTTGTTCATCCCGATCGCCGAGGAAGCCAATCTGATCTGGGCGCTGGGCGAATGGGTGCTGCGCAAGGCCTGCGAAGACGCTGCCAGGTGGCCGGGCGCGATGCGCGTCGCGGTCAATGTGTCGCCGATCCAGTTCGCCAACCCCGACCTGCCCAAGATCGTCGCCAGCGCGCTCGCCAGCAGCGGCCTGCCGCCCGAACAGCTCGAGCTCGAGATCACCGAAAGCGTGTTCCTGGGCGATTCGAAAGACACCGCCGCGATGTTCAAGGCGCTGAAGGGGCTGGGGGTGCGGCTGGCGCTCGACGATTTCGGCACCGGCTATTCGTCGCTCGGCTATCTCCAGTCGGCGCCCTTCGACAAGATCAAGATCGACCAGAGCTTTGTCCGCGGGGCGACCGAGCCGGGGTCGCGCAACGGGGCGATCATCGCGGCGATCGTCGCGCTCGCCGAGGCGCTGGAGATGGAGACGACCGCCGAAGGCATCGAATCGCTCGACCAGCTCGGCCTGATCCGCAAACTCAACGTCAGCCATGTGCAGGGCTATGTGTACAGCAAGCCCGTGTCGAACGACGAACTGCTGGGGCATGCCGAGACGGGCAACTGGATGATCGAACCCGCGGGCCCCGCGCGCCAGCGCAACGACCGCTTCCAGATGTTCCGCAAGGTCGGCGCGGTCCACGACAATTACCGCTACACCGTCGTGATGCGCAACCTGTCGGCGACCGGCGCCTTCATCGAGGGCATCATGAACGTGCCGCTGGGCACGCAGTTCGTGATCGATTTCGGCGAGGGCCAGCTGGTCACCGCGACCGTCCGCCGCTCGAAGAATCACCAGCAGGGCATCGAATTCGAAACCTCGATGGTCAGCGACGGCAACGGCGGACTGTGCACGCGGCACCGCGTGTCGCCCTATCTGATCGCCGCGGCGAGCCAGCAGGCGGGGATCGCGCTGCCCCATTTCACCACGACGAGCGACTGGGCGGGCAAATGACGGTCGGGGCCGCTTTCGGTCCCCCGCAGCCCGCGCCGGCGCCTCCGCCGCTCGTGCCCGGCGCGCCCTGACGGAACCGCCTGCGACCCTGTCCGTTCTGCCGTCGATCATCAACGACGGAGACGAATATGGCGGAAAGCAAGATTTTCGAACGGCTGAAGGCCGATCATGACCGGCATCGCGAGCTGCTCGACCGGATCGACGCGACGCACGGCGACAGCGACGAGCGCGAACAATTGTTCGAGGCGTTCCGCGTCGAGGTGACCGCGCACGCCGCGTCCGAAGAACTGTCGCTCTATGCGACGATGATGGGCAAGCCCGACCTCCGCGAAGACGCGCAGCACAGCACGAGCGAGCATAAGGAAATCGACGAGATGCTCACCGAACTGTACGAGATGGACTTTGCATCGACCGGCTGGCTGACGCGCTTTCGCACGATGAAGCACCGCTATCTCCACCACATCGACGAGGAGGAAGAAGACATGTTCCCCGCCGCCGAAGAGGGGCTGAGCGAGGCGCGAAAGAAAGAGATCGCCGCGATCTTCGCGAAGGAGAAGCCGAAGGAAAAGGCGAAGGCGGCAGCAGAAGAGCCGTCGAGCGAGGACGAAAGGGAGTAGGGGAAGCGGGGAGGGCCCGCCGCCTACCGATAAGCCGCCCTATAATCCCGTTCGTGTCGAGCGAAGTCGAGACACGTGAAGGCACGCGCTAACCCGGCGTGTCTCGACTTCGCTCGACACGAACGCAAACTTGGGCGTGGTTTGGGAACCACCCCCCGCCTCGAC
>SCNT01000031.1 GCA_005503165.1 Sphingomonadaceae bacterium 3R27E2-A
GCTAACGACCGTTAGGGGACGTTTAATCCTCCCCATGGCCTCCGGCCACAGGGAGGATTAAACGTCCCCTAACGGTCGTTAGCCGTCCTTCCGTGATCCCCGGCGAAAGCCGGGGCCCATGAAGGGAAGGCTGTGCTCGCCATCTGGGCCCCGGCTTTCGCCGGGGATCGCAAAGGACGCTATCGACTACTCTCGCCCGATATTTGACAGCGCCCCTTTCCCCCGACAAACGGCGGACATGACCCTCGCCATCCGCCCCGCCACGCCCGCCGACCTGCCGCTGATCGCGCAGTTCATCCGCGACCTCGCCGATTATGAGAAACTCGCGCACGAGGTGCGCTTCGACGAAGCGAAGCTCGGCGAAAAACTCTTCGGCCCGCGCCCCTATGCCGAGGTGGTGATCGGAGAGATCGACGGCAGCCCTCAGGGCTTCGCGCTCTTCTTCCACAATTTCTCGACCTTCGAAGGCAAGCCGGGGATCTATCTCGAGGATCTGTTCGTCCGCCCCGCGGCACGCGGCTCGGGGCTCGGCAAGGCGCTTCTCGCCCACCTCGCCAAACTTTGCGTCGAGCGCGACTGCGCGCGCCTCGAATGGTCGGTGCTCGACTGGAACGCCCCGTCGATCGGCTTCTACCAGAGCCTCGGCGCGAAGCTGATGGACGAATGGACCGTGATGCGCGTCGACGGCGACGCGCTGACCGCGCTCGCCGGCCGGTAGGCTCCTCCGGTTCGAGAGGGGGCCATGCCGGTCAGCCGGGCTTTCTGAACCGGAGCACGAACTGGTCGGTCCTGCCCTTGATCGCATCGTCGAACACGGGCAGCGTCCGGGCGTCGGCCTTGTTGACCAGCATCGGGCTCGCGCCTTCGAACACGAACCCCGCAGCGAGCACCTCGGCCTTCACCGTCTCGGCGTCGATGCGGTGCAGCGTGTCGACGTCGCGCAGCCCCGATCCCGCTGCGGCGCTATGGTCGAGCACGACATAATAGCCGCCCGGCTTCAGCGCCGCAAAGGCGGCCTTGTTGACCTGGTCGGCGGTGTCGGCCGGTACTTTGGCGCCTTTCAGATCGTGATAGTTGCGCGAGGTCCAGACGACGTCGGCAACCCCCGCAGGCGCGATGTCGCCGGCCTTGCCCGCATAAGCCTCGATATTGCCGCGACCTGGCTCGGCGGCGATCGCCTGCGCGCCCGCAGGATCACGCAATTCGGTCGCATAAACCTTGCCTCTCGGCCCGACGGCGTTCGAGAAGATACGCGTGAAATAGCCTTCGCCGGGCAGGATTTCGACGACGGTGTCGCCGCGCTTGATGCGCGCGAACTTGACCATCATCCCCGGCTTGCGATTGGCGTCCTGCGCCTTGTCGGCGGCGGGACGGCCGGGCTCGACGGCGGCGACCTGCGCCAGCGCGGGCTGGACGGGCACGACGAGCGCGGTGCCCGCGACGGCAAGGCCGAGGGCGGCGAAGAGATAGCTGGTGTTCCGGAGCAGTGCCTGACGCGTCATGATATTCCTCCCTTTTGGCGGCAGTTGACGGCGACTGGACGCCGGCAGATGCGCGATTGGATGCAGCGATAAGCCAAGGGCCTCGCGCGCATGCGTATTATTCTACCAATACACTTACAGAAGCGACCAACGGACGAACGGTGAGGCAAGGGGCACCAGCGTCAGGGTCTTGACGCCCGGCGCGCGCAGCCGCAGTCGGCCGGTATCGCCATGCGCGAAATGCGGACGGCGTGACGGCGGGTTTTGCCCGCGCGAGCTTCCTTAGCCGGCCGGCTTGGCCACGCGGGGCCTTCGCCGTTCCATCGGCGCGGCCGGCATCTGCGCATCGGACAGGCGCTTCGCCTCGGCCGCATCCACGCCGAGGTCGGTCAGAACGCGGTCGAGCGCCTTCGCCGGCGGCACGGCGATATCGGGCAACACGCCGGTGCCTTCCCAATCCTTGCCGGTCTTGGGGTCATAGGTGCGCCCCACCGGGATGAACGCCGAATAGCCGCCGCCGAGATCCTCGCCGCGCCCGAAATGATTGGCGCCGGCGGTGGGATCTCCGACGAGCGTCCCGCGCCCCGTGTGCTTCATCGCCAGCGCGAAATGCTCGGCCGCCGAGGCCGTCCCGCCCGAGGTCAGCACATAGACTTTGGCGTCGCGCAGCCGCGTATCGGCGTTCGGGGTCGCCCAATGTTCGCGCGCCACCATGCCGGGATCGCCATCGACCTTGCGCATCGACGCGATGCCGTCGATTGGCGAACCGCCCTGCGCGTCGACCGAAGCGCGCGTCGCCATCGTCACCAGCCGCGTCGGTTCCGCAAACAGCCACGGAAAGATAACGTCCATCTGGTCGAGCCCGCCGCCATTATGCGTGCGGATATCGAAGATGATCGCCTTGGCATCGGCATGGTCGGCCATGAATTTCGCCGCCGCGGCGGTCACCTCGCCATCCATCGGAAAGACGTTGAAGCGGACGAAGGCGATGCCCGGCGCGATCCAGCCCGCCTGCTCGATCGGCACGCGCGGCGCGCGGCGCGTCGGCGGCGCGCCGCCGGGCGCAGGCGCCGCACCCTCGGGCGCGCGAAGGCGCAAATGGCCGTCGGGCGACACCGCATGCACATCGGCATCGATCGCCGTCCCCAGCGCCTCGCCCGTCAGCGAGGCATAGCGGCCCGCCGCGATCGCCGCGCGGATCGCTGCGGCATAGCGCGCGCCCGTCTCGGGATAGACATAATCGCGCGCCAGCAGCGCGGCATAGGCTTCGGCTACCGCATCGCCGTTCATCGCGGGCGCCGCCGGCGCCTCGTCTGCGTGAGCGGGCATCGCGGCAAGCGGCATCGCCGCCGCGAGCAGGAGCGGCAAAAGGCGCTGAGGACGAATCATCTTTCCCTCCAATCAACCCCGGTTCTGGCGGAGGTGTATCAGAGCTACAACACAGATCAACTACATTTGTAGTCGATTATTCAGCCTGGCCTTTTGCGCGCGAACCAGATCAGCACGACGCCGACCACCGCGAGCACCACGCCGTTGCGCGTCCAGGTGGTGTCGCCCAGCATGAAGCTGCTCGCCGGCCAGCGCACGATGTCCAATCCCTGCAAGATCCAGAGGCCACCCATCAGGATCGCAGCGATCCCGATCATGGCCATGACGCCTTTTACCGCACCCATTTCGCTCTCCCCTATCGACGCTGCAGTCCGATCAGCGGCCGCAGCCAGCGGATGCTGCGCCCGATCGCGTAGAAAAGCCAGCATCCCGTCACCGTTGCGGCGACCAGGACCAGGAACGACGGCAACGCGGCGACCCTTCCCTGCAGCAGCCACCAGCCGACGACGACGATGATCGTCTGGTGGACGATATAGAAGGGAAAGACCGCCTCCGCGAGCGTCGCGCGCTGCGGATGGTCGCGGTTCCACCAGCGGTCGGCGATCCCGACCAAGGCGATGATGATCAGCCAGCCGTTGATGTTGCGTGCGACGTGATAGGGCTGGAACACCCATGGCGGCGCGGGGGTGTCGCCCGGCCAGCTCCATTCGATCCACGCGACGGGCAGGAAGGCGATCGCGCCGAGGACGAGCGCCACCGTCCACCAGCGCGCCACCGCTGCGAACAGCGCCGGCCGCACGCGCAGCAGCCAGCCGACGCCGAACGCCATCAGATAATGGAGATGCGACGGACCGTCGTCGAACAGCGCATGCGTCTCGTCATGGTCGGGAAAGGCGAGATAGATCAGCACCCACCACAGCGCAGGTAGCACGAGCAACCGCCACCCGCCGAGCAGCCGGGCTGCGCCGTCGGCGACCTTCGCGCGCGCCGCATCGGGAACGACCGCCAGCAGCAGCGCCGCGAGCATCGTATAGATCCACAGATACACGACAAACCAAAGATGCTGCCACGTCGGCAGCGCGATGCCGTCGATGAACTGGAAACCGAAATAATCGTGCAGCCAGAAATGCAGGAAACCATGCGGGTAACCGTGCTGCCCTTTTAGATCGATCCACGGCTGCGGCGGGATGATGACCACCACGGCAAACAGCAGCGGGATCAGCAGCCGCGCGCTTCGCGACCCCGCGAACCCGCCCGGCCCGCCAAGCTTGGCGAACAGCGCTGCGCTCGCATAGCCCGACACGAGGAACAGCAAAGCCAGCCGCCAGCTGTTCGTCGCCAGCATCGGCAGCGCGACCCAATCGAGCGGCTCGGCGATCTTCACATGCCAGTCCCACGGCACGAAATACATGCCGATGTGATAGAGGATCAGCAGCGCGAACGCCCCGATGCGGAGCCAGTCCATCCCGTAATGGCGTTGCGTGGTCACGGGTCCCCCACCTATCCTCCCTTACTTCAGCACCCGCCACGCCAGCTCGGCGAACTCGCACAACAGCGGCCGCGTATCGCGCGGATCGATGATGTCCTCGACCCCATATTTCTCCGCCGTGCGGAACGGCGAGCGCACGCGATTGAGCCGCTCGCGGATCGCCTCCAGATGCGCTGCGGGGTCCTCGGCCGCCTCGAGCTCGCTCTTGTAAGCCACCTCGACCCCGCCCTCGATCGGCAGGCTGCCCCAATCGCCCGACGGCCAGGCGAAGCGATACTGGAAGCGCTCGGCGTTCGACATCGCGCTCCCCGCGATCCCGTACGCACGCCGCACCACCACCGATGCCAGCGGCACGGTCGCGCGATAGATCGCGTTCATCGCCTGCACCCCGTAACGGATCGTCCCCGTCCTTTCGGCCTCGCCGCCGATCATGAAGCCCGGATTGTCGACCAGATGCACGATCGGCAGCCGGAACTGGTCGGCCATTTTCACGAAGCGCTCGGCCTTCTCGCTCGTCTTCGCGTCCCACGATCCCCCGAGGAAGGACGGATCGCTCGCCAGCACCGCGACCGGATAGCCGTCGAGCCTTGCGAACGCGGTGATCACGGCCCGTCCCCAGCGCGCGCCCATCTCGAAAAACGACCCGGCATCGAACACAGAGCCGGCGATGCGCCGCATCGAATAGACCTGCTTCGCCTCGCGCGGCACGACCGACAGCAGGCTCTCCTCGCGCCGCCCGACCGGATCGCGGCATTCGGTGCGCGCCGCGCGCTCATGGATCGACGAGGGCAGGTACGACAGGAAGCGCCGCGCCGCCGCAAAGGCCTCGGCCTCGCTCGCCACCTCGTCGTCGACAACGCCGTTGCGCGTATAGACATCGACCCCGCCCAGCTCCTCGCGGTCCAGCGTGTCGCCGATCGCCGCCGCGACCGCGGGCCCAGCCGCGAACAATTGCGACAGCCCGCGTACCATGATGCTGTAGTGGCTCGCCACCACCCGCGCCGCGCCCAGCCCCGCCGTCGGCCCCAGCGCCAGCGCCACCACCGGCACCGTATCGAGATTGGCGATGATCCGGTCCCAGCCGGGCACCGCGGGAATATAGGTATAGCCCATATCCTCGAGCGTCTTGACCGACCCGCCGCCGCCGGTGCCGTCGATCATGCGGATCAGCGGCAGCCGATATTCATGCGCCATCGCCTCGCACTGCACGAATTTGCGGTGCAGCGCCGCATCGGCCGCGCCGCCGCGCACGGTGAAATCGTCGGCGCTGGCGACCACCGGCCGCCCGTCGATATTGGCGCGGCCGAAGATGAAGTTCGACGCCGCCAGATCCTTGAGTTCGCCGTCGGGACCATAGCTCCCCCGCCCCGCGATCTTGCCGATCTCGCGAAAGCTCCCCGGGTCGACGATCGCCGCGAGCCGCGCCCGCGCGTCCATCTTGCCGCGCCCGTGCTGGCGCGCGACCTTCTCTTCCCCGCCCATCTTCTCGGCCATCGCGCGGCGGAGCCCAAGCTCTTCGACTTCTTTTTTCCAGCTCATGGGGCGAAGGCTAACTGACGTTGACGGAAACGTCATGCAAAACCTATCGTCGCGCCATGACGCGCCAGATCGCCCTCGCCTTCGCCGCCCTCCTCCTCCCGCTCGCGCCGGTATCGGCGAGCGAAGACGCGCCGCTCCGCAGCATTCCCGGCGTCGCCGCGCCTTATGAGACCACCGCCTTCGACCCCAAGGCCGACGCCATGGCTTCCATCGACGCCGCACTCGCCGCCGCGCGCCAGTCGGGCAAGCGCGTGCTCTTGGTGATGGGCTCGAACGACTGCCATGACAGCGCCTGGTTCGCCAACGCGGTGACCAGCGCCGACCTCGCCGCCGACCTGGCGGCGCGCTACCATATCGTCTTCGTCGACATCGGCATGCCGCAGGTCGGCCAGGGCAAGAACCCCGAAGTCCCCACGCGCTTCGGCTTCAGGAAGATCAAAGGCACGCCGACCATCGCGATCCTCGACGCGCGCGCCCACGTCCTCAACCGCAAGACGGCGCCGCAATGGCGCAACGCTTCGAAGCGCAGCGTGCAGGAAATCCAGACCGAACTGACACGATAGGGAGAGAAACATGACCGGGATGAACCTTGCGGGGCGTACCGCGCTCGTCACCGGTGCCTCGCGCGGTATCGGCCGCGGCATCGCGCTCGCGCTCGCCGAAGCGGGCGCCGACATCGCGGTCAACTACACCCGCGACGAAGGCGCCGCCGCCGAGACCGTCGCCGCGATCCAGACGCTCGGCCGCAAGGCCAAGGCCTATCAGGCCTCGGTCACCGACGAGGACGCCTGCGCCGCGATGGTTGCTGCAATCGAGGCGGACTTCGGCCCGCTGTCGATCCTGATCAACAACGCCGGCATCGCCAGCCGCGGCCGCGGCGTCGCCGACACCGACGCGGCAGAGGTCGAGAAACTGCTCGCGGTCCACGCGATCGGCCCGCACCGCCTGTCGCGCCTCTGCCTGCCCCAGCTCCGCCGGCACGCGCGCAGCGACGTCATCGTCATCTCCAGCATCGCCTCAACCCAGCACGCCCCGTTCAGCGCGCCCTACACGATGGGTAAGGTCGCAGGCGAAGCCCTCGCCATCGCGCTCGCCAAGGAGGAGCTCAAAAACGGCGTCCGCGTCAACATCGTCGCCCCCGCGCTGACGGTCAGCGACATGGGCGAACGCCTGTCGCGCGCGATCACGGGCCAGGACGACATCCACCACCTCGCATCGAAAATGCCCTTCGGCCGCGTCGCCGAACCGAGCGACGTCGCCGCCGCGGTGCTATGGTTCGTCAGCGACGCCAACCCCTATTGCTCGGGGCAGAAGCTCGCGATCGACGGGGCCGGGATGGCGACGTTCAGGTAAGCAAGGGCTGGTCTGGAAACGACCGGTTGCGGACATCAATCCTCCCTGTGGCGAAGCCATGGGGAGGGGGACCGCCGCCGCAGGCGGTGGTGGAGGGACCGAAAGGTCGAACGACGCCTGACGGCGTCGGCCCCTCCGCCAGCGCTTCGCGACAGGGAGGATATCAAACGTCCGCTTCCCACCCCTAAAACCGCCACTCGCGCTGCCTTGCGTGGCTCCCATTACGGGATGCGCGATCAACGCGCCAAACTCCGCTACAGCCCTCGCCATGCGCCCCGATTCGCCCTCGCCCCTGATCCCCTTCCTGATCGCCTGCGCGGGCATCGCGACCTTTTCGGCGATGGACGTGCTGATGAAGGGGCTGTCGATCGAGCTGGGCGCGTATAACGCGGTGCTCTGGCGCACCGGCTGCGGCACGCTGGTCAGCGGCGCCATTTACTTCTCGCTGCGCCCGGTCTGGCCCGACCGTCCGACGATGATCATCCACGCGTGGCGCTCGCTCTTCGTCGCGGCGATGGCGCTCTGCTTCTTCTGGGCCCTCGCGCGGCTGCCGATCGCCGAGGCGATCGCGCTCGCCTTCGTCGCGCCGCTGATGGCGCTCTACATGGCGGCGATCTTTTTGGGCGAGAAGATCGGCCCGCGCTCGGTCGCCGCGTCGCTGCTCGGTCTGGCCGGCGTGCTCGTGATCGTCGCGGGCAAGATCGGCGGCAGTGATTATAATGCGGAAGCGCTATGGGCGGTCGGCGCGGTGTTCCTCTCGGCGGTCTTCTACGCCTACAACCTGATCCTCGCGCGGCGGCAGGCGAAGATGGCCGAGCCGCTCGAAATCGCCTTTTTCCAGAATTTTTTCGTCGCCGCGATCCTCGCGCTCGGCGCACCCTGGTTCGCGGCGGTGCCAGATTTCGACCACGCCCCGCACATCCTCGGCGCCGCGATCCTCGCGACCACCTCGCTGCTGCTGCTGAGCTGGGCCTATGCCCGCGCCGAGACGCAGATCCTCGCGACCACCGAATATACTGGCTTCCTCTGGGCGATGCTCTTCGGCTGGGTCTTCTTCGCCGAACCCGTCACGCTGCCGACGATCGCCGGCGCCGTTTTGATCGTCGCCGCCTGCCTGATCGTGGCGCGCAAGGTACCGCACGACGATCCCGTCGAGCCGGCGGCGGCTTAGGAAATATTTCGCGCAAAGATGCAAGGACACGAAGATGTTGCGATTGCCGCGAAGCGGCTCTTCTCCTGTTGACGCCGCATCAATCGCGACGTCGGATGAGTGAGGGGCCTATCGGCCCAAGCCGGCCTCTTCGTGTCTTTGCGTCTTCGCGCGAAACAAGAATCACACCGCGGCGCGCGAAAGCCGGTCGTTGATCGCTGCCCCCAGCCCTTCTTGCGGAATCGCCGCCACCGCGATCTTGGTCTTCGCGCTCGCCGCCCCTGCGTGCAGCGCATCGAACAGCCGCGCCGCCGCCTCGGTCAGATCGCCCGCGGCGCTCAGCTGGTAATCGCCCAAGACCTGGCAAAAACCGATCCCAAATTCGTCCGGTGCAAAGCCGTCCGCCCCCAGGCGCACCGGCTTGCCCGGCGCATAATGGCTCGCAAGCATCCCCGGCGCGACGATCTCGGAACCCGCGACCCCGGTCACCGCCAGTCCCGAAGCCTCGGCCAACATGTCAGCCGTCACCGGCCCCGGCCGCAGCACCTCGACCGCGCCGTCCTTCACCCGCACGATCGTCGATTCGACCCCCGCGCTCGTCGGCCCATCGTCGATCACCAGCGCGATCCGTCCCTCCAAGGTCGCGAGCACATGCTCCGCCCTGGTCGGGCTCACCCCACCGCTCGCATTGGCGCTCGGCGCCGCCAGCGGCGCACCACTCTCCGCCAGCAACGCCTGCATCGCGCGGTGCCCCGGCACCCTCAGCGCGATCGTATCGAGCCCCGCCGTCGCGATGCTCGCCACCGGGCAATCGGCGGTGCGTGGCACCACCAAGGTCAGCGGCCCCGGCCAGAAATGCTTCGCCAAGGCGCGCTCGACCTCGCCGAAAACCCCCAGCTTTTCCGCCGCTTCCAGCCCCGGCACATGCACGATCAGCGGATTGAAATCGGGCCGGCCCTTCGCCGCATAGATCCGCGCCACCGCCGCGGCGTTGCGCGCATCGGCGGCGAGCCCGTAAACCGTCTCGGTCGGCACCACGACGGGTTGACCCGCCGCGATCAGCCCCGCCGCTTCGCTAATAGCTGCGCGATCGAATTGCTGGACAATTGTCATCTTGGTGCCATCGGCCATGCCGCGCTATAGCGCCGCTGCCCTTGGAATCATCAATAAAGTCGGGACACCCAATGACCTATACGCCGCCGACCACCGAGCAACTCTTCGTCCTCGACCATATCGCGCGGATCGACGCGATGGCGCAGCACGAGCGTTTCGCCGACGCGACCCCCGACATGGTCGAGGCGATCGTCACCGGCATCGGCGAATTCGCGGCCGAGGTCTACGCGCCATTGAACCGCGTCGGCGACGTCAACAACCCCAAATGGGCGGACGGCAAGGTCACCATGCCGCCGGGCTTCAAGGAAGCGTACCAACAGTTCGTCGACGCCGGCTGGGGCAGCATCGACGGCCCCACCGAATACGGCGGCCAGGGCCTGCCCTTCACCCTTGCGGCGGTGATCATCGAGGCGCTCGGCACCGCCGACATGGGCTTCACCCTCTGCAACATCCTGACCCCCGGCGCGATCCATGCGCTGATGGCATACGGCACCGAGGAACAGCGCCGGACCTGGCTTCCCAAGCTCGTGTCGGGCGCGTGGAACGGCACGATGAACCTCACCGAGCCCGCCGCGGGAAGCGATGTCGGCGCGCTGCGCTCGACCGCCGAAAAACTGACCGAAGGCGAGCACGCCGGCCTCTACCGCATCAAGGGCCAGAAGATTTTCATCACCTTCGGCGAGCACGATCTCACCGACAATATCGTCCACCTCGTCCTCGCGCGCACCCCCGGCGCGCCCGACGGAACGCGCGGCATCTCACTTTTCCTCGTCCCCAAATATCGCCTCGACGCCGCGGGCAATCCGACGATCCCCAACGGCGTCCACTGCGCCTCGATCGAACACAAGCTCGGCATTCACGGCTCGCCCACCGCGGTGATGGTCTATGGCGAAAACGAGGACTGCCTCGGTGAAATCGTCGGCGACGAAATGGGCGGCATGCGCGCGATGTTCGTGATGATGAACAACGCGCGCCTGATGGTGGGCTGCCAGGGCGTCCAGATCGCCGAGCGCGCGACGCAGCAGGCGCAGGCTTTCGCCGCCGAGCGCATCCAGTCGTCGCTCGCGGGCTCGCCCGACCGCACCCCCGTCCCGATCGACCGGCACCCCGACGTCCGCCGCATGCTATGGCGGATGCGCGCCCAGACCGAGGCCGCGCGCGCGCTCATCTATTACGCCGCCGCCCAGACCGATTTCGGCAAATTGGGCGACGAAGCCGCCGCTATGCGCGCCGAGGTACTGATCCCGCTCGCCAAGGCGCACGCCACCGACATCGGCTGCGAGGTCGCCAGCCTCGGCATCCAGGTTCATGGCGGCATGGGTTTCATCGAGGAAACCGGCGCCGCGCAACATTATCGCGACGCCCGCATCGCCCCGATCTACGAGGGCACCAACGGCATCCAGGCGGCCGATCTCGTCGGGCGCAAGCTCGGCATGGCGGGCGGCGACCTCGTCCGCGGCCTGATCGACGATATCGCGCATGGCGCGACCGATTTCCCCGAGTTGCAGCAGCTCGTCGACGCGTGCCGCGCGGTCACCGACTGGATGGTGAACGCCCCCACCGGCGACCGCCTAGCGGGCAGCTACCCCTATCTCACCATGCTCGCCACCGCCACATGTGGCTGGCTGATGGCGCTCCAGCACAAGGCAGCGAAAACCGCGCTCGACGAAGGCAATGGCGACGCCGCCTTCCTCGAAGCGAAGATCGCCTCGACGCGCTTCTATCTGCACCAGATCGTGCCCGCCGCCACCGGCCTCGCGCCGTCGGCGCTGGCGGGCGACGCAGCGCTCCCCGCCTTCGCCTGAGAGCCCCCGAAAACCGCAAGCTTTTCTTCATGATTAACGCGATGATAACCATCGCGGACTAGGCACGTGCGGTAACCGCTGGAGACGTGCGCGCGTGCCATTGATAGTCAACAGGATGATCGTCAGCTGGCGCACGCTCGGGCTTGCGCTGCTGCTCAGCATCATCGTGGGCATTTCTGGCGCCGGCGAGGTTCCCGACCGGATGATCGCGATGGCAACCAGCCGCCTCGGCGACCGCCCGGTTTCGGGCGATATCGTCATCGTCGCGCTCGACGACCGCACGCTCGGCCAGACGCCCGGGGGCGAATTTTCGATGACCCAATATGGCGAGGTCGTGAGCGCGATCGACAAGGCCGGCGCGAAGCGCGTGTTCCTCGATTTCTATTTCGACCGCCGCGAATCCGACCCCGATTTCTCGAAACTGACCGAGGCCGTCCGCAAGCTGGGGGACCGCGCCGTGCTCGCGGTCGCGACCAAGTCGATGCCCGGCACGGATCGCAGCCGCTCGATCTTCCCCAACCCAGCCTTCGGCGAACAGGCGCAGCTCGCGAGCATCGCCTGGGATTACGAGTTCTGGCAGGTCTGGAACGTCCCGATCACCTATCTCGCCGACGGCCGCAAGCTCCCCAGCTTCGCCTCGCTGCTCGCCGACAAGCGATCGTCCGAACCCAAGACCTTCCGCCTCGATTTCTCCTACGACACCGGCAGCATTCCGCAATATGGCGCCGCCGATCTGCTCGCGGGGCGCGTCGGCGCGGCGCAGCTGAAGGGCAAAGACGTCATCTTCGCCCCCACCGCCTCGACCTTTCAGGACGCGCATTATCTACCCGGTCACGACCTCGTGCCGGGCGCCTATATCCATCTGATCGGCGGCGAGACCCTGAAGCGCGGCAATCCGGTCGACATCGGCTGGATGCCGGCGCTCGCGCTGATGGCGCTCACCCTCTTCACCGCGCTGCTGCCGCGTTTCCAGCGCTGGTATGCGCCGACTGCGATCGCTGCGGTGGGTGTCGCGGTTGTCGGCAAGGTGCTGCTCGCGACGCTGCTGGTCACCAGTTCGATCGGCGCCGCGCTCTTCTTCGTGGCCGCGGTCAGCGCCAATGTATCGCGCAAGCGGCGCCGCGCCTCGGCGCAGCGCGAAAATCCGGTCTCGGGCCTCCCCAATTTCGAGGCTCTACGCGGCCAAGCGGCCTTCGGCAGCGCCACGGTCATCGCCGCCAAATTGGTCAACTTCGAGGATTTGGCGGCGTTCCTCCCCGGCCAGGGCAGCCAGCAACTCGTCGACCAGGTGGCGCGCCGCCTGACGCTGGCCTGCCACGGCACCCAGCTCCACCACGATCTCGACGGGACTTTCGCCTGGCTCGTGCCCTATTATCAGCACAGCCAGATCGAGGGGCATCTCGCCGGGCTCGCCGCGCTGTTCAATGCGCCGCTGACGATTGGCGAGCTGCGCGTCGACGTCGCGATCGCCTTCGGGGTCAACGACGAGTTCGAGGGTTCGAACGCACAGCGCCTCGCCGCGGCGCTCGTCGCCGCCGAACGCGCGATCCGCACCCGTGCCCTCTGGACGAAATATTCGCCGAGGCAGAAGGAAGACGCCGGCTGGCAATTGAGCTTCCACTCGCAGCTCGAGGACGCGCTCACCGGCGGCGACATCTGGGTCGCCTTCCAACCGCAGTACGACATCCGCAGCCGCGCGCTCGTCGGGGTCGAGGCGCTCGCACGCTGGACGCATCCGACGCGCGGGCCGATCCCGCCCGACGAATTCATCGTCCAGGCCGAAAAGAGCCAGGACATCTATCGCCTCACCCTGTTCGTGATGGATCAGGCGATCCGTTCGGCCGCGCAGCTGCAGGACCGCGGGCTCAAGATCCACATGTCGGTGAACCTGTCTGCGACCCTGCTCGACCACGCCGACCTCGTCGGCACGATCCGCGTAATGTTGACCGCGCACCATTTGCCGCCCGAGCTGCTGACGATCGAAATCACCGAAACCGCACAGATCGAAAACAGCCGCCAGGCGCGCCAGACCCTCGCGCAGCTCCGCCGCGCGGGCATCCGGCTGTCGATCGACGACTATGGCACCGGGCAGTCGAACCTCGAATATCTCACCGAGATCGAGGCCGACGAAATCAAGATCGACAAGCGCTTTGTGATGACCATGCGCGATTCGCAGCGGAACTTCGAAGTGGTCAAGTCCACGATCGACCTGGCCCACCGCCTGGGCGCCGTCGCGGTCGCCGAGGGCATTGAGGATGCCCCGACAATGGCATTGCTCGAAGAGCTGGGCTGCGATGTCGGGCAGGGTTATCACCTTGGCAAGCCACAACTATTTTCTGAACTCGCCGCCTCGATCAGCGCCTCACCGCACAGCCGCACCGCCTGATCGTTACCAAAATGGTAATAAAGTTAGTTAAGACTCGATTTACCACGCCTGTTAGGGTATATGCTCCGTTAACTGCTCTGCATGGGCAGTCATGCAGTTGCATCTAGGAGACGTCCGATGGGTTGGTTTTGGCGTTGGATGGGCGGCGGCGGCACCGGTAGCGGTGGCGGTCAGGCCTGATCCGAAAACATATAGAGAAAGGGCCTCGGCATAGCCGGGGCCTTTTTTCATTTGGGGATAGGGAAAGCCCAAATCGGCAAATCGAACATCCGTCGATCCGCGTCATTCCTGATGGCGGCGGAGACCGCATGTCTTATGGCATCGAGGGAGATGCGCGGGGCATTCCCCCGCAGGACGCGCTTGCATCACCGGCTGGCTGGGGCGGCAGGATTCGAACCTGCGCATGGCGGTACCAAAAACCGCTGCCTTACCGCTTGGCTACGCCCCAACGGCCGATGCGAGCGCGTCTATAGCGCTCGGCGCATGAATGGCAAGTTGCGCTCTCAGAGCCGCGTGACCCAGCCGTGCGGGTCGGCGGCGCGGCCGCGCTGGATATCGACCAGCTTGTCCTTGAGCATGGCAGTGACCTGCCCGGGGCCGCCCGCGCCGATCGTGAAGCTGCTCGTCCCGCGCGTCACCTTGCCGACCGGGGTCACCACGGCGGCGGTGCCGCAGGCGAAGCTTTCGGTGAGCTTGCCGCTCTCCGCATCGGCCTGCCACTGGTCGATCGCATAAGGCTCCTCGCGCACCGTCAGTCTGGCATCGCGAGCGAGCGTAATGATTGCGTCGCGCGTGATGCCGGGCAGGATCGTTCCGGTCAGCGGCGGCGTCACGATGCTGCCGTCGTCGAACACGAAGAACATGTTCATGCCGCCCAGTTCCTCGATCCAGCGATGCTCGGCGGCGTCGAGGAAGACGACCTGGTCGTGCCCCTTGGCGATTGCCTCGCGCTGCGCGACGAGGCTCGCGGCATAATTGCCGCCGCATTTGGCGGCGCCCGTGCCGCCAGGCGCGGCGCGGGTGTAGTCTTCCGACACCCAGAGCGAGATCGCCGGGGCGCCCGACTTGAAATAATTGCCGACGGGCGAGGTGATGACGAGGAAGTGATATTCGGCGGCAGGCTTGACGCCGAGGAACACCTCGCTCGCGAACATGAAGGGGCGCAGATACAGGGCGCCGCCGTCGACCGGCGGGAACCAGTGCGCGTCGGCGGCGACCGCCTCCTTCACCGCGGCGATAAACAGTTCCTCGGGCAGTTCGGCCATAGCCATGCGGCGCGCGCTGGCGTTGAAGCGCGCGGCGTTCGCCTCGACGCGGAACAGCGCCATCGACCCGTCGTCGAGCCGGTACGCTTTCAGTCCCTCGAAGATTTCCTGCGCATAATGAAGCACCGCAGTCGCGGGATCGAGCGTCAGCGGCCCGCGCGGCATGACCTGCGCGTCGTGCCAGCCCTTCTCCTCCGAATAGCGGATCGAGACCATATGGTCGGTGAAGACGCGGCCGAACGCCGGGTCCGCAATCGCCGCCGCGCGTACCTCGTCCGCGACCTTGTTCGGGTGCGGCAGGTGGGTAAAGGCGGATGCGGACATGCGATAGGCCTACTCGGTCTGGGAGTGGATGACGCGCGCCTCTTGCCAAAGCCGGGCGCGACGCGCAACGGTAGTGACTATGCAGAACGATAATTTTCTTTCACAGGTGCCCGGCGCTTCTGCTCTTTTCTTGCGCGAAGCCGAAGTGCGTCGCGGCATCGAATATCTGTTATTCGCCCATGGGTCGCTGTGGCGCGCGGTCGATGCGCGGCTCGCCGAACAGGGGCTCGGCCGCGCGCATTATCGTGCCCTCTACTTCATCGCGCGCCAGCCCGGGCTAACCATCTCGGACCTGCTCGCGCTGCTCGGCATCACTAAGCAATCGCTGGGGCGCGTGGTGAAGGATCTCGAGGCGCGCGCCATGCTCGCGACGCGGCCGGGCAACCGCGACCGGCGGCAGAAGGAACTGCGGCTGACCGAGGAAGGCCGCGCCGTCGAGGCGGCGGTCTTCGCGCTGATGCGCGACGCGATGAGCCGCGCCTATACCCAGGCGGGCCAGGCCGCGGTGACCGGGTTCTGGCAGGTCAGCGAGGCGCTGCTGCCCCCGCGCGAACGCGGGCGGGTGGCCAAACTGGGCAGCGAGACCTAGCTTTCGCCGCGCGCGATATCGGCGAGTTCGCGCCCGCGGTCGCGCGCCGCGCGCAGCACATTGGTCATCAGCGCGACGAGCTGGCCGCCTTCATCGAGGATATCGAGCCCCGCCTGCGTCGTGCCGCCCTTGCTCGCGACCTGCGCCACCAGTGCGCCCGGCTTTTCGCCGCTGTCGGCCAGCAGCGCAGTCGATCCGCCAAAGGTCGCGGTCGCGAGCTTCAGCGCATCCTCGCTCGTCAGGCCCAGCCGCTCGCCCGCCGCGGCATAGGCCTCGATAAGGCGAAAAACGAACGCCGGACCACTGCCGGTGAAGGCGGTGACGAGGTCCATCGTCGAATCGTCCTCGAGCGGCACGACCTGTCCCAGCGGCGCCAGCAAGCCATTGATCGCCGTCACATCGGCGCGGCCGAGGCTCGCGAAAGCCGACACGCCGGCACCGATCCGCGCCGCAAGGTTGGGCAGGATGCGCACCTGCGCGCGCGCATTCGGGAAACGCGCGACGAGGTCGGTGAGCGACACGCCCGCCAGGATCGAGAGCAGATGGACGTCATCGGCGACCGCGGGGCCGAGTTCGCCGGCCACCTCGCCGAGCTGTTGCGGCTTCATCCCCAGCATGATCCAGTCGGCGCTCCCGCCCCCCGCCTGCCATTCGGCAAGCGAAGCGTGCTGCGCGATGCCCGCGCGCGGCGCGGCCAAAGGATCGACGATCGCGACCTGCGCTGGATCGAGCCCCGCCACCAGCCAGCGGTCGAGCATCGCCCCCGCCATATTGCCGCATCCGACAAGCAGCAGCCGGCCGGAAAAAGTCCGCAAAGTCTTTGCCATCGTTCTACTTCACCCTTAGCGGCAGCTGGTCTCCGGACCCGAAAGCAGGTCCAGGCAACGCCCGTCGATCTTGGCCGGGTCGACCGGCAGGCCGATCAGCGACGCGAGCGTCGGCATGATGTCCACCGTCATCACCGCATTGGGTTGCTCGAACCCGGCGAGCCCCTTGCGCCAGAAGAGGATCGGCACGCGGCGGTCATAATCCCATACCGAACCGTGCGTCGCGACATAGCCCATGTCGGGCTCGGGAATCGGCGTCACGCGCGGCTTCAGCGCGATGATGAAGTCGCCCGAACGCTGCGGATTGTATGACGCCCGCAATTTGTCCATCAGCGTCCAGACGTCGGGCGAGCGCTTCGACACCGGATGCGCCGCCAGCTCCTCGCCGGTCACCACCGCCTCGACCTGCGGATGCGCGCGCAGCCGCGGCAGGATTTCGGCAAGCGCGGCCTTGCGCTGCGCCGGGGTGAGCGCCTTCGACAGATAATAGTCGCCGCCGTCGCCGAGCAGCAGCGGCTGCGGCAGGCCCAGCCTGGCTGCGACTTCCTTGCCCAGTTCGGCGGGGTCCAGCTTCGGATCGACGCGCTGCGCGTCGGGCCAGGCGTTCTGGCGGTTGCGCTCGGGCAAATCGTGGCCGCCATGGTCGGCGGTCAGCGCCACGGCATAGTCGATCCCGGTCTTGTCGAGCCGCGCGAAGAAATCGCCGAGTTCGCGGTCGAGGCCCATCATCTGCAGGCACATCTCGCTGCCCTCGGTGCCGGTGCCGTGACCGACATAATCGGTCGCGGCGAGGCCGAGGATCAGCAGGTCGGTGCCGCTGCCCTCGCCCATCTTGCGCGCCTGGCGCAGCGCCGCCGCGGTCGCGAGCACGGCGCCATCGGCCTCGGGCGAGGCCAGGAAGCGGCGAAAGTCGTCGGCGTCGCGCGCCATCCGTCCGGTGCCGACCGTCGCGCCCTTGGCGCCGAAGGCGATGGCGATGTCGTGCGCGGCGCAATCGGCGGGCAGCGTCAGCGCCGGGCGCGGCTGCGCGATGGCGGCGGCAATTGCTTCGCTCGCTTTTGCCGCGGCTGGCGACAGGCTGGTACCGCGGTACGAGGCGAGGCCGGTAGGCGCGAGCCACATCAGCTCGTCGGCCTGGTGCCCGCCCATCATGATCGCCGATCGGTCCTTGCCCGACACCGAAACGACCTGCGCCCCGGGATCGCGCGCCTTCATCAGGTCGCCGAGCGTCGGGACGAGCAGATGCTTCACCGAAGGCGCATATTTGCCGTTGCCCGAGCTGGTGCCAGCGACGCTTTCATCCTCGGCGCAATAGATGCGCTTATCCGCGCGGCCGGTCGACAGGTCGAAATAATGATTGGCGACGATGCCGGCGCGGCCGGGATGACTGCCGGTCAGGATCGTCGAGTGCCCGGGACAGGTCTCGGTCGCGGCGTGCGCCTGATAACCCGAGGGAAAGATCACGCCCGACGCGAGGCGCGCGAGCCCGCCGGTAAATTTCCCGCGATATTCCGCGAACAGGTCGGCCGAAAACTGGTCGACCGCGATCACCACGATCAGCTTGGGCGGCGGGGTTTGCGCCGTAACCTTCGGTGCGGACGCGGGCGCGGCCGCCGGCTGCGCCAGCCCGGCGCCGGCGACGGTCAGCGACAGGGTGGCGGCAAGAGCAAGAGTGAGGCGTTTGATCGTCACGGGCGTCGTCTCCGATACGGGCGCGTCAGCGCGGGCTGTCCTCTCGGCGAAAGCCGCCTATATGGCAAGCCTTGAACGATGAATGGACATGGCTCGGGCATGGATCGCGGTAGGGACGCTTTTGTGACAGACCTTTGGCGCGGGCTGCTGGCGATGCTGGCCTTGGGGGCGCTGGCGCTCGTGCCCGCGCGCGCGCAGCCGGCGAACATCGCGCCGCGGCTGGTCGCCGAATCATCGGCGCCCGCGCCCGGCGAGACCACTACGCTCGCGCTCGCCATGACCCCCGCCAAGGGCTGGCACGGCTATTGGCTGAACGGCGGCGACGCCGGATTCGGCATGAGCGTCGAATGGAACGCGCCCGAGGGCGTGACGGTCGAACCCTTCCGCTATCCGGTTCCCGAGGCGCTGACGCTCTTCGGCATGATGAACCACGTCTATGAACATCCCTATGCGCTGCTCGCCGACATCAAGGTCGACAGGAGCGTGGCGCCGGGGACCGACCTGACGCTCTCGGGGGTCGCCAACTGGCTGGCCTGCACCGACAAGGTCTGCGTCCCCGAAAAGGCGGTGATTTCGGTCAAGCTGGTCGCGGGCGACGGTGCGGTCGCCGCGACGTCGCGCACCAGGTTCGACACATGGCGCGCACGGTTGCCGCAGCCACTCGATCGTGGGGGCCATTGGGAACGGCACGGCGAGACAGTCCGCTTCGAAATCCCGCTCCCCCGCGGCGTCGCGATCGAGGCGCCGCACCTGTTCCTCGAAACCCCCGAGCTGATCGACTATGCCGCGCCGCAGGCGATCAGCCGCAACGGCGACTGGGTCGTCGTCGAGACGCGCGCGAACGGCGAAGCCGCGGGACCGGTTGCGGCCTTGCTCAAACTGGCCGACGGCCGAGGTCTCGCGGTTAAGTTCGAGCCGGGCACGGTGCGCGCCGCGGGCCAGCCGCTGACCGCGCCCGCCAAAGGCGTAGACCCCGCGCTCTTCTGGACCGCGCTCGGCGGCGCGATCCTCGGCGGGCTGATCCTCAACCTGATGCCCTGCGTCTTCCCGATATTGAGCCTCAAGGCGCTCAGCCTTGCGCGCTCGGGCGGCGACGCGCGCGAAGCCAAGGTCGAGGCGCTCGCTTATGCCGCGGGCGCGGTCGTCACCGCGCTGCTGCTCGGCGGCGCACTGCTCGCGCTGCGCGCGGCGGGCGAGCAGGTCGGCTGGGCGTTCCAGCTCCAGCATCCCTTGAGCGTTTTCATCCTCCTGCTGCTCGCCATTGCGATCACCCTCAACCTGCTCGGCACCTACGAGCTGCCGTCCTTTGGGGGCGGGCAAAAGCTCGCGGGTCAGGGCGGCGCGGCAGGCGGCTTCTGGACCGGCGCGCTCGCCGCTTTTGTCGCGACCCCGTGCAGCGGGCCGCTGCTCGGCGCCGCGCTTGGCGCGACCCTGGTGCTGCCGGCATGGGCCGCCCTTCCGATCTTCGGCGGGCTGGGGCTCGGCCTCGCCCTGCCCTTCCTCGCCGTCGGCTTCATCCCCGCGCTCCGCAATCGCCTGCCGAGGCCGGGGCCGTGGATGGCAAGCTTCCGCAAATGGATGGCACTGCCGATGGGGGTGACCTTGCTGGCGCTCGCCTGGCTTCTCGTCCGCCAAAGCGACATCGGCTGGAGCAGCCTCGGCACATTGATCATGACCTGCATCCTGTTCGTCCTGGGCTATGCGTATTGGATGAAGGGGCCCGACCGCGGCCATGCGGGCAAGCTGCTGCTGCTCTTTCCGCTGATCCTCGTCGGCGGCCTCGCCTATCATCTCGCCTCCGCCCCGACGACGGCGGTGGCCGAATCCCGCGGCGACGCCTTCTCTTCCGAAGCCCTCGCCAAAGCCCGCGCCACCGGCAAACCCGTCTTCGTTTACTTCACCGCCGACTGGTGCCTGTCGTGCAAGGCCAACGAGGCCGGTGCGATCAACCGCGAAGCCGCTCAGCGGGCCTTCGAGAAGAAAGGAGTCGTCACCCTCGTCGGCGACTGGACCAACGGCGACCCGATGATCACGCGCACCCTCGCCGAGCATGGGCGCAACAGCGTGCCGCTCTATCTCTGGTACGCCCCCGGCGCCGCCAAACCCGAAATCCTGCCGCAGATCCTGACCCCCTCCATGCTCACCGAGCTGGCCGCGCGCTGATGGCGAAGCTGCGCGCCGACCAGCTGCTCGTCGATCGCGGCCTCGCCGAGAGCCGCACGCGCGCGCAGGCGCTGATCCTCGCGGGACTCGCCTTCACCGGCGACCGCAAGATCGACAAGGCGGGGCAGCAGCTTCCCGATGACGCCGAGATCAGCGTCAAGGGCCGCGATCATCCGTGGGTGTCGCGCGGCGGGATCAAGCTCGCCCATGCGCTCACCCACCTCGGCTGGGACGTTACGGGCGCGGTCGCGATCGACGTCGGATCGTCAACCGGCGGCTTCACCGACGTGCTGCTGAACCGCGGCGCGATGCGCGTTTATGCGGTCGATTCGGGGACGAACCAGCTCGCGTGGAAGCTACGCCAGGACGCGCGCGTGATCGTCCACGAGCAGACGAGCGCGCGTATTTTGACGCCCGCGCATATCCCCGAACCGGTCGACCTGATCGTCTGCGACGCGAGCTTCATCGCGCTGTCGAAGGTGCTGCCGGTCCCGATGTCCTTCGCGAAACCCGGCGCGCGCATGGTCGCGCTGATCAAGCCGCAGTTCGAGGCCCAGCGCCACGAGGTCGGCAAGAAGGGCGTCGTGCGCGACCCCGCGGTGCACGAGCGCGTTTGCGCCGAGGTCCGCGCCTGGCTGGGGAGTGAAGGCTGGACGGTGGCCGATCTGGTCGAAAGTCCGATCACCGGACCCGAGGGCAATGTCGAATTCCTGATCGCCGCCGTCAACGGAGTCGCTTGACGCTGCGCCGCACAATCGCGAGACCGATGCAACGGATTCGCAGGTGGGGAATTTTGCGGACATGACCGAAATCGCTACGCCGAACCAGCTTCGCATGTCCTATCTCCGCTGGGCGCTGGTGACCGTCCCCGCGATCGTCCTGCTGGGCAGCCTCTCGGGCCTGCTCTCGAACAGCGGCTATAGCAATCGCTGGTTCGCGTCGCTCGACCTGCCCGCGATCACGCCGCCGGGCTGGGTGTTCGGCACGGTGTGGCCGATCCTCTACGTCTGTCTCGGACTGTCGCTCGCGATGGTGCTCCACGCGCGCGGCGCGAAAGGGCGCGGCATGGCGCTCGCGCTCTTCTTCATCCAGCTCGCCGCCAATTTCGCCTGGTCGCCGCTCTTCTTCGGGGCGCATCAGGTCACCACCGCCTTCTACCTGATCGTCTTCATCCTGCTGATGACGATCGCCACCGCTTTCGCCTTCGCACCGATCCGCAAGGCGGCGGCGTGGCTGCTCGTGCCCTATATGGTCTGGCTCAGCTTCGCCGCGATCCTCAATTTCCAGATCGACCAGCGCAATCCAAACGCCGAAACCCTTGCCCCCGCCGCCGCGAGTACCCAGATAGGGTGACGGCAAGGGTTTCTGGGGTTCGCCCCAAAAAGGAAGTGACGAACATGCAGAGCGAAAACCGCTTTTTCGACGATCTGGCCAAGATGGTGAACGGCATCGCGGGCACCGTCGCCGGCGCCGGCCGCGAGGCCGAGGCCGCGATGCGCGAGCGCGCGAAGGAATTCGTCGGCCGCATGGATTTCGTGAGCCGCGAGGAATTCGAAGCCGTGAAGCAGATGGCCGCGACCGCGCGCGCCGAAGCCGAAGCACTGAAGGCGCGGCTCGACAAGCTGGAAGGCGCGGCGGCACCGAAGGCCGCAGCGGTCAAGACCCCCGCCGGCAAGCCCGCGGCAAAGCCCGCGTCGCTGCGCAAGCCCAAGGCCTGACGCAGCGACTCGCCACCTCGCGCGTTTCCCGCTAAAGGCGCGCGCATGAGCGACGATATCTACGACGACGAAGACGGCCAGGACGCGGCGCCGATGGAAATGCTGGCGTCCTATTTCGCCGCGCACGACTGGCCGCACGAGATGGTCGGCGAGGACGAGATCGTCGCGACCGCGCAGGGCAGCTGGACGACCTATGAGCTGCGCGCGGTGTGGCGCGCCGACGACGGCGTCATCCAGCTGCTCGCCTTTCCCGACATCCGCGTCGTCGAGGACAAGCGCGCCGTCGCGCACGAGGCGCTGGCGCTGATCAACGAACAGCTCTGGCTCGGCCATTTCGAGCTGTGGTCGAACAGCGGCACGATATTGTTCCGCCACGGCATGCTGCTCGGCAGCGACGCCGCGCTGCCGCTCGACCTCACCGAGACGCTGATCGAAAGCGCGATCGACGAGTGCGAGCGCTTCTACCCGGTGTTCCAGTTCGTGCTGTGGGGCGGCAAGACCCCCGCCGAGGCGCTCGCCGCCTCGCTGATCGAAACGCGCGGCGAGGCCTAGGACCTAGCCCTATTCCGTTTGAGGGGGTCGTTTAGCGCTTCTCGAAGCGCTGCAATCCCGCGCCCAATTCGTTGGCGCCGATCGCCAATGCCTCGCCGCTCCAGTCGGCGACGAACACCGACTTGCGGTCCATCCCCGCAGGCAGGCTCGCGCGATTGCCCTGGATCACCAGCCCGCGCGAGGGATTCTTGCGCTCCTCGGCGGCGACCGCGATCAGCGCCGAATAATTTTCCTTGTCGCGCCCCTGCACGAACATGTTGCCGACGATCTGCCCGACCGCGCCCGACGGCAGGTCGATCATATAATTGGTGCCGGTGCCCTGCGTGTCGTCGAAGCTGTTGTCGCGCACGTCGACCACGATACCGCGCGACTTCAGATAATGACCGCCGCTGCCCTTTTCGAAGCGCGTGCGCGTGACGATCACGCGGCCGTAGATGCCGGTATAGACGCTGTGCGCGCAGCTCAAACCGCGGTCGCAGCGGCCGAGGCGCGAGAAGGTCGAGCGGTCGATCGTCAGCGTCGCTTCGGGATCGTCGGCGGTGAGGATGCCTTCCTCGCTGTTGCGGAACATGCTGTTCACGACCTCGAGGTCGCTCGTCTCGAGTCGGATTCCCGCGCCATTGCCATCGGGCACGCGCATATTCTGAAAGACGATGCCGTCGACCTTGGCGCCCGCGCCGCGCAGCACCAGCGCCGCCTTGCCCTCGCACGTCACGCCGTCGAAGATCGCCTGCCCCGGCGCGGATGCAACGAAGGCGATGCGCCCCGCGGTCTGCACCGCGCAGTCGCGGTGATAGCCCGGCGCGACGGTGATCGTCCCCTGCCCTTCGCCGATCGCATCGACCGCATCCTGCAGGCGCGAAAAGCCGCGGCCGTCGATGCTGTACGGCGCGCCGCCGGTCTGGGCAGGCGCGGGCGCGGAGGCGACCGCGGCGGCGATGAGCAGCGCGGCGACGAGGCTGGGGCGGATACGAACCATGCGGGACTTATAGGGCAGCGCCGCGCGCCAGTCGTTTGCAAGGCTGGTTAATTTGCACCCCGTCCCGAAAGCGGACGCGTGCGGCGGCGGGGGTTAACGCGCGCCTATTCCTCGGTGCGTATGAGGATCATCTCGCCGATCAGGGCGAAGAGAATGAACGGCCCCCACGCCGCGAGGAAGGGCGAATAGGCGCCGAGATCGCCCATCGCGAGCGCAAAATTGTCGGCGACGAAATAGGCGAAACCCAGCGCCATGCCAAGGATCGCGCGCACGAACAATTTGCCCGACCGCGCCAGCCCGAACGCCGCAACCGCACCGAGCAGCGGCATCAATATCGCCGACAAAGGCCCCGAAATCTTGTGCCAGAGCACGCCCTTCAAGGCGCTGACCGGGCGGCCCGCGGCTTCGAGGTCGTCGATCGCGCTCTTCAATTGGAGGAAGGGCAGCTGGTCGCCCTTGACCTGCGCCAGCGTGAACTGGTCGGGGCGCACGCCCTTGGCGGCGACGATCGTGCCGAGCGGCTGGACGCTGCCCGAGCGGCGGATGAAGCGCCGCGCGCCCGTCAGTTCCCAGCCGCCCTCGACCGCGCGCGCGCTGTCGGCCGACAGGATCGACGACAGCACGCCGCCGCGGCGCTCGTAAATCTTGACCCCGGTCAGCCGCACCACCGGCCCGCCGGTCTCGACCGTCGTCGCGTTGATCAGGTCGTCGCCCGCACGCACCCAGATGTTGCTGCGCACGCCGTTGTCGGGCGGGACCTCAGCATATTGCACCTTCTGCCAGGCCGCGAGCGAGGCGGTCGCGCGCGCGACGATGCGCTCGTTGAAGGCGAAGCTGATCCCGGCCACGAGGAAGGCCGCGAGGAACAGCGGCGCGAGCACCTGGTGCGCCGACATGCCCGCGCCCTTCATCGCGATGACCTCGCTGTTCTGGTTCAAGGTCGCGAGCGTCAGGATGGTGCCGAGCAGCACCGAAAAGGGCAGGAAAGTCTCGATGATCTGCGGGATTCGCAGGCCCACATAGCGCCACACCTCGGCATCGCCATTGCCCGCGACCGCCAGGATCTTGCCGCTCTCGCCGAGCAGGTCGAGCGTCTGGAGGATCAGCACCAGCGCGAAGAGGATCGCGAAGGTGCGGATCAGGAACAGGCGTCCGACATAGAACGCCATGGTGCGCGAGGGGAAGAAAGCGAGCGCGTGCATCATTCGGCCGCCTGCAGCGCCGCCTGCTCTTTGCGCTTGAACAGCTTCGCCAGCCCGCGGATCTTCTGACCGGCCTTGGCGGCGACGCGCTCGAGCGCGCCGATCGGCTGGCCGCCGGGCACATGCGCGGTCTGGTAATACATCCACACCGCGAGCGCGGCGAAGAGCAGGAACGGCACCCACAGCGCGATCAGCGGGTCGACGGTGCCGCGCGCGCCCATATCCTCGGCATATTCGTTGATCTTGTGCTGGGTGACCAGCAGCACGATCGACAGGAAGATGCCAAGCGACGAGGTCGATCTTTTGGGCGGGATGGCGAGCGCGATCGCGATCAGCGGGATCAGGAACATCGACACCACCTCGACGATCCGGAAGTGGAAGTTCGCGCGCGATTCGAGGCGCGTCTTCAGCGGTTCGCTGCGGTCCTTGCCCGCGACGAACAGCTCGGGAATCGTCTTTTCGCGGTCGGCGCCGCCGCGGGTGCGAAAGGCGTCGATCTTGGGCAGCGGGATCGGCAGGTCGTGATTGTCGAAGGTCAGGACGCGCGGCACCGCAAATTTGGGCGATTCGTGGATCAGCACGCCCCTCGTCAGCCGCAGGATGATCGTGTCGGGATCGTCGGTGGCGAGGAACTGCCCCCCTGCCGCGGTCGCCGACACCGCCTGCCCGTCCTTCTGCTCGCCGCGTACGAAAATACCGCGCAGCGTCCGCCCTTCGTTCGAACTCTCCTCGATCCGCAGCGTCATCCGCTCGCCGAGGTTGGTGAACTCGCCGACCTTGATCGACGCGCCGAGCGCGCCCGAGCGCAGCTCGAACTGCAGTCCTTCATAAGCGTAGCGCGCATAGGGCTGGATGAAACCGACGATCGCGAGGTTGAGCGCCGCGAGCGCGAATGCATAGGCATAGGGCACACGCAGCAGCCGTCCGAAGCTCATGCCGACGCCCTTCAGCACATCGAGTTCGCTCGACGTCGCGAGGCGGCGGAAGGCGAGCAGAATGCCCAGCATCAGGCCGATCGGGATGCCCAGCGAGAGATATTCGGGGATCAGGTTCGCGAGCATGCGCCACACCACGCTGACCGGGCCGCCCTCGTTCGCGACGAAATCGAACAGCCGCAGCATCTTCTCGAGCACGAGCAGCATCGCCGACAAAACCAGCGTGCCGAGCATGGGAAAGAAGATGAGCCGCGATATGTAGCGGTCGATGGCGGGCAATCTATTCAAGCTTTCGTCGCCCTATTACCATGATTTGGCCGCAAATGATTCCGATATGCCGATGCAAGGGCGACAGGGACCCATGCCGGCCTGGCTGGCATGGCTATAGCCACTGGGAGCTAATGCGTCATGTCGAAATTTGTGTCGACGTCACTCTGCATCATGTTGCTTGCGGTCTCCGGACCGGCGCAGGCATCGGGGCAGGTCCTGTCGAACGACCTGTCGAAGTGCAAGAGCGGACCGTCCACGCTGGTGCAGATCAGCGGGATCAAGAGCGGTAGCGGAAAACTCCGCATCCAGAGCTATCGCGCGACCTCGGCCGACTGGCTGGCGAAAGGCCGCTGGCTCAACCGGATCGAAGTCGCCGCGCGCGCCGGGTCGATGACCGTCTGCGTGCCGCTGCCCGATGCCGGCAGCTATGGCATCGCCGTGCGCCACGACGTCAACGGGAACGGCAAGACCGACCTGTCCTCGGACGGCGGCGGCATGTCGAACAACCCCAGCATCAACATCTTCAACCTCGGCAAGCCGAGCTACAAGAAGACCGCCTTTGCGGTCGGCGATGCACCGAAAACGATCTCGATCACCATGAAATATATGTAAGGATATATGGCCAGCGTCGCGCTCCTTTCCAATCCGCGCTCGACGGGCAACCGTGCCCTGTTGCCGCGCGTCCGGGAATATTGCGCGGCGCACCCCGATATCTTTCATTACGAGGTCGAGGACGTCGCCCAGATCGGCGAGGCGATCCGCACCATTGCGATGGTATCGCCCCGCATCGTCGTGATCAACGGCGGCGACGGCACCGTCCAGGCGGCGCTGACCGAGCTTTATTCGGGCGGCCATTTCGACGGCACCCCGCCGCCGGTCGCGGTGCTTCCCAACGGCAAGACCAATTTGATCGCGCTCGACCTCGGCGCCGAGGGCGATCCCCTGAAGGCGCTCGAGCGCGTGATCGAGCTGGTCGAGAGCGGGCGGCTCGAGGATCATGTCATCGAGCGCCAGCTGATCTCGCTCGACAGCGGCGGCGAAAGCCGGCCGGTCCTCGGCATGTTCCTGGGCGGCGCCTATCTCGCCGACGTAATGCTCTATTGCCGCAACCGCATCTATCCGCTGGGGCTGCCCAACGGCGTATCGCATTTCCTTGCCGCGATGCTCGGGCTGTTCGCGATGGTCCTCGGCCTCGGCGGCGGGCGGCTGCCGCCCAAGCCCGAAGCGATGACCGTGTCGCTGATCCGCCAGGGCGAGTTCAAGGGCAAATTCTCGCTGCTGATCGTCACGACGCTCGAGAAACTGCTGCTCAGCATCCGCACCAGCGAAGCGCATGGCACCAACGGTCATATGAAATTGCTCGCGACCGACACCAGCGTCGGGGCGCTGTTCCGCATGCTCGGCGGCGCGTGGCGCGGCACGCTCGGCCAGCGCCAGCTCGACGGCGTGCATTTCGAGCAGGGTGACGAGATCCGCATCGAGGGCAAGCGCTCGAACGTCATCCTCGACGGCGAGATTTTCGAGGCGAAGGGCGGCAAGCCGATCGTGCTCACCTCGACCCAGCCGGTGCCCTTCCTGCGCCTCGCCGCCTGAAGCCGGCGCCCCCCCGTGTCCGACATGCCGTCCGACAGCCTGGCCAATCTGGTCCGCGCCGAACTTTCCGTCCCCGTCGACCCGCGCGCCAAGGCCATGGCCGCGGCAATCGCGGGGCAATATCCGGGTTCGGCGCGCGCTGTGCTCTTCTACGGCTCGTGCCTCCGCGAAACCCAGCTCGACGGGCTGATGCTCGATTTCTACCTGATCGTCTCGGACTATGGCGACGCCTATGACCGGCGCTGGATGGCGGCGGCGAACCGGCTGATCCCGCCCAATGTCTTTCCTTTCCAGCACGAGGGACTGATCGCCAAATATGCGGTGCTGAGCGAAGCCGACTTCGACCGGCTGAACGGACCGGAGACGCGCAACGTGTCGGTCTGGGCGCGCTTCGCCCAGCCCTCGCGGCTGGTGTGGGCGGTCGACGACACCGCCGCCGACCGCGCCGTCGCCGCGGTCGCGCGCGCCGCGCCGACGCTGCTCGCCGCGGCGGGACGCATCGAAGGCGAAGATCTGCTCGACTGGTGGCGCCGCGCCTTTTCGCTCACTTACTCGGCCGAGCTGCGCGCCGAGCGCAGCGGCCGCGCGCAGTCAGTGGTCGACGCCGACCCCGACCGCTATTTGCGGTTCGGCCCGCCCGCGATCGTCGCGATCGCGGCGAACGCGCGCAGCGGCGGCTGGCCGCGCCGCCGCCTCGAGGGCAAGGCGCTCAGCATCGTCCGCCTCGCCAAGGCCAGCCTGACCTATGCCGGCGGCATCGATTATCTGGCGTGGAAGATCAACCGCCACGCGGGCACGAAGATCGAGATCAAGCCCTGGCAGCGGAGGTGGCCGCTGGTCGCGGCGCTGACGCTGGTGCCGAGGCTGATGAAGAGCGGGGCGATAAAGTAGGGCGGGGTTCGGGCGGAAGGGGACATAAAGGTCCTCCCCGCTTGCGGGGAGGGGGACCGCCCGAAGGGTGGTGGAGGGGGCTCTCGGCCTGAAGCGCCGCTCGAGGACGCCACCCCCCTCCGTCAGCGCTTCGCACTGCCACCTCCCCACAAGTGGGGAGGATCGTCTTGTCCCCACCCCAAAACCGCCACCTGCCCTCAGCCAAACGCCGCGATCTTCTCCGCCGTCCGCGGTTCGGTGCTCCGCCGTATCGCCTGCTCCAGCTGGGTCAGCGTGAAGGGCTTGCGCAGCACGTCATGGTCGCCAAAGCTCGCTATCTCGCTCGCGTCGCCCGCAAAGCCGGTGACGAACAGCACCGCGATGTCGGGCCAGCGCGCCTTCAGCCCCGCGACCATCTCGGGCCCGGTCAACTCGGGCATGAGAACGTCGGAGAGGATGAGGTCGAACTCCTGTGTCTCGACCAGCGCCGCGGCGGCGCGTGGGTCGCTGCATGCGATGGTGCGATGGCCGAGTTCCTCGACCGCGTCGACCGTCGCCGCGAGCACGCGCAGATCGTCCTCGACGACCAATATGTGCAGCGCCTCGCTCGCCGCCTCTGGCTCGGCGACCGGGACGACCGGTTCGGGCTCCGCCGCCTCGGCAGGGCGCGCGACGGGTAGCAGCATCGCAACGCGCGTGCCCTCGCCTTCGGCCGACGAAATCTGCACCTCGCCCCCCGACTGGCGGCAGAAGGCGAAGACCTGGCTCATGCCGAGGCCGGTGCCCTGTCCGGCAGGCTTGGTGGTGTAAAAGGGGTCGAAGACGCGTTCGAGCACCTCGGGCGCCATGCCGCAGCCGGTGTCGATCACCTGCACCGCGAGCGCGCCGGTCTCCGCCTGCTCGTCGGGAAGCGTGCGAATCGTCAGCGCGCCATGACCTTCCATCGCGTCGCGCGCATTGACCGCGAGGTTGAGCAGCGCATTTTCGAACTGCTGGCGGTCGAGCCAAGCGGCGAGCCCCGCGGCGCGGAGGTCGAGCGTCAGCGCGATGCGGTCGCCGATCGTGCGCTCGATCAGCTCGGCGAAGGAGGCGATGCTTTCGTCGACGATGATCATCTCGGGCCGTGCGGGTTCGGAGCGCGCGAAGGCGAGCAGGCGCCGCGTCAGGTCGGCGGCGCGGTTGGCGCCGTCCATGGCATTGTTCAGATGCCGCTGCGCCTTTTCGGGGGCGTCGACGACCAGCCGCTGCGCGAGTTCGAGCCCGCCGACGACGACCGCCAACATATTGTTGAAGTCGTGCGCGATGCCGCCGGTCAGCTGGCCGACCGCCTCCATCTTCTGCGCCTGCCGCAATTGCGCCTCGGCGGCGGCGCGGTCGGCCATTTCGCCGCGCAGCGCGACGTTGGCACGCGCCAGTTCGGCGGTGCGCTCGGCGACCGCGGCTTCGAGCAGCGACGCACGGTCGCTTTCGGCGAGCTGTTCGCGGCGCGCGAGGCGGCGCTCGCCCTCGGCGCGGACGAGCGAGAAGGTCGCGACGATCGCGATCAGCGCGGCGACCGCGCCGAGCAGCGAGAAGAGCAGGATCGCCTGGTTGAGGCTGTCGCGGTCCGACGCCGCGATGCGGTTGCGCTCGGTCAGGATTGCGCGTTCGTTGCGGATCAGGTCGCTCAGGATGCGGTCGATGCGGATCAGCGCCTCGTCATGCCCCGCGGCATTATATTTGGAGATCGCCGCGACGGTCTGGTTGTAATTGGCGCTGAGTGCGGCATCGCCCAGTTGCTCGCCGCGGCGGTCGAATTCGGTGGTCAGCTTCGCGACCAGCTCGGCCTGTTCGGGATTGTCGCGGACATTGCGCGTCAGCAACGTCAGATATTGGCGCGCGACGCCCCATTGCTGCTGGAAGACGCGGCCGTCTTCCTTCTGCAGCCCCACCGCGAAGCGACCGAGCGCCGCCTCCGCGCGCGCGAGCGAGGCGTCGAGGCTGCGGGTCTGCGAGATCACCTCCAGGCTGTGCGCCTGCCAGCCGAGCGAGCGGTCGTAATTGTCGTTGGCGCGCATCAGCAGCAGCACCAGCGCCGCGACGACCCCGGCCAGGATCGCGCCGACGCCGACCGTCAGCCAGAAGCGCAGCCGCTCCCGCCGATTGTCGTTGTCGCTGTCATAGTCCGCCTCGAACACCTGGCCCTTGTACCGGAGTCGCGCCGCGCGGGAAAGCGGCGAACGAGTCGCTGCGCGCCCGCCAGATCGGCTCGCCCCGAAAAGGAGTCCTTCTGTCGGCGCCTATACTCGCTTCACCCGATAATGCCGACGCGCTTGCCCGCGCGTTCGAAGCGGCCGAGAATCTCGCCGACCTGCTCGCTCGAATGCTCGGCGCAAAGCGAACAGCGGAGCAAAGTCATGCCCGCGGGGGTCGCCGGCGGGCGCGCGAGATTGACGTAGAGGCCTTCCTCGAGCAGCGCTTCCCACATCATCGCGCCCCGTTCGAGGTCGGGCATGATCACCGCGATGATCGCCGACTGCGGCTCGTCGGTGCCGAGGGTGAAGCCCAGGTCGCGGAGCCCCTTGTGCAGCGTCTTCGAATTTTCCCACAGGTGCGCACGCTTGTTCGACCCGTGCATCAGCTTGCGGATGCTGGTCGCGGCGGTCGCGACGACGCTCGGCGGCAGCGAGGCAGTGAAGACATAGGGGCGGCAGACGAGGCGCATGATCTCGAACTTCGGGTGGTTCGACACGCAGAAGCCGCCGACCGTGCCGACGCTCTTCGAAAAGGTGCCGATGATGAAGTCGACGTCGTCGATCACGCCCTGCGCCTCGGCGACGCCGCGGCCGTGCTCGCCGATGAAGCCCATCGAGTGCGCCTCGTCGACCAGCACCATCGCGCCATTTTCCTTGGAAATGCGGACCATCTCCTTCAGCGGCGCGATATCGCCGAGCATCGAATAGACGCCCTCGAGCACGACGAGCTTGCCCGCTTCGGGCGGCAGGCGCTTCAGCCGCTTCTCGAGCGCTTCGATGTCGTTGTGGCGAAAGGCGACGATCTCCGCATCGCCCATCTTGCACCCGTCATAGATGGAGGCATGGCTGTCGATGTCGAGGATGACATAGTCGCCCTTGCCCGCGATCGTCGAAATGATGCCGAGGTTCGCCTGGTACCCGGTCGAGAACACCATGGCATGGTCCATGGCGTAAAATTCCTTGAGCGCGTCCTCGCACTCCCTGTGCCCCCGATAGGTGCCGTTGAGCACGCGGCTCCCCGTGGTGCCGCTGCCGAATTTGTCCAGCGCCTCCTTGCCCGCGGCGATGACATCCTCGTCGAAAGTCATCCCCATATAATTATAGGTGCCGAGCAGGATCGTCTCGCGCCCGTTGCAGATCGCGACGGTCGGCGACACGACACGCTCCATCACCAGGCTGAACGGATCGGTCACCCCGGTCGCGAGCAGCGCCTCGCGCTGCTGGATCAGCGGGTCGAATTTCGAGAAGAGGTCGGTCATATTTGGTCTTCCATGTTCCCCGGCGTAAGCCGGGGTCCAGATGGGTGCGCAACATCGCATGGACCCCGGCTTCTGCCGGGGAACGCGAAGCTTTCAGCCCTGCAGCTTTTCGACCGCGGCGACCAGCTGGCCGACGGTCTCGATCTCGGCCTGCATGTTCATGCTGATGATGATGTCGAAGGTGTCCTCGACCTCGGCGACGAAATCCATCACCGTCAGGCTGTCCCATTCGAGGTCGCCGGCAAAGGTCGTCGCGTCGGTCAGCTCGACGCCCTTCTTGTTGAACGGCGCGATCAGGCCGTGAATCTGGTCCTTGAGGCTGCTCATTGGCTGCGTCCCGTAAAGAAAGAAAGTGAGGGTCAGAACCCAGGAATTGCGCGTTCGAGGCGCAACTTCTGGGTTCTGACCCCTGGCGCGGGCATGCCGCGCTCGTTCCCGATTGGCAAGCGAATGCGGCGGGATTCGGGCAGCATCTTGCCGCTCGCGGGACTTCGTGTCATTCGGGTGACAGGGTCGCCCGGAGCCGCTTCGGCAGGGAGGGGATTGTATGGACAGCGAAAAACCGGCGCCGCCGCCGACCAGCTTCCCGCCGAACGCGGTCCATCTGGTGCGCACCAACCAGCAATTGACGATGAACCTGTCGCAGATGGCCGACCAGAAGGCGTCGATCCTGATGGGCGCGACCTTCGTCGTCTTCACCCTCGCGATCGGGCAGGCGCGCACCGGGGCGGGCGCGCTCGCGATCCCGCTCGCGATCCTCGCGACCTTTTCCTTTCTCTCGGCGCTGCTCGCGATCTCCGCGGTGCTGCCGCGCGTCGGCAAGGCGCCGCCGATCGTCTACAAGGACGGCAAGGACCACAGCAACATCCTCTTCTTCGGCCGCTTCGCACAGATGGAGGAGGATGAATTCATCGACGCGGTCAAGGCGCGGCTGCGCACCGAGGAAGATCTCTACGAGACGATGCTGCGCGACACCTATCAAAACGGCATCGTCCTCGCGCGGCGCAAATATCGCTATCTGGCCTATGCCTACCGCCTGTTCGTGGTCGGGCTGACTTTGACCTTCATCGCCTTTGCGGTCGAGATGGCTTGGCTGTGGATGCGATGACCGAATGACCGACGTCTTCCTCGGCTACGAGCGCGAGGAGGCATCGCCCCCAAGGCGGTTGCGCGGAGCGGCTATGGGGATGTCGAGCCGCTGTCCGGGGTAACGGCGGATGCGAAGGATGATCGGCGGGTCGAGGTGTATCCGATGCCGCCGGGGCAATGGCGGCTTCAGGGTGGGGAGCGGGCGTAATAATCCTCCCTGTCGCGCAGCGATGGGGAGGGGGACCATGCGAAGCATGGTGGAGGGGCCGAGGCCTTGAGCGTCGGTTTCGGGCCGCCGCCCCTCCACCACCGCTTCGCGGCGGTCCCCCTCCCCACGGCTTCGCCGCAGGGAGGATTAGACGGCAACTAACGCCCGATACCGGTCGATCGCCGACGCTGTTGCCATTATGCCACCCTGGCCCACGAAACGCCCGCTTCCCCAATCCCCCGATTGAAACGCCCGCAACCCGCGCCTATCCGGGCCGGCTGTGTTGCAGAAGACCACCCCCCTGACCGCGGACATTCCGCAGGGTCTCGGCGCCGAATTCCGCGCGACGCTGGCGCTCGCCTGGCCGCTGGCGGCGGCGAACCTGCTCCAGATGCTGGTCCATGCGATCGACGTGATTTTCGTGGCGCGGCTCGGCGACGCGGCGCTCGCGGCCTCGTCGCTCGGCGTCTCGATCTTCGGGCTGCTGCTGTGGACCGGCACCGGGCTCGTCGGTGCGGTCGCGCCGCTCGTCGCCGCCGAACTCGGCCGCCGCAAGCATGCGGTGCGCGAGGTGCGGCGTTCGGTGCGCATGGCGCTGTGGCTGAGCGCGCTCGTCTCGCTGGTCTTCATGGGCGTCTGCGCGCTCGGCGGGCCGATCATGCTCGCGACCGGGCAGCCGCCCGAAACCTCGGCGCGCGCCGCCGATTTCCTGCTCATCCTGCTGTGGGGCATGTTCCCGATGATCGCGGCGGCGGTGCTGCGCATCTTCGTCTCCGCGCTCGGCCGGCCCAAGATCGCGACCGCAATCACCTTCTTCGCGCTCGGGATCAACGCGCTCGGCAACTGGGTGCTCGTGTTCGGCAACCTCGGCATGCCGGCGCTGGGGCTCGAAGGATCGGCGATCTCCAGCGTGATGACCAGCACGCTGATGCTGCTCGCCTATGTCGTGATCATCCAGACCGACCGGCAGCTCCGCCGCTACCATCTGTTCGGCAAATGGTGGCGCGCCGAATGGACGCGCTTTTTCGAGATGCTGCGCATCGGCACGCCGATCGCGCTGACCATCCTGGCCGAAGCGGGGCTGTTCACCGGCGCCGCCTTCCTGATGGGCCGCATCGGGGAGGCCGAGCTTGCCGGCCACACCATCGCGCTCCAGGTCGCGGCGCTCGCCTTCCAGATTCCCTTCGGGGTCGCGCAGGCGGCGACGATCCGCGTCGGGCTCGCCTATGGTGCGCGCGACCATCGCGGCATCGCCCACGCGGGCACCGCGGCGATGGTGCTGGGCATCGGCTTCATGGCTTTCACCGCGCTCACCATCTGGCTGTTCCCGGCGCTCGTCCTGTCGATCTACGTCGATGTCGACGCCGCGAAGAACGCCGCGCTCGTCGGCTTCGCGATGCAGTTCCTGGTGGTAGCCGCTGCGTTCCAGCTGTTCGACGGCGCGCAGGCGGTCGCCGCGGGGGCGCTGCGCGGGCTGCAAGACACCCGCACCCCGATGATCATCGCGATCTGCGGTTACTGGATCGGCGGTTACGGCACCGCGATCTACCTCGGCTTCTGGACGCCATGGGCCGGCGTCGGGGTGTGGATCGGGCTGGCTGTGGGCCTTGTCCTCGTCGCCGGGCTGCTGATGCTCAGGTGGCGGATGCGGGCGCGGCTGGGGCTGCTTCCTTTAGCCGCTGCTGGCTGAATTGATGCGCCAGTTGATGGAGCCGCCGGGTCATCGCGACCAGTTCATCGCGGTCGATCAGCATTGCGGGCCGCTCGGCGTTCGATGAATTCCGAAAGCTCAGCTTGCTGGCGGTCACACGTCCGTCGAATATAACGGCGACTTCGAGCACCGAATGGACGATGTCGGCGCGCACCGGCAGGAGCTGTTGGATGGCCGCAATGCGAACATCGAGCCGCTTGGGGTTGCGGAAACGATCGCGGGCCTTTTGCAGCAGCGTCAGTTTCTGACTGAAAGGCTGCCCGGGGCTCGCCTTGACGTCGGTCCGGCCGATATATTGCATCACCGCCGACTCGAGGCGTGCAAAGGCATCCAGGAAGTCGCATCGCAGCAACTGGGCGTCATGCCGCAGCGTGATGAAATCGGGCGCCTCGCTCCCCTTGCCGATCGGAATCTCGCACCCCATCTGGCCGATGTAACGCGCCGCCGAAAATTTTCCCTTAACCCGCCTTGACGCCCCTGTGGGTGCCGCCCATATGGCCGTCTGTTAGCACTCTCGTTTAGCGAGTGCTAAGAACGACATCATTTGCACTCTGGAGGGATAATCCATGCAATTTCGTCCGCTGCACGACCGCGTGCTCGTCCGCCGTATCGAAGCCGAAGAAAAGACGGCCGGCGGCATCATCATCCCCGACACCGCCAAGGAAAAGCCGCAGGAAGGCGAAGTCGTCTCGGTCGGTTCGGGCGCCCGCGCCGACGACGGCAAGGTCACCCCGCTCGACGTCAAGGCCGGCGACCGCATCCTGTTCGGCAAATGGTCGGGCACCGAGGTCAAGGTCGACGGCGAAGAGCTGCTGATCATGAAGGAATCGGACATCCTCGGCGTCATCGCCTGAGCGAATTTTTCGAATTCAGTGTGAAGTTGCGCAGTTTTCTGCGAATTTTAAAGGAACAAGCCCATGGCTGCTAAAGACGTCAAATTCTCGCGCGACGCGCGCGAACGCATCCTCCGCGGTGTCGACACCCTCGCCGACGCGGTGAAGGTCACCCTCGGCCCCAAGGGCCGCAACGTCGTCATCGACAAGAGCTTCGGCGCGCCCCGCATCACCAAGGACGGCGTCACCGTCGCCAAGGAAATCGAACTCAAGGACAAGTTCGAGAATATGGGCGCCCAGATGCTGCGCGAAGTCGCATCGAAGGCGAACGACAAGGCCGGCGACGGCACCACCACCGCGACCGTGCTCGCCCAGGCGATCGTGCGCGAGGGCATGAAGTCGGTTGCCGCCGGCATGAACCCGATGGACCTGAAGCGCGGCATCGACCTCGCGGTCAACAAGGTCGTCGAGACGCTGAAGGCGCAGTCGAAGCCCGTTTCGGGCACCTCGGAAATCGCGCAGGTCGGCATCATTTCGGCCAATGGCGACACCGAAGTCGGCGAGAAGATCGCCGAAGCGATGGAAAAGGTCGGCAAGGAAGGCGTGATCACCGTCGAGGAAGCCAAGGGCCTCGATTTCGAACTCGACGTGGTCGAAGGCATGCAGTTCGACCGCGGTTACCTGTCGCCCTATTTCATCACCAACCCCGAAAAGATGCTCGTCGAGCTGTCGGACCCCTATATCCTGATCTTCGAGAAGAAGCTGTCGAACCTCCAGTCGATGCTGCCGATCCTCGAAGCCGTGGTGCAGTCGGGCCGTCCGCTCCTGATCATCGCCGAGGACATCGAGGGCGAAGCGCTCGCAACGCTGGTGGTCAACCGCCTGCGCGGCGGCCTGAAGGTCGCGGCCGTCAAGGCGCCGGGCTTCGGCGATCGCCGCAAGGCGATGCTGCAGGACATCGCGATCCTGACCGCCGGCGAAATGATCAGCGAAGACCTGGGCATCAAGCTCGAGTCGGTCACGCTGAACATGCTCGGCCAGGCCAAGCGCGTCACCATCGACAAGGACAACACCACCATCGTCGACGGTGCGGGTGAAGCCGACGCGATCAAGGGCCGCGTCGAACAGATCCGCGCGCAGATCGAGACCACCACCTCGGACTACGACCGCGAAAAGCTGCAGGAACGCCTCGCGAAGCTCGCCGGCGGCGTGGCCGTGATCAAGGTCGGCGGCGCGTCGGAAGTCGAAGTGAAGGAACGCAAGGACCGTGTCGACGACGCGCTGCACGCGACCCGCGCTGCGGTCGAGGAAGGCATCGTCCCCGGCGGCGGTACGGCGCTCCTCTATGCGACCAAGGCGCTCGACGGCCTGACCGGCGCGAACGAAGACCAGACCCGCGGCGTCGACATCATCCGTCGCGCGCTGCAGGCTCCGGTCCGCCAGATCGCCGAGAACGCGGGCTTCGACGGCGGCGTCGTCGCGGGCAAGCTGTTCGACCAGAACGACACCAACTTCGGCTTCAACGCGTCGACCGACGTCTATGAAAACCTGGTGGCCGCCGGCGTGATCGACCCGACCAAGGTCGTGCGCACCGCGCTGCAGGATTCGGCCTCGGTCGCCGGCCTGCTGATCACCACCGAAGCGGCGGTCAGCGAGCTGCCCGAAGACAAGCCGGCGATGCCCATGGGCGGCGGCGGCATGGGCGGCATGGGCGGCATGGACTTCTAAAGTCCACACCGGCTTGCCGAACGGCCAAGTCAAAAGGAAGGGCCGGGGGAGCGATCTCCCGGCCCTTTTTATGTTTCCCCGCGGGCCAGGGGCAGGCATGAAGCGGTCGATGACGCCCGCTTCGCCGATCGACCGCCTCCGCGCCGCGCGGCTCGAAGCGATGCGAAGCGCGCGCCCGGCCAGCGCCGGTTCATCGACGGCCGTGCAGGGGGCGCCATGAGCTTTGCCCTTGCCTTCGCCGCCCTGCTTGCCGCGCCTGCCGCCGAGGCCGCGCCGGTGCCGCGCTGCGGCTATCGCATCGTCCAGACCTATCCGCACGACACGAACAGCTTCACCCAGGGGCTTTTCTGGCACGACGGGCATCTCTACGAGACCACCGGCCAATATGGCCGCTCGCGGCTCGCGCGGCTCGACCTTGCGACGGGCAAGGCGCTCGCCGAGACCAGGCTGCCCGCCGACCAGTTCGGCGAGGGCAGCACGCGCTGGAAGGACCAGATCATCGGGGTCACCTGGCAGGGCGGCATCGGCCACCGCTGGCGCATCAAGGACCTGCAGCCGGTCGGCGATTTCCGCTACAGCGGCGAGGGCTGGGGCGTCACGATGGTCGGCGACAGCCTGGTGCTCAGCGACGGCACGCCCGAGCTCCGCTTCTTCGACCCCGCGACGATGACGGAAGGAAAAAAGATAACGGTGCGGCTGTCGGGCACCCCGCTGCCGATGCTCAACGAACTCGAGACAGTGGGCGGCGAGATCTGGGCCAATGTCTGGATGACCGACGCGATCGTGCGCATCGATCCCGCGAGCGGCGCGGTCAAATATATCGTCGACCTGGGCGGCCTGCGCGACCAGGCCGGCGGCAACGACCATGACGCGGTGCTCAACGGCATCGCCTGGGACGCGAAGGCCAAGCGCCTGTTCGTGACCGGCAAATATTGGTCGAAACTGTTCGAGATCGCGCTGACCGACTGCCGCTAGGATGCGGTCAGCGCCGCCTCCATCCGCGCCGCCGCCGCGTCATAGATGCGCGCCTTCAGCCCGTCGGTGACCGCGGCGGGCGCGCGGTCGGGATGGCCGCCGGCAAAGGGCGGCGCGGGATCATATTCGATCGCCAGCTGGATCGCCTGCGCGACGGCAACGCCGCGGATGCGCGCGATGAGCGTCAGCGCGAAATCGAGCCCCGAGGTCACCCCGCCGCAGGTCACGACATGGCCGTCCTCGACGATGCGCGCTTTCTCATAGGTCGCCCCGACCAGCGGCAGCAGATGCGCATAACCCCAATGCGTCGTCGCGCGCCTGCCCGCCAGCAGCCCCGCCCGGCCGAGCAGGAAGGCGCCGGTGCATACGCTCGTGACCCATGTCGCGCCCGCCGCCTGTCGCGCGATGAAATCGATCGTCGCTTCGTCGGCCAGCGCTTCGGTGACGCCATGCCCGCCGGGGATGCAGAGGATGTCGGCCTGGGGGCAGGAGGCGAAATCATGCGTCGGCAGGATCGAGAAGCCGCTGTCGGTGGCGATCGCGGCGCGGCTTTTGGCGGCGCCCGCCAGCTGCGCGCCGGGCATCCGGCACAGTGCTTGGGCGGGCGCGGTGAAGTCGAGCTGGGTGATGTCCGCAAACAACGGAAAGACGATCTGGATAGCGGCTGCGTCGGTCACGGCGTACTCCTATGACAGGAAGGGACGCCCAGGCGCGCGGCTCCTTCGCCGGTCGGCGAAGTCCCGCTCCCTGATGGGGCTCCATCGTCAGCGCCAGTCGCGGGACGATACCGGTCTACGTCGTCGCCGGGCGCAGGGGAAGTCCTATTCGCCCGCGCTTTCCTTCGCCGCCGCCTCGGCCTCGGCGGGCGGCACCGCGTCACGGCTTTCGAGCATTTCGGCGGCATCGTCGAGCGCCTTGGCCTCGGCGACGGTCACCCCGCCGGGGCCGGGTTCGTTATCGGTGCGGCTGCACGCTCCCAGCGCCAGCGCGGCGACGGCGGGGAGCAGCAAAAGGGTCCGGTTCATGCACGATCTCCCAACGAAAAAGGGCTCCATTCTTGCGGAATGGAGCCCCCGTTTCAGTGCACGCTAAAGCGCGCCGACGACTTACTTCTTCTCGTCGTTGGCGGCGGCCTTGGCGGTTTCTTCCTCGACCTTGTCGCCCGCGGCAGCGGCGGCGTCGCCGGCCGCGTTCACGGTGCCCTCGACGGCGTTGCCGGCGTCCTTGGCGGCTTCGGCGGTCGCGTCGGCGGCTTCGGCGGTCGCTTCGGCAGCGGCATCGCCCGCAGCGGCGGCGTCGTCAGCGGCCGATTCCGCGGTCGCTTCGGCGGCGTCCTGGGTCTTTTCCGAGCAGGCGGTCAGGCTGAAGGCAGCCGCGGCGACCGAAGCGATGATGAGTTTGCGCATGTAAATTCCTTTCGAATGCCAAGGTGACCGGCATCCGGCCCCTGCGGCAAAGGACTAACGGCCACCGCCGTCCTTGGCAACCGTGCAGCGCCAAGACGCCCATCTGCTCGCTGTTCCGAAACGAAAAAGGGCCGCCGGATGGAACCGGCGACCCCCCTTTTTCTTCCGGTCGACAGCCGGGAAGAAGCTTACTTCTTGGCTTCTTCCATCGCGCCCTTGGCGGCGTCGGTGGCTTCGGTCGCGGCCTTGGCGGCCTCGGCGGCCTTGTCGGTCGCGGCAGCGGTGTCGCCAGCGGCAGCCGCGTCGGCAGCGCCGGCAGCGGCGTCGGTCGCCGTGGCGGCAGCGTCGGCGGCGCCGGCAGCGGCGTCCATCGCGCCATCGGCAGCAGCTTCGGGCTCGGCGGTCGCTTCGGTGGTCGCGGCTTCCTCAGCCTTCTTTTCGCCGCAAGCGGCGAGACCCAGCGATGCAGCGAGGACGAGCGACAGAGTGATGGTCTTTTTCATGTGGGAATACCCCTCTCGATTGAACTGATCGGTAGCATTCCGGATAAACCGGCGAATTGCCAACCGGCTTTACCGCTACAGTTTCGCAAAAAGCCGCGCAACGGGGTTTTTGCGCCGCCCGGCGCAATTGCGACAAGGCGCCCGTTCATCTGGGCGAAAGCTGTGGAAAATGCGGCGCGTGGTCTGGTTGACTAGATATAAAGAAATCTTTATATGTATCATCATGACCGAGTTGCTCGACATTTTCCGTGCGCTGGCCGACCCGACCCGCCTGCGAGTCGTCGCCCTGCTGCGCGAAATGGAACTGGCGATCGGCGAGCTCGCGGTCGTGCTCGAACAAAGCCAGCCGCGCGTGTCGCGCCATGTGCGAATCCTGGCCGAGGCGGGGATCGTCGAGCGGCGGCGCGAAGGCAGCTGGGTGTTCCTGCGCATCGCCGAGGACGGCCCGGTCGGCCATATACTGGCGCGCGCCGAGGAATGGCCCTTTTCGCCGCGCGAAGCCTTGATCGTCGGTTACGACGCGCAGCGGCTCGCGGCGGTGCGCGCCGACCGCGCCGCGGTCGCCGAACGCTATTTCGCCGACCATGCCGCCGAATGGGACGCGATCCGCTCGCGTCACGTCGCCGAGAGCGAGGTCGAGGCTGCGATGCTGGCGCTGATGCACAATCGCCGGCTCGGCCATCTGCTCGACATCGGTACGGGCACCGGCCGCATGGCCGAAATCTTCGCGCCGACCGTGCGCCGCATCACCGCGCTCGACCGCAGCCCCGAAATGCTGCGCATTGCGCGCGCCAAGCTGTCGGGCCAGCCGGTGCCGATCGACCTGGTGCAGGGCGATTTCCTGAATCTGCCGCTCGCCGACGCCAGCATCGACAGTGTCGTGATCCACCAGGCGCTGCACTTCGCGCACGAACCCGACCGGGTGATCGCCGAGGCGAGCCGCGTGCTGCGCGGCGGCGGGCACCTGCTGATCGTCGATTTTGCGCCGCACGAGGATGAGGAAATGCGCACCCTCGCGGCGCATGCGCGCCTCGGTTTCTCCGATGCCCAGATCCGCGGCTGGTTTGCTTCGGCGGGCATGGTGCTCGAAACGGCGCAGACGCTCGAAGGCGGCGACCTCGCGGTCAAGCTATGGCTCGGCCGCCGCCGCAGCGACGAAGATCAATCCCCCGTCCGCGAGGACGGGCAACGCAAAAGGCTTGCGGCATGACGACGACATCCCTTCCCTCGCAGTCGGAGGCGCGCCGCGCAGCCGCCTCGCCCCTGTTCGCCGGGCTTGCCGGCGACATCGGCATCAGCTTCGAATTTTTCCCGCCCAAGACCGAGAAGATGGGCGAGACCTTGTGGGAATCGATCCGCACGCTCGAACCGCTCGGCCCCAATTTCGTGTCGGTGACCTATGGCGCGGGCGGCTCGACGCGCGAGCGCACCCATGCGACCGTCGCGCGCATCGTCCAGGAAACGAGCATTCCCGCCGCCGCCCACCTGACCTGCGTCGATGCCAGCCGCGACGAGATCGCCGAGGTCGCGCAGGCCTATTGGGACGCGGGGGTACGCCACATCGTCGCGCTGCGCGGCGACCCGCCGGTGCAGGGCGAGCGCTTCCAGGCGCGGCCCGACGGCTATAGCTGCGCGGCCGAGCTGGTCTCGGGGCTGCTGGAGATCGCACCGTTCGAAATCTCGGTCGCCGCCAACCCCGAGACGCATCCCGAAGCGCTGAGCCCCGCGGCCGACATCGACAATCTCAAGCGTAAGCTCGATGCCGGGGCGACGCGCGCGGTGTCGCAATTCTTTTTCGAACCCGACACCTTCTTCCGCTTTCGCGACGCCGCGGCGGCGGCGGGGATCAGCGCGCCGATCCTGCCGGGTATCATGCCGGTCAGCAATTTCGGCGCGATCACCCGCATGTCGGCGATGTGCGGCACCGCCGTGCCGCGCTGGCTGGCGCAGCTCTTCGACGGCCTCGACGACCTGCCCGCCGCGCGCCAGCTCGTCGCCGCAACGACCGCCGCCGAACTCTGCCGTCGGCTGTACGCGGGCGGTGTGCGCGATTTCCATTTCTACACGCTCAACCGCGCCGAGCTCAGCTACGCGATCTGCCATATGCTGGGGGTCCGCCCGGCGGTGCCCGCGACGGAGAAAGCCGCATGACCGCCAATTCGACGATGAGCGCCCGCGAAGCCCTGCTCGCCGCCGCGAAGGAGCGCATCCTGATCACCGACGGCGCGTTCGGGACCGAGATCCAGAACTGGAAATTGTCCGAGGCCGATTATGCCGGCACGCTGGGGCTGTCGCACGACCAGAAGGGCAATAACGACATCCTCGCGCTGACCGCTCCGCACGTCCCCGAGAGCATCCACCGCGCCTATTTCGCGGCGGGGGCCGACATCGCCGAGACCAACACCTTCAGCGCCAACCGGATCAGCCAGGCCGATTATGGCGCCGAACATCTGGTGCGCGAGATCAACGTCGAAAGCGCGAAGCTCGCCCGCCGCATCGCCGACGAGTTCCAGGCGCAGGATGGCCGTCCGCGCTTCGTCGCCGGCGCGATCGGCCCGACCAACAAGACCCTGTCGCTGTCGCCCGACGTCAACGACCCCGGCTTTCGCGAGATCGACTTCGACCATCTGAAAGAGGTGTACCGCGAACAGATCGACGCGCTGGTCGAGGGCGGGGTCGATTTCATCCTGATCGAGACGATCTTCGACACGCTCAACGCCAAGGCCGGGATCATGGCCGCGATCGAGGCCGGCGACGCGCTCGGCCGCGACCTGCCGATCATGCTGTCGATGACGCTGACCGACCTCAGCGGCCGGAACCTGTCGGGGCATACGGTCGAGGCATTCTGGCACGCTGTGCGCCATGCCCGGCCGCTGACCATCGGGCTCAACTGCTCCTTCGGCGCGACGCAGCTGCGGCCGCACGTCAAGACGCTCAGCGAGATCGCCGACACTTTGATCATGGTCTATCCCAATGCGGGGCTGCCCAACGAACTCGGCGAATATGACGAGATGCCCGATACCACCGCGGGACTGGTCGGCGAATGGGCCGAACATGCGCAGGTCAACATCCTCGGCGGCTGCTGCGGCTCGACCCCGGCGCATATCGCGGCGATCGCGAAGGCGGTCGAAGGCATGCCCGCGCGCGCGCTGCCCGAGGTGCCGGTGCGGACGCGGCTCGCGGGGCTGGAGCCCTTCACGATGGCGGCGTAGCCAAATTCACCCCTCCCCTTCAGGGGAGGGGCCGGGGGTGAGGGCCAGCGGCCTTGCGCTACCCTGCGGACCCCCACCCCAACCCCTCCCCTGAAGGGGAGGGGCTTGAAAAGAAGACCATGACCGAAACCACCTCCTCCTCCACCTTCGTCAACATCGGCGAGCGCACCAACGTCACCGGATCGGCGGCGTTCAAGAAGCTGATCCTCGCCGACGACTATGCCGCGGCGGTCGAGGTCGCGCGCCAGCAGGTCGAGAACGGCGCGCAGATCATCGACGTCAACATGGACGAGGGCCTGCTCGACGCCGAATATGCGATGACGACCTTTCTGAAGCTGATCGCCGCCGAGCCCGATATCGCGCGCGTGCCCGTCATGATCGACAGTTCGAAATGGAGCGTGATCGAGGCGGGGCTCAAATGCGTGCCCGGCAAGCCCATCGTCAATTCGATCAGCATGAAGGAAGGCGAGGCGCAATTCCTGGCCCATGCGAAGAAATGCATGGACTATGGCGCCGCGGTCGTCGTGATGGCGTTCGACGAGGTCGGGCAGGCCGACACCAAAGAGCGCAAGATCGAGATTTGCGAGCGCGCCTACAAGCTCTTGATGACCATTGGCTTCCCGCCCGAGGACATCATCTTCGACCCCAACATCTTCGCGGTCGCCACCGGCCTCGAGGAACATGACAATTATGCGGTCGATTTCATCGAGGCGGTGAAGGAAATCCGCAGCCGCTGCCCGCACGTCCATTTCTCGGGCGGCCTCTCGAACCTGAGCTTCGGCTTCCGCGGCAACGAGGTCGTGCGCCGCGCGATGCACAGCGTCTTCCTTTACTATGCGATCCCCGCCGGGCTCGACATGGCGATCGTCAACGCGGGGCAGCTCGACGTCTATGACACGATCGACCCCGAACTCAGGCAGGCGGTCGAGGATGTCGTGCTCAACCGCAAGATCGAAGGCGAAGCGGAAAGCCCAACCGAACGGCTGATCGCGCTGGCGGAACGTTACAAGGGCACCGGTGGCGCGCAGGAAAAGGCCGCCGAGGAATGGCGCGGCTGGGCGGTCGAAAAGCGCCTCGAACATGCGCTGGTCAAGGGCATCGACGCCTATATCGTCGACGATACCGAAGAAATGCGCCTCGCGCTGCCGCGCCCGATCGAGGTCATCGAAGGCCCGTTGATGGACGGCATGAACGTCGTCGGCGACCTGTTCGGGTCGGGCAAGATGTTCCTGCCGCAGGTCGTGAAATCGGCGCGCGTGATGAAGAAGGCGGTGGCGCACCTGCTGCCCTTCATCGAGGCGGCGAAGGAGCCGGGCGCCAAGGGCAAGGGCAAGGTCGTGATGGCGACCGTCAAGGGCGACGTCCACGACATCGGCAAGAATATCGTCGGCGTCGTGCTGCAATGCAACGGCTTCGAGATCGTCGATCTGGGCGTGATGGTGCCGTGGAGCAAGATCCTCGAGGCGGCGAACGAGAATGACGCCGACATCATCGGCCTCAGCGGCCTGATCACCCCCTCGCTCGACGAGATGGTGACCGTCGCCGAGGAGATGCAGCGCGCGGGCATGACGATGCCGCTGCTGATCGGCGGTGCGACGACATCGAAGGTCCATACGGCGCTGCGCATCGACCCGGCCTATCAGGGGCCGGTTCTGCACGTGCTCGACGCGAGCCGCGCGGTCGGGGTTGCGACCGCGCTGGTCAGCGACACCGGGCGCGACGCCTATGTCAAAGGCTTCAAGGACGATTATGCCCATGTCCGCGACGTGCGCGCGGGCAAGGGACAGAGCGTGCTCCACACGCTGGAAGAGGCGCGCGCCAATTATTACGATGCCTATCTGAGCGACAAGCCCGCGCCGCCGCTGCAGCCCGGACTCCACCGCTTCGACGATTGGTCGCTGTCTGACCTGCGCGAGTGCATCGACTGGACGCCCTTCTTCCGCGCATGGGAATTGCATGGCACCTATCCCTCGATCCTCGAGGATGAGGTGGTCGGCGAGACGGCGGTGGCGCTGAAGGCCGATGCCGACGCCATGCTCGACAGACTGATCGCGGAGAAATGGCTGACCGCGCGCGGCGTTTGCGCCTTCTGGCCGTGTGCGCGGCACGGCGACGATGTCGTCATCCACCTCGCCGAGGAGGAACGCCATGTGACGCTTCCGTTCCTGCGCCAGCAGATCAAGAAGAGCCGCGACCGCGCGAACATGTGCCTCGCCGACTTCATCGATCCCGCGGGCGACTGGATGGGCGGCTTCGCAGTCGGCATCCACGGCATCGAGCCGCACTCCGAACGTTTCCGCGCCGACAAGGACGATTATTCGGACATTTTGCTGAAGGCGCTCGCCGACCGCTTTGCCGAGGCCTTCGCCGAGCGGCTGCACCAGCATGTCCGCACCACGCTGTGGGGCTATGCGCCGGGAGAGCAGCTCACCAACGAGGCACTGATCAAGGAGGAATATCGCGGCATCCGCCCGGCGCCCGGCTATCCGGCGTGCCCCGACCACAGCCTGAAACCGATTCTCTTCGACTTGCTGCAGGCAGGCGACAATGCCGGGCTGGTCCTGACCGAAAGCTTTGCGATGCTGCCCACCGCGGCGGTCAGCGGCTTCTATTTCGGGCACCCGGAGAGCCAGTATTTCGGCGTGGCGCGCATCGGCAGCGACCAGCTCGAGGACTATGCACGAAGGCGCGGGGTCGATATCGAGACCGCGACGCGCTGGCTGCGCCCCAACCTCGACTGACGAAAGCTGTAGATATCCGAAGGGCCATCCTATCGGGAGACCCGTCCCTGGAGGCGACCGCCTCGCGAGGGCTCAGGCCGCGGCGCCGCCGCGCGCCGAGCCCTGCACCAGCCGCACGACCAGCCCCGGCAGCCCGTCGTAATTCGCGCCATGATATTGCGAATCCGCGGGCAGTGCGTCCTTCAGGCGGCGGTGCGCCTCGGGCAGCGCGTGATAGGGCACACCGGGGAGCAGGTGATGCAGCGCGTGATAGCGCAGCCCGACCGGCGCCCAGATTTCGGGCAACAGGCCCGGAGGCGGAACGTTGACGCTGTCGAGGAACTGCGCGGTGACGGTCAGTTCGCCGCCGTCATTTTCCCATAGATGCGCGACGAGCGTGCGGATCTGGTTGAACACCAGGCTGGCCGAGGCGATCGCGCCGAAGATCAGCAGCGCACGCAGCGGCACCCAGCCCAAGACGCCCGCGGCGATCAGCAAGGTCGACCAGGCCCAGGCGCCGCCCTCCTGCCACGCCCATTGGCGGCGGAATTCGCCCTCGGGCGGGCGGCGGCGGAACAGCGGGTTGATGATCAGCCCCGAATAGCGCGCCATCACCAGCCTGCGCAGGGGCGGAATCAGCAAGGAAAGGGGCGTGAGTACCGCGAATCGGAACAGCAAGGCGACCGGCGCGATCGCCGCGACGACCACGAACAGCGGCACGGTCCACGGCTTCATCAGCGCAAGCGGAAGATATTCGGGATCCTCGACCGTGCCATATTTGGTGCGGTTGTGGTGCAGGCTGTGGATGCCTTCGTAGAGGAAGGACGGGATCAGCATCGGCACGCCGATCAGGGCGTTCCACGCGAGGCGGAAGCCCGGCAGCGCATTTTTGCGGATATGCGTCAGCTCGTGGATGAAGCTGCCCGCGCGGTAGAGCGCGAGCACCGCGACCAGCGCCGCAGCGAGTGCCAGCGGCATCGACGGCGCGAAGATCGCCCCCGCGACGCCGGCATAGCCGAGCAGCGCCGAGCCGAGAAAATCGGTCCAGTAGATACGCGCGCTGGGATTGACGAGGTCGCGCGTCAGCTCCGACGCCGCGCGCAGCATCGCCTTGTCGTCCGCTACGGACAATTTGGGCGCCTTGGCCGCGGCCGGTGCAAAGGGGGTCGCGAGCCGATCGGCGGGGGGGGTGATCGTCGTCATATCCATGCCTTCACCATGATTTCATGGCAGCAAAATGGCCGAATGCGGGTCGCCAGCGCCACAGCTATGCCCTAATGCCTCGCCATTCCATATAAGAAGCCGAAACCAGGAAACCAGCCATGGCCGCACATCAACAGGGCCCCGTCACCATCCATCCGGTAAAGACCAAGGCCGACAAGCGCGAATTCGTCGAGCTCGCCTATCGCCTCAACCGCGGCGATCCCGCGTGGGTGCCGACGCTGAGGAACGACGTCTACGACCTGCTGACCCCGGGCAAGAATCCCTGGTACGAGCATGGCAAGGCGCAATTGTTCACCGCGCGCCGCGACGGCCGGACGGTCGGGCGCATCTCCGCCCATATCGACACGCTCGCGCTCGAACAGCCCGCCGCCCAGGGCATGGGCCCCGGCACGGGCAATTGGGGCATGTTCGAGGCCGAGGATGGCGAAGTCGCGCGCGCCTTGCTCGTTACCGCCGAGGACTGGCTGCGCAGCCAGGGCATGACGCGCGCGCTCGGCCCGCTGTCGATTTCGATCTGGGACGAACCCGGGCTGCTGATCGAGGGTTTCGACGATGTGCCGACGATCATGATGGGGCACAACAGCCCGCTCTATCGCAGCTGGATCGAGGACGCCGGCCACAACCCGGTCAAGAAATTGCTCAACTATGGCGTGCGCGTCGACGACGGCTTCCCGCCGCTGGTCAACCGCATCGTCGCGGCGGGCGAGAAGAACGAGCGCATCCGCATCCGCAAGGTGAACAAGAAGAATTTCGACGCCGAGGCGCGGCTGATCATGGGGCTGCTCAACGACGCCTGGTCGGACAATTGGGGTTTTGTCCCGCTGACCGACAGCGAGATCGCCTTCATCGGCAAAAAATTGAAGGACATCGTCTTCGAGGATCTGATCCGCGTCGCCGAACTCGATGGCGAGCCCGTCGCGTTCATGATCGTGCTGCCCAATATCAACGAGCAGCTGATCGACATGGACGGGACGCTATGGCCCTTCAACTGGGCGCGGCTGCTGTGGTGGCTGAGGAAGCCCAAGAGCCTGACCTTGCGCGTTCCCTTGATGGGGGTCGCCAAGAAACTGCAGCACAGTCGCATGGCGAGCACGCTCGCCTTCATGATGATCGAATTCATCCGCCGCGACGCGGTGCGCGACTATGACACCAAATTCGGCGACATCGGCTGGGTGCTAGACGACAATCAGGGGATGAACGCCGTTGCCGCGGCGATCGAGGCGACGATCAACCGCGTCTACCAGATCTACGACAAGCCGCTCTCCTGAGGCGAACCGTTCGCGCTGGGACGGTTTTGCGACAAAAGACTGTGATGATGCGTTTCCGTCAGGAAGGGCATTCGCATGGCGATCCAATATCTTGCCGCCAATCGCTTCGGGCTCGGGCGTCGCTGGGACGATCCCGCGATCCACGACCCCAGGGCCTGGCTGCTGCGCCAACTTGCCGACTTCGACCCCGCGCCCCCGCCGATCGCGGCGCTCGAAGGCCGCGCGGCGATCGCCACCGCTTACATCGAATATCGCGAGGACCGCCGGGCGATGCGCCGCGAGGCCGCCGAGGCCGCGCCGATGAGCGAGGAAGAGAAAGGCATGGATCCCGAGCTTCGCCGCCTGGCACGCTCGGCGATCCGCCGCCACTATGTCGATGGTGTCGCGGCGCGCCTGACGACTGCCGTCGCCTCGCCTACGCCCTTCGCCGAGCGGCTCACGCATTTCTGGTCCAATCATTTCGCGGTATCCGCCGACAAGATCGCGGTGATCGGTTTCACCGGCAATTACGAGTTCGAGGCAATCCGCCCGCACATCACGGGCAAATTCGCCGACCTGCTGATCGCCGCGGTGCGCCACCCCGCGATGTTACTCTACCTCGACCAGGCGCAGAGCTTCGGCCCCGACAGCCCGGTCGCGACGCGCATCCGGCGGCGGCAGAACCGCCCCGGGCCCGGGCTCAACGAGAATCTGGCACGCGAGATACTGGAGCTGCACACGCTCGGCGTGCGCACCGGCTACACGCAGGCCGACGTCACCGCTTTCGCCAAGGCGCTCACCGGCCTCACCGTCGCGGGGCTCGGCCGCGGCGCGGGGCAGCGGCTGATGCCCGCCGGCGCCGCCCCGGGCGAGACGGTGTTCATTCCCCAGCTCCACCAGCCGGGCGAACAGACCATCCTCGGCAAGCGCTACGCCGACGGCGGCGCCAAACAGGCCGAGGCGGTGCTGCGCGATCTCGCCGTCCACCCCGCGACCGCGCAGCATATCGCGACCAAGCTCGCGCGCCATTTCACCGCCGACGATCCCCCGCCCGCTGGTCGAGCGGCTGTCGGCCGATTTCCTGAAGAGCGGCGGCGACCTCCCCTCGCTCTACCGCACCCTCGTCGCCTCGCCCGAGCCGTGGCAGGCGGGGCCCGCGATGTTCAAGTCGCCGTGGGACTGGACGGTGTCGCTGATGCGCGGGCTCAAGCTCCCCGCGCTCGGCGAGCGGCAGAATATCGCCGCGCTCTTCGCTCAGCTCGGCCAGCCGGTGTGGCGACCGGGATCGCCCGCGGGCTATGATGACAAGGTCGCGACCTGGGCGGGGTCGGCGGCGCTGATGCAGCGCGTCGAACTCGCAAGCCGCATCGCGGGGCGAATCGGCGACCGCACCGACGCGCGCCGCCTCACCCCCCTGCTCCTCGCCGACGCGCTCGACCCCGCCACCGGCGAAGCGATCGCGCGCGCCGACAGCCCGGGCCAGGGTCTGGCGATGTTGTTCGCAAGCCCGGCTTTCCTGCGGAGATAGACGATGATCCTCACCCGCCGCACCGTTCTCGCTGCCGGCCTCGGCGTCCTCGCCGCCGGCGCCCTGCCGCGAATGGCCTGTGCCGCCGCGCCAACCAGCCGCCGCCTGTTGTTCGTGATCCAGCGCGGCGCCGCCGACGGGCTGGCGATCGCCGCGCCGATCGGCGACCCCGCCTTTGCCGCCGCACGCCGGGCGCTCGCCGACGAGGCTGCGACGGGGGCCGAGCTCGACGGGATGTTCACGCTCCACCCGGCGCTGACGGGCGCCGCGGGGCTGTTCGCCGCGCGCGAGGCGCATGTCGCGCATGCGGTCGCGACGGCGTACCGCGACCGCTCGCATTTCGACGGGCAGAATATGCTCGAGGGCGGCGGCACGCGCCCCTATGGCCGCGAAGACGGCTGGCTCAACCGGTTGCTCACTTTGCTCCCCGCGAGCGAGCGCGACGCGCTGGCGATCGCCCCCGCGGTGCCGCTCGCGCTGCGCGGCGCGCTCCCCGTCGGCACCTATGCCCCAAGCCGCCTGCCGCAGGCCGACGCCGACCTGATCGCACGGCTGTCGTCGCTCTATGCCAAGGACGAACTTCTGCACCCCCTGTGGGACAGCGCGATCAAGACGCGGGAGCTGGCGGGCGACATCGGCGGCAACAACGGCCGCAACGGCGCCGAACTCGGCGCGCTCGCGGCGTCGCTGATGGCGCCGGTCGACGGCGCGCGCGTGATGATGGTCGAGACCGGCGGCTGGGATACGCACAGCGGCCAGCGTGGGCGGCTTGCGGCGCAGCTGCGCGGGCTCGACCAGCTCGTCGGCGCGGTCAAGACCGGGCTCGGCGTCGCATGGGCGAATACGCTCGTGATCGTCGCGACCGAGTTCGGGCGCACTGTCGCGGTCAACGGCACCGGCGGCACCGACCATGGCACGGGTTCGGCCGCCCTGCTCTTCGGCGGGGCGCTCGCGGCAGGCGGGCAGGTCTCGGCCGACTGGCCGGGGCTTGGCGAGGGCGCGCTGCTCGACGGCCGCGACCTCAAACCGACGCGCAGCCTGGAGGCGGTGATCGCCGATGCGGTGGCGCATCATTATGGGCTCGACCCGGCGCGCGCGCGGAAGGCGCTCTATCCCGAGGTGCTGGCCTAAGCCCCTCCCCTCGTGTAGCCTCGCTCCGTGGGGCAAGACGGGGACAGCCGATGTGCCGGGCGTTGATGTATCTGGGCGAGCGCGTCACGCTCGACGACCTCTTGTTCAAGCCCGATAGCAGCCTGGTCAACCAGGCCTATATGCCCAAGATGCTGCACATGCTGAACCTCGCGGGGTTCGGGATGATGGCGTGGGATTCGGCCTCCCATGTGCCGGCCGAGCCGTACCGCTACCGCTCGCCGTCGCTCCCGATCTTCGACGGGAACCTCAAGTCGCTGGCGACCAAGACGCGCGCCGAATGCGTGATCGCGCATGTCCGCGGCGTCGCCTATTCGACGACGGTCAAGGTCAGCGAACAGAACACCCACCCCTTCCATTTCGCCGACGCTGCGGTCGCGATGGCGCATAACGGCGACATCTATCGCATCGGCGAGATGAAGGGCACGCTGATGCGCGACATCGCCCCCGAATTGCTCGCGCAGATTTCGGGATCCACCGACAGCGAATGGGTTTATGCGCTGCTGCTGTCGCAGCTTGCCGACTGGCGCGCCGAGCCCGACGGCGACACCCTGATCGCCGCGGTGCAGGCGACGGTCGACATCCTCGAACGCGCGCGCCGCCATCATGGAATCGCCATCTCGTCGAGCTGCAATTTGTTCCTGACCACCGGCCGCCAGATCCTGGGGCTGCGCCACTGTTTCGATTTCGGCCGTTACCGTACCGGGTCGCCCGATCAGGTGCACGAGGCGAACATGAATTTCCTGTCGATGTGGTTCACCACCGGTCGCGACTACGGCCTGCACGACGGCGAGTGGCAGATGGTCGGCGGCGAGGAGGAACCCCGCGCGATCATCGTCGCGTCGGAGCCCCTATCGTCGAACAGCGCGACATGGATGCCGGTGCCCGAATATGCGATGGTGCACGCCGAGATGACGGGCGACCGTCCGAAGTTCCGGGTGGTACCGCTTGCGCGGTAGGACGAGAATCGGCTTTGGGGTGGATCCGACCGTCCCCTATTTCGGTTCGCATGAACGGGATTACAGGGCGGCTTGACCGAGACCGCCCCGAACCCGCCATCCAACGCCGCTCGGGGCTTCAATTCCGTCACGACCAGGAGCCAACGCCTTTATCGCCGCCTCTCGCGCCGCATCCTCGGCGCGATCCGGCCGGCGCCCGCCATCACAGCGCGCCGTGGCAGTGCTTGTACTTGCGCCCCGACCCGCACGGGCACGGCGCATTTCGGCTGATCTCCAGCTCCGCGTAAGGATTTTCGCCCTGCGGCAGGTCGGGCCGCGGGATTTGCATCGGCGGCAGCGTGTTGGCGATCACCCCCAGCGACCCGCCGTCGATGTCGGCGCTGTTGTCGTCGCCGGTGAACGGGTCGATGTGCGTGGTCAGGAAATCGGGCAGGTCGGGGAGCGGCATCGGCTCGGGCTCTTCGAAGCGGAGGTCGAGCCTTGCCACGGTGCGCGTCACATCTTCGCGGATGTTCGACAGCATGCGCTCGAAAAGGCCAAAGGCTTCCTGCTTATATTCGTTGATCGGCTGCTTTTGCGCATAGGCGCGCAGGAAGACGACCTGGCGCAGCGCGTCAAGCGTCGAGAGATGCTCTTTCCAATGATGGTCGAGCGTCTGGAGCAGCACCGACTTTTCGATGCTCTTCCACGTATCGCCGTCGACCAGCGCGGCCTTTTCGGCGGCGAGCGCGTCGGCGCGTTCCTGGATGCGCTCCTCGAACACCTCGGGGTCGACCGCGTCTTCCTGCAGCCAGTCTTCGATCGGCAGGTCGAGGTCGAGGATGTTGGCGACCCGCGCCTTCATCCCCTCGACGTCCCACTGCTCGGGATAGCTGCCCGGTGGGCAGGCATCGGCGACGATCGCATTCACCGTCTCGGCGCGCATCGCGACCATGACGTCGTCGACGGTCTCGCTGTCGATGATCTCGCCGCGCTGCTCGTAGATCACCTTGCGCTGGTCGTTCATGACATTGTCATATTCGACGACCTGCTTGCGGATGTCGTAGTTGCGCGCCTCGACCTTCTTCTGCGCGGTCTCGATCGCCTTCGACAGCCATTTCGAGCCGATCGCTTCGCCGTCCTCCAGATTCTTGTTCATCATCTTGGAGAAGAGCGTGTCGGGGCCGAAGATGCGCAGCAGATCGTCGTCGAGGCAGAGGTAGAATTTCGACAGGCCGGGATCGCCCTGACGCCCCGACCGGCCGCGCAGCTGGTTGTCGATGCGGCGGCTTTCGTGACGCTCGGTCGCGAGCACGAACAGCCCGCCCGCCGCCTTCACCGCCTCGCGCTCGGCGGCGACCTCGGCCTTGATCCGCTCGATCGCGGCGTCGCGCTCGGGGCCCTCGGGCATATCCTTCAGCTCATCCTCGATGCGGAACTCCTCGTTGCCGCCCAGTTTGATGTCAGTGCCGCGGCCCGCCATGTTGGTCGCGATGGTCACCGCGCCGGTGCGGCCCGCCTGCGCGACGATATGCGCTTCGCTCTCGTGGAAACGCGCATTCAAGACGCTGTGCGGCACGCCTTCCTTTTCGAGATAGGAGGACAGCAGTTCCGACTTCTCGATCGACACCGTGCCGACCAGCACCGGCTGGCCGCGCTCGTTCGCTTCGCGGATCGTCTTGGCGATCGCGCCGAACTTGTCGGTGATATTCTTGTAGAATTCGTCCTCCTCGTCCCGCCTCGCGATCGGGCGGTTGGTCGGGATGGTGACGACATTCATCTTGTAGATGTCGAAGAATTCGGCCGCTTCGGTCGCGGCGGTGCCGGTCATGCCCGAAAGCTTCGGGTACATGCGGAAATAATTCTGGAAGGTGATCGAGGCGAGCGTCTGGTTCTCGGGCTCGATCTGCACGCCCTCCTTGGCCTCGACCGCCTGGTGCAGGCCGTCGGACCAGCGACGCCCGTCCATCATGCGGCCGGTGAACTCGTCGATGATCACGACCTTGCCGTCCTTGACGATATAGTCGGTGTCGAGCTTGAACATGATGATCGCCTTCAGCGCCTGGTTGACGTGATGGACGACCTGCGTGTTCTCGATGTCGTAGAGGTTGCTGCCCTGGAGCAGCCCCGCGGCCTCGAGCAGCCGCTCGACATGCTCGGTGCCCTCTTCGGTCAGGCTGATCGACTTGGACTTTTCGTCCTTCTCATAATCGGCTTCGACCAGCTGGTGCACGACCTCGTTGACGCGGATGTACAGCTCCGACTTGTCGTCGGTCGGGCCCGAGATGATCAGCGGCGTGCGCGCCTCGTCGATCAGGATCGAATCGACCTCGTCGACGATGCCGAAATTGAACGCCCGGTGGACCATCTGCTGGCGGTCGAACTTCATATTGTCGCGCAGGTAATCGAAGCCCAGCTCGTTGTTCGTCGCATAGGTGATGTCGGCGTTGTACGCCTCGCGGCGCTGCATCTCGTTGAGGTTCGGGACGATCACGCCGGTGGTCAGGCCGAGGTAATTATAGATGGTGCCCATCCACTCGGCGTCGCGCTTCGCGAGATAGTCGTTGACCGTCACGACATGCACGCCCTTGCCCTCGAGCGCGTTCAGATAGCAGGGGAGCGTCGCCATCAGCGTCTTGCCCTCGCCCGTCGCCATTTCGGCGATCTCGCCGCGGTGGAGCACGACGCCGCCGATCAGCTGGACGTCGAAATGGCGCATGCCGAGCGTGCGGACCGCGGCCTCGCGCACCGTCGCAAAGGCCTCGGGCAGGATGTCGTCGAGCGTTTCGCCGGCTTCGAGCCGCGCGCGAAGCCTGGGGGTCTGCGCCTGCAGCTCGGCTTCGCCAAGCGCCTGCATCGCGGGTTCGAAGGCGTTGATCCTGTCGACGATCTTGCGGATCGAATTGACGTAGCGGTCGTTGGACGAGCCGAACAGGCTCTTGGCAATGCTGCCGAACATGGCGAATTCCTTGGGATATGAAGAGCGATGGGACCGCATTTGCGGCCAGGCGGCGGCGCCCAGGGCGTCACCGCGAAATCAGGGAGTCAGGCGCGATGCGCCCGGAAATCCGGCACTATTCGAGCGCGCGGTCGCTGCCGATGAGGAGGCCGGGCAAGTGCGGGGGCGCACTCTTGCGCGGCTTGCGGCCCGTCGTGGCCGTACGGCGCGTCGGCGCCGTGGCGACGGGGCGGCGTTCGGCGTCGGTCGTTTCGGCCTGCCCGCTCGTCTCGGCGAGCAGGATCAATGACCCCATGGCGGCCGGCGTCGCCGGCGCCGCCATGGCGCGATCGGCGCCGGCGAGTCCGGTGAGCAAAGCCAACAGGGTCAGCAACAAACGCAAAGAAAAAGCCCCTTTTTCGTTCAACATGCGGTTTATAGCACGCTGCATGCTGAACATAGGGTGAAAGCGGCCCGGCGTCTAGGGGGGCTCGCGCATCCGAATGGCGGAGCGGGCGGGGCTGGTTTCGGGCGTTAGTTGCCGTAAAAATCCTCCCTGTGGCCGCAGGCCATGGGGAGGGGGAGTGCAGGGCTGGATTGCCCCCGGCAATCCAGCCCTGCACTCCGGGAAGCGGTGGTGGAGGGGCCGAACGGTCGCGCGACGCCCGACGGCGTTGGCCCCTCCGTCAGCGGCTGAAGCCGCTGCCACCTCCCCATCGCTTCGCGACCGGGAGGATTATTTCGTCCCCTCACCACCCCATACCGCCATCTCCGCCTTTCGGCTTGACCTCCCCGCCCATATCGCATCATCTGTCACTGACAAGGATGTAAGGAGAGGGCGCGGATGAGCAGGAAGGCGATTTTCATCACCGGCGGCGGATCGGGGATCGGCCGCGCGACCGCGCGCCATTTCGCCGGCGAGGGCTGGTTCGTCGGCATCGCCGACGTCAACGCGCAGGGCATCGACGAAACCGCGGCGCTGCTGCCCGAGGGCGCGTCGTCGCGCCATGTCATGGACGTGCGCGACCGCGACCAGTGGCAGGCGGCGCTCGAAGATTTCGCCAAAGCGAGCGGCGGGCGGCTCGACGTGCTGTTCAACAACGCCGGCATCGGGTCGGGCGGACAATATATGGACATGGCGCCGGAGGAGGCCGACCGGCTGATCGCGATCAATTTCGGCGGCGTGGTCAACGGCATCTATATGGCGCTGCCCCTGCTCAAGGCCACGCCGGGGGCGACGATCCTCAACACCGGATCGGCGTCGGGTTTCTACGGCGTCGCGGGGCTCGCGGTCTATTCGGCGACCAAATTCGCGGTGCGCGGGCTGACCGAAGCGCTCGAGATCGAATTCGCCAAGCACGGCATCAAGGTGCGTTCGCTGATGCCGGGTTTCATCGACACGCCGCTGCTCGACCAGGTCAGCGCCGACAGCAACGAGCCCGCGCGCAACCGCCTGTCGGCGAGCGGCTTCGAGATCGTGCCGGTCGAGCGCGTCGGCGAGGCGGCGTGGGAGGCGGTGCACGGCGCGAGCGTGCACGTCACCGTCGGCAAGATGGCCAAGCGCCTGTCGCGCCTCGCGCGCTGGTTCCCGGGGCTGATCGTGCGGCAGTCGAAGAAGATCGACGCGCTGGGGGTGGCCGGGGGGCATTGAGCGGGCTGGCGTCGAT